>JBDTMI010000017.1:0-66801 GCA_039934355.1 Gemmatimonadales bacterium
TTCACCGGACCGGAGGCCTGCCTCCATCTCATGTCACTCATCAGCCTGGTGGATGACGATCTCGCGGTGGTCTATCCCCCGTTACTGCCGGTTCCGTTCTGGGAGCTGCTTCGCAGCCGCGGGATGCACTTCCTGGAGGTGACGGAAGCGGAGTTCGCGACGCTCGGTTCGAATGTGCTCACACTGGCCCCGCGTCATTGTGTGGTGCTGGAGGGAAATCCCCTGATCCGCGGGCGACTCGAAGCGGCCGGGTGCCGGGTCGAGACCTACTGCGGCCGCGAGATTTCGCTCAAGGCCGAGGGCGGCCCGACCTGCCTGACTCGGCCGCTGCTCCGCAGGGCGTAGCCGGCGATGTGCGGGGTCGGGTTCAGCGCGGGGCGACGGCCTGACGCACCAGGATCAGGTCGGCGATATTGTCGCGCGTGAGCAGGCCGACGAGGTGCCCGCCCGCGTCCATGACCGGCAGGGCGGGAAGCCCCGAGTCGCGCAGCCGGCCCAGCGCAGATTCAAAATCGAGGCCGAGCGGGAGGAGCGGCACATTCGCCGACATCGCCTCCCGGACCAGTGACTCGGGGCCCCGCGCGGCCAGTCCGTGGATCAGCCCATCCCGGGTCAGCAGTCCCGCCACCAGACCAGCCGTGTCGATCACCGGGAATTCCCGCTGCTCCCCCTCCAGGAGCAGGTCCACCGCCTGCCGTAGCGTCGCCCAGAGCGGGATGGTCGTGTAGCGGGTGATCATCATCTGATCGACCAGGATGCCCTTGCCGGCGGCGCGCGTCGCCACTTGCGTCACCTCGGAGCCGGCCCCGAAAAAGACAAAGAGGGCGATCAGCGTCATCCCGAGATTCTGGTTGATCAGTCCATAGATGCCCAGGAGCATGGCGAGGCCCTGACCGATGCGGGCGGCGATGCGCGTGGCCTTTACATGGCTCATGCGCATCGTGAGCAGCGCCCGCAGTACACGGCCGCCATCGAGCGGAAACGCGGGGATGAGATTGAAGACCAGCAGGACGACGTTGACCCGCATGAGGTCGAGCAGGAAATTCGTCGGCTCGGTCTCGGTGGGCTGGAGCATGATCGGCTGACCATGCAGGGTAATCCAGCCTGCCAGCAGTGCGGCGATCACCAGCGTCACCGCCGGCCCGGCCAGGGCGATCAGCAGTTCCTGCCGCGGATCCTCCGGCATGCGCTCCAGCCGTGCGACCCCGCCGATCGGCAGCAGGATGACGTCCGGGGTTCGAATGCCGAACCGCCGCGCCATGAGGATGTGCCCGAACTCATGCAGCAGGATGCAGAGGAACAGGGCGAGGATGAATCCGGTCGTGGCGAGCGCGGCCTCGGCACCGCTCCCCCGCTGGGTCACGATCCAGAGGCCGGCAAGGAGGAGCACAAAGGTCAGGTGAATCTTGACCTCTGTCCCCAGGATACGGATGAGACGGAATGACCAGGACATGGAAGGAGTATAACAAAACACCCCTCGCTCACGCGTAGGGGTATCTGACCGAGGCATCACCCAGATCGGCGCTGGGGCCCGTAAGGGCTATGTCACTGCTCTGACCAGAAGTATCGTCGGGTGGACCGGAAAACTCAAGGGGTCAGTTTCCCCGCCACTTTCACCTCACCCCACCCGCCACTAGAATTTCCCGCTTCCCGTTTGCCGGAGGCCGCAATCGCCGCCAATCCATGGTCCGCCAAGGACGCCGAGAAGCTCTACAACATGCCCGGCTGGGGCCTCGGGTTCTTCCGCGTCAGCCCTGAGGGGCGGGTAACCGTCCACCCTGACGTCAACCCCAAGCATGGACTCGATCTCTACCAGCTCGCCCTCGACCTCAACGCGCAGGGCGTGGGCCTCCCGCTCCTGCTCCGCTTTTCCGATATCCTCCGCACCCGGATCCAGACCCTGGCCACCCAGTTCCAGAACGCGATCACCGAATTCGGCTATGAAGGGGCGTACACCACCGTCTATCCGATCAAGGTGAACCAGCAGCGGCACGTGGTGGAGGAGATTGTCGAGTTTGGCACGCCGCACGGTATCGGGCTCGAGTGCGGCAGCAAGCCCGAATTGCAGGCCATCCTCGGGATCAGCGACAGTACCGCCCCTATCATCGTCTGCAACGGGTACAAGGACGAGGAGTACATGCGGCTGGCGCTGATGGGCCAGAAACTCGGGCACACCGTCTTCGTGGTCGTCGAGCAGCTTTCGGAGGTCGACACCTACCTCAAGCTGGCCGATGAACTCGGCGTCGCGCCGACGATGGGGGTGCGGATCAAGCTGGCAACCGAGGGCTCCGGGCGCTGGGCCAAGAGCGGGGGCGAGAAGTCCAAGTTCGGGCTGAGTGCGATGGAGCTGATGAAACTGCTGGACAAGCTGGAGACGCTCGGCCGGAAGGATGCCCTGCGCCTGGTGCACTTCCATCTCGGCAGTCAGATCACCGACATCAAGTTCATCAAGGCGGGTCTGGAAGAGATCGGGCGCTTTTATGTCGAGCTGCGCACGATGGGTTTTGGGCTGACCCACGTCGACGTGGGTGGCGGGCTGGGAGTGGACTACGACGGTTCCCGCTCCACCCGGCCGGCCAGCATGAACTACTCGATGCGGGAGTACGCCAACGACGTGGTCTATACCATCGGGACGCTCTGCCGTTCCGAGGCGGTCCCGATGCCGAACCTCATCTCCGAGTCCGGCCGGGCGATCACCGCGCACCACTCGATGCTGCTCGTCAACGTCACCGATGTCGAATCACAGACCGAGCCGGAGATCCCGGCGCTCGGTGCGGAACCGCACCCGCTGCTCTCCGAAATGAAGGCGAATCTCGAGTCCATCGGCACCGAGCGCCCCGAGGAGGTCCATCACGACGCCACGTTCGGGAAGGAGCGGGCTCAGGAGATGTTCGCCAGCGGTGTGTTGTCCCTGCGCGATCGGGCCAACGTGGAGCAGCTGTATCTCGCGACCATGAATCAGCTCGCCCGCCTGGTGGAGCCCGAGAAGGCCGACCATGCCGAAATTGTCGCGGACATCGAGGCGACCCTGGTCGACCGGTACTTCTGCAACTTCTCCGTCTTCCAGTCGCTGCCGGACAACTGGGCCATCGACCAGCTCTTCCCCATCATGCCGATCCACCGGCTGGATGAGCAGCCCACCCGGCGCGGCACGATCCAGGACATCACCTGCGATTCCGATGGCGTGATCGATCGGTTCGTGGGCGGCCGGAAGGGCAAGCCGTCGCTCGAACTCCACCCCATCAAGGATGACGAGCCCTACATCCTGGGCATCTTCCTCACCGGCGCCTACCAGGAAATCCTGGGCGACCTGCACAATCTCTTCGGCGATACCAACGCGGTCCATGTCCGGCTGACCGAAGCGGGGTACGATATCACTCACCTGGTCCACGGCGATACGGTGACCGAGGTGCTGAACTACGTGCAGTTCACCGGCACCGACCTGCTTTCCACCTTCCGCCGCAAGGTCACCAACGCGAAGGATCTCTCGCGCCAGGACGCGAACCAGTTCATCGCCGACTACGTCGCCGGGCTCGAGGGATACACCTACCTGGAAGGGGAGGAATTGCCGGGGACGGGATGAGGTGTCGCCGTCAGCCATCAGCCATCAGAAAACGGCCGACGGCTAACGGCTATTGGCCAGCGGCTACTGCTTCTCGCTCAGCATCCCATCCACTGAGTGCGCGCCGCCACCGCGGACCATGACGATCGCCGCCAGCCCGAGTGCGAGGAGGTGGTATTCGAAGCCCTCTCCCTTTTGAGTGCCGAACCAGTTCATGAAGAAGCCGTTGCCGAAATGCACGGTCGCGATGGCGACCAGCATGATGCAGCTGATGCCGAAGGCCGCGACCCGGCTCAGCAGCCCGGTGATCAAGCCCAGGCTGCCGAGGCATTCAGCCACGATGGCGAGAAGCCCGAACGCCGCTGGAATCCCCATGCCGGCGAAGAACCCCATCGTCCCGCTGAAGCCCGGGCCACCAAACCACCCGAACACCTTTTGCGCCGCATGAGGGAAGATCACGACGCCGAGCACCAGGCGTGCGATCATCGGGGCGATCTCGCCGTCGGTGCGAATCAGTTTCTGCCACATGGACATCATCCCCCGGTTCAGGCGTTGCCGGTATTGAAGTAGAATCGCTCGTGGACGATCTTGCCGTTTCGCCACTGGCGCGCGGCCACCTGTTCCAGCTTCACGCGGATCCCGCCCTTGAACGTCACGTCCATGGCCCATTCCGAGTAGCTCCGGTCACCGCCGGTCCCGCTGCCCACCACTTGGGCACCATGGAACTGCTCGATGCTGTCGACGAACTTCACCTCACGGTCGCGGTTGGCCGGCTTGCCCACGGTGGGAGTCCCGCCATTCTCCTGCATCACCACCTTCTCGTCATAAAAGCGGTCGAAGGCCTCCAGAATTTTGCCCTCCAGCACCATCTGGTTCAGCTCATTGTCCAATTGGGCGTTGGTCGGGGTCAGCGTTGCGGTCGCGGTCATGGCATCCTCCACAAAGTTTGATACATCAGTAAATAATTGGCTAGTCATGCAATAAATCAAAAAAACTGCGCCTTCATCCTCACAGCGTTCCCAGCACCTTCCTCATCCGGTCCAGCAGCCCGACCAGGCGCTTCAGCTCGGCGGCGCTGAGCTCCGTGTCGAATATCTCATCCGACCGGTTCATTCGCTCGTCGAGCTTGGCGAGCAGCGCCAGGCCCGGGCGGGTGATGCGGCAGGTGACGCGTCGGCGATCCTCGGTGCAGCGCTCCCGCGCGACGAGCCCCTTCGCCTCCAGCCGATCGAGCAGCCGGGTGATGCCGGGGGCCTGCTCCACCATCCGGGTGGCGATCTCCAGCGTCGGAAGGCCATCAGCGCCGGCGCCTCGCAGGATCCGCAGCACGTTGTACTGCTGCAGGGTGAGCTCATCCGCCTCGCATACCGTGCCGACGATTTGTCCGAAGTGGCGGCGGAGCATGTCGGCCGTCTTGAACAGGCCCAGCACGGCTTCCTGCCCGACCGACCGGAAGGGGCGGGTCTGCTTGATTTCCTGCTGGAGCCGGCTGGGGCGGGTTGCCATGGGGAGCATGATACGAAACATTGCTTGATTAGTCAAGTATTGGCGAAATCGGAGAGTCCTGGCGTCAGTCACCGTCCCTGGATTTCAGGCGCTTCGCGTCCTGCAGCGCCTGGCGCAACACGAATTCGATTTGTCCGTTGACCGAGCGAAGCTCCGACGACGCCCAGCGTTGCAGGGCGTCGTGGAGCTCCGGGTCGATCCGTAACAGCAGGGCGCGTCGTTCGGCCACGGCTATTGGTACAGCGTTCCGGTGTTGACGATCGGCGTCGTTGCCTGTTCGGAGCAGAGCACGACGAGGAGGTTGCTGACCATGGCCGCCTTGCGCTCCTCATCAAGGGTCACGATCTGCCGCTGGGAGAGCATCGTCAGCGCCATCTCCACCATGCCCACGGCCCCCTCGACGATCTTCTGCCGCGCCGCGATCACCGCATCGGCTTGCTGGCGACGCAGCATCACCGTGGCGATCTCCGGTGCGTAGGCCAGGTGGCTGATCCGGGCCTCGATGACCTTCACGCCCGCCTTCGAAAGCCGCGCCTGGATCTCGCTCTGGAGCTTCTCGGCGACATCCTGGGTATTGACCGAAAGGGAGAGGCGCCCGTCGCCATGCGCATCATAGGGATACTGGTTGGCCAGTCCCCGCAGCGCGGACTCGCTCTGTACCCGAACATAATCCTCGAAGTTGTCGACCTCGAACAGCGCTTCCGCGGTGTCCGTCACCTGCCAGACCACCACCGCCCCGATCTCGATCGGATTGGAGTTGTGGTCGTTCACCTTGAGCTTCGTGGTCTCGAAGTTCCGCACCCGGAGGGAGATGGCCTTCTTGCTGTAGAATGGATTGGCCCACCGGAGCCCGGGATGTTTCACCGTGCCGCGGTAGCTGCCGAAGAGCTGCAGCACACGCGCCTGCCCTGGCTGCACCGTGAACAGACCGACCCACATGATCAGCAGTGCCAGGCCGAACACCACCGACGCCACCGCTCGGAGCGGATTCTCCTGCGACGCCGCGCTGATCAGGTTCAAGGCCGTCAATACCGTGAGGATCAGCAGCAGGCCGAGCATGAAGCCGCCAGAAAGCACTTCTTTCTCTTGTTCGCGGACCACAGGAGTATCCTCGGTTGAGGTAGGTATCGATATGATATCATTGCGATATCTACCTGTCAAGCACCTTGTGGCGCGATGCTTGGGGAAGGTTGACCGACCGTTCCGCCTTTTCCCCGTGGGCCGACGCCATGCTCCTCATTCGCCGCGCTGCTCCTGCAGATCAAGCCGGCCTGTTGGGTCTCACCACACGGCTGGCCGCCTTCCCGGTCCCAGCCTGGCGCAGCGCCGCAGCGATTGCGGTTTCGGACCACCAGATTCTGTTGGCGGGGCTGCACACTCCTTCAGTAGATGACGCGATCTTCGTCGCCGACGATGCCGGTGTCGTTTTGGGGTTCCTCTTTGTGGTGACTCGCACGGATTACTTCACCCATGAGCCGTTCGCGTACGTCGAGGACCTGGCTCTCGCGGCGGCGGCTGAAGGGAAGGGACTGGGACGGAGGCTCATGGAGGAGGCGGAGGGATGGGCCCGAGACCGCGGCTTCCGCCACATCGGATTGAGTGTCTGGGCCCAGAACAGCCGCGCCCGGGGATTCTATGAGCGGCTGGGCTATCAACCGGAGACGATGAAGTATCTGAAGGAACTCTAGCTACGGCTGGAGCCACCGATCCAGATGTTCCGCGACGAACTCATCGTCGCTGAGTGTCGGGTACGCCTGCACGACCCGGTCGATCTCCTCCCGCTGTCCGCTGGACAGCCCTTCCGCCGGATCGAGACACCATGTGCCCGCCAGCAGTCCCTGGCGGCGGAGCACCTCGTGCAGTCCGGCGATGCAGCCCCGGAAGTGATGCCGCGCGTCGAACAGGGCACCGTTCGCGTCCGTGAGCGCGGCGGAGAGTGTCAACCACGACGGCGCGAGCGGGGCGTCCGGGGCCAGTTGCCGAATGTTGCCCAACATCTCGACCGCACGACGGGTCCAGACCGCCCACTGTCCCAGCAGGCCACCACACAGCCGCCACTCACGCGGGCCGACCACGGTTCGACTCAGCAGGTCCAGCACGATCGCGTCGTCATTACCGGTATACAGGGCGATGTCGTCCCGACCGGAATCCGCGACAGCGCGGATGACCTCCAGGGTCTGATAGCGGTTGAACGGAGCAATCTTGATGGCGACCACCGCCGGCTCCTCGGCGAAGCGGCGCCAGAATTCGTAACCCAGCACTCGTCCGCCGACGGCGGGTTGAAGGTAGAAGCCGAACAACGGCAGGATCTCCCCTACCGCGCGGCAATGCGTCAGCATGGCGTCGTCGGAATCCTCCGGCCAGGCGCCGAGGGAGAGGAGCGCCGCATCGTAGCCGAGGCGTGCGGCGAGCGCCGATTCCCCGAGGGCCTGCGGCGTTCGACCGATGACGCCAGCCACCCGGATGAACGGGCGCGGGCGCTGGGCGAGCTCCGCTGTCACGGTCTCGGCGGCGAGAGCCAGGACCGGTTCGTAGAGGCCGTGACGTGGCTCGCGGATGGCGAACTGCGTGGTGTGGACCCCGACCGCGATTCCGCCGGCGCCCGCCTCCAGGTAGTAGCGTGTCAGTGCCCGTTGCCGTCGCTCGTCGAGCTTGCGTTGTTCGGTCAGGGCCAGCGGATGAGCCGGGATGACCTGCCCGGCGAGGAGGTGCGTGCGGAGCCTAGAATCGGCCATCGCGCGCCTCGAACTGGGTGGGCTTGCCCAATTCGCGACCGCCACGGTTGAGCCAGTCGGCGGTCCAATGCAGCAGTGTTTCGAGATCCACCGTCGGCGGCCCGAACAGCTGAACCGAGCGCCGTGCGTTGCTGAGCAGCGCGTCCGGTGCCTCGACGTCGCGAAACAGGGGCGCTTTCCCCATGAGTTCGCCGAATCGCTGCGCCAGCCAGCGCACCGAAATCGTGTCCGGGCCGGTGACATTGAGGACATCCGCGGGCGAGCTGGTCAGTTCGAGGCATTGCAGCGCGCGCGCATTGGCGTCGCCCTGCCAGATGCAGTTGACGTAGCCCATGGCGAGGGGCACCGGCTGTCCCGCGAGGACGCGCCGGGCAGTGTCGAGCAGGACGCCATAGCGGAGGTCGATGGCATAGTTCAGCCGGACGATCGCCACGGGGGTGCCGTGGGCGAGCGCGGCGTGCTCGAAGATCCGCTCCCGTGCGAGGCAGCTCATGGCGTACTCACCGACCGGACCCGGCGTGGCGTTCTCCAGCGGTCCACCGCCGGCCGCCGGGGTCAGTGGATAGACATTGCCGGTGGAAAAAACGACCAGCCTTCGCCCAACGAATCGCTCCGCCACGCGCACTGGGACGATGGCGTTCATGGCCCAGGTATCGGCCGGTGCGCCGTAGGTGCCGAATTTCTGTCCCGCCATGAAAATCACGCCGGCGGCATCGGGCAGGGCGGCAAGTGAGGCGGGGTCGAGCAGGTCGGCATGCACCACGTCAACGCCGCTGGCGCTCAGGCCATGGGCGACGCCGGGATCGCGGAAGCGGGAGACGGCGACGACACGGGCACTACTACCCACGGCATCGAGTGCTCGACGCGCCATGCGCGCGAGGCTGGGGCCCATCTTGCCGCCGGCGCCGAGGACAAGAAGATCACCGCTCTGGCCGGCGAACGACTGGAGCAGCCCGATCGTGGGGCGGGAGAGGCGTTCCTCAAGCTCGGCTTCGGAAGTGGGGGCGGCGTCGAGCATGGGCGCAAGGTGAGGTGCGGGGCGCGTCGTGGCTAGGGGCAGGGCCATCCGGGGCAAGGCAACGGGCGACCACGTGGGTCGCCCGAAGCGTGGGTCGAGGGCTGACCGCCGCGCCTATCCGCGCATGGCGATGGGAGTGAACTCCCGCTCGTCGTAGCCAGTGTAGATCTGGCGGGGGCGGGAAATCTTCTGCTCCTTGTCCTGCAGCATCTCCTCCCATTGCGAGACCCATCCCGGAAGCCGGCCGAGGGCGAAGAGCACGGTGAAGTAATCGGTGGGGTAGCCCATCGCCTGGTAGATCAGGCCGGAGTAGAAGTCCACGTTGGGGTAGAGCTTCCGCTTGATGAAGTACTCATCCTCCAGCGCGATCCGCTCCAGCTCGAGCGCGATCTCCAGCTTGGGATTGAGGCCCGTCTCGGCGAAGACATCGTAGGCCACCTTCTTGATCAGCTTGGCGCGCGGGTCGTACGACTTGTACACCCGGTGACCAAATCCCATGAGGCGGCCCTCGCCCTTCTTGGCTCGCTCGATGAACGCGGGAATGTCTTTCTTGTCGCCAACCTCATCCAGCATCGTCAGCACCGCTTCATTCGCCCCGCCGTGCAGCGGGCCATAGAGCGCGGCGATGCCGGCGGAGACGGCGGAGAAGGGATCGACCTGCGAGGAGCCGACGCTGCGGACCGCGCTGGTGGAGCAATTCTGCTCGTGGTCGGCGTGGAGAATCAGCAGGATCTCGAGTGCCCGCTGCAATACCGGGTTCGGCTCGAGCTTGCCACCGATCTCGAAGGTCATGTTGACGTAGTTGCCGATGTAGCTGAGATCGTTGCGGGGAAAGACGTAGGGCAGTCCGCGGGAATGCCGAAAGGCGAACGCGGCGATCGTGGGGAACTTGGCCATCAGCCGGATGCGCTGGAGATACCGGCTCGCTCCGTCCTCGATGTTCTTTGCGTCGGGATAGAACGTCGACAGCGCGCCAACCGCACCCAGCAGCATGCCCATCGGGTGGGCATCGTAGCGGAAGCCCTCGAGGAACTTGATGACGTTGGTGTGCACATACGTGTGGTAGCGCACATCATGCTCCCACGTGTCGAGCTGTCCCCGGGTCGGCAGCTCTCCCTCGAAGAGCAGGTAGGCGACCTCGAGGAAACTGGCCTTTTCCGCCAGTTGTTCGATGGGGTACCCGCGGTAGCGGAGGATGCCCTTGTCGCCATCAATGAAGGTGATGGCGCTGCGACAGCTGGCGGTGTTCAGGTACGCCGGGTCGTAGGTCATGAGACCGAAGTCATCGTCGGCCACCTTGATCTGGCGCAGGTCCATCGCCTTGATCGTGCCCTCGGTGACGGGCAGGTCGTAGGTCTTGCCGGTACGGTTGTCGACGACGGTCAGCGAATCCTTGGACACGCGGCGCTCCTCGATGCGGACGGACAGTGCAGAGGCTTGAGAAGATAGCCGGAGTGACGGGAGGGGTGGGAGGGGCGGGCGCCGCGTCGACGCTACGGCACCCGGGACATGATCAGCCGGGCGAGACCGGGGAAATCGCCATCGAAATGATGGCCGCCGTGAAGCTCGACGACCTCCATGAGGCCGGGTGGCAGGTCGGGGCAGAGGGTGTCGCCCTCGTGGGCACCGTAGACACAGAGCATCGGATGGCCGGCCAGCTTCTGCAGTTCCGGCAGCAGCTTGTAGGCGGCGTCGTGCTGCGCGCCCAGCCAGTCACCCAGACGGAATTCCAGGTTTGTCTCGTGCTCGATCCCCAGGAACGCGAGGAGCCGAATCTGGTCGAGGAGGCGTGCCGGGAGGCGGGAGGCCATGAGCGGCAGCACATCGGCGCCCCGTGAGTAGCCCACCAGGATCAGGTGCTCGCGTCCGAAGGCCTGCTGGTAGTGACGGATCAATCGCTCGAGATCGCTTGATGCGCCCTCCGGCGTGCGCTTTCGCCAGAAGTACTGGAGTGAGTTGAAGCCCACGGTGGGAACGCCGGCCCGGACCAGCTCCTCGCCGATCTGTTTATCGATCCCGGCCCAGCCCCCGTCGCCCGAAAGCACAATGGCGAAGTAGCCGCGCGGCGTGCCGGGCAGTGGCAGTGTGACCACCGGCAGGTCGCCAAGGTCGGAGGGGAGCGGTGACGCCGTGTCCGCGGGGGTGAGCGTCGTGACCGCGTCCTTGAGCTGCCTGATCCAGGCGCCCTCCACCGAGAAGCCGTGTCCGACTTTCGGCAGGCGCACGATCGTCGCGCCCGGAACCTGGCGCACGAACGCCTCCGCGGAATCGGCCGGCCACACCTGGTCCATGTCGCCATGGAGGATGATCCACGGCTCGGGAAGCTGGGCGACAGGCTGGACCACGCGCGACGCGCCATCGCGGGTGGCGACGGTGGTGAGGCCGTTCGGTCCGCACAGCGCGGTGCGCGTCGGCAGGTGAGGATCGAATCCGATGCTCAGCGCCCCGGTGAAGGTGTTCGCCGGCGCCTGCGCCAGTGTCGCATAGGCCAGTCCCGCGCCCGAGGAGTAGCCGACGAGGAGCGGCGGCTGGTACCGCGGCAGTCCGAGTTCCTTCTGGGCATACTGGCTCAGCGCCTCCGCGTCGCCGGCCAGGTAGGTGCATGGCCCGGCACTGGCATCGACCGCTTTGAGGTACCGGGGAGTGTCCACGCCGAGGACCAGCGTGCCCCCCTGCGCGAGGGCGTGTGCCATGTCGACGACGCCCGCATTCCAGCCGCCGTCGCCCGAAAAGAAGAGCGCCGTGCGCGCCGGTGTCCCGGCGGGGCGGTACACCGCGATCTCGCCGAATCGGCCAAAGCGCAGGGCGGCCGCCTCCGCGCGGGTGGCCAGGAGCGTCAGCATGAGGGTGGCGATCATTTGGTGAAGACGCCTTTCAGATTCCCCCCGATGAGCGCGGCGATATCGGTCAGGATGAACGGCAGGGGGAGGCCGCCGGGTGAGGCGAGGTAGCGCGGCTCCCACACCGGACTGAAGCGCTCCTTGTATTCCCGCAGGCCCTGGAAGTTGTAGAAACGCCCCCCGCTGCGGAACACCAGCGCCCCGGCCCGATTCCACAGCGGCGCGAGCGCGCGGTTCTCCAGCCCGGCGAGCGGCGTCATGCCCAGACTGAACCAACGATACCCTTCGGTGCGGCCCCAGAGCATGAGCTGGAGGACGAGGTAGGTCATCACGTTGGGCGGCGCGTCCGAGCGGTAGCGCATCAGGTCGATGCTCATCTCTTCCCGCGTGCCGGTCGTCCACACCGATGCAAACGCGACGATCCGGCCTTCCTGTCGCACCAGCGCGATCGGAAAGTGGCGCAGGTACGCAGTATCAAAGCTGCCGAGGGAGAATCGCTTCTCCCGCACCTGCTTGGTGGCCAGCCAATCATCGGAGATCGCACGGAGTTCATCGAGCAGCGGGTCGCCGGCACCGGGTGGGATGACTTCCACGGTGCAGCCGGCCTTCTCCGCCGCGTTGCGCCAGCGGCGCAGATTGGCGCGAGCACCGCCGTCGAGCGTGAATGATGGCAGGGCGACCCGCGCTTCCTCCCCCAGCTTGGCGAGGGTGAGGCCCTGCTCGAGATAGAGCGGGAGCCGATGCCGGGTGACCTCATAGAACACCGGCCAGCCGCCATGGTGGTCCACCAGGGCACGGAACTGCCAGGCGAGCGCAGCAACGTCCCGATCGTCGCCCACCGGATCGCCGAGCACGATCCAGCTCCGGCCCTGCACGGCATACATGAGGAACGCGGTGCTGGCGTCATTGATCAGGAGGCACTTATCACCGAGCAGGGCGAGATTCGCCGCCGGCTGCGAATGCCGGGTGATGATCGCCCCGGCCCGGGCCAGCTCGGCGTCGGTTGGGGGAGCGGGCCGGAGGCGCGTGGGACGCAGGAGGCGGGCGAGGGCCAGCAGCAAGGCCACGCTGACCGCGCCCACGGTGGCGCGAAGGAACCGCGGGGCATCGGCGCCGAACTCGAACTGCCACCAGAGGTCGCTCGAGTATTCCACGTGACGATACGAGAAGAAGCCGAGCCAGATCGAGGCGCCGAGGGCGATGGCCACGGCGAGGATCCAGCCCGGGGTCCAGCTTTCCGCGAGCAGCGAACTGGTGCGATCAAATCGGGTGCGGGCCGGCAGCAGGACCAGGAGAGCGACAGCGGCGAGCGTCGCCTCCTCGATGTCGAGTCCCTTGAGCAGCGACGTGATCACCGCGGTCGCCAGCAGGATGATCGTCAGCCACCAGGCGGCGTTCATCCGCCGGTGCAGCCCGTGCGCGAGCAGCAGGAGCCCGAGGCCGGTGAGGCTCGCGACAAAGTGGGACGCCTCGAGGAGCGGCAGCGGCAGGGTGTGGCGCAGCAATTCGAGTCGCCAGCCGACCGTCGGCGTCGCACCGGAGCAGAGCAGGATGGTTCCCGTCGCGAAGACGACGACGGCGGCGATCTGGCTTGGCGGCAGAGACAGAATGGCACGCCAGACTGTCCCACCCCTGCGTGAGGTCAGCGCACCAAGTCGCCGCGGGAGCTGGTACTGCGGTAGTGACCTCCGCGGCGCCTCGCCGGGCGGGGTTACCTTAGAGCCCGCAAGTGGTTGCGTGTTCCCTGCCGAAGCGGCGGCGCTTGGCTGGCGCGGCCCGATACGTTCCGCAATGTGGCCCATGACTGCTCCCGATCTCCCCAGCCGTGCGCGCGGTGCGCTGCTCGGTCTCGCCACCGGCAACGCACTCGGCGTGCCAACCGAATTCCTCCACACGGCGGAGGCGATCGCCAGCGCGTTCCCCGGTGGCCTGCCCGATATCATCCGGACCGACTCCATCGACTCGCCATATGATGATGACCTGGCGCTGACGCTGCTGCTCGCGGAAGAACTGCTCCAGTCAGAGGTGGATCTGCGCCGGTTGGCATTGCGCTGGGTCGAGTGGGCGGAGCAGGATGGCCGGGGCATCGGTCTGTGGACGCGGACGGCGCTCCGGCACATCCGTGAGCATGATTCACCGCCGGGTTCGACTGGAGGGCAGGCCGGCAACGGGGTGCTGTCACGTTGCCTGCCGGTCGCGCTCCGGACCTTCGGCGCCCCGGCGAATCTTGTCAGCGGCAGCTATCACACCGCGGTGCTCACCCACCCGGATGAACGATGTGGCTGGGGCGCGGTCGCGATCAACGTCGCCACCGCCTGCTTTCTGCGCGGCCGGCGCGACTTCATCAGCGATGTCCTGGAGGCGCTGACGAGCAACGGTGCTCCGGCCGTGCTGTGCGACGCGATCCGGCGGGTGCCGCTCGAGCGACGTGAAGAATTGCCGATTACCGGCCCCGAGGCCGGATATGTGGTGCATGGCGTCGAGATCGCCCTCTGGTTCGCATACCACGAGCCGAAGCTGGAGCGCGGCGTGCGGTGGCTGGCAGAGGCGGGCGGTGACACCGACACCAACGCGGCGGTGGCGGGCGGGCTGCTGGGCGCGCGCGATGGCGAGCGCGCGGTGCCCCCGCGCTGGGTGGCCGCCGTGCCGCACGCCGATCGAATCCGTCAGTTGGCGGAGCGGCTGGTCGCGGGCGGATCCGCCACGACGACCTGAGATGATTTCATCGTGAGTTCAGGGTCGCCGGAGTATCCTGTGGCCACGCCATCACAACCAGGAGGCAGTGCCGTGCGGTTGATCTACCGGA
Organism: Gemmatimonadales bacterium; assembly: GCA_039934355.1. Taxonomy (GTDB): domain Bacteria; phylum Gemmatimonadota; class Gemmatimonadetes; order Gemmatimonadales; family GWC2-71-9; genus JADJOM01. The sequence goes on from JBDTMI010000017.1 coordinate 14,468, forward strand.
TTCACAAGTGGATCGGTGTCAGCATCGGGCTCGTGATGATCATGTGGATCGTCACCGGAATCATGGCCACGGGCGGCGGAGGCGGCCGGGGCGGTGAGCGGCGCGGGATCGATCCGGACTTCACTCGTGCGACGTTGTCTCCGGCCCAGGCTGTCCTTGCCGCGGTCGGCGTCGACAGCGAGATCGCGCCGATCACACAGCTGAGCGTCGAGCGCCTGGGCGCACGGATCATCTATCGCCTGACTGGGGCGCGTGGCCGGGCAATGTTGCTGGATGCGGGGGACGGCACGCGTGTTGTGGTCGATGAGGCGATGGCCCGGGAGGTGGCGCTGCTGGAGGTCCCGATGGCGACCATCGGCGGGCCCACACTGATCGAGAAGAAGGACGCCGAATATCCCCAGGGCGACGTGCCGGTCTGGCGGGTACGGCTGGGTGGCAAGGAAGCCGGGGTGTTGCACATCAGCGCCACGACGGGGCAGGTGACGCGGGTCGATCCGGATGGAGAGTGGCACCGGACCGTGATGGGGTTGCACACCTTTCGCGGGCTGCGGCGGTTCATCGCGAGCGGGCCGGCCATCAACGCTCTCCTGATCGTCGTGAGCGTCATTTCGCTGGTCGGCGTGGCGACCGGATACTACCTCTCGCTGCCGAAAGCGTGGCGGCTCCGGGGCCGGGATGAGCGCAGCTAGCGCGGCCGATCAGGTGGCGGGGAGGCGTACCACGCAGGTCGTGAGAAATCCGCCACGTACCCGGTACACGGTCTTCACTTCCAGCCACTTGGGGGTGAGCACCCGTGCCAGGTCCTCGGCCATTTTCGCGGTGGCATGCTCCTGAAAGATGCCGACGTTGCGGTAGCTGATGACATAGTACTTGAGACTCTTGAGCTCGATGCACTTCGCGTTCGGCACATAGCGGATCGCCAGCGTGGCGTAGTCGGGCAGCCCGCTGTACGGGCAGACGGCGCTGAACTCATCGGTCTCGGTCAGGATCTCCTGATCCGGCCCGTCGTAGGTAAAGGTCTCCAGCACCATGACATCCACGTGCTCAGGACCCACGAACGGGATGGTGCGTCCTTCGGCGACAGCCATGCGGTCCTCGTCTGGTCTGGAGATCCTGCGAAATAGGCCCCGCAAGATAATCGAAGGGGTGATGATGGAGATTCCGATGAACAACGGCCTTGCGCCCGAGCCTTCGTCGCGAGCGACCTCGATGTGACATTCGCCAGCCAAGTGCCGCAGACCTGTCATACACTGTAGAGCGAACAGGTGGGCCGGAGAGAATTGAAGGTGCAATTCAGCGAGTACTTGAGCCGGCGCCAACAGCGACCTGCCGATGCGTTCGCTGACCCTTGCTGGCCCTCGAGGTGACAGAAAGTGAGTCACGAACCCGGGCAGGCCACCAGACCAGCCGCACCGCGCGAGCGTGAGCGGGGAGTTCCGTCCGATAGCATGCGCTCATCTCCTTACAGCACAATGGCTTGCCATGTTGCTGCTGGGTGGGTACGCGGGTTGCTCCTGAGAGGAGTCAACCCAAGCGAAATCACACCAGATGCGCCACTTCTGTCATGTTCTTGTTGGCTTGGCTTGCCTTCCCATCGTGGCCCAGGCCCAGTCGCCGGTCGAACGACTTGCGCTCAGTGATCCTCGCAATACGTCCGAGGTCGTCGGCCTCATTCTCGGCAAGACCACGCTGCCGGATGTCGAACGCATTTTCGCGACGCGGGGCCAGCGTGAAGCGCTCGCCAGCGCCCGCCTCCCCCGTCGCCTGACCCCCCCACCGCGCTGGACCGTCGGTGGCGTTGTGATCACGCCGAGGATCCGGGTGGATGAGACCTCGCAGTCACCGACCTTGTATTTCGACGGGGCGGAGCGTCTGGTGCTGGTCGTCGATCCTGCCGCGCGGGGCAGCACCAGCCGGGTGGAGTTCGAGGCGCAGCATCCTCGGGCCCGCATCGCCGGCCGGTTCCGCGGCACCGTCGCCATCGAGGCTCCCCTCGAGAAGTGCGTCACGATCAGCGCGTTGTTCCAGGAGCGCGACGGGTCGCTGCAGCAACTGGCCTACGGATACACCTGCACCGCGGGTGCCTCGGGTACGAGGTAACCACCGCGGCAGTCAGGGCGGCTCGGGGACCGGAGAGCGGCTCACTGGCGGGAGGACTCGCCCGGTGAGCTGTTCGTCTGCCCACCCTGTCGTGTTTCCCCCGTCGGTTCCGATTACCTGAGCAGCCCCCTTCACCGCGGGCGCCCGGCCCCGCGGTGTTTCCTGCTCCGGAGCTTTGCCATGCGCCCATCGTTCCTCAGCATTCCGCTCGTTGGACTCCTCCTCGCCGCCTGCGCGCCGGGGAGCGAGCTGCCCTCCGCCCCTGCCAGCGTCGCCGCGTTGCGGGCCACCGCCTCAGGTTACACCAGGATCGAGCTGCCGCTGCAGGATGCCTGGGGGGTGAACGACAATGGTCTGATCGTGGGGTATGTAAAGGGTGTGGGGGCCTACTGGCTCAACGGCACGAGGAAGGTGCTGCTCCCACCGGCGCCGCCATACCACACCTACATGGCGGCCAACGTCAGCGAGAAGGGTAGCGTCGTGGGATCGAAGTTCGGCGGCAACAACGCCAACTATCGTGCGCTCTTCTGGCCCACCGTCACCAGCGCGCCCATTGAACTTCCGGACCTCGGCGGCGTAAGCACCCAGGCGATGGACGTCAACAGCCCCTCGGTCGTGGTGGGCGTCTCACGCGCAGTGAACGGGCAGTGGCATGCCTACAAGTGGACCAAGAGCGGCGGCATGATCGACCTCCACCCGAAGGGCTACCTCAGCAGTACCGCCATGCGCATCAACGACGAGGGCTACATCGTGGGGTTTGCCGATTCTCCCGGCCCGACGGCCCATCGGGACGGCATCCGCTGGCGTCCCGACGGCACGATCGACGTGCATTCAACCGCCGATCCGGTGAAGAGCGGTCTTTACGGGCTCAACAGCGTTGGGGATGCCTCGGGGCAGAACCCCTCGTTCGGAGCCACGATCTACTGGCTCGACAATTCGCTGCAGTTTGTCGGGGGCCCGCTGGGGATCCCGCAGGCCCGCGCCCTCACCGATCTCTACCGGGTCGTCGGCACCTGGACTGATCCGAACAACATGCTCAAGCCGTGGACCTCCCGCAAAGGGATCGAAACTCTGCTGCCGATCGGCGCCACGGAAAGCGGTTCGACCGCCGACGCCAATACCTGCGGCTGGGTCGTCGGGTGGTCCTACTTTCAGACCGGCACCAACTACACCATGGCCGGGACCCTTTGGAAGCCCAGTAACTGCGATTGACGATGGGATGCCTCGACTTCCGTCCCGGCACCACTCGGGCTAGGTTCACCGTCAGCCGGTCGAGCGGCTGACGGTCCGCGTAAAGGGTTCAACCCACTCGTTTCGCAATTCACATTCCGACCTTCTTTCTGCCCGGCGATCGCGGACCACGGGCGTTTACCAGAAGGAAGGTTCTGATGACCACGCCCCTCCCGGCGCGGCCCAGCCTTGAGTGGCTGCGCAAGCGCGCCAAAGCTGTCCTCGCCTCCCTCCGTCGTACCCACCCCAAGGCTCGTCTCGCCGATGCCCAGCTCGTGCTGGCGCGGGGCTACGGTTTTTCCAGTTGGCGCGCCCTCAAAGGACACCTCGATACGCTTGCCAGCCTCCCATCCACGGCAGGCAGCGCATCGCACAACGACGTCATCCGGCAACTGATGCAGGCGGTGGGAGCTGGTCGGCTGACCGAAGTGCGCCTGCTGCTCGCACGGGACCCCCGGCTGGTCAACGCGCGTGGTCCGCATCCCTTCTGGGGTGGCGAGCCCCAGCCGCTTCACGTGGCGGTGGAGACCGGCCGACTGGAGATGGTCACGCTGCTGCTGGACGCAGGGGCGGATATCGATGGATCGAATGACGGGTACGATCACTGGTCCCCGCTTCTGCTCGCGCTCCACCGCAAACACCCTGTGGTGGCGCGGTTCCTCCGGCGTCGCGGGGCGCGAGTCGGCCTGGTGGAAGCGCTGGCCCGGGGTGATGACCGCACGGCGCTGCGTCTCCTGCGACGCGGGCACGCCGCCCTGCCGGAGCAGGTGCCGAACGGTGGGTCTCTCCTGATGTTCGGCCGGACGATCCGGGCCATCGACCGGCTGCTCGAACTCGGCGTCGCCGTCGATCTTGCCGATCGATGGGGGGCCACGCCCATCGAGGCACTGAGCCGGCTGGGACGCGATGGCGCACCACTGGTGCGACACCTGGTGGCGCGAGGGCTGCGCGCCTCGGCCGCCGAGTACGCGCGAATGGGCGACCGCCGTTCGCTCGAAGCGAGGGGGCGGACCGATCCCTCGGCGCTGCGCGATTCCGCGGTGCTGCGTGGCGCGGTCGACTTTCGTCACGCCGGTCTCGCTGGGTGGCTCCTCGAACTGGGCGCCGACCCCAATGCACGACTCGGTGGAGTCTCAGATCACACGGTGTTGCATTCCGCCGCGTGGAACGGGGACCTGCGGATGGTGAAGCTCCTGCTGGCGCATGGCGCCGACCGGGCGCTGCGCGACCGGCAGTACGACGGCGACGCACGGGGGTGGGCCGCGACGGCGATCGAGGTGGAACACAACCTGCGCTGCAAGGCGGTGGTGTCCTATCTCGATGCGCTTGACGCCCCGTCATCCGATGCGATCGATCAGCCCGCCCCGAGAAAAATGTGGAAGCCGCTAATGGATGCGGCCTACGCCGGGGATGCGGAGCGAGTTCGCGCGCTGCTCGCGGCGGGAGCCAACCCCAACGTGCTCAGCAACTCAACCTTCCGCCACCGACCGTTACACCGGGCCATCGAGCATAAGAAGACGGTGCCCCGAACCACGGGGCATGAAGCGGTCGTGCGCCTTCTCCTCGCCGCCGGCGCCGATCCGGCCCGGCGCGCGCTCGTGACCCGACTGACCGCGCTGCAGCTGGCAGCGACGGAAGAACCGCGCTTCGTCCCGCTGCTCCGGCCGCACTTCGGGCCGTTGGACATCTTTCACGCCGCGGCCACCCTCGCCGGGGCGCGGGTAGGCGAGCTCATTGGCGAGAATCCGGCCGCGGCCCGGGCCATCGAACCCACCGGCTTGACGCCGCTGCACTACTGTGCCGCCTCCGCGATGTACCGCCAGTCGGTCGTCGCGGCGGAACGGCAGCGGCGAATTGCGCATGCGCTGCTTGCTGCCGGTGCCGACCCCAATGCCCGGTTCCTGTATTGCGGCACCAGTCCGCTCGCGCCGCTCTATTTTGCCGCCGGTCAGCACGACAACCCGGAGCTGGTTGAACTGCTCCTTCGGGCCGGCGCCGATCCACAGGATGGCGAAGGCATCTGGCATGCGTCGGACGCGAGGCACGTTGGCGCGCTGGCGGTATTCGAGCGACTCGTCCCGCCAGCGGTGCTGGCCGCGGAAGCGACCCGATGCCTGGTCCAGCAACTTCGCTTTGGCCTGGTCCGGGGAGCCGCCTGGCTGCTGGCCCATGGTGCGGACCCGAATGTGGTGGATCCGGAGCAGGGTGACGCAGCGCTGCACGCGGCCGCCCGCTCCGGCGCGGGGAAGGCGACGATCGAGCTCCTGCAGCGTTTTGGGGCGCGCCAGGATCTGCGCAACCGGGACGGGAAGACGGCCCGGCAGCTCGAGGGGGCCGGCAGACGAGCTCGAGACTAGGCGAGAGGAAGGGGAAACGGGAACGGGGAACGGGAAACGGGAAAAGGGAAAAGGGAAAGGCAAGAGGCTGTCTGCTTGCCCTTTCTCCTTTCCCCGCTCTACGTCCTACCTCGGACGCCCTACTCCCTACTTCCCGTCCCGCACCATCCCCGTCTCCAGCCAGAGGAAGTGATCGTCCAGCACGTGACGCGCGGTCGCATACGTGGCCACGTCATCGTTGGACCAGACATCCCGGAATTTCTGCTCCACCCGCCGGCGCGCCTGGCGGCTGAAGACGTCGGCCAGTTCGCGCGGGCCGGTCTGGGTCGGCTGCGCCTGCACCATGGCGTGCGCCCGGCTGCACGCCGCGGAGATGGCCAGCAGCTCCGCGCCGATCTCCACCAGCCGACCGAGCACCGCCTGCCGCTTTTCGAGCTTCGGTCCGAAGCGCACCATGCAGTGGAAGAGCGTGCGGGCAAGCTTGCGGCTGGAGCGCTCGACGAATCGCAGGTGCCCCGTCAGGCGGCCGAACTCGCCGTAGCCGAACCAGCCCTTGAACGGGATCCAGAGCTTGGGATACCAGAGGCCATAGAAGCCGGCGGACTTGAGCAGCGCGCTGAATTTCTGTGAACCGGTCGACTTGGGATCGATAAGCGCACCGGCGACCCGCAGGTGCGTATCCACCGCCTCGCGGGCGATGAACAGGCGCATGATTTCCGAGGAGCCCTCGAAGATCAGGTTGATCCGGCAGTCGCGCATCATCCGCTCCACCGGGTCGGGGCGCTCACCGCGGGAGCGCAGGCTGTCGGCGGTTTCGTAGCCGCGACCTCCCTTGATCTGCAGCGTGTCATCGATGATCCGCCAGGCGATCTCGGTGTTCCACATCTTGGCGATGGCCGCCTCAAGGCGGATGTCGCGGTCGCCCGCGTCGGCCATCAGACTGGCGAGGTCGCTGACCGCTTCCATGGCGAAGGTCTCCGCCACCATGCGCCCGATCTTCTGGGCGACGGCGTCATGCTTGCCCACCGCCTGTCCCCACTGCACCCGGTGCGCGGCCCAGTGCCGCACGATCTCGAGGCAGCGCTTGGCGCCGGCCACACAGGATGCCGGCAGGGTGAGCCGGCCGGTATTCAGGGTGATCAGGGCGAGCTTGAGGCCCTTGCCCTCGCCCCAGATGATGTTGTCGACCGGCACCTTCACATTGGTGAAACGGATGATGCCGTTTTCGATGGCCTTGAGTCCCATGAAGTGGAGCCGCTGCACCACCTCGACGCCGGCCCAGTCGGCCTCGACGATGAACGCCGTGATCTTCTTGCCGCTGGTCCGCGCCATCACCACGAACAGCTCGGCGACGGTGCCATTGGTGCACCACAGCTTCTCGCCATTCAGGATGTAGTGGGTGCCATCGGCCGAGAGCTCGGCGTGGGTGGAGAGCCCCGCGGGATCGGAACCGACGTTGGCTTCGGTCAGGGCGAAGGCGGAGATGGCCCCCTTCGCAAGGCGGGGCAGATACTTCTTCTTTTGCTCCGGAGTGCCGAACAGCTTGAGCGGCGTGGGCACCCCGATCGACTGCGCGGCGGAGAGGAGGGCCGTGAGACTCCCATCCTGACTCGTTACCAGGCCGATCGCCCGGGTGTACATGAGCTGGGAGAGGCCCAGTCCGCCGTATTCCGTGGGAATTTTGATGCCGAAGGCGCCCAGCTCGCGCAACCCCTGGATCACGTCGGCGGGAATCTTCCCCTCACGGTCGATCTTGTCGCTGTCAACTTTTTCGCGCAAGAATGCTTCGAGCTTCTCGAGGAAGGGCCGGGCACGCTCAACCTCCACCGGGTCCGGAGCGGGGAAGGGGTGGATCAGGCCGAGCTGAAAGTTCCCCTCGAACAGCTGCCGGACGAAGCTCGGGGCCGCCCACTCATTTTCCCGGGCGGCCTCGGCGACTTCGCGCGCTTCTTTTTCGGTGGCCAACGGCGTTGCGGGCCGACCCGCCGTGCCGGGCTCCGGTGTCATCACATGCGTCATGATCATTCGATCCTGTTGCGGGGAAGCTTGCCTGAAACCTAGGGTCCGTCCGAGGGGCCCGATGCCGTCGCGCCGAGCTGGCCGCGAAGCCCCTGCACCACCAGTTGCACGACATGACGACGGCGCTCCCCTTGGAACGCCGGGTCGGTGGAATCGACGCCAAGCGCGCGGAGTACTGTGGGCCCGTGTACGACATGAAACCACGAGAGCGCCAGCATACTGATCAGGAGCTGCTGCGCCTCGGCTTCGTCGGCCGGGTCCAGCGCCAGTTCGGTGACGATCGCCCCCAGCGCCTCCTGTGCCGCTTCAAGATGCGGGGGGAGCTGCGCCAGCTGGTGCCCTCCGTCGAGCGCCTCGCGCTCGAGCAGGCGGACAAACTCCGGATTGGCGCTGATGAAGTCAAAGTATTCTCCGACCGCCCCGGCCAGGACGACGTCCGGCGGTTCCTTGCTGGCCAGCGCCCGCTCCCGCCCGCTGCGGACCGCGGCACGCACTCGCTGGAGACAGCGCTCCAGTACCGCGCGGTAGAGCTGCTCCTTGGCACCGAAGAAGTAGCCCGGCGTCCCCCGGGAGACCCCCGCCGCCGCGCCCACGTCAGTGAGGCTGGTCGCGTCGTAGCCGCGGTCCGCGAACAGCTGTTCCGCCGCGTCGAGCACGGCCTCCCGGGTCCGGGGGGCGTTGCGCTCACGCACGGACTCGCGCCGGGGCGGTTGGTCAGCCGCTGGACTCATACGCCTGAGTGTGTAATTTGGGCTTCACTGGCTTGCTATACGACCAGCAAGTTATGCCGTCGGACGGCCGGCGTCAATCACCGAGTCCTCCCCCATGGCCCGCCGCGCGGCGATTCTGCTTCAGTGATGACGCATTCTTCCTACCTTAGATGGATGAAGCTTCACCCGGCCGGCGTCATAATACTGATTCTCGGAGCGGTACTGCTCGCGTGGACCTGCCATTCCCCGCCAAAGGTCGGTCTCATCGGATACGCGCAAGAGGAGGGGTTTACCAATGTCGTCCCGCTCGCCGCAGAGCTCATCGGTGAGGATTCGGGCATGGCGGAGCGCGTGGGATTCCACGTGGCGGAGCTCCGATCGGACTCAGCCACGGCGAAAGATGTCCGGATCGCGCTGGATGTGACCACCCTGCATGGTCTCAGTGCCGTCCTCGGACCAGGGAGCAGCCGGGGGATGCTCGCCGCCGCACCGATTTACGATGACGCGCGGATCCCGGTGATTACCCCGACCGCCACCAGCCGCCTGGTGCAACGGGTAGGTGCCTGGACCTTCATGCTGGCGCCCAACGATTCGGTCGAGGGCGCCTATCTGGCCCAGGTCGCCGCGGAGCGGTTCCACGCCCGGACCGTGACGATCTTCCATGTGAACGACGAGTACGGCACCGGGTTACGCGATGCGATCCTCGCTGATCTTGAGCACCGGGGAATTCCGGTGCTGGACGTGCGGCCGTTGCCGGACACCCCGGGATGGTGCACTAGTCAGGGCCCGACGGCGGCCTTTGCCGGTGTGGTGCAGGCTTCCCTGCGCCACGGAATCGCCGATGTCGTGATCGCCGCCACTCGCGACCTGGGCACCGGCTGCCTCGCGAAGCAACTCGACCAGTCCGGGGCCTTGCGGCGCATACTTGCCGGCGACGGGACGCTGATGAACGGCGACCTCTTTGACCAGGCCGGCGGGGCCGCCGATTCGGTGTACGCCGCCGCCTTCTGGCATCCCGCCCGCGCCGATCCGGTCTCGCAACGATTCGTCACCCGCTACACCGCCCGCTTCGGGAGCGTGCCGAACCATGGCGAAGCGATGCGGTTCGACGCCGTGATGATTCTGGCTGAGGCCATTCGAGAGGCGGGGCCCGTCCCGGACGCGGTCCGCGCCTGGCTGAGTGAATTGGGGCGGAGCCGACCCGCCTACCACGGCGTGACCGGTGCGCTGGCCTTCGGCGCCGCGCGGACGACGAGTTTCACCCTCATTCGCGCCGATCGCACCACGCGGCTGTCACTGCTGGTGCCGTGACGCTCCCTCGTTCGCGCACTCTCCCACCAGGCCGCTCGATCCGGGCCCTGCTGCTCAGCTTTGCCCTCGGCGCGATGCTCCTTGCGGGCGGCATGGCAGTCTGGCTGCTGGCGCGGGTTGGGCCGACGGCACTCGAAAATCGGGCGTACAGCGGGCGGGTGCGCAGTCTCTTTGCCGTGATGCGGGTTCGCAGTGTGTTCTTGCGCGACGTGACCGACCACCTGCGACCGTTGGTGCTGGATGCACTGCACCATGAGCCGGGTTACGCCGACACCACCCTGCAAGCGCTGGTCGCCCGGGTCCAGCGCCAGCTCGACAGTACCTCCACGCTCCGCAACACGGCCACGCTCGGTCCGCTCCTGCCCGAAATTCGCGTGCGACTCGCTGAGGCGGCGGACCTGGAAGCCCGCTTCGGCGCGGTCCTCGAGGCGCTCCGCGCCAGCCTCGAACTTCGGGACTATCAAGCGGCCAGCCAGTTCCTCGGTGATTCCGACGGGTTGATGCTCTCCATGGTGGCCGACCTTGCCGCCACTGAACAGCAGGCGCTCGGCGACCTCGTCGCCCGCGACTCGCTCCTGGCCACGCGCGCCGGAGAGGCGGCCCGCGTGCTGGTGTGGGGTCTGGCGCTCGGCACTCTGTTCCTCCTTGTCATGCTGGCGATGGTCTACCGCCGGCTCTACCTGCCCCTCGCCGAGGTCGATCGCGGCCTGGCCCGCGTCGCGCAGGGTGACTACAGCGTGGCCCTGCCCGTCGGACGGCAGGATGAAGTGGGTCGCCTGGGGACTCAGTTCAACACCATGACGACGTTGCTGGCGGAGCGGGCGGTGGTGGAGCGACGGAAGACGCAGCGCCTCTCCACCCGTCTCGCCCAGATCCTCAACGACGCGAGTGACGAGATCTACGTCCTGGACGCAGGCTCCCTCCACTTTCTGCAGGTCAGTCGCGGGGCCCGGGAGAATCTCGGTTATGACGCCGCCGACTTCGAGGCGCTGACCTATTTCGAGATTGTGCCGGGTCTGTCCCGCGAGGGACTGGAGTCACGGCTCGCTCCATTGAGAAGTGGCGAACGACTCCAGCTGGTGTTCACCTCGACTCATCGGCGGCGGGACGGCACCTCGTACCCGGTCGAGGTCAGCCTCCAGCTGTCCCCGCAGGATGATCCCCCGGTGCTCGTGGCGATCGTCCAGGATGTTTCGGAACGGCTGCAGGCGGAACTCGCCCTGCGGGAGAGTGAGGATCGTTTCCGCGCCGCGTTCGCAGACGCGCCGATCGGGATGCTGATCGCGGACCTCGATGGCTGGATCCTGCAGGCGAACGCGCGGTTTTGTGAAATGGTGGGCCGTCCGGCGGAGAGTCTCGTCGGCGGACTCCTCGAGAACATCGGCATCCCGGGCAGCGGCCCTTCACTTGGAGCGCGCATTGCCGCCGCGCTCGCGGATGATCGCGCGTCCACCTTTCGTTTCGAGCAGGCGTACCTCCGTCCCGACGGGCGCACCGCGGTAGGGCAGGTCAGTGCCTCGCTGCAGCGCGCGCCGACCGGGGCAGCCATCCGCTGCATCGTCCATGTGGAGGATGTCACCGAGCGCCGGGCGCTCGAGGCGCAACTTCGGCAGGCGCAGCGGATCGAAGCGGTCGGGCAACTTGCCGGCGGCATCGCGCATGACTTCAACAACATCCTGACCGCCGTGCTCTCCTACGCCGAGATCGTGCGGGATTCACTGGAGGTGGAGGACCCCCGGCGCGAGGACGTCGATCAGATCCGCCAGGCCGCCAATCGCGCCGCCGAGCTGACCCGCCAGTTGCTGGCCTTTGCGAGGCAGCAGCGGGTGGAACCGCGGGTGGTGGACCTGCATCCGCTGATATTCGGGCTGCAGCCCATGTTGTGCCGCCTGTTGGGCGCCCAGGTGCGCCTCGAACTGGCGCTCGCACCGCGGGTCTGGGCAGTGGTACTCGATCCCAGCCTCTTCGAACAGGTAATCGTCAATCTCACGATCAATGCTCGCGACGCGATGCCCGACGGCGGGACGATCACGATCAGCACGGAGAATGTGGTCATCGATCAACCGCGATCCGAGACCCCCGAGCTGGGGCGCGGGGCCTATGTCACCCTGGTGGTCCGTGATACCGGCACCGGCATGTCCCCCGAGGTGATGACCCGGATCTTCGAGCCATTTTTCACGACCAAGAGTGTGGGCCAGGGCACCGGCCTCGGGCTCGCCATGTGCTACGGCGCGGTGAAACAGGCGGGGGGCTTCATCTACGTCGACAGCGAGGTCGGGGCCGGCACCACCTTCCGGGTGTACCTCCCGCGATCGTCCCTGCCGACCCAGCACCTGCAGCGCGTCGAGGTCAGCGCCACGATGCCACGCGGCAGCGAGACACTGCTCTTCGTCGAGGATGAGGCGCGGATCCTGGCGGTGGCAGGGCGGACCCTGAGCGGGCTGGGCTACCGGATACTCAGTGCGGCGGACGGCGCGACGGGACTCGCCCTCGGCAGGGCCCACCTGGAGGAACTGCACCTGGTGGTGACGGACATCGTGCTGCCGGAGCGTTCCGGCACCGAACTCGCCGCCGCGCTGCAGCGGGAACGACCCGACCTTCCGGTCCTCTTCACCTCCGGGTACAGCGATCGGTATCTCGCCGCTGGAGGTGGCATTCCTCCGAACGCGGATTTCCTGTCCAAACCCTACACGCCTGGGGAACTGGCCCGGCGGGTGCGGGCTGCGCTGGATCGTGCGGCCGGAGCCAGAGGCTAACGAGCACCCGGGCGGGTCGGTCCCGGGGCCCGGCGCCGTGACCGCGTCCGTGTCACGCCCGTCGCCAGAAGGATCGGGCCCTGCAGGACGAAGTTCGTGGCGACGGTGGCGGGAAACTCGGCGGCTCACAGTCTGAACTCGGCCTCATCCCGATCTCATGCCCCGGCATTTGACACATCGGGACCCCGCCACATGATAGCCCAACCCCTTCAAGGAGGTTGGCCCTATGCGGGTCTACGGCTCAAGCGCCATCCGCAACGTGGCAATTGTGGGCCACGGAGCGGCCGGCAAGACAACCCTCGTTGACGCCCTCGCCTTTGTCGCAGACTCCACCAAGCGGCATGGCACCATCCCGGAAGGCACCACGCTCACCGATTGTTCCCCGGACGAAATCGAACGGAAGCACTCCATCTCCCTCGACCTCGCCTTTGCCGAGTGGGCCGACACCAAGATCAATCTGCTCGATGCCCCGGGATTCCTCGACTTCCTCGGCGAGGCCACGGCCGCGCTCCATTCCGCCGCCGCGGCCGTCGTGGTGCTCAACGCCACTGGCGGGGTTGAGGTCGGCACCGAAAAGGTCTGGGAGATCTGTGATCGCCTCCACCTGCCGAGACTGCTCTTCGTCGGCCAGATGGACCGCGAACGGGCGGACTTCGAGCCGGTCTTCCACGACGTCCGGACTCACCTCTCTCCCAAAGTGGTTCCGGTTGAGCTTCCGATTGGCAACGGTGCCGATTTCCACGGCGTCGTGAACCTGCTCACCGACGAAACGCTCACCTATCGCACACGCACCAAGACCGGCGAGTACGACACCGTCCCCCTCCCCGACGACGTGAAGGCGACCTACGCCAAGTACCGCGAACGGCTGGTGGAATCGAATTTCCCGGCGGAGTGCTTCGATGGCTCGTCCCACGATGTGGACTCCAACGAAATGTCCTTCAGGATGGCCAGAATACAGGCGTTCCGCACCGTGGCGCCGAAGGCGCAGCCGGTGCTGTTGGAGCCGCTGCTTGACGTCACGGTCTGGGTGCCGGGGGAAACCATGGGTGACGTGATTGGCGATCCCTCCGCCCGACGCGGCCAAATTCTCAGCACCGGCCAGGATGGCCGCCTCACTCGGATCAAGGTGATCGTGCCGGAATCGGAGATCTACAAGTACGCGACTACGCTGCACTCGATCACCCACGGCCGGGGGACCTTTCATCAGGATCCTCGCGGCTACGCCGAAGCACCGCCGGAAGTCACGGCGAGGATCGCCGCCGAGCACCGGAAAGACGACGGAGACGAGGGGTCGCGCCGGCGAGGCGGTCCGGCCATCCGCCGGGACATGTTTGGCGCGTGGGCGGAGTCGGCCTAGTGAACGCCGACGGGAGTGCCGAGCAGCCCGGGGGCCGGTGCGGGCTCGGGAATCGTCGGCGCTGACTGGATCCGCGGTGCGGTGGGGGTGGTATTCGGCACCACCTTCCGGAACAACGGCCGGAACGCCGCCCATTCTTCGATCAGCCGCCGCGCGCGCAGGCTGCCGGTGCGCTCCAGATGTTCGTGGATCAGGCCGAGGATGAGCTGGTCATCCTCCTCGGTGCAGTCGTCCACCCGGACCATGTCGAGATTCACCCGGCTGGGGAATGCCCCCGTTTCGTCGAGGACATACGCCGCTCCGTTCGACATCCCCGCGCCGAAATTGCGACCGACTGTTCCCAGCACAATCACGACCCCGCCGGTCATATACTCGCAGCAGTGATTGCCCGCGCCTTCCACCACGGCGATCGCCCCGGAGTTGCGGACCGCAAATCGGCTCGCGGCCTGCCCCGCCGCGAACAGCCGCCCGCCGGTGGCGCCGTAGAGGCAGGTGTTGCCCACGATCGTGTTCTCGTGCGTCGCCTGCGCGTAGCCCGCCTGCCGGAAGGGTCTGATGCTGATCGCACCGCCGGAGAGTCCCTTGCCGACGTAGTCGTTCGCTTCCCCCTCGAGGTCGAGGTGCATGCCCCGGACCGCGAAGGCGCCGAAACTCTGTCCGGCCGAGCCGCGGAAGCGGAGGTGCACGTGTCCGGCCGGCAGTCCGGCATCGCCGTGCCGCTCGGCGATGACGCCGGCTACGCGCGCACCCACAGCCAGGTGATGGTTCCGGATGTCGTAGAATCCGGAGAAGAAGAGTCCCTGGTCGATGTAGCCCCGGGCCTCCGCCAGGATCTCGTCATCGAGGTAGATGACACCGGGCCGGTCGTTCCGCTCGACCATGCTTCGGACCGGGGCGCCGGGCACACCCACCGCCGGTGTGAGCAGCATCGAGAGATCGAGCATCTGGGCCCGGGGCCGTTCGGGCCGTTCGAGGCGCTCCAGCAGATCGGCCCGGCCGATGATCTCCGCGATCGAGCGTGCGCCTAACTCGGCGAGGATCTCCCGCACCTGTTCGGCGACGAAGCTGAAGTACGTGACGACCTGGTCCGGAGTCCCTGTGAACTTCGCCCGGAGATCCGGCCGCTGGGTCGCGATCCCGGTGGGACAGGTGTTGAGGTGGCACTGCCGTGCCATCGCGCAGCCGATCGCCACCAGCGGTGCCGTCCCGAAGCCGAACGACTCCCCGCCCAGCAGCGCCGCGATGACAACGTCGCGCCCCGAGCGGAATCCTCCGTCCACCCGCACCTCGATGCGCTGACGCAGCCCGTTCTCCACCAGCGTTGCCTGCGCCTCCGCGAGTCCCAGTTCCCAGGGACTCCCGGCGTGCTTGATCGAGGAGAGCGGCGAGGCGCCGGTGCCGCCGCTGTGCCCGGCGATCAGCACATAATCGGCGTATGCCTTTGCGACCCCGGCCGCCACGGTTCCCACACCGCTCTCCGCCACCAGCTTGACGCCCACCCGAGCCCGCGGATTAATCGTCTTGAGGTCCAGGATGAGCTGGGCCAGGTCCTCGATCGAATAGATGTCATGATGCGGCGGCGGGGAGATGAGCGAGATTCCCTGGACGGCGTGCCGCAGCCGCGCGATCAGCTCCGTCACCTTGTGGGCGGGAAGCTGGCCCCCTTCGCCGGGTTTGGCTCCCTGCACGATCTTGATCTCCAGCTCCTCCGCGCGCACCAGGTATTCCGCGGTGACCCCGAATCGGCCCGAAGCGACCTGCTTGATCCGGTTGTCCACCCGGTCGCCGTTGGGCAGCCGCTGGTAGTTGAACGGGTCCTCCCCGCCTTCACCGGAGTTGGAGCGCGCCCCGATCCGATTCATCGCGATCGAGACCGTCGCGTGCGCTTCCGGCGAGAGTGCACCAAGTGACATCGCCGCCGACACAAACCGCCGCATGATCTGCTCGACGGGCTCCACCGTGTCGAGCGGGATCGGCGTGCCACGCTTGAAGCCGAGCAGCTCACGCGGATTGGAGGGTTGCCGGGCGTCCACCCGGGCGAGGTACTCCTTGAACCGCTCATACCCTGTGCCGGTGTCGCCCTCCTTCGCCTTCCGTCCGCTAACCGCCTTCTGCAAGGCCAGCACGACCGGCGGTGCCCACCCGTGCTCCTCGCCGTCCTTGCGATACCGGATGCGCCCATAGTCGGGGAGACTCCGCGGTTCGAGGAGCTCCGCCGCTCCCATCGCCTCGCCCCCATGGCTCCCCGCCCCCCACGCCCATCGGTGTCGGATCAACGCGTCCTCGGCGAGCTCCTCGAAACCGATGCCGCCCAACGGCGATTCCGTGCCCCGGAAACAGCGCTCCATCACCTCCCGACCCAGGCCGAGGACTTCGAAGATCTGCGCGCCATTGTAGGAGGGCAGCACCGAGATCCCCATCTTCGACATGATCTTGAGGAGACCCTTCTCGGCCGCCGCGCGGAAGTTTTGCCGCGCCGCTGCAGGCGACGGGCGTTCCGTGCCGATGTCGGAGCGGCTCCTGCGCGGGGTCGGCCGGGCATCCTCTGTTGCCGCTTCGGGCGCGAACAGGGCACTCACAGACTGGAGGGCCAGCCAGGGATAGACCACTTCGCAGCCATAGCCGATGAGCGCGGCGAAGTGATGGATGTCCCACGCGTCGCCGGTTTCGGCGACGATACCGAGGCGCATGCGCAGGCCGATATCCATCAAGTGGCGCCGCACCGCCCCGACCGCGAGCAGCATCGGGATGGCCACCCGTTCGTGGTCGGCGGAACGGTCGCTGAGCACGAGCAGCCGGGCGCCGTTGCGGCCGGCTCGTTCGGCGTCGGCACACAGCCGGTCAAGCGCGCCGCGCAGCCCGTCGGGACCAGCCGCAGCAGGGAAAACCACCGGCAACGTGACACAGGAGAACCCCGGGGTGTTGCGCAGACTGGCCATCTCTTCATCGAGGAGAATCGGATGGTCCACGCGCAGCACTCCCGCGAGACTCGCGTGCTCGATCAGGAATGAGCCGTGCTTGCCCATGTGAATCCGGAGCGACATCACCACCGATTCGCGCAGCGGGTCGATCGGCGGATTGGTCACCTGTGCGAAACGCTGCCGGAAATACGAGTAGAGGCTGATGGGTTGGCTGGCGAGCGGGGGGATGGGCGTGTCGTCGCCCATGCTCCAGATGGCATCGGCCCCGGCACCGCCCATCGACTCGAGCACGAAGCGCACGTCCTCATTGCCGTACCCGAACGCGACCTGACGGGGAAGGAGCTCGACCTCGGGAATGGCGCTGAAGTTGGCGGCGGGATCCGCCTCCAGCACCTGCATGTTGTTGCGGCACCACTGTCCGTAGGGCTGGCGGGAGGCCACCCGGCGCTTCACATCCATGTTGCGCAACACCGTGCCGTGGGCCAGATCCACCGCGATGAACTCGCAGGGGCCAAGCCGGCCGCTTTCGATGACGTCGCGCGGATCGAGTTCCACCAGGCCGACTTCGGAGCCGGCGACGACCAGCTGATCCCGGGTCACCTTGTACCGGCAGGGGCGCAGCCCGTTGCGGTCCGTGGCGGCACCGGCGATCACTCCATCGGAAAAGGCCAGCGCCGCCGGTCCGTCCCACGGCTCGGTGAGGTGGGCGTGAAAGCGATAGAAGTCACGGATGGCCGGCTCGACGTCGGGATAGCGCTCCCAGGCCTGCGGAACGAGCATCATGATCGTATGCAGCGGATCCCGTCCCGAACGCACCAGCAGTTCCATCGTGTTGTCAAAGCCGGCCGAATCGCTGCCACGCGGCCAGATGACCGGCTTCACCCGTTCGATGTCGTGGCCCCAGATGGGCGAGGTGAGATCGGCCTCGCGCGCTGCCATCGCATTGCGGTTGCCCCAGAGCGTGTTGATCTCGCCGTTGTGGGCGATCATCCGGAATGGCTGAGCCAGCGCCCAGCTCGGCAGGGTGTTGGTCGAATACCGCTGATGAAAGACCGCCACGGCGCTCTCGTACTCGGGGTAACGGAGATCGGGATAGAAACTCGGGAGCAGCGTGCCGGTCAGCAGGGCCTTGTAGACGATCGTGCGACAGGACAGGGAACAGACAAAGATGGGGGTGAGACCGAGCCGCTCGGCCTCGCGCTCGAGATCCCGACGGGCCAGGTACAGCGTGCGCTCCCACGCGTCGTCATCGGGTGCCGTCACCGGCCGGCCCACGAACGCCTGCCGGATGGCCGGGCAGCTGCCGCTGGCCTGCGGTCCGAGCGCGTTGGGATCGTGTGGCACATCCCGCCAGCCGAGGAAGGGCACACCGTTCTGGGCAAAAATTGCCTCGACGAGTTCTACAGCGCGGGCCAGGGCCTCGTGATCCGTCGGGAGGAAGAGCATCCCCACCGCGAACGGCTGCCCGGGCTGGAGCTTCAGCCCCAGACGATACGCCTCGCGATGGAAGAGCCGGGTGGGGATCTGGGTCAGGATGCCGGCGCCATCGCCCGAGTTATCCGTCGAGGCGGCACCACGGTGCGCGACCCGTCCGACCGCCTGCAGGGCCATCCGCACGATTTCATGCGATCGCTCGCCAGTGGCGCGAGCCACGAATCCGACCCCGCAGGCGTCGTGCTCGCGCTGAACGGGAACGGTGCGGGCATGACGCAACCGCAGGTCCGTCGGCGTGTCGCGGCTTGGCATGATGGCTCCTTGGCACAAGAAAAAGGCCCGCTCCTCCAGGGAGCGGGCCGGGGCATGTCAGACGATGTCGCGCGTCAGCAGCCCGGGCTACTCCCCAGGGGGAGGGCGATGGCGGTCATAAGCGCGAGTACGCATCGAGATGGCATATGCATAAAAATACAGCCGGATGACTTCTGGTCAAGCCCCACAACCGCAGCCGGCCGTCCCGGCCGGGCTCTTGACTTTCCCGCAGGCCGCCGGTAATCTCGCAGGGTCGTCTGGATGCATAAAATTGTCGCTCGACACCGCCGATACTCCAGAGATACATGACCGCTGCGCTGCTCCTCCTCGGCCTTATTAGTCTCGTACTCGTCCTCCTTGGGGACGGTTACGGGAACCGCGGCGCATACGGGCTCGAGATCTAACCGAGACGCAACTTCAGCCCCCTGCCGCGGACCCCGTGAAGGTCCGCGGTTTTCGTTTGTGCCAATGTGTGCGAAAGTGGAGTTCGATCATGCTCAGGACCGTCACGATTTTCGATACGACCCTGCGCGATGGGGAACAGGCCCCGGGCAACACGCTGACGCCGGAGGAGAAGCTGCGCCTTGCCCGGCAGCTCGACGCCCTCGGGGTCGACGTCATGGAGGCCGGGTTTCCCTCCGCCAGCGAAGGGGACTTCCGCAGCGTCCAGCAGGTGGTACAGGAGGTTCGCCGCCCGGTCATCGCGGCGCTGGCCCGCTGCCACCAGCGCGACATTGAACTCGCGGGCGAGGCGATTCGCGGGGCCGAACGGGGCCGGCTCCACATCTTTCTCTCCACCTCGGACCTCCATCTGGAACACAAGCTCCGGATGACGCGGGAGGAAGCGCTCGACCTGGCCCGCCGCTCCATCCGGCAGGCCCGCGCCTTTACCGACGACGTCGAGTTTTCCGCTGAGGACGCCAGCCGGACTGATCGGGACTACCTCTGCCAGATGGTGGAGATGGCCATCGCCGAAGGCGCCACGACAATCAACCTGCCCGATACCGTCGGCTACGCGCTACCGGAAGAATACGCCGCCATGTTCCGCCTGGTGATGAACCGGGTGACGGGGGCGGAACGGGTGGTGTGGAGCGCGCATTGTCACGATGATCTTGGACTGGCGGTGGCCAACTCGCTCGCCGCCATCGAGGCCGGCGTTACCCAGGTCGAGTGCACCGTCAATGGCATCGGCGAACGGGCCGGCAATGCGGCGCTGGAGGAGATCGTGATGGCCAGCCGGGTGCGGCCGCAGCTGGCGCAGTTCCAGACCAGGATCAACACGCAGGAGATTTACCGGACCAGTCAGCTCCTGTCGTATCTCACCGGCAGCTTTCCCCAGCCGAACAAGGCGATTGTCGGGCGGAACGCCTTTGCGCACGAGGCGGGTATTCATCAGCATGGGGTGATCCAGAACGTCCTGACCTACGAGATCATGCGGCCGGAGGAGGTCGGCATCCCGCGCTCGACGCTGGTGCTGGGCAAGCACTCGGGACGACACGCACTGGAGCGCCGCTTCAAGGAGCTGGGCTATGAACTGACGGAGGACAAGCTGGCCCAGCTCTACAAGGAGTTCACTGCGCTGGCCGACCGCAAGCGTGAGATCCTGGATGAGGACCTGCTCGCGCTCATGCACGAGAGCTTCCATGATGCACCGGAGGCCTTCCAGATCCGCCTGCTCAAGGTGACCTGCGGCAGCATTCCGGCGGACGCCACGGTGCACATGGCCGGACCCTGGATCGGGGACCGGGCGGCCACCGGCACCGGCGATGGGCCCATCGCCGCCGCCTTTGCGGCCATCAGCGAAATCCTTGACCGTCCGGTGGAAGTCAGCAATCTGTCGCTTCGTTCGGTCACGCCGGGTCGGGATTCGGTCGGACAGGTCTTCCTGCAGTGCCGGATCGGCGGGAAGTCGCTCACCGGGCAGGGCGCGTCGACCGACATCGTCGAGGCGAGTGCCCGCGCGCTGGTCCATGCGCTGAACAAGGAGTACCACGCCGATCGTCTCGAGGCGGCGGCCCACGACGCCGTGCAGATGTGGGGCGTGTGATGCACCGGGAGGACAGGACCGACGAGGGCGCGCGATCATGACCGAATCCATCTCCGGGGCCCATCTCCTCTGCCACCTGCTCGAAGCGCAGGGGGTGGAGGTGCTGTTCGGCTATCCGGGTGGAGCCATCATGCCGCTGTACCATGCCCTGCCGGAATTCCCCGCGCTGCGGCATGTGCTGGTCCGGCATGAGCAGGCGGCGGCGCACGCGGCGGACGGCTACGCCCGCGCCTCGGGTCGCCCGGGTGTCTGCGTGGCGACCTCCGGCCCCGGCGCCACGAACCTGATCACCGGCATCGCGACCGCACAGATGGACAGCTCGCCTCTCGTCGCCATCACCGGGCAGGTGAACCGCGCCATGATCGGCCGCGAGGCGTTCCAGGAGACGGATGTCATCGGCATCTCGCTGCCGATCACCAAGCACAGCACGCTGGTGGAAGACGTCACCGAACTGGCTGACAAGGTCCGCGAGGCGTTTGCGATCGCGACCGAAGGCCGCCCCGGGCCGGTGCTGATCGATGTGCCGAAGGATGTGCAGAACCAGAAGATCGAATGGGACGTTCGCGACCCGATTCCTGCCGGTGGTCGGGCCGGATCGGGACGGACTACCGAACCACCGAGTCGGCAGGAGGATGGCATCGCGACCGCGGTCCAGCTGCTCGCCTCCGCCCGTCGGCCACTCCTGATGGTGGGCCATGGCGTGATCCTGAGCGGAGCCTACGACGAAGTCCGGGCGCTGGCCGAAAAGACCGGGATTCCCGTCGTCACCACGCTGCTGGGCATCAGCTGCTTTCCCGAAGCTCATCCCCTGCACCTGGGCATGCCCGGTATGCACGGGGAAGTGCATGTGAATCGCGCCATTCAGCACGCCGATGTCATCCTGGCCATCGGGTTGCGCTTCGATGACCGGGTCACCGGCAACACCGCGGGCTTTGCGCCCCGGGCCAGGATCATTCACGTCGACCTCGATCCGACCGAGATCGGGAAGAACGTGCCCGCGGCCCTCGGCATCGTCGGGGACGCGAGGGAGATCGCCCGTCGGCTCACGGTGGCCGTGGCCTCGGGCGACTGCGACGTCTGGCGGGAGGAGATTCGGGCGTTCGCCAGCGCGCGCCACGAGCATTTCCGCGGCGAGATGTCGCCCGACCGAATCCTCGCCGGCATCAACGACATGACGGACGGTCGGTGCACGATTGTCTCCGACGTCGGTCAGCACCAGATGTGGGTGGCCAAGCTCTTCCCCTACCAGCGGCCCAACAGCCATATCACGTCGGGAGGGCTGGGGACGATGGGCTTCGCGGTGCCGGCGGCGATGGGGGTGCACTTCGCGCGGCCGGGCGAGCCGGTGTGGGCCATCTCGGGCGACGGCGGTTTCCAGATGAACATGCAGGAGATCGCCACGATGGTGCAGGAGGGCATTCCGGTGAAGATGGCGATCTTCAACAACGGCTACCTCGGCATGGTCCGGCAGTGGCAGCAGTTCTTCCACGGTCGGCGCTACTCCGCGACCCCGATCTGGAGTCCCGACTACGTGAAGCTGGCGGAGGCGTACGGCATCGCAGGGTACCGGGTAGAGCAGGCTGGGCAGATCGACGATGCGGTGATGCGTGCCCTGCGCGAGCCGGGGCCGGCGCTGGTCGAGTTCATGATCGAGCAGGAAGCCAACGTCTTCCCCATGATTCCGCCAGGCGGCTCGCTCTCCGAGCCGATTGAATCGGCCCCGGCCATGGCCGCGCCCGTCGCATGACCGCGCCGATTCCCTCGCTGGTCGTCACGGCACTGCTGCCGGAAGACCTGCTCGCGCTGAACCGCGCGATCGGCATCATCCGGCGGCGCAACCTCGATGTGATCAGCCTGGTGCTCGGACCAAGCGGCCGACCGGGGATGAACCGGCTCTCCTGCGTGATCGACGGCGAGGCGGCAACGACGGAGCGCATGGCCAATCAGCTGCGCAAGATGATCGGCGTCGCCCAGGTGCTGGTCCAGCCGGTGACCGACTGCACGGTGCGGGAACATGCGCTGATCCGGGTGCGGGTGTCGACGGCGCAGCTCGCGGGACTGTTCGACACGATCGCGGTGTACGATGCCCTGGTGGTGGAGGAACGATCGGATGAGTTGACGCTGGAGCTCACCGGTGCGCCGCCGCTGGTCGGGTCGCTGCTTCGCGCGCTGGAACCCTTCGGCGTGCTGGAGATCGCCCGCGGCGGCACCCTCGCCGTGATGCGCCCCGCGGAGTCGGCTGCGGAATCATCCCGGCCGCCCGCCACGATGTCCCGCTTGCACTCAGCCGTCACGGCTTGATCCGTTACCGCAGGAAATCACCTCATGTCTCTGGAGTCACGATGAGCAACCCCACCGCCGGCGTCCGGGTCTACTACGACCGGGATGCTGATGCCTCCCGTCTGACCGGCCGCACCATCGCCATTGTCGGCTATGGCAGCCAGGGTCATGCGCACGCGCTCAACCTGCAGGAGAGCGGGGCACCGGTGATCGTCGGGCTCCGGCCCGGCGGCGCGTCGTGGCGGAAGGCGGAGGCCGCCGGCCTCGAGGTCCGGAGCGTGGCTGATGCCGCCCGCGCCGCCTCGACAATCATGATGCTGGTCCCGGACCAGGACTGTCGCACGGTTTACGATGCGTCGATCGCTCCGGCGCTGGGTCGGGGCAAGACGCTGATGTTCGCCCACGGCTTCAATATTCATTTCAACGAGATCCAGCCGCCGGCGGACGTCGACGTGTCGATGATCGCGCCCAAGTCGCCGGGCCACCTGGTGCGGAGCGAATTCCAGGCGGGCCGCGGTGTGCCGGGACTCGTCGCCATTCATCAGGACGCCAGCGGCAAGGCGCTGGCCAACGCACTGGCCTATGCCGCCGGGATCGGCTGCACCCGGGCTGGCGTCATCGAGACCAGCTTCAAGGAAGAAACCGAGACCGACCTCTTCGGTGAGCAGGTCGTGCTCTGTGGCGGCGTGACCCAATTGATCAAGGCGGCCTTCGAGACGCTGGTCGAGGCTGGCTACAAGCCGGAGATGGCCTACTTCGAGTGCCTGCACGAGCTCAAGCTGATCGTGGACCTGATCTACAGCGGCGGCCTCAAGTACATGCGGTACTCCATCAGCGATACGGCGGAGTACGGCGACTACACCCGCGGCCCCCGGATCATCACCGCCGCCACGCGGCAGGAGATGCGGAAGATTCTCGCCGAGATCCAGAGCGGACAGTTCGCGAAGGAGTGGCTGGCGGAGCACCGGAGCGGGGGCGCCAATTTCGCGCGCATGCGGCAGGCCGACGCCGATCACCTCATCGAAAAGGTCGGTCCCGAGCTCCGGGCCATGATGCCGTGGTCGGAAGAAGGCAAGGCGCGTCAGGCTGCCGCTGCCGCCGCCGCCCGTCCCCAGGCGCCGGTACCCGCGGGCCGCTGATGCCGCGCACGCTGTTCGAGAAACTCTGGGAAGCCCACGTGGTCCACCAGGTCCCCGAGGGGCCGGCGCTGCTGTACGTCGACCTCCACCTGGTGCACGAGGTCACCTCGCCCCAGGCCTTCGAGGGGCTGCGCCTGGCCGGCCGGCCGGTGCGCCGTCCCGATCTCACCGTCGCCACCGTCGACCACAACGTCCCCACCGATGACCAGCGGTCCGACATTGCGGATCCGGTCTCGCGCCGGCAGGTCGACCTGCTCCTGACAAATGCGCGTGCCTACGGGATCGAACTCTACGATCTCGCCTCTCCGCATCAGGGGATCGTGCACGTCATCGGGCCCGAACTGGGCCTCACCCAGCCGGGAATGACCATCGTCTGTGGCGACTCGCATACGTCGACTCATGGTGCGTTCGGATCGCTCGCCTTCGGGATCGGGACCAGCGATGTCGAGCACGTGCTGGCGACGCAGACAGTGATGTTCCCCCGCCCGCGCACGATGGAAGTTCGGTTTACCGGTGCACTGGGCCGCGGCGTCGGGGCCAAGGATCTGATTTTGGCCCTCATCGGACAGATCGGGACCGCCGGGGCGACGGGACATGTCATCGAATACACCGGACAAGCCATTCACGCATTGTCGATGGAAGGTCGAATGACGGTCTGCAACATGTCGATCGAGGCTGGCGCGCGGGCGGGGATGATCGCGCCGGATGAGACCACGTTCGCCTACCTGATGGACCGGCCGCATGCGCCGCGCGGCAAGGCGTGGACGGCATCGGTGGACCGATGGAGCGTCCTGACGACCGATCCGGACGCCCACTATGACCGCGTCATCGAGATCGATGCCTCGACCATCGCCCCGATGGTCAGCTGGGGCACCAATCCCGGGATGGTGGCCTCGATCGCCGGGCGGGTGCCCGATCCGGCGGATGCGACCTCGCCGGAGGATCGGGAGGCGATGATTCGCGCGCTCGAGTACATGGGGTTGACGCCGGGCGCGCCGATCGCGGGGCTGCCCATCGACCGGGTCTTCATCGGCAGCTGCACCAACGGGCGGATCGACGACCTCCGCGAGGCGGCACAGGTGATCCGCGGGCGCACCGTCGCCCCGGGGGTTCGCGCGATGGTCGTCCCTGGATCGATGCCGGTGAAGGCCCAGGCGGAGCGGGAAGGACTCGACCTGATTTTTCGTGAGGCCGGGTTTGAGTGGCGCAATGCGGGTTGTTCCATGTGCCTGGGCATGAACCCCGACATTCTCGCCAGTGGCGAGCGCTGCGCCGCGACCTCCAACCGCAACTTCGAAGGCCGGCAGGGTAAGGGCGGGCGCACCCACCTGATGAGTCCGGCGATGGCGGCGGCGGCGGCGGTGGCGGGGTGCCTGGTGGATGTGCGAAAGCTCAGCCCGAGCCGGGACGATGTGGCCATCGGCGTTTAGCGTTCAGCGTTCAACAGATCGTTGCCCATCCTGTGTGTTGCTCGAGCCAGCTCCTGTGATATCACCAGCCGCTGAACGCTGAACGCTGAACGCTCAACGCTGACGGCTCAATCCCATGACCCCTTTCACCACCCACACCGGCATCGTCGTCCCGCTCCCACGGGCCAACGTCGACACCGACCAGATCATTCCAAAGCAGTTCCTTAAGCGGGTCGAACGCACCGGGTTCGGCGTGGCGCTGTTCCACGACTGGCGTTACTTGCCCGACGGCGCGCCGAATCCGGCCTTCGTCCTGAACCAGCCGCGGGCGGCCGGGGCCAGCATCCTGCTCGCGGGTGCCAACTTCGGCTGCGGATCCTCGCGGGAGCATGCACCATGGGCCCTGGGAGAGTACGGATTTCGGGTCATCATCGCCGAATCGTTTGCTGACATCTTTTTCAATAACTGCTGCCAGAACGGGATCGTACCGGTCCGGCTGACGCCGGCGGAGGTCAGCGAACTGTTCCGACGAGCCGACGCGAGCGAGACGCCGTACCAGGTGACGGTGGACCTCGCTTCCGGCGAGGTCACCGATGGCACCGGGTTCCGCGCCAGCTTCACAATCGAAGCCTACCGGCGGGAATCGCTGCTCCAGGGGCTCGACGAGATCGGCCGGACCCAGCTGCTGAACGAGGAGATCACCGCGTTCGAGCGGCGGCGCGATGCCATCCGTTCCCGGATCGAGGTATGAGGGTTCGGCGTATCGTGGTCCTGCCGGGCGATGGCATCGGCCCCGAGGTCGTGAGCGCGGGTCTTGAGGTGCTCTCCGCCGTCACCGTCACCTTCGGACTCGAATTCGCGCTGCAGCATTGCCTGGTCGGTGCCGCAGCGGTGCACGCGACCGGCGATCCGCTCCCGCCCGAGACCCGCGCCGCGGTCACCGGGGCCGATGCCGTCCTGCTCGGCGCCGTCGGCGATCCCAGCCTGGATGCCGCGCCGCGTCACCAGAAGCCGGAGACCGGACTGCTCGCCCTCCGGACGCTGCTTGGCGTGTATGCCAACCTCCGGCCGGTGGTGATTCACCCCCCGCTCGCCAATCGCTCCCCGCTCAAACCGGAATTGCTGACGCACACCGACCTGCTGATCGTCCGGGAACTCACCGGCGGGCTGTACTACGGCGAGCCGCGTGGCAACGACGGGGTGAACGCGGTCAACACGCTGCGGTACAGCCGGGAAGAAATCAGCCGCGTTGCCCGCGTCGCCTTCACCTCCGCGCGCGGCCGGCGGAAAAAAGTGCTGTCAGTGGACAAGGCGAATGTGCTCGAAACCAGCCAGCTCTGGCGGGCGGTGGTGACCGAGGTGGCCCAGGCCTATCCGGACGTGGCGCTGGAACACATCTATGTCGACTACGCCGCGATGCGTCTGGTCAGCGACCCCAGATCGATCGACGTGCTGCTCACTGAGAATCTCTTTGGCGATATCCTCAGCGACGAAGCCGCCGTCCTGGTTGGCAGCCTCGGGTTGCTCCCGTCGGCCTCGCTGGGTGATGGGGCGGGGTTGTTCGAACCGATCCACGGTTCGGCACCGCCGCTCGCGGGGAAGGATGTCGCCAATCCGATTGGGACGATCGCGAGCGTGGCGATGCTGCTGCGCCATGGATTGGGAGAAGCCGCCGCGGCTGCGGCGATCGATCGGGCCGTCACCGAGGTGATCGCCGCGGGATGGCGGACGCAGGATATCGCCGACCCGGGTGAGTCGGTGGTGGGAACGCGGAGAATGACCCGCCAGATCGTGAGGCTGATCCGGCGCTGACCCGGGGGAAGGCGCGACTGGAACTTGCCGCCCCCTCGACTCGTCAGTGGCGCTGCCGCTTTCTCAGCCGTGGAAGCGTCACTCACAACCGGAGTCGCCCCATGCAGTGCCAGACGTGTCTCGTCCGTCCCGCCCTTGAGCGCGACGGCCAACCCGTTCGGCTCACGCTTTTCGGAATATTTGACGGTTATTTGTGCGCTGACTGTGCACTGGAGATCCAGAAGCCGTTCAATGCCGAGCTCCGCCACTCAATCGAGGTGCACGCCCCGCAGCTCACCGACGAGGACCTGAGCCGGGTGCCTGACCAGATGCTCAAATTCACGCTGATGCTGCCGATCCCCCACCAGCACTGATGACCCGGGCCGGCCGTGCCAAAGCACGACCGGTTCTGCTGGTTCCGCTTCCTACATTTCGCTTCACGCCAGATCCGTCACCGCTCCCAGCTCCGCGCTCGACACCAGCTTCGCATACTTGGCGAGCACGCCGCTGGTGTAACCGTTCGCATGCGGTTGCCAGGCCGCGCGTCGCCGGGCAATCTCCGCCTCGGGAACCTCCAGTTGCAGCAGGCGCCGCTCGGCGTCGATGGTGATGGCGTCGCCCTCCTGCACCAGGGCAATCGTGCCGCCCACCGCGGCCTCGGGCGACACATGCCCCACCACCATCCCGTAGGTGCCGCCGGAGAACCGGCCGTCAGTAATCAGGCCGACGGTATCGCCGAGGCCCGCACCGATGATCGCG
The DNA here is from genome assembly GCA_039934355.1 of Gemmatimonadales bacterium. Classification (GTDB taxonomy): domain Bacteria; phylum Gemmatimonadota; class Gemmatimonadetes; order Gemmatimonadales; family GWC2-71-9; genus JADJOM01. The sequence goes on from JBDTMI010000017.1 coordinate 42,379, forward strand.
GAGGTGGGTGAGAGCATCTCCCGCATCCCCGGTCCACCCTTCGGACCCTCGTACCGGATCACCAGGACGTTTCCCGCCACGATCTTCCCACCGAGGATGGCCGCGAGGCATGCTTCCTCGGAATCGAAGACCCGAGCCGGGCCGGTCATGCGCGGTGTCTTGACGCCGGTAATTTTCGCGACGCTGCCCGACGGCGCGAGGTTACCCCGCAGGATGGCGAGGTGACCCTGGGCGTACATCGGGCGACTCCACGGCCGGATCACGTCCTGGTCGGTGCGCGGTTCCGCGGGCAGCTCCTGCAGCACCTCGGCGATGGTCTTGCCCGTGATCGACAGCGCGTCGCCATGCAGCAGCCCGTGGGCCAGCAGCATCTTCATGACCTGTGGCACACCACCGGCGCGGTGCAGGTCGGTGGCGACGTAGCGGCCGGAGGGTTTGAGGTCCGCCAGCACCGGTACCCTCGCGCGAACCAGTTCGAAATCATCGAGCACGAGCGGCACACCAGCCGAATGGGCGATCGCGAGCAGGTGCAGGACGGCGTTGGTGGATCCCCCGAGTGCCATGCAGACAGCGATCCCGTTCTCGAACGCCTGACGGGTCAGGATCTGGCGAGGAAGGAGTTGCGCCCTGATGGCATTGACAAGGACGCGACCTGATTCGGCGGCGCTCTCCGCCTTCTCGGCGTCCTCCGCGGCCATCGATGAGGAGTAGGGCAGGCTCATGCCCATCGCCTCGAAGATGGAGGACATCGTGTTGGCGGTGAACATTCCGCCGCACGACCCCATCCCAGGGCAGGCATGCCGCTCCACCTCGAGCAGCGCGGCGTCGTCGATCTTGCCCGCGCTGTGCTGGCCGACGGCCTCGAAGGCGCTGACCACTGTCAGGTCCCGGCCGTGCAGGTGCCCCGGCTTGATCGTGCCGCCATAGACAAAAATGCCGGGGATGTTCATCCGGGCCATGGCCATCATGGCACCGGGCATGTTCTTGTCGCAGCCACCGACGCAGACCACGCCGTCCATGCTTTCCGCACCACAGACGGTTTCGATCGAGTCGGCGATGACTTCACGGGAGACCAGGGAGTACTTCATCCCCTCCGTCCCCATGGAAATGCCGTCGCTGACCGTGATGGTGCCGAACAACTGCGGCATCCCGCCGGAGGCTCTCACTGCCGCCTCGGCCCGCTTCGCGAGTACGTCGAGACCGGCGTTGCAGGGCGTGATCGTGCTGTACCCGTTGGCGATCCCGACGATCGGCTTGTCGAAGTCCCCGTCGCCGAAACCCACCGCACGCAGCATGGCGCGGTTGGGAGAGCGCTGAACGCCCTGGGTGGTGGCGCGGCTGCGGAGGTTGTCGGTCATCGGGAGGCGGGCTGGGGTGGAGGTGGGGGAGCGAGAAGGCAAGTTAGCCGCCCGGGGTGGCGGAAACGACGACAGGGGGCGAACGCCCCCTGTCGGGTGTGGCAGGATCAGCGGACCCGCGCCTATTTGGTGAGGGCCATGGAATCATGGAGGGCGTTCCGCTGCACGGCGTCGGCCGTGATCGGGGTGAGGGCGGCATTGTCGGTCTCGCCGGTCCGAATGCGGATCACCCGCTCCAGCGGCTGCACGAAGATCTTGCCGTCGCCCACTTCACCGGTGCGGGCTGCGGCGAGGATAGCCTTGATGGTCGGCTCGACGAACGGCTCGGAGACGGCCATTTCGATCTTTACCTTCTCGCGGAATTCCAGGACCACGCTGGAGGCGCGATACAGCTCGACGAGCTCCTTTTCGCCCCCATGCCCGCTGACGCGCGAGATGGTGATGCCCGTGACGCCGGCGCGGAACAGGGCGGCTTTGACCTCGGCGAGCCGGTCCGGTCGAATGACCGTGGTGATGAGCTTCATGTCAGGGCTCCACGACGGAAGAGGAAAGGACAGCGGGTAGCCCGACGACTCCAGTCAGGCCACCCAGCGCAGGGTGTGGGACCGCCTGACTACCCGCCATCCGAACGAAATGTCCCTTGGCGCGGCTCAGGCCGCGGCCTTCTTGGTATTCGGGGCGGTGGAGGCCAGCACCACCGAGGACGACAGGTCCGCGGAGTCCGGGTAGGCCAATGCGCCCACCTCCGGCAGGTCCAGCCCGAGCTCCTCGGCCTCGACCGAGACGCGATGACCGCCCACGACGAGCCCGATGATCTGCCAGGCGATGAACGTCATGGCGCCGACGGCGACGACGTTTGTCACGGTCCCGATCACCTGCGCCGCGAACTGTGATGCATCGCCGTAAAAGAGGCCCCGGACGCCACCGGCGACGCCGTTCCAGCCGTCCCCATAATTGCCATCAGCGAAGAGACCCAACGACAGTACTCCCCAGGCACCGTTGAAGCCATGCACCGCGATGGCGCCAACCGGATCGTCGATGCGGAGCGTCCGCTCCACGAAGAAGACCGCGAAGCACACCAGCACGCCAGCGACGCCGCCGATCAGCACGGCGACCGGCGCCGTGACGAAGGCGCATGGTGCGGTAATCGCCACCAATCCGGCGAGCATCCCGTTGGCCAGCATCGAGGGGTCCGGCTTGCCATAGCGTGCCCACATGTAAATCATCGCCGTGAGACTTCCGGCCGCCCCAGCCAGCATCGTATTGGCTGCAATGACCCCGATGCGAAGGTCCGTGCCGGCAAGGGTGCTGCCGGCATTGAAGCCGAACCAGCCAAAACAGAGCACGAAGGTGCCGAAGAGCGCCATCGGAATGTTGTGGCCTGGAATGGCGTTGACTTGCCCGTTGGGGCCGTATTTGCCCCGTCGCGCGCCGAGCAGCTTGCCGGTGACGAGGCCAATCACGCCACCAGTCAGATGCACGACGGAGGAGCCGGCGAAGTCCACGTGCCCGTGTCCCAGCCCGAGATTGCTGCCGAGTTGGGAGAGCCAGCCGCCGCCCCAGACCCAGTTGGCATAGAGCGGGTAGATGATGCCACCAATGAACAGGGTCAGGCCGATGAATGAGGCGAACTTCCACCGTTCGGCGAGCACGCCGGTCGGGATCGTCGCCGTGGTGTCCATGAACACCATCTGGAACAGGAAGTAGGCGAAGATGGCCGCAGTGTAGTTCACACCGGAAAGGAAGAAGCCAGAGTAGCCCATCAGGTTCCAGCTATGCCCGCCGAGGCTGACACTCACTGCCTTGGTGAGGGTGGCCGTTTCCGCGGTCTGCCCCAGGGTAAGGATCGGACCCAGGCCGCCCGCCTGGATGGCAAAGCCGCAGGCCCAGTAGGCCAGCATGGCGATGGCGTACACCATGAAATTCATGGTGACGGTGTGCGCCGCATTCTTGGCGCGGGTGAAGCCGGTCTCGACCATCGCGAAGCCGAGCTGCATGAGCATGACGAGGAAGCCGGCGACGAGCGTCCACACGAAATTGACTGCCACCCCCGCGGCGACCGCGGTGGTATTCGCCGCCTGCGCCAGGGAGTCCGCGGCGGTTGCAATCGCAGCGGGCGCCGCGGCAGCGGCAGCGGCGGTGGCGAGCGAGTCGGCGGGCGCGGCCTGCGCGGCGAGTGCCGCGGGCAGGGCCAGGCCGACCAGGACGAGAGGCAGCCAGGTTCGTCGCATCGGAGGATCCCGGTTCGGGGTGTGGGTGGTCGGAGGCGATTGGCGCTCCGGGCAGGGTGAATCGTGCTGAGGCCGCGATGCAGCTCGATCACCGAGGGCCAATGTATCTGCCGGTACAATTAGTGTCAAGTGAAATATGCATATCTTGCACTATTTGACTGACACTATTGCTGATAGATCAAATTGATCGAACAATTGCTATCGCAAAAATGAAGAAACTGCTCAAACATTAGATCGGCTGGTTTTTTTTGGCAGATGCCAGGATTCTGGGGCCCGGTGGGACTATGCGGCTCGGGAGCGGCTAAGGAAAAGGACCGTCTGCTGACGCCGCGTGGTCGCCAGGGGGTGTCGATCCAGCAGGGGGAGGAGGAGCGGGGAACAGGGAACGGGGAACAAGTCGACGCCCCAACAACTACACCAACGGCCAACGGCTGACGCCGGCGGCTGATGGCTCCCGGCTGATGCCTCTCTTAGATTGCCCGGATGCCTGACCCACAGTGCCCCACCTGCCAGACCCCCGTGCCTGCGGGGGCGCTGTACTGCTCGACCTGCGGCAGTCGCACGGGCGCGGGTCCGGCCGGACCGACTGCCGCACTCGCGGTTGACGTGGTCGATCGGCTCTCCCGTGCGCTCGGTGCCAAGTACCAGGTGCGTCGGCTGCTGGGCGAGGGAGGGTTCGCACAGGTCTACGAGGTCTGGGACACGGACCTCGAACGCAAACTGGCTGTGAAGGTGCTCAAGCCGGATGTTGCCTGGTCAGCCGGCATGCTGGAGCGGTTTCGCCAGGAGACCCGCTCGATCGCGCGGCTCGCTCATCCCAACATTCTCCCCATTCATTTTGTCGGCGAAGGCGAGGGCCTCACCTACTACGCCATGCCCTTTGTAGAGGGCGAATCGCTGGCCGCCTTGCTCCGCCGGCAGGGGGCACTCACGCCCGAGCGGGCCATCGCGCTGCTCAAGCCGCTGCTGGAAGCGCTGTCGCATGCCCACGGTCAGGGCCTGATCCATCGCGATATCAAGCCCGACAACATCATGATCGAGGCGAGCAGTGGCCGGCCGCTACTCGTCGATTTCGGCATCGCCAAGCGCCTTGATGGCGCCGGGCACCAGACCCAGACCGGATTCGTGGTCGGCACCCCCCAGTACATGAGTCCGGAGCAGGCGCTGGGGCAGGGCGACGTCGATGCACGCTCCGATCTCTACGCGGTGGGTGCGGTGCTCTACCAGATGGTGACCGGGGCCCCGCCCTTCGAAGGCGAGAGTTCGCAGGAGATCGTCGGCAAGCACCTCAGCGAACCTGCGCCCATCGCGAGCGCCAGCGACGCGCGGATCCCGCGCTGGCTATCCGACCTGATCGTCCGCTGTCTCGCCAAACGCCCCGCGGAGCGCTACCAGTCAGCCGCGATGATTCTCGATGCGCTTGCGGTGGGGCGCCTTTCGGGGGCCCAGGATGCGGTCAGCGCGGGGCGGGTGGCGCGGCAACTGGGCAGCGAGGAGGCAACGATGCAGATGCCGAGCACGGAACGCTCGGTCGCCAAGGGCACGGCTCGGCCGCTGCGCGGGCCGGCCGCCGGCGCGGAGAAGACCGCCGTCACTCCGGCGATCACGCCGCCGGCCTCCCCCACCCGGCTGCCGTGGTTGCTGGTCCTCCTGCCGGTGCTGGCTGCGGTTGCATGGGTCGTGGTACCGAGGAGCGCGACGCTTGTGGTGGAGAACCGCCTGGTCGAGCCGGTCCGCTTTTCGGTGGGCGGAAAGCAGATCGAAATTGCAGCCGGATCCACGGTCCGGGAGAAGATCCCCGGCGGGACGCCGTTCGCCGCGCCCTGGTACCTCGTGCGCCCCAGCGGGCCGGCCGGCGAGCCGCTGGGTGTCGCGCTGCAGGGGACGTTGAGCGAGAGCGCGCCCAAGGGCGAGGTCCGGCGGGTCATTGACGCCCGGAGCGCCTCGGAGCCGGTCTTCGCACCCCTGATTACCAATACCACCGATGAGGCGCTTGCGATCGTCATCAATGCGGGGTCGGCGAAGGCGGCGATCTGTGCCTGCCGGGTCAATCCGGGGGCGGTGCGGGCGCGGATCGGCTACTACCCGCTCTTCCTCAACAGCGCGGTGCAGGCCAGGACCCCGGCCGGCGGCAGCGCGACGTTTCGTGAGTTAGGCGGGGCGGTGGACCGGGCGACCGGCTCGGTGGGTCTCAAGTTCGAAGCCAAGGACTTCTAGGGGCCGATGCCTTCACGCAGGAGCAGCGGCAGCCGGCAGGCGGCGGCATTCCCGATCCGGCAGGCCCGACGGTACAGCGCGAGGGCGCGCTCCTCGCTCCGGTCGACTCCGCGTCCCTGCTCGTAGATCGTGCCCAGCCGGACGCAGGCGTTGGCGTCCTCCAGGTCGCAGGCTTTCTGATACAGCCCCGCCGCCCGCCCCGGATCGGTGCCGATCCCCGCCCCGCGTGCCAGCCAGTCCGCCAGCCGGAGGCAGGCCTGCCGCGCATTCAGGGTGCAGCCCCGGTCGGCGTAACTGGCGGCCGACCCCATGTTGGGCACGACGCTGGTGCCGGCCTCGTAGACCAGCGACGCCTCGTTGCAGGCACCGCCGTCGCCCAGCTCGCAGCCCCGGCGGTACAGGGCGATGGCCCGGCTCGCGTCGCTGTTGACGTGCAATCCCCGACCGTACCACCGCCCCAGTTCCGCGCACCCGCTCCCATTCTCGAGGTCGCAGGCGAGCAGCAACAGGCGGGCGGCGCGTTCGGGGTCGGCCTCGATGCCGCTGCCACTGGCGAGGCGTGGTGCCACGAGCACGCAACTCGGCGTGTCGCCGCTCAGGCAGGTACTGAGGAGCTCCGGCGTTTCCTGCGCGCGCAGCGGAGGGAGAGGTGCCGCGCCGAGCCCGGCGAGGACGGCGAGGAGTGGCAACTGGCGGGGGATCATCCGCGATGCCTTCGGGAAAGGCCGAGCGTCTCGGCGGGGGCCACCGCATTGAAGCCGAAGCGGGCCCGCACCTGGTCGACCGCGTGTGTCAGGTCGCGCAGCCGGGTACGCTCCGCGGGCTCGAAGAGATCGGCTGGCGCGGACTGGCTCAGCCCGCTCGCGGCCATGCCGATGAGCCGGATGGCCTGGTGGCGGCGCTGGGCGTCCGCGAAGGCGGGGCGAAACAGCTCCCGCACCGGGGCGAGCAACTCGCGATCGAGGTCCGTGGCCTGTGGCAGCGTTCGACGCCGGGTCACCGTGTGAAAGTCGGCATGACGCAGTTTCATCACGACCGTGCGGGCGACCAGGCCTTCGGAGCGGAGCTGCCCCGCGATCCGACCGGCGAATTTCACCAGCAGCCGGTCCAGCGTGCGCTCGTCCGAGGTGTCGCGGCTGAGCGTCGTCTCCCGGCTCATCGAGCGCGCCAGCCGTTCGGCATGCAGCCCCGCCGATCCCCCACCATGCGCTCGCCACTTGAGTTCGCGGGCGAATTCCCCCACCAGTCGCGTCAGCTCGGCTTCCGTTCTGGCCTGGACCTGCTGCACGTCGGTGAGCCCCATCCGGTGGAGTCGGTCCGCCGTGCGCGGGCCGATCCCCGGCAGCGCCCGCAGCTCGAGGCCGGCAAGGAACCCGGCCTCCCACCCCGCGCGAACCTCGCAGATCCCCCGTGGCTTGGCGTAGTCGGAAGCGAGCTTGGCCACCATCCGGTTGGGGCCGATACCCACGCTCGCGTCGAGACCGGATTCCCGCGAGATCTGCTGACGCAGCCGTTCGGCGATCGGCAGGAGCGAGTGGGGATAGAGCTGTTCGGTGCCGGTGAAGTCGAGGTACCCTTCATCGAGCGAGGCCATCACCACCGTTGGCGAGTAACCAGCCAGCACCTGTCGTACGGCGCGCGAGGCGTCGCGGTAGTGGGCGAAGTCGCCCTGGAAGAAGGTGGCATCAGGACAGAGTCGGACCGCCTGGGCGATCGGCATGCCGGACCGGACGCCAAAGGCTCGCGCACCATAGCTGGCAGACTGCACCACGCCGCGGCTCTCCCGTCGACCGCCGACGACCAGAAGGTCGAGCGGCCGCAACTCGGGATGACGCTGACGACAGACCTCGACGAAGAATGCGTCGAGATCGACGTGCATGATTCTGGGTGGCATCAGTCCGAGACCCCCGGAGGCTCAACATCCGTCCTGCTGTCCCGATGGAATCTGCTCGCACGGCGGCCGCCCGGCCAGCCACCCGCCTTTTCCAATGCCGACTCCCCGGCTACCGTTCATCCCGCTCAAGATCACCCTCGGAGTCACGGCATGAAACCGACGACCGCCCTGCAGCAGGCGATGAACGATCAGGTCCGCAAGGAATTCGAGTCCGCCTACATCTACCTGTCCATGGCGGCCTGGATGGAAGACCAGACCCTGCCCGGATTTGCCGCATGGCTGCGGCTTCAGGCCCGCGAAGAGTCCACTCACGCGATGAAGATCTTCGACCATCTGATCGACCGCGGCTGCCGGGTCCGGTTGCAGCCGCTGGCCGGCCCCGCGACCGATTTCACCACCGTGCTGGAAGTGTTCGAGAAGGTGAAGCACCACGAGCAGAGCGTCACGAAGAGCATCGACGAGGTCTATGGCCTGGCCCTGAAGGACAAGGACTTTGCCAGTCAGGTGTTTCTCGAATGGTTCATCACCGAGCAGGTCGAAGAGGAAAAGAACTCGAGTCACATCCTGGAGAGTGTGCGTCGCGTCGGGGACAACCAGGCGGCGTTGGTGATGCTGGATCGGGAGCTGGGGCAGCGTAGCGCCGCCGGGGAGCAGCGCTGAACCGGTGCGCTTCGCCTTTCTCGGACTCGGCGCAATCGGACGACCCATGGCGGTGCACCTCGCACGTGCGGGGGAGCTGACCGTCTGGAACCGCACTCCGGCACGGGCCGAGGAATTCGCCCGCACCAATGCCAGTCGCGTCGCCTCCACGCCCCGCGCCGCCGCCGAGGGCGCGGAGGTCGTGCTCACTTGCTTGCCGACATCCGCCGAAGTGCTCGCCCTGCTCGACGGTCCCGACGGCCTGCTTGCCGGCCTGGGCACGGGGACGCTCCTGCTCGATTGCACCTCCGGTGATCCCCAGTCGGCCCAGCAGCTCGGTCGCCGGGTGGCCGAACGGGGTGTGAGTTATGCCGACTGTCCCGTCAGCGGCGGGACCAATGGGGCCGAGGCCGGTGCGCTCACCGTGATGGTGGGTGCGGACCCGGCCACATTCGAGCGGGCGCGACCGGTGCTGGCGCATTTCGGCAAACGCATCGAACATCTGGGTCCGGTCGGCGCGGGGAGCGCGATGAAGGCGGTGAACAACGCGCTGCTCGCGGTCAATATCCTCGCCTTTGCGGAGGGGTTTACCGCGCTGGCGCGCGCGGGGGTACCGGCACGAAAGGCCCTGGAGGTGCTGAACGCTTCGTCCGGCCGCTCCTTCGTGACGGAAGGACTGGTGCCGGATCGGGTGCTCACCGGGGCGTACCCCAACACCTTTCGTCTCGCCCTGCTCTCCAAGGACGTCGGCATCGCGGTCGGTTTTCTCGAGCAGCAGGGGATTCCGGGGCCGTTGTTGCACCTCACCGCGGCGCAGTTCGCGGACGCGCGGGCGGCGCTGGGCGAGTCGGCCGACTACCTGGAAGCCATTCGACTGCAGGAACGCCATGCGGGCGTCGAAATCAGGGGATGATGACGGACTGGGCCTCCACCGAACGCTGTGCCGCGCGAGTGATCCTCGCGGAGGGCCTGGCCATGCAGGGTCAGGTGCACCTCCAGCCTCGAGTGGCGTGGCGGGATGGACCGGAGACGATCCTGGAACTGCTGAACCGGGAGGACGACTTCTTTCCCCTCAGCCTTCCCAGCGGAGAGATCGTCTTCGTCGCCAAGCAACAGGTGGCAGCCCTGACCTATGCCACACCACCCAGCGGAGCGGATCCCGTCCGCGAAACCAGCGCCCGGATGATCCCGCTGGAAGTCATGATGGTGGGTGGTACTGAGTATCGTGGCGTGGCCATGAGTGAGCTGCCGCCGAATCGTGCGCGGGCCCTCGATCTCCTCAATGCACCCGAACGCTTTTTCCTGCTCGTGACCCCTGAAGGGTCGCTCTGCCTCAACCGGCGTCATGTGCGCGCCGCCCGCCCTCTCTCCTGACTCCCGTGGCCCAACTCGACCGTTTCCTGCAGGCGCTGCATACCAACAAGGCCGAGGGCCTTGTCCTTGCCCATGGCCGCCCGGCCGGGCTGCTGATCGGCGGGGCGGAGCGTGCGGTCACTGCGACTGCGCTGGCCGGCCCTCAGATTCTGGCGCTGGTGCGGGAGGTGACCCCCCTTGCCGTCCAGGCCCAGCTCGAGGGCAAGGCATCATTTCAATTCGAGTATGCCGGTCCCGCCGGTGGCGTGGTGTTCGAGGTGGTGCCGGAAGCGGAGGGCTTGCGGGTCACCGCTCGTCCCATCGGGACGCCAGCGACCGGCGGCGCCCGGCCGGCCCCTGTTCCTCCGACGGACGACGCGCCCGTCGCGCCCGCCGCAGCCAAGACCCCGGGACGCCGCACGGCGATGTTCAGTGCCGCCGTGGATGGCGGTCCCGAGCGGGCGGCGATGGAACAGCTGCTCCGGCTGACGTCGGAGCGGGGCGCTTCCGACCTGCACCTGCGGACCGGGGAGCAGCCGATTCTCCGGGTCGATGGGGAGCTGGTCCGGCAGGAGGGCGCGGTCCTGGAGGCGGACCAGCTCTTTGCGATGATCTCCTCCCTCATGCGGCCAGCCGACGTCCAGGTCTTCAAGGAGACCGGCGACGTCGACTGGGCCTGGGAGGTGACCGGTGTCGCCCGCTTCCGCTGCAACGCGGCGCAGGAGCGGCGCGGCCCGATGGCGGTCTTCCGGGTCATCCCCTCGCGCATCCTCACGGTGGACGAGCTCGGTCTGGCGCCCGAGATCCAGAAACTATGCTACCTCACCAAGGGACTCGTGCTGGTGACCGGGCCCACAGGATCCGGGAAATCCACGACGCTGGCCGCGCTGGTCGACCTCGTCAACCGGACCCGCACCGATCACATCCTCACCATCGAGGATCCCATCGAATTCGTGCACCCGCCGCGAAAGTGCGTCGTGACTCAGCGCGAAGTGGGACAGCACAGCCAGTCGTTCAAGAATGCGCTGCGAGCGGCCCTGCGCGAGGATCCCGATGTGATCCTGGTCGGCGAACTGCGCGACCTCGAAACGGTGGCGATCGCGATCGAGACCGCCGAAACCGGGCACCTGGTATTCGGGACGCTGCACACGACGACGGCGCCATCCACCATTGACCGGATCATCGACCAGTTTCCGCCGGACCGGCAGGCCCAGGTGCGGGTAATGCTCGCCGAGTCGCTGAAAGGGGTGATTGCCCAGGTGCTGTGCCGGAAGGTTGGTGGGGGGCGGGTCGCGGCAAAAGAGGTCCTGCTCTCGATCCCCGCGGTGTCCAACCTGATCCGCGAGGGAAAGACCTTCCAGATCCCCTCGATCATGCAAACCAACCGCAAGAGCGGAATGGTCATGCTGAACGATGCACTCATGGAACTGGTGGAACAAAAACTGGTCGAGCCGCGCGAGGCGTACCTGAAGGCCGTGGAGAAGACGAGTTTCGCGGCGGCATTGAAGGTCAAACGCTTCGATACCTCTTTCCTCGCGGACGCCTGATCTCACGGGAGATGGGTCTCTAGATTAGCTTCGTCGCAAGGTCCGCCCCCATCGGGCCTCCAGTCCCCAGCCAGCAGGAAGCCGGTGGGTGTTCAGGAGCGCTCATGGTCGCACTCGCCGCCAACCCTCGCGCGTCCTCGCTTTCCCTCGGGCTGCTTCCTTCCCAGCCCGATGCCCCCGGCATTCTCCTCGACCTCGCCTTTGAAGCCAGCGCGGCCACCGGGGCGGCATTGCTGGTGCCGGAAGGCGGGCAGCTCGCCGTGTTGCAATCCCGGGGGGTGAACGCGCCCCTCGTCGGGGAGCGGCTCGCGCTCGAAGGGACGCTCGCTGGCGAGGCCTGGTATCGGGGCCGACTGGTGACCGGACCGGAACCACCGCCGCGCACCTGTCAGGCGGCGCTGTGGCCGCCTGACCGCACCATCGACATCCTGGCAGTTCCGGTGATGAGCGGCGGCCGCCCCGTCGCCGTCTTCGTCCTGTACCACCGTCATCTCGGTCACTTCCGCCGCAGTGATGCGACCGCGCTCTCCCGGCTCGCCTCGCTCGCCTCCAGCCTCTGGTCCCCGACCCCGGGTTCGCCGAGCCTCACCCATCCGGGGCACCTCCTCGAGGTCCGCGCCGCGGCGCGCATGGCGCTGCTCGCTGCCGGCCGCTTCCCGGCCGCCGAGGCGTGGGCGGAAGTCTGCCGGACGGCCGCCGCCCTGCTGGAAACACCATCTGCCCGGGTCTCGATTCTCGAGGGCGATGAGCTGGTGTGCCTCGCCACCAGTGGGAAGTTTGCCTCCGAGCTGGGCAGTCGTCGCCCGCGTGCGCTCGGATTCGAGGGCGTCGCGCTGGAGAGCATCGAAGGTGTCCTCGTCACGGACTGGGTGCCGGAGCCCGGACCCTCGGCCGCCGCAACCTTCATCCGGTCGCTGGTCTCCGTGCCCTTGCGCCGCATCGATCAGCTCATTGGCGTGCTCACGGTGGCGGAGGAGACACCTGGCCGCTTCTGTGAGGCGGATCGGGATGCTCTGCTCCGTTTCGCGCTTCATGCCACCGCCGCCCTGAGCGAGAGTCGGCTGCAGGACGAGGCCCAGCGGCACGTCGCCGACGAGAATGTCGCCTCCGGGGTGGCCGCCGCGCTCGCCGCGGCGAAGGACAACCGCGCCCTCCAGCGCGCGATCGTCCAGGAGTTCCGCCGGGCGCTCCGCGCCGGCGGGGCGCGACTCGCGGAGCTCGTCCAGCGCACCGTCATCACGACCGCGGTCGATGGGGATCTGCTGCTCGTCGCCCGACCGCCCGAACCGGGCCGCCGTCTCCTCTGCGGGCATGATCTCATGCCGGGGGAACCGACCCACCGCTGTGTCATCCCGGACAATCAGGGTTTCCTGCTCGCCGCGGGGCTGGGGCAGACGAGCGACATCCCCGGTTGCCTGCAGCTGGTCCGGCTGCATGAGGGATTCGAGCCCGGGGAGGAGGACTTGCTGCGCCGACTGGCCGGCATCGCGGAACTCGCCCTGGTCTCGCGGTCGAACACCGCGCGCCTGAGCCAGTACGCCGACCGGATCCGATCCGTCGCTGAGGTCTCCGCCAGCCTGCATCAGTCACTGCGCCCCATCGATGCGATGAGTCAGGCGGCCGACATGCTGCGTCGCACTCTCGACGTCAGCACCGTGCGCATCGCCCTGATCGACGAGGTCTGGCAGGAACTCACCTTTCCGGTCTACCGTCATGGCCGGGCGGTGCGCGACGGCACCCGCCGCCCCCTCGAGCACGGCCTCTTCGAGGAGGTATGGCGCACCGGACGGACCATCTTCCTCCCGCAGAACGCCGTGGAGGAAGCCCTCCGCCTCGGGCTCAGCCTCGATACCCAGCCGCGCTGTCTCGCGGCGGTGCCGCTCCAGCTCCGCGGAAGGGTCGCCGGGGTGGTCGCGATCGAGGAGGAAGCGCGCGACCACGCCTTCGGGGTCGAGGACGTTCGTATCCTCGAGATTATCGCCCGGCAGCTGGGTGTGACCATGGAGAATCTCGAACGCCTGGAGGAGGAGCGGCGCCAGCGGATCACTGCGGAATGGCTGCGCAAGATGGCGCGCGCGGCGACGGATCCCGAGGCGCATCCGGCGCAGATCTTCGAGATGGCGGCCGACGCGGCGTTCGAAGGCATCGGCGGTGCGGGTGCCCTGGTCTCCTCCCTTCCCGGCGACGGAACCTTCGTGGTGCTGGCCTCACCCGGCCTGGTGCAACACCCCTCGACCGACCCCCGACCGATCGAAGGGTCGATCGCCGGCTGGATGCTCGACCAGCAGGGGGCCGTGTTCATCTCCGCCAACCTCGCCGAGGATTCGAGGCTCAGCCCCGAGGTGCGCCAGACCTCGGGGGTGATCGCGCTGGGCGCGGTGCCGGTCTGGAGCGACGATCGCATCACCGCCGTGCTGCAGCTCGCGCGTCCGGCGGGCACCCCGTTCGCCGGCGCGGACGTCGAACATCTGACGCAGATCGCCGACCACGCCGGCGCCTGCTACCAGACCGCCAGGACCGGCGAAGCGCTGCGGAAAAGCGAGGAGCGTTATCGGCGGCTCTTTTCCGCGGCAACCGACGCCATCCTCACGCTCGACCGCACCGGGGTGATCACGTCGTTCAATGAGGCCGCCGAGCGGCTGTGGCATATGCCCACGCAGACGGTGGTGGGCCGCCGTTGGGATCTGGTCCTGCCGTTCGAACTTCCCGAGGTGGCCGTGGAGCAGGTGGGCCGCGTGGTGGGCGGCGCCTCGAGCACCTTCGAGGCCGGGTTGCGCCGGCCCGACGGTGAGCGCGGTGTGCTGGCCCTCACGATCTCGCCACTGGTCGAAGACGGCCAGACCACCGCGCTGCTCTGCATCGTCCGCGACGTGACCGATCAACGTCGGGTCCAAGCCCAGCTGCTGCAGGCCGAAAAGATGTCGGCGATCGGGCAGCTGGTGGGCGGCATGGCTCACGAGATCAACAATCCGCTCGCCAGCATCGTGGTGAACGTGGAGACGATGCTCTCACTGGCGAAGGATCCCGGTCAGCTCGAGACGCTGACCGCCATCAAGGCCGAGACCGATCGCGCCGCCCAGATTGTCCGCAACCTGCTGATCTATGTCCGCGGGCAGGGGTCCGACCGGGCTGTGGTGGACCTGCGGGATGCGGTGCGCAGCGCCGTGGCCCTCCGGCGCCATCAGCTGCTCAATCAGCAGATCGAGGTGCAGGTCGCGTTGCCCGCAGAAGCGGTCCCGGTGTGGGGCAATTCCATCAACTTGCAGCAGGTCATGATGAACCTGCTGGTCAACGCGGAACATGCGATTCGGGTCCATCAGGGGCAGGGTCACGTGTGGATTCGATGCACCGCCGGGCACGGTCGTGCCGCTGTCGTGGTGGATGACGACGGCCCAGGGGTGCCCCCGGAACTGCTGACCCGGGTCTTCGACCCGTTCTACACTACCAGGTCCGAGGGCGAAGGCACCGGCCTCGGCCTCTCGGTGAGCGCGGGCATTGTAGCCGATCACGCCGGCCGGATCACCGCGGCCCAGCGGCCGGGAGGAGGCGCCCGCTTCACCGTCGAACTGCCGATCAGCCACGCCGCCCCTGCCGGTCGGGAGCTCGCCCCGCCGATCCCCGCCCTGCCCACCACCGTTCCGGCGCGACGGGGGCGCATCCTCCTGGTGGATGACGAACCGGATATCCGCCGGAGTATCTCGAAGTTCCTCAGGTACGTCGGGTGGGAGGTGGACCTGGCCGACTCCGGCGACGCAGCGCTGCGCCAGCTCGACGGCAACAGTTACGACGTCGTGCTGTGCGATCTACGGATGCCCGGCATGAGCGGGCACGAGTTCTACCGCAGCCTGGAGTCGACCGCCTCGCCCGTGCTCGCGACGCTCATTTTCATGACCGGCGATGTGGTGAGCCCGGAGGCGTCGCGTTTCCTGCAGGAGGCGGGGCGCCCTGTGCTGTCCAAGCCGTTCACCCTCAGGGAACTGACGGATGTCCTCGCCCAGGTGGCCCCGGGGTGATTGCCGGGCGGGCCCGCGATCCCCAGAGATGATGGGGTCGGCCCCTGCAACGACACCACCCGCGTCGCGATATTGCGGCATGCCTCCCGCCCCCATTCTCGTTCTCGTCGCCCCGCAGGACATCGTCAACATCGGCAGCGCGGTACGGATCGCCCGGAATTTCGGCCTGGCGCAACTTCGGCTCGTCACCCCCGAAGTGTTCGATCCGTGGCGCATCGAGGGGATCGCCCACAACACCGGCGAGTTCATCGAACAGATCACGATCCATGAGACACTCACCGCGGCGATCGCCGACTGCACCTGGACCCTGGCGCTGACCGCACGGGAACGCGCCGCCAAGCGGACGGTGTACCGGCCGGGACCAGGGGCCGTGGAGTTGATCGCTCGCGCGGACGAGGGCCCGGTCGCCTACGTGGTGGGACGGGAGGACAAGGGCCTCACCAACGAGGAGCTGGATCAATGCTCGGCCCTCGTGACGATCCCGACCAACCCCGAGTACAAGTCGCTCAACCTGGCGCAGGCCGTGGCGATCATGGGCTACGAGAGCTGGCTCGCCCGCGGGGGAGAGTTGCGCCCGATCAAGCCGCCCCGCAAGAAGAGCACGCCCGCGCCGATGGATCTGCTGGAACGGATGTTCGCCGACTGGCGCCGCGCCCTCTTCGGGATCGAGTTCTTCAAGAGCCGGCACACGGAAAATGTGATGCGCAGCCTGCGCGAGGTGCTCTACCGGGCCGGCCTCGACGTGCGGGAAGCGGCACTCTTCCGGGCCATGGGCATCGAGGTGGTTCGCTTCCTTGATCGACACGGCATTCCGCTCCCCCCGGAGGCGCAGGGACCGGGAATGCCGCCGCCGCTGGAAGAACCGGACAGCGTTGGTTAGAATTACCCGTCCTTCCAGCCCATCCATCCGGGAGTCAGACTCGTGGGGCGTTCGAGTGCGTACTGGGCAACCAACCTGTACCCCCATCCCCGCCAGGAACCCGCGCCACTGGCCCCCTCCAAGGATCTCCCTCCGCCGCTCGCCGCGCGGTTCACGCGGCTGCGGGAGGGGCTCTGCAAGCTCCCCGGCGTCGCCGAACATGTGAAGTACATGGGGCCCTCCTGGCACTGGGCCTGGGAGTATGCCGTCGGCCACCGGAAGCTGTGCTGGCTCCACGTCATGCGCACCGGTCCCGCGATCACTTTCACCCTTGCCGACACGGAAGAAGCCCGGGCGCTTGCGGTGCCGCGCCTGCCCGCCTCCGTCGCTGCGGCCATCCGTTCGGCCCAGCGCACCGGTCCGGTCCGGTGGTGCGGTCTGGAAGTGGGGGATCAGAAAGCGGCCGATGCCTTCCTGAGTTTCATCCGACGGAAGCTGGAATGGGTGGTCGCGGACAGCCCGGCGGCCGCCGCCGGCCGGCGCTCCCTGGCAAGCTGAGGAATGCCGACCGGTTTCCTCGGAGAAGTTGGTCAGCCGCAGGGTTGGGACGCTACCGGGTCCCCACTATACTTGTCGCGGCGAATCGCAGGCCCCGTAATGATTTGCCTTCTCGTGAAAGAAATCACAACCTAGCGGACTTCCGCCGGTGCTGGCCCCCGTGCCCTCAGGCATGTGCGTCACCGTTGGCCCCCGCTTTCGTGAGAGATCATGCGCAAGCTCGCCTTTCTCGGTGTAGGCTCGCTCCTGCTGGCACTCGGCGCGCTGGCGATCGACTCACCCACCCCAGCGGCGCAGGCGGCCCAGTCGGCGGCGGATACGCTGCCAGCATGGAAGCTGGCCGCCGGCGACAGCGGGAGCCTCAAGGGGCCCCGCCAGCCCATCTTCTTTCGCCACGATATTCACGTCGGCGTCAACAAGATGCCCTGTCAGTACTGTCACTCCTCCGTCGCGGAGTCGAGCGAACCCGGCATTCCCACGATGGCCAGTTGCATGGGCTGTCACCTGATCATCGGCGGCTCCGATTCGAGCCACAAGGTCGAGATCAAGAAGCTGCGCGACGCCTGGAACGCCAAGCAGCCGATCGAGTGGATCCGCGTTCACAGCGTCGCCCGGCACGCGCATTTCCCGCACATGCGGCACATCAAGGCTCTGGGCCCCAATGCCTGTCAGAGCTGTCACGGCGACGTCGCCCGCATGCCGCAGGTCTTCAAGGTGAACAACATCAACAACATGGGCTTCTGCATCACGTGCCATCTGGAGCGGAAGATCAATCGCGACTGTACGGCGTGCCACTACTAGCGTTCAGCATTCAGCGTTGAGCGGACCTGCTGAATGCTGACTGCTGAATGCCGAACGCCTGACGCTTTGAGCCGACAGCTCATCCGGAGCTTTAATGTCTGACGCCACACAACCCGAAGGCATCGATCGCCGCCGCTTCCTGACCGTCCTGGGCGTGACGGGTGCCGGGGCGGCCGCGGTCTCCGGCTGCTCTACCGCCAAGGTCGAGAAGCTGGTCCCCTACCTGGTGCAGTCCGACGACCAGATTCCCGGCATCCCCACCTGGTACGCCAGCACCTGCACCGAGTGCGGTGCGGGGTGCGGTCTCCATGTGAAGACGCGCGAGGCGCGGGCCATCAAGCTGGAGGGCAATCCCGCGCATCCGGTGAATGCCGGGAAGCTCTGCGCCCATGGGCAGTCGGCCCTGCAGGGGCTATACAACCCCGGGCGCGTCAAGGGTCCAATGGCGCGGCGGGACGGAGGCTTCACGGCCATCACGTGGGACGAGGCCATCGCCCTGCTCAGTGAGAAGCTGCAGGCAGCGGGCGGGAAGCTCGGTGTCATCTCGGGCGCCGGCCGCGGCACCTTCTCCGATCTCCTCAGCGCCTGGACCCAGGCGCAGGGCGGGCGGGTCGTTCGCTACCAGGCCTTCGATTTCGAGCCGGTGCGCGCCGCCAACCAGCAGGTCTTCGGCACCTCCGAGATTCCCGCCTACGACTTTGCCGCAGCCCGCTACATCCTTTCCTTTGGCACCGATTTCCTGACGGACTTCGTCTCGCCGGTCGAACACCAGCGGGGCTTCGCCGAGTCGCACGGATTCAACAACGGCCAGATGGCGAAGCATGTGATGCTCGCGCCGCGCCTCTCGCTCACGGGCATGAACGCCGATGAGTGGATCATGCTGCGTCCCGGCAGCGAGGCCGCCGTCGCGCTGGCCATGGCGAATGTGATCCTCACCGAACGCACCGGCAATCCCGCCGATGCGAACGGGCTGCGTACCGCGCTGGCGGCCTGGACGCCAGAGAAGGCCCAGGAAGCCAGCGGGGTCGGTGCCGAGGTCATCCGTCGCCTGGCGCGCGAATTCGCCTCTGCCCAGCCCAGCCTTGCGGTCGCCGGTGGCATCGCGACGCAGCACCGCGGCGCCATCCAGGCCTGTGCCGCGGTCAATCTGCTCAACTATGTCGCCGGCAATGTGGGTCGCACGGTCAAGTTCGGGGCCGACCTCGATGCCGGCGACGGTTACGCCGCCCTCGAATCACTGCTGCAGGCCATGGAGAAGGGCCAGTTCGCCGTGATGATCGTGCATGAGGCGAACCCGGCCTACTCCCTCCCGAAAGCTGGCGGGTTCGCCGCATCGTTTGCCAAGGTGCCGTTCAAGGTCTCGACCAGTCTCTACTTCGACGAAACGTCGCACCTTTGCGACCTCCTGCTCCCCGGGCAGCATGCCCTGGAGCGGTGGGATGACCTCCGCCCCCGCCGGGGTGTGACCGGGCTGCTGCAGCCGGTGATGGAACCGGTATTCCCGACGCTGCCGACCGGTGACCTCCTGCTGAGGACGGCGCAGAAACTCGGTGGCGCCCTCGCCGCCCTGAGCGCGCCGAGCTACGAGGCGCACCTGAAGACGCAGTGGCTCAAGACGCTGGGCACCGACGAGGCCTGGCGCTCGGCGCTCCAGCATGGCGGTGTCTATGGTGACACGCCGGTCACCAGCGTGAAGCTGGCGGCCACGGCGGCTAACGTGGCGTATACTGCGCCGGTCTTTGACGGCGACGCCGGTATCGACGCCTTCTTCTTCGCACCGGTGCCGTCGGTCATGGGCGATGGACGCTTCGCCAATCGCCCCTGGATGCTGGAGCTCCCGGATCCGGTCACCAAGATCACCTGGCACTCCTGGGTCGAGATGCACCCCGAGACGGCCCGGCGGATTGATGTGCGGGAGGGTGAGATCGTCCAGCTCACCTCGCCCAACGGCACGCTGTCCGTCCCGGTGTACATCACGCCGGCCATCCATCCCGAAGTGCTCGCCGTCCCGCTCGGCATGGGGCACACCGCCTTCGGCGACTTCGCCACCGGTCGCGGTGTCAACGCGCTCGATCTGCTGGACGGGAAGGATGGCCAGGGCTTCCTGCCGTACCAGTCGGCCCGCGTGACGCTCACCCGGACCCGCGAGTTCAAGAAGGTCGCGAAGACGGAGGGCACCACCCGCCAGCTGGGCCGCGGGATCGCCGATGCCATGACGCTCGCGCAGGCCCGGGCGGGAATGACACCCGCCCTCGCCCGCAAGGCCGAGGGTCATGAGGTGGAAGAGATCAACACCGACCGGGAAGTGGAGGCCATCGAGGGTTTCCGCGCGTCGCAGCTGGAGAAGCGCAACATCGGTCCCTATGCGGCGGAAGGCCTGCCGATGTGGGGCATGGTCATCGACCTCTCCCGCTGTACCGGCTGTTCCTCCTGTGTGACGGCCTGCTATGCGGAGAACAACATCCCCTGGGTCGGGGAGGAAGCGATCCTCAAGGGTCGCGAGATGACCTGGATGCGGATCGAGCGGTACTGGGAGGGTGGCGAGGACGGCGATCCGCTCGAGGCCCGGGTGGTGCCCATGCTCTGTCAGCATTGCGACAACGCGCCCTGCGAGCCGGTGTGCCCCGTCTACGCGGCGTACCACACCCCGGACGGTCTCAACGGTCAGGTGTACAACCGGTGCGTGGGCACCCGGTACTGCGGCAACAACTGCCCCTATAAGGTGCGGTATTTCAACTGGTCGGCCTATAACAAGAAGGCGTTCCCCGAGCCGCTCAACCTCGGGCTCAACCCCGACGTGACGGTGCGGGCCCGCGGCGTCATGGAGAAATGCACCTTCTGTGTGCAGCGGATCAGGGGCGCCCAGAACACCGCCCGGCTGGAGGACCGCGCCCTGCGCGACGACGATGTCGTGACCGCCTGCGCCCAGGCCTGCCCCTCGAATGCCATCACGTTCGGCAACATGAATGATCCCGCCAGCCGGGTGACGCAGGCCCAGCAAAGCTCGCGAGGTTATCACATCCTCGAAGATCTCAATGTTCGCCCCGCGGTGACCTACCTCGCCAAGGTCCTTCACCGCTCGGAGGGTTGACCGATGGCCACGATCGTCCGTGATCCCAGCGTGCCGACCCAGACCCACCACGAGGTCACCCGCGACGTCGTCAACACGCTGGGGACCGCCGGCCGGGGATATCTCCTGCTGCTGGCCGGAGCCGTCGGGCTCTTCCTGGTCGGAATCGGCACGTTCATCATGCTGCTCAAGGACGGCCTCGGACTGGCGGGCTACAACCCGCCGGTCTTCTGGTCGGTCTTTATCACCACCTTCGTGTTCTGGGTCGGCATCGGTCACGCCGGCACGCTGATATCGGCGATTCTCTTTCTGTTCCGCTCCCCGTGGCGCACCGCGGTCTATCGCGCCACGGAGGCGATGACGGTCTTCGCGGTCATGACCGCCGGGCTGTTCCCGATCATTCATATCGGTCGCCAGTGGTTCTTCTACTGGCTGATGCCCTATCCCAACCAGCGGTGGCTGTGGCCCAACTTCAAGTCACCGCTGGTGTGGGACGTGTTCGCCATCTCGACCTACCTGACCGTCTCAACGACGTTTCTCTGTGTGGGCCTGGTGCCCGACGTCGCCGCCGCGCGCGATATCATGTCGGGCTGGCGGCAGAAGGTGTACAACATCTTCTCCCTGGGGTGGAAGGGTACCGACAATCAGTGGCGTCACTACAGCCGGGCCTATCTCTACCTGGCGGCGCTGGCGACTCCCCTGGTGCTCTCGGTGCATTCGGTGGTGTCCTGGGACTTCGCCATGTCGATCATCCCCGGTTGGCATGGGACGATCTTCGCTCCCTACTTCGTCGCGGGAGCCATCTACTCCGGCGTCGGGATGGTGTTCACGCTGCTGATCCCGCTGCGCCGGGTGCTCAAGCTCGAACACATGATCACCGACTACCACTTCGACAACCTGGCCAAGCTGACGCTCTTCACCGGCTCCATCCTGTTCTACGCCTACCTGATGGAGTACTTCGTCGGCTGGTACAGCGGGAACACCTTCGAGCAGACCACCTTCTGGCGCCGGGCGTTCGGCCCGATGTGGTGGGGCGGGTGGACGATGATCATCTGCAACGCGTTCGTGTCACAGCTGCTCTGGTTCCGGAAGATACGGACCAATCTCACCTCGCTCTTCATCATCTCGATCTTCATCAACATCGGGATGTGGTTCGAGCGCTACGTGATCATCACCTCCTCGCTGGGGAATGACTTCCTCCCGTTCGCCTGGTCCCAGATGAACCCGACCTGGGCGGACTGGGGCATCCTGGCCGGCTCATTCGGCTGGTTCGGCATGTGGTTCCTCCTGTTCGCACGAACTTTTCCCGTCGTCGCGATCCAGGAAATCAAGGAACAGATCCCGTATCCACGGCTCCGCAAGGGAGGCCATTGATGGCCCGGACCGTTCCCGGCGTCCTCGCCGCCTTTGAGCACATCGACGCCGCGTGTGATGCGATCCAGGCGCTGCGGGCCCAGGGCCGCACGGACTTCACCGTCTACGCCGCCGCGCACAATCACGAACTGGAAGAGGCGGTGGGCCTGCCGGTCAGCCCGGTCCGGCTCTACACGCTCTTCGGCGGCCTGACCGGCGTCTGTGCCGGGGTGGGCATGACCTACTGGATGTCGCTCGACTGGCCGCTGCTCGTGGGTGGCAAGCCGATCGCGACCATCCCCCCCTACGTCGTCTTCATGTTCGAGTTGATGGTGCTCCTCGGCTCACTCAGTACCGTGGTGGGTATCGTGCTGCTCTCGCTCGCCAAGCCGACGACCGGACTGGCCTACGATCCCAGGTTCAGTGATGACCAGATCGGCATTTTCGTTCCCTGTGCCGGTGCCGAGGCCGCCTCGCTCGAGCGCATGTTCAAGGATGCCGGCTCCGTGGGGGTGCGTCATGCCGCGTAGGCTGTTCCGTGCTGCTGCGCTGGTCCTGGCGATCGCGGGCACCGGCTGCGACTACTACTACAACGACGTCCCCTCGCCCGATGACGCCATGCACCTGGTGCCGTGGTTCGACGCCATGATCAAGCAGCCCACTGTGTATCCGTACCAGCGCGCGGACGTGCCGCGCAACACGGTCCCCGGGACGGTCCCGATCACCGGCAGCGAAGGCGACTGGGCGGCGGAATTCGGCGTGGGCAACACCACCACGGCGGACCGGCTGGTCAATCCGATCGCGGGGCAGCCCGCCCCCGCGCGCGGTGACACCTTGTATCAGACCTTCTGCGTTACCTGCCATGGGATCACTGGTGCCGGGGATGGTCCCGTCGGCCCCAGGGTGGCCGCGATGTCGCTGCTCACCGATCGAGCCAAGGCCTATTCCGATGGGTACCTCTACACCATGATCCGCTATGGCCGGGGCGTGATGCCGCGCTACGGTGACAGGATTCACGGGGCTACCCGCTGGGAGGTCGTGAACTATGTCCGGCAGCTGCAGGCGGCCAGTCAGCCAGCCACGGCGCCGCCGGGAGGAGCCAAGTGATGGACAGTCCTTCGGTGCGCGACCAGCTGGTCGCCCGATCCGTGACCGCCCGATACAGTCTCTTCGTCGGTCTCGGTGCGGTGCTCGCGGTGGGCGGGCTGGCCATTTTCCTGGTGACGCTGCAGGGCGAACAGGCGGATCGCGCCTGGCACCTCTTTCATGTGAACTGGGTCTATTTCACCGGCCTCACCGGCGGTAGCTTCGCCTTCGTGGCAGTGCAGAAGATCACCAAGGCGAAGTGGTCCGGGGTTATCATCCGTTTCGCCGAGGCCACCCCGTTCTTCTTCTTTCCCGTCTCCCTGGCCGGCTTCCTTCTCATCTTCACGGTCGGCTACCACCACATCTTCCCCGAGATGCACGGTCTCGGTCACGGCAAGGAAGTGTGGCTCTCGCACGGCTTCATGTTCGCCCGCCTCGGCATTGGCCTCTCCCTGCTGTACTATCTCGGCTTCAGTCTGGTGAAGGCGGATCTCGTGCCCGACCTGCATGAGGTCAAGGGAGAAGTGACCGACGGCCGGCGGTCGCTGTACGAGCGCTGGTCCGCCGGTTTCGACGCGTCGCCCGAGGGTCGGGCCCGCCACGACGCACGAATCTTCATGCTGGCTCCCCTCTACATCGTCACCTACGCCATCGTGATGACGCTGGTCGCCTTCGACTGCATGATGGCGCTGCAGCCGCACTGGTTCTCGAATCTGCTGGGCGGCTGGTACTTCATGGGCTCCTTCCTGGGCGCCCATACCCTGCTGGCGCTCGTAATGCTCCACGGTCGCAACGAAGTCGGGATCGGCGAATTCATCAGCCAGAAGCAGCGGCACGATCTGGGCAAACTCTGCTTCGGCTTTTCGGTGTTCTGGACCTACCTGATGTGGTCGCAATTCCTCGTCATCTGGTACGGCAACCTGCCGGAAGAGACTGGATTCGTCTTCGCCCGCCTCTGGGGCAGCTGGCGACCGATCGGCGTCGCGGTCTTCCTCGGAATGTTTGTCATTCCGTTTATCGGGCTCCTCGGTGTCGCCCCGAAAAAGGCGCCGATCACGCTCGGCTTCTTTACTGCCGTGAACCTCTGCGCCCTGTGGCTCGAGCGGTACCTGATGGTGCTGCCGTCCGTCACTCACGAAGCCGGCCCGGTCTTCGGCCTCCCCGAAGCCGGCCCGACAGTGGCCTTCATCGGTCTCTTCCTGCTGTGCTACGGACTGTTCGCCCGCACCTTTCCCATGGTTTCTCCCCGGCTGGCAATGATCACGCTGGACAAGGAGTCGGGGCACTAACAACGGGCGATGGGCGGTAGGCGATTTGAAGTGGGGCATGAAAACAGCAGCGGCCCATCTCAGTCTCAAGATGGGCCGCTTTCGCATTCCTATATTCGACTCGCCTATCGCCTATCGCCCACTCCCTAGTATCTCCGCTTCGCGTTCACTCGCGC
>JBDTMI010000018.1:0-66204 GCA_039934355.1 Gemmatimonadales bacterium
TCGCCCATCGCCCATCGCCCAGTGCCTAAGACACCCGCCGCACTTTCCCCTTCATGAAATCCATCAGGATGAACTGCCCCAGAGTCATCGTGCTGGTGAAGTACGCCTTGCCGCGGCACAGCTCCGACACCCGCTTCACGAATTCCACCAGCGAGCGCTCCCGGGCGAGCATGAACGTGTTGATCATGATCCCGGCCCGGCGACAGTTGGCCACCTCCCGATAGGTGGCTTGCAGGATCTGCGGGTCGAGCCCCATCGAATTCACGTAGACCCGACCGTCAGGCAAGGTCATGGCGGAGGGTTTGCCGTCAGTAATCATGATGATCTGGCGCATGTCCTTCTTCTGCGCCATCAGGATCCGCCGGGCGAGTTTGAGTCCCTCGGCGGTGTTGGTGTGATACGGCCCCACCTGCACCGCGGCCAGTTTGGCGAGCGGGATCTCTTCGGCGGAATCGTGGAACAGCACGCACCGGATGCCATCACCGGGAAACTGGGTACGGATCAGGTGGGTCAGCGCCAGCGCCACGCGCTTGGCCGGCGTGAAACGGTCCTCGCCGTAGAGAATCATCGAGTGGGAGCAGTCGAGCATCAGCACGGTTGACGCCGACGAGCGGTACTCCGACTGGTTCACCATCAGGTCGCCGTACTCCAGGTCGATCGGCACGCCCAGCCCCCCCTGACGGGCGATCGCGCGGGACAGCGTGGCGGGGACGTCGAGATTGAGGGTATCGCCGAACTCATAGGGCTTGCTCGCCGCTTCCGTTTCGGGCCCGGTGGAGAGGTAGGGCGTGTCGTGCGCGCCCGCACTCGCCTTGCCGATGCTGCCGAGGAGCTGCTTGAGCAGCTTGTAGCCGAGAAAATCAGCCCCCTTCTCGGTGAGGCTGAACTGGACCTGCCGCGCGGCGGAGCGCGCCTCACCGCCCGGACCGTAAAGGGCACTGTAGCCCGCCGGCATCGTCGGGGCTTCGGTGGCGTTCAGGTAGCCTTCGCTGATCAGGCGCTGAACGATCTGGTCAAGGAGATCGGCCAGCGCTGCTTCTGTTCCCGCATCCTGCTCGGTGTTTCCACTCGACTCACCCCGGAGGAACTGCATCATCTCGGGGGTGAGCTGCCCCGAGTCCATCAGCGCCTGGAGGATCGCCTCCCGGAGGGCGTCCATGGAGCGATCGCCGGGATCTTCCCCCCACGCCGGATCGCCGGAAAACCCCGACTGGAGCAGGAAGTCTCCCAGCTGATCGAGCAACGCCTGGAGATTCATCTCCTCGGCGAGGCCGGGGACATATTTCGAGTAGGTGGTGTAGCGCATGGCCAGTCGGGGACGGGGAACCGGAACTGCCGTGGACGAAAGGTATGGCGTGGCAGGCAGCGCTGCACCACTCCCTGATCTGACCCCGTTCCCCGTCCCCCGTTCCCCTTTCCCCTTTCCCCCCGTCCTTCTACCCTGCACCTGTGCCCGCCCCCTTTCCCGCCCTCCGCCACCGGAACTTTCGGCTCTTTTTCGCCGGGCAGTTCGTGTCGCTGGCGGGGACGTGGATGCAGGTCGTGGCGCAGGGATGGCTGGTCCTCGAACTCACCAACTCCGCATTCCTGGTGGGACTCGTCACCGCGCTCGAGTCGCTGCCCATCCTCTTCCTCACACTCTATGGCGGGGTCCTGGCCGATCGGATCGACAAGCGTCGCGCCATCCTCTGGCTGCAAGGCGGCATGTTGATGGAGTCGCTGGTCCTCACCGTCCTGACGGCGAGCGGCCACATCACGGTCACGGCCCTGATGATCCTGTCGACGGTGCTCGGCGTCCTGACCGCCTTCGAAGTACCAATCCGTCAGTCGTTTATGATGGAGATGGTGGGGCGCGAGGATCTGGTGAATGCGATCGCGCTCAACTCCTCGATTTTTAATCTGACCCGCATTATCGGTCCGGTGGTGGCGGGCGGCCTGATTGCGGGGCTGGGCACGACCGCCTGTTTTGCGACCAATACGGTGAGCTTCCTTGCGGTGATCATCGCCTTTCTGCGGATGCGGCCGCCCTTTCCTGGCGCGCGGACCGGGCCGCGCGGCGCAGAGCCCACCTTCGGCGACGGCGTCGCCTACGCCCTGGGTCGGGCCGAGCCACGGGGACTCCTGACGCTCGCCGCCATTCTCAGCATCTTCGGTCTCGGGGCTTGCCTCGCGATGCTGCCGGTTTATGCGCGACAGGTCCTCGGACTCGGCGCCGGCGGCTACGGGCTGCTGATGTCGTCGATCGGGGTCGGGGCGGGGGCGGGCGCGATCACGATGGCGGTCATCGGGCAGCGGCTCAATCGCCGGCACGTGATCCGCTGGGCCGCGCTGCTCTTTGCCGTCAGCCTGGGCCTCTCCGGACTGCACGCCTCGTTCGCCCTGGCCCTGATCGGACTGGCGCTGGCCGGTTTCGGGAGCGTCCTCGCCGCGATCAGCATCAATACGCTGCTGCAGACCGAAGCCCCCGATCACCTGCGCGGCCGGGTCATGGGATTCTACTCGTTCGTCGTCCTCGGCCTCTCTCCCTTCGGGGCGCTGCAGGCCGGGTGGATCTCGGAGCACCTCGGTGTGCCGGTGTCCTTTGCCATCGGTGCCACGATCTGCGGAGTCGCGGTGCTGTTTCTTGCGCCGGGCGACATTGGCGAGGCGGCGTAGCGGAGGGTATCGTGCCCTCGACCAACTCCTCACCCCTCACTCCTCACTCCCATGCTCATTACCATCTCGCGTCAGTTCGGGGCCGGTGGATCCGAGGTTGCTCGCCTGGTGGCGGACGGGCTGGGCTGGAGTGTGGTCGACAACGAGATCATCGATCGAGTTGCCCGGCTCGCGGGGCTCGCGCCCGATATCGTGGCGCAGCAGGACGAACGGGTCCCGGGGTTCGTCGAGCGCCTGGCGCGGGCGCTCGCCGCGTCCTCCCAGGAATACGCGGTGCCGGAACTGGGGGTGGCCCTCCGACCCGAAGAGCCGAGTCTGGTGCGGCTGACGGAGATGGTGGTGAAGCAGATTGCGGCCGAGGGAAAGGTCGTCCTGGTGGGTCGGGCGGCGCCGGCGGTGCTGGGCCAGAGCGAGGACACGCTGGATGTGAAGCTGGTGGCCTCCCGCGCCTTTCGGATTCAACTGGTCATCGTGGGCCACGATCTCGATGCCCCGGCGGCGGAAGCCCTCATGGATCGCACCGACCGGGAACGGGCGCGGTATCACCGCGAGCATTACAGCCGGGACTGGGACGAGCCGACGCATTTTCATCTCATCGTCAATACCGGACTGCTCGGACTCGAAGGCGCCGCCGATGTGATCCTGGCGCAAGCGAGGCGAATGGGCTGGTAACGGCAGGAGCAGGGCGATAGTCCGTTGGTCCCTGCCACCTGCTCCCTACTCCCTACTTTCCGCCTTTCCACTCACCCCATCCCGCCTTTCCCGTGTCCCGGCTCCCGCCGCTCCGGTCGGGCCCGGCTGTAGCCCAGCTCCTCGCTTCGTGAAATGCGCTTCTGCGCCGCGAGCCCCTCGAGGATGAGCTCGCAGGCGCTGACCAGCGTCGGCCCGTCGTCGCGGGTGGCCAACCCGCCAGCGATCGCGGCGTTGATCAACCCGGGCACGACTCCGAAGCCTTGGAGGCAGAGTTCGGTTTTTTCATCGCCTCTGACCTTCAGCGCTCCGCCACCATCGAACCACGCCACGATGGTATCGAGTCCGATCTCGCCCATCCGTTCATCCAGCGTCCGTCCCGCCGCACGCCGTACCAGCTCGCGTGCAATCGTTTCGGGCCCCTGGATCTCGCCTTCGTACTCCAGCTCGATTTTTCCTGTGATCGACGGCAACGCCGCATAAACATCGCTGACCCTGGGCACGACACTCAGCTCACGGGTGAGCAGGGCCCGTCGCTCGGCGCTGCTCACAGCATGCTCCATCACGCTGATCGGAAGCCGCTGGCTCACGCCAGAGCGGCGGTCAATGCGTTTGTCCTCCCGCGCCTCGAAGGCGATGCGTTCGACCAGTTCCTGCAGGAAGTCGGGAATCCGCACTGGCCGCCCGCCACGCGAGGTCCACGCTTCCTGCGCGGTGATCGCCATGCCGAGCTCGACGGTGCGGGGATAATGGGTGAGAACCTCCGAGCCGATCCGGTCCTTGAGCGGGCTGATGATCTTGCCGCGTGCCGTATAGTCCTCGGGATTGGCGGTAAAGGCCATCAGCACGTCCAGCGGCAACCGCACCGGATAGCCTTTGATCTGGACATCCCCTTCCTGCATGATATTGAACAGCCCCACCTGGACCTTGCCTGACAGATCCGGCAGTTCATTGATGGCAAAGATGCCCCGATTGGCGCGCGGCATCAGGCCGAAGTGCATCGTGAGTTCGTCGGAGAGCAGGTGCCCGCCTTTCGCCGCCTTGATCGGGTCGACGTCACCGATCAAGTCCGCCACCGTGACGTCCGGCGTGGCGAGTTTCTCGACATACCGCTGCTCCCGCGGCAGCCAGCTGATGGGTGTCGCATCGCCACACTCGGCCAGCCGCTCCCGGCCGAACTTGGAGATGGGCTGGAAGGGGTCGTCGTTCACTTCGCTCCCCGCGACGATCGGAATGCCCTCGTCGAGGAATCGCGTGAGCTGACGGAGAATCCGGCTCTTCGCCTGACCCCGTAACCCAAGCAGAATGAAGTGGTGGCGGGCCAGGAGCGCGTGGGTGAGCTGCGGGACGATCGTGTCCTCATAACCCACAATGCCGGGAAAGAGCGGCTCGTCTCGCTCCAGGGCGACGAGCAGGTTGCTGCGTAGCTCCTCGCGGACGATCCGGCCGCGCAGCGGCGCCTCGGCCCACGGGGAACGCTTGAGATCGCCAAAGGTTTGAGGCAGACGCGTCATGAGGGAGACACACCAGGAATCGGGAAACGGGGAACGGGAGGGACGCCAGCCGAAACCTGACGCGAGCACCCCGTCGCGGCAACACACAGGAGTCAAACCCCCCAAGAACGGCGGCGTTCCATCGGAGACATCAGCTGTCACTCCCGCCGAGCAGGAGGGCCGCCACGCCTAACAGCCTTTCCCTGTCCCCGGCGCCGGCGCTTGACACGCGGGCCGCCCCTCTTAACTTGCCCGCGGTTTTTTCGGGTGTCGGTGAACGCCCGGCTATCCCCCCCCGCAGGTTCATCCACAATTTGTGAGGAATGACCAGATGAAGAAGCTTATTGTCGTGGCCGGACTCCTGGCCTTGGCCGCCTGTGGCAAGAAAGGCGAGGCCACCCCGGCGGCGGATACGACCGCGATGGCCCCCTACACTCCCCCGGTCGACACGATTGGCAGCATGCCCGACTCCATGATGGCCCGGGATACTGCCCACCAGATGTGATCGGGCTCGTCTCCTGGCGGGTTGCGCGGGGCTGCCGAGTCAGGCAGTCCCGTGTTGCGTTCGGCGGGCTCGCACGGCCTCAGCCGGGGCCGCCGCGGGTCAGGATCAGTCCGTGAGGGTCGAAGCGAAGGGCAGGGCGACGACCCGGGCAGGTGCCCCGCCCGCGTTCACGCGGGTACCCGGTTCGATCTCGCGACGGACCAGCCCGAGGCCGATGGTCTCCCCGCCGATTCGCAGCAGGGATGTCACCGTGCCGGCATCTCGCCCCTCGGCGCCGACGATCGCCGGTTCATCCGCGACCGGTGGCGCCTCCCACACCAGCCCGCGCAACTCGCGATTGGTGTGTCCCCGGAAGTGGAGCCGCGCCACCGTCTCCTGTCCGGTGTAGCAACCCTTGGTGTACGAGACACCGTCGTTCTCGTCGAAGCGGACTTCCTGCGGCAGCGTCCGATTCAGAATTTCAGTCCCGAGTCCGGGCCACCCGGCGAGTATCCTGACGGCCTGGGCGTCCTCCGTCGCGCCGGAGGCAAGGCCAGCCGCGGCCAAACTCGCGTGCACCGACCCCACCGCGGCCTTCGGGCCCAGGATGACGGATTGAAAGGGTGCCGCCTTGGCCGGTCGCCCGTACACCACCTCGGTGTCGCCGACGCCGTGCGTGGCGCACCCGCCGCCTTCCCGTGCCGGCAGTGAGAAACCCAGGGCCTCCACCTGCCCGGCCACCGGCTCACCATAAAGCCAGAGCGCCTCCCACACCGCACTCTGATCGGTGACCTTGGCGAGACGCGGGGGCATGGTACGACGGAAGATCTCCGCGATATCGTCGTGCCCCACCGGATCGGTGACGAACAGCAGCCGCTCGGCGGTGATCCGGAAGGCCCAGCCATCCGCGACGATCATGCCCTTCGGGGTGAGCAGGGCGCCGTACACGAGGGCACCGTCACCCGGCTTGGCGAGATCATTGGTGAGCAGGCCCTGCAGACAGGTCAACGCACCCGGGCCGAGGATATCGAAGATCGCGGCGGGAACGAGGCGCTGCATCCCGGACGCACGCAACCCACGCAGGCGCTCTCGGGAGATGGCAGGGACCGTCATGATGGCATTCCCCAGGGCAGATCGCGCGGATGATGACTTCGCAGGTCATCCCAGACCAGGTCGGCGTCGCCCAGAGCAGTGGCGGGATGGGAGGTCGTCAGCATCGCGCAGCGAAGCCCGGCGCCCCGCGCCGCGGCCAGCCCCTGCAGCGAATCCTCGATCACGACCGCCCGCTCCGGTGCGAGGCCGAACCAGGCCAGGCCCTTGCGATATCCCGAGGGATCTGGCTTGCACGCCTCGACATCCTCGGCCGCGATGATCGTCTCGAACAACGGGAGCAGGCCCGCGGTGCCGAGAACCAGCTCGATCTCACGCCGGAGGGCGCCGGAGACCACGGCGATCCGGATGCCGTCCGCGGCAGCGGCGCGAACGAAATCGGCCGCGCCGGGCACCAGGACCATCGACGCGCGAATCGCGCGCTCGTAGCGCACCGCCTTGCGCTCGACGGCCTCCGCCATCCGTTGATCACTGTCCGGCAGCCCCATGCGACGAAAAGTGAAACGGAAACACTCGCGATCATCGAAGCCGAGATAGTCGCGGTAGTACCCGGTTTCGTCGAGGGTGTAGTTGTAAGTGGCGAGGGTTTCGATCAGGGCCGCGCAGTGCTGCGGCTCGTCGTTGACGATGACGCCATTGAAGTCGAACAGGATGGCCCGTGGCATGGCGGGAAGATAGCGGGGAATGGGAATGAAGCTGGCGGAGCGCGGAAGCAGCTGGCAGCTCACAGCCAGCAGCTAGAAGTTGACGGCTGACGGCTGACGGCGGTTGGCTGCTAGCTGCGGTCTTCCCTTCCGTACGACCAATCCAGCAGCTCCACTGGATGCACCACCCGGATAGGCAGCCCGGCCGCGCGCAACCCGGCGCCGATCTGCATGAGGCAACCGGGATTGCCAGTGGCGATGAACGTTGGTCGCGGCGCGGCCTCGGCGATGCCGGCGATCTTCGCATCCAGCACGGCGCGTGACATTGCCGGCTCCAGCAGCGAGTAGATCCCGGCGCTGCCGCAGCAGTGATCGCTGCCGGGGAGGAGCTGCAGCCGCAGGCCGGGGATAGAGCGCAGCACGGTGAGTGGGGCCGCCTGGACCCGTTGCGCGTGTTGCAGGTGACAGGGCGCATCGTAGGCGACATCGAGGTCGAGCGGAGCTCCCGGCAGTGGGCCGCGTTCCGCCAGCAGTTCGGTGACGTCCCGGACCCGGCCGCCGACATCCGCGGCCTCCGCTGTTCCCAGGAGGTGCCCGTATTCCTTCAACAGCGCACCGCAGCCGGCGCTGTTGACCGCGATGACATCGGCCGTACCGAGGAAGGCGGTCACATTGGTGCGAGCGAGGGCGGTGGCACCAGGCCGGTCGCCCGCGTGCTCGTGCAGCGCCCCGCAACAGACCTGGCCCGTCACCTCGACGACGCGATAGCCATTGCGTTCGAGCGTGCGCCGGGTTGCGTCGTGCACATGGCTGAACAGTGCGTCCATGACGCAGCCGCGAAACAGGGCGACGGTGGTCGTCTTGCCTTCGGTGCTGTCCGACGGCCCGGTCGCGAGTGTCGCATCGGTAGGCGGCGGTTCCGATGCCGCCACCATCCCCAGCGAGAAGCCCAGCGAGCCGCGTCCGGCCAGTGCCTTCGCCATCCCGAGGCCTCGCATCCACCGTGCGAACCCGAAGATCGGCCGCCAGAGCCAGCGCCGGGCGAAAACGCCGAGGACCAGGCGGGCTAGCGGACGCAGCCCCCGGTGCCGCGCCAGCAGGTCACGCGCCGCTTCGAGCCCCTTGCCGTAGCCGACACCCGCGGGACAGACCGGCTCGCAGCCTCGGCAGCCGAGGCAGGAGTCGAGATGCTGCAGCAGGGCGGTGTCGTCGGGAGCGATCTCGCCGTGTTCGAGTGCGCGCATCAGCACGATGCGTCCGCGCGGGCTGTCGGCTTCGTCCCCGGTGGCGAGATAGGTGGGGCAGGCGGGGAGGCAGAAGCCGCAATGCACGCACGGGTCGAGGGCGCTGAAGGGGGAGCTGCTAGTCACCCGAACCCTCCAGCGCAGCCGCGAACGACTGGCGCGGATCAAAGGTCGCGCGCAGGCGGCCGACCAGCGGGCCCACGCCCTCACGGTACGCGCCGAAGTGACCGACACGGCGGCGCACCGGCCACGGGGCCCGCTCCAGTGTGAGCGGTACCTCCCGTGCGGCCAGCAGCTGGCGCAGGG
Organism: Gemmatimonadales bacterium; assembly: GCA_039934355.1. Lineage (GTDB taxonomy): Bacteria > Gemmatimonadota > Gemmatimonadetes > Gemmatimonadales > GWC2-71-9 > JADJOM01. Next base: position 8,627 of record JBDTMI010000018.1, read on the forward strand.
CCAGCAGCCGGCTGGCATCGGCCTCGCCTGCCCAGCGGACGGCGCCGCTGGTGATGCCGGCGGCGAGGAGGCCTTCGCCGAGCTGTTCCAGCATCGTATCGAGCAGCGTCTCGAGGCCGTCCGCGAGCGTACCGAGCCGGATCACGATCTCGCCACCGAGCGGCGCGCGCGCCACCAGATTCCACAGCGTCGCCGCCCGTTCCGCCGTCGGTGTTTCCCAGTGGATCCCGGACTCGGCCTCGAGGCGGAGGATTTCCGCCGCGACACCTTCGGTGCTGCCCGCCATGCGTACCGCGAGCATCCACTCCGACGTGGCGGCCAGCGAAGGTGAGAGCAACTCAAGCGCAATCATGCAGCCGGCGGATGCCATCGCTCGTCGCCCGGCATCGAGCAGGGCCAGTCGATCGCCCCGGGCGAGCAGCGTCAGGTCCACCGCCGGCTGCGCCCGCAGGCGCAGGTGGACGTCCGTGATTACACCAAACGCGCCGAAGCCGCCGGCGTGCAGCTTGGTAAGATCGTAACCCGCGACATTCTTCACCACCCGCCCTCCAGCCGCGACGAGTCGCCCGTCACCGGTGACCACGGTGCATCCCAGCACCTGGTCGCGTACCGGGCCGAAGCCATGCCGCAACGGACCGGCGGTGCCGGTCGCGACGACAGAGCCGATGGTCCGGTCGGGCCGGCCGGGCGGATCGATGGCGAGCCAGAGCCGATGGGGCAGCAGCGTCGCGCGGAGGGCCTCCATGGTGACACCGGCCTGCACCGTGGCGACGAGGTCGGCGGGACACACGCTGACGATCCGGGTCAATCCGCGGGTGGAGAGGGCCAGGTCGGCCGGCGCATCGGTCGGCTGCCAGGTGCCATTCCCCTCGATCCGGATCTTCCAGCCTTCGTTCAGCGCCGCCTGACAGACGAGCACGAGCGCATCGTTGCTCTCCGGCACGGCGCGCGGCAGGCCACGCGGATCCCGCTCGGCGCCTTCGGGGCCCAGCAGGCGGGTGAGGCGTTCAAGCACGGCGTGACTCACGTGACGCCGCTCCGGTGCCATTCGCGGCAGGTATGGATGGGAAACACCTTTCCCGGATTGGCGCGGGCGTCAGGATCGAAGACCCGGCGCACTTCGCACATGAGGTCGAGCGCTGCGGGAGAAAAGGCCGCGGGCATGTACTCCATCTTGTCGGAGCCGACGCCATGCTCCCCCGTCATGCTGCCGCCCGCGGCCAGGCAGGCCTCCATGATTTCCCGGCTCGCCTGGGCGACCCGCGCAGTCTGCCCCGGGTCGCGCCGATCGAAGGAGATGCACGGATGCAGGTTGCCATCGCCGGCATGGAAAACGTTGCTGATGGCGAGCTGATGGCGGTCGCGGATTTCCGCGATCTGGTCGAGGATGGCGGGTAGGGCGGAGCGCGGCACGACCGCGTCCTGCACGGCGAGATCCGGGGCGATCCGCCCCAAGGCGCCGAAGGCCTTCTTCCGTCCCTGCCAGAGGCGGGCGCGCGCGGACGGGTCGGTCGCGCTGCTCACGCTACGGGCGCCATGGACGGCGAGCAGGGCTTCCACCACCACGGCGTCGGCCGCGACGGCCTCCGGCGAGCCGTCGAGCTCCGCCAGCAGCACCGCGGCGGCGTCGGTCTTCGCACCGGTGGCGTAAATCGACGCCTCGACCGCACGGATGCAGGACTGGTCCATCATCTCGAGCGCGGCCGGCACCACACCGGAGGCGATGATCGCGGTCACCGCCTCACTGGCGGCGCGCAGCTGCATGAAGTCGGCAAAGATGGTCCGGATCATCCGGGGCACCGGCTCGAGACGGACCGTGATCTCGACGGCCACGCCGAACATCCCCTCGCTCCCTACGAACAACCCCACCAGATCGGGACCCCACGGTTCGCCGTGCGGTGAACCGAGCCGGACGAGCTGACCATCGGGCAGGATCACGTCGAGCGCGGTCACATGATTGGTGGTCACCCCATACTTGAGGCAATGGGGCCCGCCGGCGTTTTCCGCCACGTTGCCGCCGATGGTGCAGGCGCTCTGGCTTGACGGATCCGGCACGTAGTGCAGCCCGAACGGTGCGGCTGCCTCGGACAGCTTCGTGTTGATGACCCCGGGCTCCACGACCGCGCGACGCTGGGCGGGACGGATGGCGAGGACACGATGCAGGCGGGTCAGGGTGAGGAGCACCGCGTGGTCGCCCGCCAGCGCGCCCCCGGAGAGACCCGTGCCGGCCCCCCGCGCCACAAACGGGATATCGAGCAGGTGGAGCAGCCGAAGGACTGCGGCGACCTCATCGCGGGTGCCGGGCAGGACAACGACTCCCGGCAACGATTCGTGTGTGGGCAGTCCATCCGCGGCGTAGGTGACCCGCTCAGCTTCGCGATGCCGGACCCACTTCGGCCCGACGATACGGCCCAGCGCCTCGATCAGCGCAGGTGTCATGTCTCGGTCACGATGTCGTGCCCGTGATGCCCCGTGCCGTTGGTGCGGGAGCCTACCTTGACCGCGGCGCGCACCTGCAGCTGGTGCAACAGGGCCGGCATGAGCCGGAGCAGCATGCGGGTGCGCTCACGGGTGGAGCGCTGGGCCAGCAGCCGCTCGCGCGACTCGAGATCGCTCTCGACCAGCGCGGACACCTGAAAAGTGAACGCCTCCGGATTGGCTGCCCACGGCTCCACGTCGGTGTTGGCATCCGCCAGGATGCGCAGCGCCGTGCGCGCCGCCTCGGCATGGGTGCGGAGCTCGCGGCTTTCTTCGGGATGCGGAAGGGTATCCGGCTGGTCGTCGAATCCCTCGACCGCCCCGATCAGGTACGGCTTCCCCTCGTCGAGTTGCGCCCGCACGGAGAAGCGGCGCTCACCCACCACCACGATCGCCGACCGGCCGTCGGGCAAGAGCTGACTGGCCTGGATGATGGCGATGCAGCCCAGCGCGCCGGGGCCCGGATCGGGATCGGCGGTGATCCCAAATCGCTTGTCGCCGGCGAGGCAGTCGGCCAGCAGTTGCCGATAGCGCGGCTCGAAAATGTGCAGCGGGAGCGGCTCGCCGGGAAAGAGCACGAGCTTGAGGGGGAAGAGTGGAAGGCGGGAGGGCATGGACAAAAACTACAGCCGTTGGCCGTTGGCCGTTAGCGAACCGACGAATAAATCGCCCCCCGGAAGCTTTCCGGGGGGCGATCTTCCTGCAGTGACTTTGGCAACGGCCAACGGCTAGTGGCCGACGGCGCTCACGCCGCTACCCAGAACCCCTTCAGCCCCTTCACATCCGGGGACTCGCGCAGCTTCTCGAAGGCTCGTTCCCGGATCTGACGGATCCGCTCCCGGGTGACGCCGAGGAGCTCCCCGATCTTCTCGAGCGTCAGAGCCTCACTGCCCTCCTCGAGGCCGTAGTAGAGGTACAGGATCTTCCGCTCGCGCGGGGTGAGATACCGGGTGAAGATGCGGTCGATGAACTCGCGCATCAGCCGTGCGTCCGTGCCCTCTTCGATCTCCGCGCCCTGGGCCCCGGCGAAACGCTCACCCACGGTGCCGCTGCTCTTCTCGCTCCGTTCCACCGGTGCGTCCAGCGAGAGTTCTGCCGATGTCATGCGACGGGCGGAGCGGATGTTTTCGACGGAGTCGTTCAGCGCGAGCGCGATCTCCTCGTCGGTCGGCTCGCGGCCCAGCTCCTGGGAGAGGAAGCTCTCGGCGCGCGACATGCGAATGAGGGCGGAGTTCTGGTTCAGCGGGATGCGCACGCTTCGGGTCTGCTCGGCGAGTGCCTTGAGTACGGCCTGGCGAACCCACCACACCGCGTAGGAGATGAATTTGACCCCGTGTTCCGGGTCGAACTTCCGCACCGCCTTGAGCAGTCCCTCATTGCCGATGGCGACGAGCTCGGAGAGATCCAGCCCGTGTCCCTGATACTTTTTCACGTAGGAAATGACGAAGCGGAGGTTTGCCGTCACCAGGCGTTCCGCCGCTTTCTCGTCTCCAGTCTGCGCCAACCGGGCCAGCCGCTTCTCCTCGGCGGGGTCGGTAATCATGGGGAGCTTCTGGATGTCCTGCAGATACTGGTCGAATGCACCAGTCGCGGTCGGACGGAAGAACGCCTTGGGACGGCTCTTCTTAAGCGAAGGCATGACTGCTCCGCACGGATGGCCCAACTGGTTGTCTGATGAGGTGCGGTCGTGACAGTGACCGCGGAGAGGTGTGCGAATATAGGAGGCGACAAAATTCCGGTCAAGCAGTTTCTAGTTTCCACATCACAAATCATTCAACCGCATCCGGTTGCAGCGTTTGTCCACGCCGACCTCGAGTCCAGCAATCACCACACTCAGGGAATATTCATGTAAACATTTGTACTGCAAGAGTTTACCTGACGTGTAAATGTCGATTCCGTGGGGATAAGTGCTGGGGAAATGTGGTTTTACGCCAATCCGGCCAAAGTGGAACTCAGGATCTCTTCCGGGACCGGCACCGTCCATCGGCCACCGCCCTCGTGCATCGTTCCCAGGCCACTGGGTAGCGACAGTCGCACCTGACCATCGCGATTTTTCTTGTCGAGCGTCATCGCCTGCAAGGCCTTGGAAAGTTGCACGCCTTCACCACTGCGAGTGGGCAGGCCGAGCGTGCGCAGCAGTCCGACGACCCTCGCCGCCAGTCCCGCCGGCGCGACGCCGAGTTCCTCGGCAATACGGCACTCCGCGATCAATCCGAGTCCGACGGCTTCGCCGTGCGGCAGGCGGTAGCGGGATTCCAGTTCCAGTCCATGGGCAACCGTGTGCCCGGCGTTGAGGATGGCGCGTCGTCCAGCCTCGCGTTCATCGCTGCTGACCACCCCGGCCTTGATGATCACGCTCTGATGCACCAGGTGGGTCATCAATTCGAGCTCTCGGGCGAGCAGGCGGCGTGCGTTCGCCTCGATCCACTCGAAGTACGCCGCGTCCGCGATCAGGCCGTGCTTGACGGCCTCGGCCAGCCCGGAGCGGTACACGCGGTCGGGCAGGCTGAGTAACGTGAGCGGATCCGCGACGACGATGGCCGGAGGATGAAAGGCGCCGATCAGGTTCTTGCCGGTGGACGTGTCGACACCGACCTTGCCGCCGACGGAGGCGTCGACCATTGCCAGCAGCGTCGTGGGCACCTGGGCGCAGGGGATGCCGCGCAGGTATGTCGCCGCGACAAAACCGGCCAGATCCCCCACCACGCCACCGCCGAGGGCCACCACCGCGGCGTGACGGTCGATGCCAGCCGTCAGCATCTGATCCGAGAGACGCATCCAGCTCTCGCGCGTCTTGCTCGCCTCGCCGGCGGGGAAGGTCAGTCGGGTTTCGCACTTGAGCCGGATGCCGGCGTCGCTCGCGCGCGCACCGAGGGCACGCGCCTCGGAGGTCGCCCGGGTCCATTCGTCGTAGTACCGTCCCACGATGTCGTCGGTGATCAGCACCAGCGGCCGAGCACCCATCGCGCTCGCCAGCAGTTCCGGCAGCGCGAGCAGGGCGCCGGGCTCGACATGGACGTCGTAGCTGCCGAGGGCGTGGCGGACGGAGACGGTAGGCATGGCGGGCGGTAGGAAGTAGGCGATCCGCTGACGGCTGACGGCTAACGGCTGACGGCGCAGTTTCCTACCACGTCACATCCCCCGCTCCATCCCGATGATTGGCCAGTCGGGCGAGGGTGAAGAGCAGGTCGGAGAGCCGATTCAGGTAGACCAGGAATAAATTCGGGACGTCACTCTCGTGTGACAGTCGAACCACGCTGCGCTCGGCGCGACGACAAATGGTGCGGGCGAGATGCAGCGCCGCTGCCTTGGGCGTGCCCGCCGGGAGCACAAACGCCTTGAGCGGTGGGAGCTCAAGATCGGCGCTATCGATGATGCCCTCAAACTCCTTGACCCGGCCCGCCGCCAGCTCGGCCTTCTCCAGCGCCTGACGCACCCGTTCCGGATCGGGGGTGGCGAGATGGCCGCCGAGGGCGAAGAGATCGCGCTGAATGCCCGCGAACAGGTCATCCATGAAAAGCACCGGCTGGGTGGCACGGACGACGCCGAGGGCGGAGTTGAGCTCGTCGACGTCGCCGTAGGCCTGGACCCGGACGTGGTCTTTCGCGACGCGGCCTCCGCCAAAGAGTCCGGTCTCACCGGCGTCGCCGGTCTTGGTGTAGATCTTCATGGCCGGGAAGATAGGGGGAGGGCCCGAAGTCAGCTATTCAGCGGTCGGCATTCAGCATTCAGCATTCAGCATTCAGCAACAAGCAGTCAGAGGTCTGCTGAATGCTTCACGCCGAACGCCCCGATCCAACTCGCCGCACCTCGTACAACAACACGTCATCGATCTCCTCCTCCCACACCGTCCCGGCAATCCGCATCCCGACCTTCTCGGCGACGCGGCGGGCGCCGGTGTTGTCCGGAGGAATGCTGGCGCACACGCGCTGCACGCCGGGCTGGCGCAGGGCCCATTCGACCAGGGCCTCGGTCGCCTCGGTGGCGAAGCCATGCTGGGCTGCGCCGGGGTAGGTCGCGTACCCGATCATGACCGCACCTTCCGCATCCGGCGGCCCGCCGAAGCCGAGGGCACCGGTGACCGCCCGCGTGGTGCGGTCCACGGCGAGCCAGGTCCACCAGCCGAGCGTGTCTGGCGCCGCGCGAAGCTGGTCGCGAATGCCCGGCAGCACCCCGTCCATGAGCGGTGGTGGCTGCAGCGGTGAAGGAAAAGTGACGCCGGTCAGCTGGCGCAGCCGCGCGGCGTCGTCTGCGAGCAGGGCATCGATGGCGTCTGCGGTGAACGGGAGCAGCTCCAGCCGGCGCGTGGTCAGCACGGTCCCTCCACGATCGCGGCGGCGACGACGGTGTTCCCTCGCGGTTCGAGTATCACCCAGAGCACGGTGCCATCCTCCACGTTGACCTGTTCCATCCAGAGATAGTCGCGGCCAAAGGCGAATCCGCTCACCGGCTCGAGGCGGCGCCAGAGGAGGGGGAGCGTGCGCTGACCATGCGCCCCGACCAGCCGGCCCCGCCGGAGGTCCAGCAGCGTGGGACGAAAGACGACCTGGCGCCAGACGCCGCTCGCATCCCACACCATGACGATCGCGGCGACCGCCTCGGCGCCGGTGGCGGTGCGACGGCGCTCCCGCAGCGAGACGGCGTAGCGGACCCGCCCGTCGTCGAGGCGGAATGCCAGCACATCGGCGGCATCATCGTCCTGGAGCCCGTTCAATTCCAGCCGATGTCCGGCTGGCACGGCGAGTGGCAGCTCGCGCGCCGCCAGCCTCGGCGCCAGCAGCGAATCCATCGCGCGACTGGTCCACGCCAGCAGACTGTCGGTGAGGTCGGCATCGGGTGCAGGGAGGGTGTCGCGGAAGCGGCGGTCGGTGAAGAGCTCGTCGCCCGGCCCGCGAAACGATCCGACGACCGGTCCGCGGAGCGAGGGGCCGTTGCCGGGTGCCTCATCGACCACGAACTCCGCCTGCGCGCCCCGCCAGCCGCAGCGGGCGCCCTGCAGCACGACGCGTTCGAGCCGCACCGGTGTATGTCCATCGGGCGAGCCGACCAGCAGCGTTTGCTGGAGCAGCGTCGAATCGACTTTGGGGTCGAGCGTGATTGTCACGCGGCGGTCCGCCAGCCAGGCCCAGATGTCGCCCCGGCGGTCGCGCACCGGCCGGTAGCGCCGCGCGAGGCCGGCGATCAATCCGGTGTCGCTCGAGAGCAGGTGCACCTGGCGGCGGGAGCCTTCACCCACAAAGCTGCCCACGATACGGCCAGTGGAGTCGAGCCGGGCATCGCTGGCGATCGTCGCTGCATCCAGCGCGGCGGGAGGACGCTCGGTCGTGAGGTCGTCGAGAATGCCGCCAAGTGCGGCACAGCCCGACAGCGCGAGCAGAACCATGCCCGGCACGAGGGCGGGGGGGACGCGGTGGGTACGGGCGAGCGACATGGCGGGCTCCGAGGGTGCGACAGTGGTGACGCGGACGCCTTCGACTCTACTCTCGCCTCAGCTTCCCCACCAGATACGACGGCAGGCGCCGGTACGTGGGGCCTCCGGAATTGCTGTTCTGGGAGTCAATCCCCCAGCGCGTCCAGCATTTCTTCCACCCGGCTGAACTTGAGGCGGGGTCGCCCGACCGCGGCACCGCGACTCTTCTCCAGCGCATCGAGCCGTTGCCAGTCGGCCCAGCTCACCACCCGCACGCCGCGCGCGGCAAGCAACCGGTCCACGCCGGCGGACGTTTGCGGAGCGGCGAGCGCGCCGTCGGCCCGATCCCCCAACAACTGGTCCATGCTCTCCACCGCATCCGGCTTGTTGGTGCCGATCACGCCACTGGGTCCGCGCTTGATCCAGCCGACGACGTATTCCCCCGGCGACGGGGCCCCATCGCGGATCACCCGTCCACCGCTGTTGGGGATGATGCCGCGCTTCGCGTCGAGCGGCAGTTCGGGCAACCCGGTGCCGAGGTAGCCCACGGAGCGGAACACCAGGCCAACGGGAATGGATTCCGTCTCGCCGGTGGATTCCGCCTTGACGTCGCCACCGTGACCGGCGACGAGCCGGTTTTTCATCAGCACGATCCGCTCGACTCGACCGTTCCCCTCAAGGGCGACGGGTGACCGGAGGAAACGCAAGGCGATTCGTCGCGGTTTGCCTTCGGCCGCTTTGCCGGCAAAGGTGGCCAGCGTGTGCAGATTGCGCTCGGTGCTCCGGTCCTCCGTCGCCGCGAGCACCGCGGTGCTCGCGGGATCGAGCACCAGCTCATCGGCCAACACGTCGATGTCGGCGGCGTCCATTTCGCCCAGCTCCTTGAGCTCGGGATTGGTGTACGCGCCCTGGGCCGGTCCGCGCCTGCCGATCATGTAGATGGTGCGCACCCGGCTGTGCCGGAGTGCCTCGAGCGCGTGCGGCGCAATGTCGGAGCCGTGCAGCTCGTCGGGGGTGCGGGCGAGCACCCGCACCACGTCGACGGCGACATTGCCCATGCCGATCACCGCGACCGCCTCCTGGGTGAGGTCGAACTGCTTGTCGCGATAGTCGGGATGGCCGTTGTACCAGCCGACGAAATCGGTGGCCGGATGGCTACCGGAGAGTGTCTCACCCGGAACACCGAGGGTCCGGTCGCTGGGAGCGCCGATGGCGTAGATCACCGCGTGATAATGCGAGCGGAGCTCGGCGCAGGCGAGATCCCGCCCAATGGTCACGTTGCCGAGGAAACGGGTGCCGGGCTGGGTGGCGATCCGCTCGTAGATGCGGGTGACGGACTTGATCTTCTGATGGTCGGGGGCGACACCACCGCGGACCAGGCCGAAAGGCGTGGGGAGTCGGTCAAAGAGGTCGATTTCAACGCCGGGGTGCTGCTTCTGAAGGTGCTCCGCCGCGTAGAACCCGGACGGACCGGTGCCGACAATCGCCACGCGCAATGGCAAGCTGAAGGTCATGTGGGCCTAAGGTAATTCGTCATCGGGCCTTCGGCCGCCAGAAGAACTCCAGCGTGGCGCTGCCCGGTGTGAGCCGCTCGACGTGCAGCCCCAGCACCGCCGACTTGGCAAAGTCGACCTGCAGCCGGGTATCGCCGACCAGGAGCTGCGAGGCCAGCTCGCCGAGCCAGGGCTCGTGGCCGACCAGCGCGACGAGCCGGTCACCGGTGGTGGGACCGATCGCAGTGTCGATTGCGGTGAGGACGGGAGCGGTGGCGAGTGCCGCGCAGGCGACCGGCGGGTCGCACCGGACGATGTCAGCCGTGAGTCCGCTGGTCTGCCAGGCTCGGAGCCAGGGGCTCGACAACAGGAGATCGGGCACCAGGTCCTGGCGCCGAAGCCGTTTCGCGACTCTCGCCTGGCGCTTGCGCCCACGCTCAGAGAGGGGACGCTCGGTGTCATCGGGCCAGAGCGTGTCATCACGGTCGCCCGCGTCGGCATGGCGGATCAGCAAGAGGCGCATACTGGCTCGTCGAGTGGGAAAGGGATGAATTGGGCGAGGGGGAGCAGGCGGTCGGGACGGAGGCCGGTACTGCCTCGCGCCGAGCGCCTATTTCTTGAGCTTCCCTGCCGCCTTTGCCAATGCCACGACAATGCTGTCGATCTGCGCCAGCATCTGTCGCCCACCCAGCACGTGGTGATTGGCCTGGACCGAAAAGGCGAGAGTGCGACCGGGAAGCTCGATATACCCCGACAGTGTGTTGACGCGGGCGATGCTGCCGGTTTTGGCCCACACCCGACCCTCGATCGGCGTACCGATGAATCGCCGCTTGAGTGAGCCGGTGTTGCCCGACCGCGGCAGCCCAGGGCTGAAGGTGGCATATCCGGGCCGGTGGCGCACGTACTGCAGCAGGCGGGTGAAGGCGAGGGGTGCGACGAGATTCTTGGCCGAGAGGCCGGAGCCGTCGGCCAGACTGAAGAGGGTGGAGTCGATGCCCATCGAGTCGACCAGGACCTGGCGCTCGACCGCGAGTCCGCCGGTCCACGAGCCGCTGGTCCCGAACTGCCGGCCCAACTGCTTGAGCAGCATCTCGGCGTACCAGTTCTGGCTGGTGTTGAGGATCGGGAAGATCCAGTCGTGGAGCGGGCGACTGGTCGTTTCCGCCAACGGCGGCAGCTGGCGCGCGGCGGCGGTGGCGAGACTGTCGGTGGTACTTCGCGTCGTCCCGGTGACGCTGATCCCCGCCTCGGTGAGGGCGCGGCGGAAGGCGGTGGCGGCGAAGCGATCGGGGTCCGGCAGCGCGAAGGACTCCAGGCTCTCGCCATGATCAAGCGCGACGGTGCCTTCGGCCCACAGGTGCAGCGTTCCCGGCTCGCGATACATCCGGTCGCCGATGTCGCTCTCCCCGCCGGCCGCCACAGTCCGGGTGCGGTTTTCCAAGGTGATGTCGCCGAGGTCCGGCTCGAGATGGAGTTGCGCGGGAGCGTCCACGGCCGTCCCGGGCTGCCAGGTGATGTCGACGCTGTTGTCATTGAAGCCGAGCCCGCTCACCGGGGCGGCATACCACCAGTTGAGGTCTTCACTGTTCCAGTCGCCCCGGGTGAGCTCGCCCTGAAACCAGCTGCCGTCGCCGACAATGTCACCGGCCACGGAGGTGATCCCGCGCGCGACGAGGGCCTGCGCCAGGTCGCGCAGCCGGGCGAATGGATCAGTGTCGCAGACGCCGCTCACTGTCGTGTCGGTCGCGTAGCAGCGGCGGCCGAACGTCGGATCGCCCCGACCATAGAGCACCAGATCGCCCTCGAGGACATGGTCGCGCACCGCGGCAGTGCTGTAGACGCTGGTCGCGATGGTCCAGTCCGGCGGCAGCATCGTGGCGGCGACGGCGCTCACCACGAGCTTCGTGTTGCTGGCGGGGATGAACAGCCGGTCGGCGTTGCGGCCGTAGAGCAGGCGCCCGGTCTCGTCCACCAGGGCCACGCCCCAGAGCAGCCGGTTGAACGGCGGCGCATCGAGCAGCGAATCGAGCTGACGGACGGCGTTCCGCGGCAGCTGGGCCGACAGGACGGCGTGTGATCCCAGCAGCGTGCCGAGGACGCATGCAAGCCACCCGATAGCAAACCCGTGGTGCCGCACTCGGGAGGGCCAGGCGGACCCCCAGTACATCGTCGAATCGCGCGGGAATTCGCCGGCTGGTCCATTCAACTCAAGTGTGCGATTCATGCACGTTCCCCGTTGAAGCAATCTGCACGTTGACTCCGCCATGTAACTCCGCCATCCTACAGCACTTGGATCGTGTCGTCAATTACGAGGCGCGGCGGGGATTCCCCGCGCCCTTCTGTCTGATTTTATGACGCGTCGCTTTGCGGGTTTGCCACTGCTGCTGACGCTGGCCTTTGCGGGCCAGCCGATGCATGCGCAGGAACCGGGGACCGTGGTCCGCGGTCTCAGCTTCAGTGGCAACCATGCCCTCGACGATGCGACCCTCAGCGCCGCGATCGGTACGACCAATTCCAGCTGGTTCGCCCGCAAGTGGTTCGTTCGCTGGCTGGGCCTCGGCGAGAAGCGCACCTTCGACGCGACCGAGTTTCGGCGCGATGTGCTGCGCCTGACACTGCTCTACCGGCAGAGCGGTTTCATGGACGTCAAGGTGGATACCGCCACCCAGCGCAGCGGCAATGACATTCGACTCCACTTCAAGATCACGGAAGGGCCGCCGGTCGTGGTATCCGCGCTCGAGGTGCGCGGACTCGACTCGATCCCCGCGAATGACGAGCGGAATCTGCGCGAAGACCTGCCGCTGCGCACTGGCCAGCCGTTCGACCGATTTCTCTTTCAGGCCAGCGCGGACACCATCATTAGCCGGCTGAGAAATCTGGGGTATCCCGGCGCGGATGTCTTTCGTACCTATAACGTGGACCTGGCGGCCCGCGATGTGAAGGTCGGCCTGGAGGCGGTGCCCGGGCCACGCTCGACCTTCGGCGCAGTAACTGTGACCGGTGCGCGGAAGGTGGACACGACATTCATCCGTCAGCTGCTTCCGGCGCGCCCCGGCCAGCGGTTCAGTCAGCAGGACATCTTCCAGAGCCAGCGGAAGCTGTACCAGACGCAGCTCTTCCGGTTCGCGACGGTGACGATCGACTCGGCCAATTTCCAGCCGGAGTCCGGCATCGTACCGTTGGCCGTCGTCGTCGCCGAGGGACCACCGCACCGGGTGAGCAGCAGCGTGGGTTTCGCGACCAACGACTGTTTCCGCGGCGGGGCGGGGTATACCGACCGCAACCTCTTTGGCACCGGGCGCCTCTTCGACCTCTCCACGCGGGTGGGCAAGGTCGGCGTGGGCCGGCCCTTTGATGCGGGGCTCGACCGGTCAATCTGCGGCAGTCTCAAGGATGATACGATCGGCTCCGCGCGCGCGACCTACAACGTGACCGCCACGATCCGGCAACCGCGATTCTTCTCGCCCCTTATCACCGGCACCTACAGCCTGTTCGCCGAGCGGCGCTCGGAATTCAAGGTGTACCGCCGGGAGGAGATCGGCGCGAGCTTCGGACTCAGGCGCGAGACCTCGCGCAACATCCCGGTGAGCGTCGGCTACCGGCTCTCCTACGGTAACACGATCGCATCAAACGCCACCTTCTGCGCCTTCTTCAACGCCTGTACGCCGGGCGATGCCAGCCGGCTGGGACAGAAGCGGGTCCTGGGGGTCGTGAGTGCGGGCGTCAGCTGGCCGCGGTCCAACAATCCGCTGGACCCCAGTCGTGGTCACATCTACGCCTTCGATGCCAGTCACAGTTCGCGCTTCACCGGCAGCGAGCGGCTGCAGGAGTTTACCCGGGTCACCGGCGACATGGCCTGGTACAAGACCCTGGGCCGCTCGGTGGTGCTGAGCGCGCACCTGCGAGGTGGCCTGGTGTTCTCGCCGAGCATTTCACTCGACAGCGCCAGCGGCGCCTTCATTCCGCCGGAACAGCGGTTCTACGCCGGTGGTCCCAATGACGTGCGTGGCTACGATCTCAACGGCCTGGGGCCGGTGGTCTACGTCCTCACGCGCGACTCGCTCTCCCCGCAGGACAGTCTCGACCTGCAGAGCGGCAAACTGCGGCCCCGCTTCAGCGCGACCGGCGGCAACACCCTCGCGATCGGGCAGGTGGAGCTGCGGGTGCCCTCTCCGGTTTGGGGGGGCCGTCTCAAGCTGGCCTTCTTCGTCGACGGGGGCACCCTCTACGAACGGGGCCGGACCAATCTGGCACCGGTGCAGTTCCGGGTGACGCCGGGCGTGGGGCTGCGCATCAGCACCCCGCTCGGGCCGGCCCGGTTTGACGTGGGCTACAACGGCTATGACCAGCCGCCCGGCGCCCTCTACCTGCAGAAGCAGGACGGTTCGCTCCAACTGGTGCAGAACGCTTTTGTCCAGAAGCGCGCGAGCCGGTTCAGCTATCACTTCAGCTTCGGGCAGCCGTTCTGATGCGCCGGCACATCGGTCGGTTCTCCGCGGCGCTCCTGCTCGCGATCGTGCCCGCCATTCTCGGCGCGCTTGGGGCCCTGCTGTATTCCGACGCCGGGACCCTGCTCCTCGGACGGCTGGTCAGCGAGGAACTGACGGCGGCCTTTCGCGGCCATTTCGAGATTGCGCGGGTGAGCGGCTCCTTTCTCGGCGGCATTGAGCTGACGGATGTCCATATCCGCGACTCCAGCAATGCCCCGTTCGCCGACGTCAAGCGCATCGTGGTGACCTACGCCCTGCCCAATTTGCTGGCGGGCCAGATCATTTTCACCAGCGCCGAACTGGACGATCCGGTCATCCACCTGATCAAGCGGAAAAACGGTCGCTTGAACCATCAGGAGATTTTCCGCCTCGGCGAGGGCCCTCCGGGCGGGGGCAGCTCGCCGCTGGTCGCCGTGCGCGACCTGCGCATCCGGCGGGGTCTGCTGGAGCTGCGGCTCCCGTGGAACCCCCCTGATACCGCTCTGACCACAGCCGATACGCTGGCGGCACTGGCCATCGACCGCGCCAAGCCGGGCCGGACCATTCTTGAGACGCCCGATGGTCGGCGGAAAGTGGTGATTCTCGCGGATCTCAACGCCTACCTGCCGCTGCTGAGCATCAGCACCCCGGACCGCAAGCCGCTCAGCTTTGACATCGACGGGCTGTCGACCCGCATCAGCGATCCCGCGATCACCGTGGTGGATCTCGCCGCGCATGGCTGGACCCACGATGACAGTCTGGGCTTCACGCTGCATCGGGCGGCGCTGCCTGACAGCCGCTTCAGCGGCGGCGGCGTCATTACCTGGCCGCATGGTCCGGTCCTGTACGACTTCACCCTTGCCGCGACCCGGCTCAACCTCGATGACCTGCACTGGATCTCGCCGGTATTCCCCGCCCTCATCGGCAGCGCAAGGGTCACGGCGAAGTGGCGCACCGAACAGCAGACCAGCTACCGGCTGCAGCACCTGGTCCTGCGCGGTGACGCCGGTCGCATCACCGGCAAGGTCACCGCACTGGTGGACAACCATCGCGGGCTCGGGGTGGAGGACATGGCGCTGGATCTGGTCGACATGGACCTCGACGTCCCGCGCCCCTATGTAGATACGCTCCCGCTGCACGGCACACTGACTGGGCGCGTCAGCGGGGCGGGCTTCAAGGATGGCATGGATCTCGTCGCCTCGCTGCTCTTCCGCGATCGCGATGTGCCGGGGTCGGCGCAGTCGCGGATGCTGGTCGCCGGCCACCTGGTGCTGGGTGGTCCGCTCGGCACGCTCTTCGACACCCTGCAGGTGTCCGAAAGTGACATCGACCTGCGCACGGTGCAGCACATTTCTCCTTCGGTCGCGCTGCGCGGGCGACTTGGGCTGATCGGCGCGCTGAGCGGGCCGTGGCGCAATGTGACCTTCACCGGTACGGTGCGGCATCAGGACGACAGCCTGCCGGAGAGTCGCGCCATCGGGGTGGTCACGCTCGACACCCGGCAGGACACCGTCGCCTTCAATGTCGCCGTGCGGGTGGATCCGCTGGTCTTCGACGGAGTGCGGCCCAGCTATCCCGGGATTCCGATTCGCGGTGCCGTCACGGGCCCGGTCAAGATGCGCGGCACCACCGGGCACTTTGCGCTCGATGTCGCGCTCGCGGGCGACATCGGCGCGCTCGCGGCTCAGGGGACGATCGCCCAGTCGCCGGGACATCTGGAGGCGGACAGTCTCGTGGCCCACTTCGAAGGTCTCGATCTCGCGCTGCTCCGGGGGACCGGACCGCCGACCCGTCTCAGCGGACGGCTCGAGGCGGATGGATCGATCGACAGTGTGGCCGGTCCGAGTGGTACGCTGGCGGTGGACCTTCAGGGGGGCAGCGTGCTCGAACTCCCCCTCGACTCGCTGCATCTGCGGGTGCGGGGCGATGCGGGCCGCATCCAGGTCGACACGGTCCAGCTGGCCGCACCCGCCGGCGTGCTCGCCGGGGCGGGGACGCTGGGCTGGGACCGCACCGATCAGGGCAGCATCGTCGCCACATTCGATGCCGACAGCCTGACGCCGCTTCAGTCGTTTCTCGAGCGCTTCGTGGGGCCGACGCCGGACACCGGTGTCGCCGCCCTGCTCCAGGGCCGGATGCATGGGGAGCTCGAGATCCTCGGCTCGGCCGGCGCCCCGCGACTGCTGGTGCGCGCCACCGGCGAGGGTGTGGCATGGCGCGGTGTGCGCGCGCCCACGGCCTCGGTCAGCGTCGGCGTCAACGCGGCGGTCCGACCCGAGCTCGGCATCGGGATCCGGGTGGATTCACTGCTGGCGGGTCGCTTCGTGCTGAACGATGTCAATGCGCTGCTTGGCGGGTACCAGGACAGCCTGCACTGGGGCGGGAACGCCTCACTGAACAACGTGGCAGAGGTGACGGGCACCGGCTCGTGGTGGAGCCCGAGAGACAGCAGTCTGCTCGCCATCGACAGCATCCGTATTGTGCTGCCACGGCACGACTGGCGGTTGCGCGCGCCGGCTAGCGTCACGCTGCGCGACGGGCATATCGACCTGACCCCACTCGAGCTGGAGGCCACCGATGGCTCCGGCACGATTTCGCTCGCCGGACGCATTCCGCGCGCCGACGCGGGCGACATGCAGGTGTCGGCCGTCGGCCTTGAGCTGCAGGACATTTATGCGCTGCTCGAACTCGACACCACCGGCGTCGGTGGCAGCGTGCATGTCGACATGGCCGTCGGTGGTACGGCGGCGTCGCCCACCTTCCAGGGCACGGCCTCGGTGGCCGATCTCGCCTATGGAGAACTGGGATCACCGTTCGTGCAGGGGATCGTCCACTACGCCGATCACCTGCTGGATGCCAATCTCCTGATGTGGAAGACCGGTGTCCCGGTGCTGCGGGTCGAGGGACGACTCCCGCTCGACCTGGCGCTGGGGGCCGTGCCGGCGCGGCAGCTCGACGGACCGATCTCGGTGCGGGTGATCGCCGACAGCACCGATCTGAGCCTGGTCGAGGCGTTCACCAAGAATTTGCGCCGGGTGCGGGGCACGATGCGAGCCGATGTTGAAGTCACCGGCACCTGGGACCGGCCGGAGCTGCGTGGTGCGGTGCAACTCCAGGATGTGTCCGCGACGGTGCCCGGACTCGGCGTGCGGTACCAGGATGTGAATCTCGCCGCCCATCTGGCGGGCGACTCGATCCGGGTGGACTCGCTCTTCGCCCGCAGTGGCGAGGGCACCCTCCGCTCGACCGGCGGCCTGCGGCTGATCCGGCTGACTGATCCGGTCTTCGACCTCACCCTGCACGCCCGCCGGTTCCGCGTGATCGACGTGCGCCGGTTCCTCACGCTGGACGCGACCGGGAGCGTGACGCTCACCGGACCGGTGCTCCAGCCGCAGCTCACCGGACGGATCACCGCCGACGAAGGCAACCTTCACTTTGCCGACCTGCTCACCAAGCGTATCGTCGACCTGGAAAACCCCGGCGACTCCGGACTCATCGATCTGGATCTGGTGCGCGCCGAGCGGCTGGGAGCCAATTTCCAGAGCCGGTTCCTCGACTCCCTCACGATCAACACGCTGCAGATCCAGATGGGCGAGAGCTTCTGGCTCCGGTCGAGCGAGGCCAACATCCAGCTCGACGGCGATCTCACGGTGAACAAGCACCGCGACGTCTACCGCTACGATGGCACCCTCAACGCGGTCCGCGGCAACTACACCCTCCGCATCGGCGGGGTGGTGTCAAACGATTTCACCGTCGAACGCGGGACGGTACGGTACTTCGGCACGCCGGACCTGAACGCCGAACTCGACATCGAGGCGCGGCATGACGTCATTGCGGCGATCACCAGCGAGGAGATTCCGGTCATTGCGCGGATCACCGGGACGCTGCTGCAGCCCAAGCTCGAGCTCGCCAGCCCGGCGACGTCCAGCCGTCCGGCACTGTCCCAGACCGAGCTCGTCTCGTATCTCATGTTCGGTCGCCCGACGTTCAGCCTGCAAGGGCCGAACGGACAGGGCAGCCAGTATGCCGCGGTGCAGGCCGGTGTTTCCTACCTCACCAGCGCCTTCTCGAGCGAACTCCAGCGGGCCCTGATCAGCGATCTCGGGGTCCCGATCGACTATCTCGACATCCGCACCGGTGGGGTGGGCGGCGGCGGCATCGGCGGGCAGGGCGGCTCGGCCCAGGTGGCGACGGTGGCCGCCGGCTGGCAGCTTGGTCGCCGGTGGTTTGTCACCCTCGTCGCGGATGTCTGCACCAATACCTACCGCTTCTATCCCAACGCCGAGTTCCGGATCAGTCACGGGCTCCGGCTGAAGACCAGTGTGGAACCGACCTACTCCTGTCAGGCGGCGAGCACCCAGCCCGCCTTCTCGGCCAGCAAATACCAGGTCGGTCTCGACCTGCTCTGGGAACGGGAGTACTGAGCGGTGACGCGGGCACTGATCATCACCAATCCCGCGGCGGCACGGACCGCGGAACCCATCGTGCAGACGGTCATGGAGACGCTGCGCGACGGTGGCTGGCAGGTGGAGCTGCGGGCGACGGGGGGACCGGGCGATGCTCGCCGCTTCGCGGCCGAAGGCGTGGCGGCCGGTGTCGATGTCGTCGGGGTCTTTGGCGGCGACGGCACCACGATGCAGGCCGCCGCCGCGCTAGTGGGCAGCTCCACCTCACTCGGACTGATCCCCGGCGGCACGGGCAATATTCTGGCCGGCAACCTCCGCGTCCCCAACGATCCGGGCAAGGCCGCGCGGATCATGCTCGATGGCCGTGTGGTTCCGATCGACCTCGGCCGGATGGAGCGTGCTGACGGCCCGCACTATTTCGCCGTCGCCTGCGGCGCCGGTTTCGATGCCCGGGTGATGGCCGAGACTTCGACCGCCGCCAAACACCGTTGGCGATTCGCCGCCTACGTGGCGACCGTCTTCCGGCTCCTGCCGGACCTGCGGAACCTCGATCACCTGATCACGGTGGACGGGGTGGAGTACGAGGCCAAGGCGTCGCTCGTCCTGGTGGCCAACTGCGGCGAGGTCATTCCGCCGTTGGTGCGGCTGCGGCGCGGGATTGCGCTCGATGACGGGTTGCTCGATGTGGTCGTTCTGCGGGCCGATTCGCTGTTCTCCAGTGTGGCGGCTGTCTGGCAACTGCTGCGGAACGGCGGAGCGCTGGGGGCAGGGTCCGGACGGGTCGGGTATGCCCGGGGGCGGGAGGTGACGGTGGAGAGTCATCCGCCCCAGCCAGTGCAGCTCGATGGGGAGCCGCACGGAACGACACCGTTCACCGCGACGGTCGTGCATGGGGCCATTCGGGTCCTCGCGCCGGAGTCACGATGAGCTCCGGTCATGTCGCGGCACTCGGGCGGGTCGCCCACCTGCTGGCCGGAACTGAAGACGCCGCCGGCACCATGGCGGCCGTGGCAGAGGAAGGGCTGCGCGTCTTCGGTGCGGAACGAGTCGGGATCTTTCTGCTGGATGAACGCACCGGCGCCGCGGAGCCGATGGTGGTGCGTGGACTCTCCCCGGCGTACCTCGCCGCGGTTGCGCGCCAGTATCGCGAGATGCATTCGGCCGGGAGCGCGCTGCGGGGTCAACCGTACTTTGCGCGTGACGCACGGGAGGACCGCACCAGCCCGATCCACGCCGCGGTCCTGCACGAGGGATTCGCCGCCGTCGCGGCGCTGCCGCTGGTCTTTCGTGGCCGAATCATCGGGTGGCTGGCCTTCTATCACGACCAGCCGAGGGAGTATGCGCCCGATGAGCAGCAACTGGCGCGCGCCTTTGCCGACCAGGCCTCGCTCGCCATCGGACGCAGCCGTCTGCTGGAAACGGTGTCCCGCATCAAGACCGAGTGGCAGGCGGCGTTCGATGGCATCGGCAGCGGGCTGGCGCTGGTGGACGGGAATGGCCGCATCGAGCGGGGCAACCGCTTCATGGCCACCCTGGCCAGGGTCGAGGTCACCGCCCTGCCCGGCATCCTGCTCGCACCGCTGTTTCGCGACTGGCCGCCAGTCTCGCGCGATCCCCTCATCAGCGCGGCGAAGCGTGGCAATCGGGTGAGTCTCTTCTTGAACACGACGCATGGCCAGCACGTCGCGCTCACCGTGACGCCTCGGCCCGAGGGCGGTTTCGTGGTCGCGGTGGAGGACCTGACCGAATACGTCCGGCTCGAAGCCCGCTACAGCCAACTGGTGGAGACGGCGCAGGAAGCGATCGTCCTGACCGATGCGGATGGCGCGGTCCAGTTTGCCAATCCTGCCGCCGCCATGCTCTTTGGTCAGGCCGCCGCGACGCTGGTCGGGATGGCGTTGGCCACGCTGCTCCCGGACGACACCGTCCGTGCCGGGCCGGTGGCGGGCGCCCATCGGTATGAGGCCTTGATCCGCCGGGCAGACGGTGTGCGCATCGCCGATGTCTCGGTGGCGCCGCTCGAGGAACGGGGCCGACCGGCCGGCCTGGTGGCGGTGGCCCGAGACGTGACCCGCGAGCGGCTGGCGACCGAAGCGCTGCGACGCTCGGAGCGACGCTTCCGCGCCCTCTTCCACCGCGCCCCGCTGGCCATCTTCACGCTCGACCACGACGGCCAGTTCCTCTCGGCCAACCGGGCCACCTTTCGCCTCGCAGGCCTCAGCGCCACCCGCAGCACGGCCACGCTCTCCGATTTCGTCGTGCCGTCGGATCGGGCGCGGGTCATCGATGAAGTCGATCGGAGCTTCCGGGGCGAGACGCGCGACTTCATGTTTCACTATCGTCGCTTCGATGGCGCCGTGCGCCAGGCGTCGGCGGTGACCGTGCCGGTCGAGGAGCGCGGCGGTCGCAAAGGAATCCTGGCCCTCGCGCGCGATGTGACCGACGAGGTCGAACTGCGGGAGCAGCTCAATCACGCCGAAAAGATGGCCGCACTCGGCGCCCTGGTGTCCGGGGTCGCGCACGAACTGAACAACCCTCTTGCCGGCATCGCCGCGCTGGCGCAGGCACTGCAACTCGACGCCGGCGTCCCGGTGGAGGTTGGCCAGGGACTGGAGAGCATGCGCCGGGAGGCGATGCGGGCCGCCCGTATCGTGACCGACCTGCTCACCTTTGCCCGGCAGCGCCGGCTCGAGCGGCAGGCGACCGACCTCAACGCGCTGGTGCGGGAGACCTTTGTTACCACTCCCGCGCTCGGCGGCGATGGCGTGGACTGGACGCTCGGACTCGATCCCACCTTGCCGGCGGTGAGTGGCGATCCGGACCAGGTGCGTCAGGTTGTGACCAACCTCCTGGTCAATGCGTCGCAGGCCATGGTCGCCGCGCCGCGCCGCGAGGGGCTGGTGCGGACCTGGTGGGACGAGGACTGGGTCGGCTGCGAAGTCCTCGACTCCGGTCAGGGCATGTCCGGCGACGCGCTCCCGCGGGTGTTCGAGCCGTTCTTCACCACCAAGGACCACGGGCACGGGACCGGCCTGGGTCTGTCGATATCGCACGGCATTGTCCGCGCGCATGGCGGAGAGATCCGCGGCGAGAACCGGCCCGAGGGTGGGGCCTGCTTCGCCTTCCAGCTTCCCCGCGATCCCACCCGAATCTCAAGGACACCGCATGCCTGATTCGGTCCTGCTGATAGACGACGATGTCGATGTGCTGCGCGCGGTCGGCATGATTTTCGAGCGGAACGGCTACGAGGTCGCCCGCGAACTCAGCGCCGAGGCTGGTCTCGCTGCCTATGACCGGCTGCGACCCGAGGTCGTGATCCTCGATCTGCATATGCCGGGTCTGCACGGACTGGAAGCGTTGGCCCGCTTCCGCGAGCGAAACGCCGCAGTCGTGCTCCTGACCGGCCACAGCGACGTCGCAACCGCGGTGGAGGCCATGCAGCTCGGCGCGGAGAATTTTCTCGCCAAGCCGGTGGATACCAGTCACCTCCTCGCCGCCGTGGCGCGGGTCGCCGACAAGGTCCGACTTCGCCGGCTGAATGAACTCCTGCTCCTTCGTGCCGTGCCGGACGATGGCCTCGAGTCGCTGGGCAGCTCGACGGCGATGCGCGAGCTCGGTCGGCAGGTCGGGCTTGTGGCGCTGTCGGAGCGCACGCCGGTGCTGATTACCGGAGAGAGCGGTGTTGGCAAGGCCTGGCTGGCGCGCACCATCCACCAGCTATCACCCCGCGACACCGGGCCTTTCGTGGAACTCGCGGCATGGGCCCGGGGCCCCGCTTCACTGGAGGCGGAGCTGTTCGGCACCGAGCGGGCCTCGGAGACCGAAGGCCGGGAACGGCGCCCCGGGCTCGTCGAGCTGTCGGCGGGCGGCACGCTGTTCCTGCGCGAGATCGGCGATCTGCCGGCCGAGATCCAGCCGCGGCTGCTCCGACTGCTTGAGACCAGGACCTTTCGCCGGCTCGGTGGCGCCCGCGATCTTTCCAGCGATGTGCGGATCATCGGCGCTACCAGCCGGGACCTGCCGGCGCTGGTCGAGGCGGGCACCTTCCGCGAGGATCTCGCCTATCGGCTGTCGGTCGTGCCCTTCAACCTTCCCCCGATCCGGGAACGGCTCCGCGAGGACCGGCTCGCCCTGCTGCTGACACTGCTGAACGAACTGCAGCATGAGGTGGAAGGCGCGCCTGCCGCGATCGGGCCCGAAGCGCTGGAGCGGATGCTGGTCCATGCCTGGCCGGGCAACGTCCGGGAGATGCGAAACGTGCTCGAGCGCGCCCTGATTCTGGGGCGAGGCAATCCGGCGGTGTTGCTGGAGCATCTGCCGGGAGAGTTCCGTAACCGGCCCGGGGTCGGCGATCGTCGCCACACCCCACTGTCTCTCGATGAGCTGGAGCGGGCCCATATCGAGCGGACCTTGAAGCACCACAACGGGAACCGGACCCGGGCGGCGCTGGAGCTGGGGATCTCCCGGGCCACGCTGATCAACAAGATCAAGCGCTACGCCATCGGCGTGTAGGCGGATCGGACCGTAAGGCTGACCACAGGAGCGGTGCCATGAAAAAGGAAGACATCAAGGAGAAGGACGCGATGGGATGCCGCGCCTGTGGCCGGGAGGAGCGTGCCTCCGAAGGTTATCCCTGCCAGATCTGCGGCACCTTCATCTGCATCATGTGCTCCTTTCGCGGGATTGTGCGGTGTAAGGAGTGCCAGAACAAGTGACGACCACCTCCCTCATCGCGTGCGCGGGTGTGGCACCGGTGAGCCGCGAGCCGAACCTGCGCTCGGAACAGGTCACCCAGTTCGTCCTCGGCGAGACGGCCCGCGTGCTGGAGGTCCAGGGCGAATGGCGCCGCGTCCGTCTCGACGGGGACCGGTATGAAGGCTGGGTGCACCGGGGCTATGCCCTGGAAACCGATCACGAGATCGCGCGGGGCTGGCGGGAGAGCGCGACCGCGTGGAGCGAGGGTGCCGTGGTGCAGGTGAACGACGGCGTGCTGGTTCGTCTTCCGGTGCGCGCTCGCGTCGGCATGTCCGCTCCGCGGATCAATCTCCCCGATGGCCGGCAGGGCACGGTGATCGCCGGCCAGATCACGCCCCATGCGCGCGTGGTCGCCCGCGCGAGCGCCTCGTCGCCCGACCTCTGGGCCCTCCGCGCTTTCGCCGGCACCCCGTATCAGTGGGGTGGGGTCACACCGTGGGGTGTCGACTGTTCCGGCCTGGTGCAGACCACCTTTCTGGCCCGCGGCATTCCCCTCCCGCGCGATGCCGCGGCTCAGGCCGCGGCCGGCGTCGAGGTGACCCCAGGTGATCATCGTCCCGGCGACCTGCTGTTCTTCAGCGAACGCGGTGACCGGATTACGCACGTCGCCTTTGCCGGTCCCCGCGATACGCTGGTCCACTCCACCGTAGCCTGCGGTGGCCTGGTGCTGGAGGCATGGGGGCCGGGTAGCCGCGCCATGATGTTGCGCACCCAGCTCGTCGCGATCCGCCGGGTGACCTGAGCGATGCTCTCGACCCTGGTCCTGTTCGACATTGACGGCACGATCCTCCTGACCGCCGGTGCCGGCCGCCGGGCCATCACTCAGGCGCTGGGCGATCTCATCGGCACCAGCGATCTGTTCGACCGGGTGCGCTTCGACGGCAAGACCGATCCCCAGATCGTTTCCGAGCTGCTGGAGGCCGGGGGCCATCACTCGCCCCGCGACGCCACCGTCATCGACACCATCTGCCAGCGCTACCTCGGCCTGCTTGCCGCCGAGTTGCTGGAGCCACGCTCGCGCACGACCATCATGCCCGGCGTCCTGGAACTGCTGACCGCGCTCGAGGCGGAGCCCGGCGTCATGCTCGGACTGGTCACCGGCAACATGGCGCCTGGGGCCTGCCTCAAGCTGCAGGCGGGTGGCATCGCCCCGGAGCGCTTCAAGGTTGGAGCGTACGGCTCGGATTCCGCCCATCGTCCCGACTTGCCGATGATTGCCGCCGGGCGCGCCGCGCCGCATTTCGGCCGCATGCCGCGCGGGCGTGAGGTCGTGATCATTGGCGACACACCGGCGGATGTGACCTGCGGCCGGAGCATCGACGCTCGCGCGATTGGTGTCGCGACCGGCGCCTACTCGGTGGCGGTGCTCGCCGAGGCCGGGGCCCATCTCGCGGTCGCGGATCTCAGCGATACGGCGCGCCTGGTCGAGGTGATCCTTGGCGAGTGAGCTGGAGCTGAAAATGGTGGTGGCCGACGTCGCTGCCCTTCGCGTCGCGCTGGAACGCGCCGGCGCCACCCGCACTTTCCGCGGCATGATGCATGACCAGCGGCTCGATCGTGGCGGGAAGCTCGCCGGGCTGGACCAGGTGCTGCGCCTCCGGACGTGGGCACCGGAGACTGGCTCGAGCCGCTCCGAACTGACCTGGAAGGGACCCAGTACCGTGACGGTCACGGGGTACAAGCAGCGCGAAGAACTGCAATGTGGAGCGGCCGACAGCTCGGCTGCGCTCGCGATTTTCACGGCGTTGGGCTACGTCGTGACCCATGCCATCGACCGCTTCGTCGAAGTCTGGCAGCACGCCGACGCCAGCGCGCGCCTGGAGTGGTATCCCCGGATGGATCTGCTGCTCGAGATCGAGGGGACACCGGGGGGCATCGAACGCCTGATCGCGGCCACCGGACTCGATCGTGCGTCCTGTCTCCCCGATGCACTGGCGGAGTTTGCGGCGCGGTATGCGGCCCGTACCCGTCAACGTGCCGTGTGGGCCGAGGCGGAGCTGGCCGGGGTCGCACCGGGGTGGTGCGACGCATGACGCTCGCGCGCGCTGTGACGGCCCTGACAATTCCCGAGCTTGGTCCATCGCTGGGGCGACTCGTGGCACCGCTCCCGGTGGCGGGCGGCCCGGCCGGCGTGCCGCTCGACGATCTCCGGATCGGGCTCGTCTCTCAACTCTTCGACCTGGCCGGTGATGCCCGGCGCTGGGCTCGCGAGGGCGACACCGAACTCGCACTCGCCACCCTCGGGCGCGCGGCCTGGGACGAGGCGTGGCAGCAGGTGGTGCAGGCTGCGGCCACCCGTCTGGGCACCAGGGCGAGTGAGCGGCTCGTCGCGGCGGCGCGTGAAGCGCGGCTCCCCGCGCGCCGCATGCGAGATCTTCCGCTCGATGCTGATGAAATCCGGGCCCTCGCGGCGCGACTGGCCGCCGGAGCAGGGTCGTTTCATGCGGCGCTCGAGGCGCTGGACCGCACCGCCCAGCCGGTGCGCGGCGGGAAGCCGTCCGTCGCGGCCGTGCTGGCGTGGCACGACGCGCTCGCCGCCGTGGCGCGCCGGCTGGAGGTTGCCTGGCTGGCGCTCGAGGCGGCGTGGCTGAGTGAGTGGCAGTCGGCGGAAGCGGAGGTCGCCGATCTTCGCCGCTGGCGGCGGTCGGCATGGCCGCTCTGGACCATCGCGGCGCTGCTCTTCGGCGTCGCCCTGTATGCCGGACTTGTGGTGGGCGGGTACATCCCAGTCCCGCCGCTCCTGCGCGGCGCGGTGGAGGCGCTGTGGAGTCGATGGAACTGATCGGAATCGGGATCGACCTGGTCGATGTCGCACGCGTCGAGCGGATGATGGTGCGTCATGGCGACCGGGTGATCGCCCGTTTCCTGACCCCGCGCGAACGGACATACGTGGAGGGGAAGCATCGACCGGCACTCCACATCGCTGCCCGCATCGCGGCGAAGGAGGCAGCCTACAAGGCGTTGCAGCGGCTTCCCGGCGCCCGCTCCGTGAGCTGGCACCAGCTGGAAGTGGAGCGCGAGACCGAGGGCCGGCCCTATCTCACATTATCGGGATTGGCGCAGCACCTGGCGGAGCGGCACGGGCCGCTGCTGATTGAATTGTCGCTGAGCCATTCGGATGCCACGGCCGGCGCGGTGGCGGTGGTCATGCGGGCGGGGGGCCGATAGCCGTTCGTCGTCAGCCGACAGCCGTCAGCATTCAGCGTTCAGCATTTAGCATTCAGCTGACGGCAGGTATCGACGGGCCCATTTCCCCTCCCTCCCTCCCTCCCTCCCTCCCTCCCTACACCGCTCGTCGATTGAACAGCAGCCGCAGTGCGCCCGGAATCGCCCTCAGCCGCGACCACCACGTCGGTCCATAGCTCAGCTGCAGGAACGCCTCCCGCGCCGGGAGACTGTCCGCCGCGTAGCCGAACCACCACGGCTTCCGCATGCCGTCCAGCCAGTCGCTCACCACCACCTTCGGTCGGACCATCTCTCGCAGTCCCAGCGCCCCGTGGGTCCGCCCCAGTCCCGAGGACTTGTCGCCGCCATGCGGAATCTCCGCCGCACCGACGTGACTGGTCGCATCATTCACCAGGATCACGCCGCCAGCGATGCGACGGGCCAGCGCCGCACCACGAGCGCGATCGCCGGTCCAGATGCTGCCCGAGAGTGCAAAGACGGAGTCGTTGGCCAGCCGCAGCGCCTCCTCCGTGTCCCGCGCCGCCACCACCGCCAGGACGGGCCCGAACACCTCTTCCCTCCACAGCGCTGAAGCGGGCGGTACGTCGGTGACGACGGTCGGTTCGAAGAAGGTCTCTCCCAGTTCCGGCCGACGCCGGCCACCACAGCGGATCTGTGCGCCGCGCGATACGGCATCCGCGAGCTGGCGTTCGAGGGCCACGAGCTGCGACATCCGGATCACCGGACCCACCTCCGAACCCGGCACCAGTCCCGGCCCCAGCTGCAATCGTTCGGCGCGCTCGATCAGCAGGTCCACGAACCGATCATGCACCGCCTGTTCGACGATCACCCGCTTGGCTGCCACGCAGGTCTGGCCGCTGTTGGTGAACCGCGCCCAGGTCACTCCACTGGCGGCCCGCTCCAGATCGGCATCGGCCAGCACGAGGCAGGGATCGCTCCCGCCCAACTCGAGGTTGACCGGGATCAGTCGCGCCGCCGCCTGCTCGGCGACTCGGGTTCCGGTCCGCACGCTGCCGGTGAAGAAAATCTTGTCGGGGCCCGCCTCGATCAGCGCCGCGCCGGAGTCGGCGCCACCAACCACGACCTGACAGAGGCTCGCGGGTACTCCGGCGCGGTGCAGCAGGGCAACGCCCGCCAGCGCCACTTGGGTGGTGTATTCGCTTGGTTTGAGCAGAACCCCGTTGCCCGCCAGCAACGCCGCGAGGATGTCGCCGAAGGGGAGCAGCAGCGGATAATTCCACGGTGCGATGACGGCGATGACCCCGAGCGGGTCCCAGCAGAGATGCGCGCGACGGCCGAGGAAGGCGATGTTGCCCAGCCGGATACGCTCGGGACGCAGGAGGGCGGCGCCCCGATCGACGTAGTAGCGGGCCAGGTCCAGCGTGACCGCGAGATCCGTCAACAGCGCTTCGGCGAGGGGCTTCCCGGTCTCCCGACTGATCAGCTCGGCCACCGCCCGCCGCTGCGCGAAGAGCAGGTGCTGGAACCGGCGCAACACCGCGCGACGCTCGGCGAACGACGTGTGGGCCCATTGGGCCTGGGCCACCCGCGCCGCTGCCATCATACGCTGGATGTCGGCCGCGGATGGAATGGGTGCCTCAGCAAAGGCGAGCCCGGTGACGGGATCCAGCGAGGCGAGGGTGTCTGGCATGGTCTGTAAAGTAGGGCGACTCAGGTCCACCCCGCTTGGGTGGCGATTCACCCTGCCCCTTTCAATTCCGAGCAGCGTACCATAGTTTATTCCCCAGTCCTTCAACATCAGATGAGAATGATTCTCGCACTAGCCACCGCCTTCCTCGCGCTCGGGTCCGCACCGCAGAATTCGCCGGCGCAGGACGATCAGGCGCCGACCGTGCGCCGCATCGCCGCGACCGCCGCACTTGCCGCGCAGGAATACGGAGTTGGGGTGAGCGCGGGAAAGGTGGTGGCGGCGGGGGAAGTCGAGGAGGCGCGACTCTTCCTCACTGAGGCCCGGCGTACCGCGGCGCTGCTGCCGCTCGAGGCCAGTCGCAGTACGACGGCGGATCTCGACCGACTCATCGCCCTCGTGGATCGCACCGCCCCGGCCGATACCGTCGCCTTCTATGCCCGCCTGCTCGGCCAGACGCTTGCGAACCGCTTCGCCGTCTCGCTCGATGACATCCCCACCATCTCCCCGACGATCGCTCGCGGCGCCGAACTGTACCAGACGCAGTGCGCCAGTTGTCACGGCCCGCTCGGTCGGGGCGATGGCAAGGCGGGCGCCGCGCTGTCGCCACCACCGGCCAATCTGACGAACTATCGTGGGCTGGCCGGTGCCAACCCCCTCGACTTCTATCGGCGGATCACGATCGGGGTTGCTGGCACCGCCATGCCGGCGTTCGAGAGCCGACTGTCGGCAGAGGATCGTTGGGCCGTGGCCGTCTACGCCTCGATCCTTCGCCTGCCCGCGGCTCGCGGGGAGGTGCCGTCGGCTCTCCGCGAATTTCCCACCACCGCTCGCCTCAGCGATTCGGCGCTCGCGGTCGCCCTTCTGCCCGATGCCGATCCCTTTTCTCTTCCGGCCCAGGCTCGGGTCGCGGCGGTCAGGACCTTCGCGACCTCGGGGCCGTCCTCGGAGTCGACCGGTCCCGTCTTCGCGCTGGTCCGGAGCCGGCTGGATTCGGCCCTGACGCAGGCCGCCGCCGGTCAGGCGACGCAGGCCAGCACCACTGCCTTCGACGCCTACATGGCGTTCGAACAAGTCGAGCGGACGGTGCGGGCCAAGAACGCGTCGCTTGCCAACGGGCTGGAGGCCGGTTTCGCGGCGCTCCGGACGCGCGCCGCCGGGGGGGCGACACAGGACGAGCTTCATGCGATTCAGACGACGCTGCTCAGCGATCTCGAGAATGCCGAACGGACCATCGCCGACCAGCTTTCTCCACTGAACCTCTTCCTGCAATCCTTCGTGCTCCTGCTCCGCGAGGGACTGGAGGCGATTCTCGTCGTCGGGGCCCTCATGGCGTTCCTGGTGAAGACCGGGGCCGGGCATCGCCGGCGGGACCTGCACGTCGGCGTCGGGGCCGCGATCGGCGCGAGCCTGCTGACCGCGCTCCTGCTCGAGACGATTCTTGAGGTGAGCCACGCGCGACAGGAGGCGATCGAGGGTGGCGTGATGCTCATTGCAACGGCCATGCTCTTCTATGTGAGCTACTGGCTGATCTCCAAGATGGAAGTCGCCAAGTGGAACCGCTTCGTGAAAGGTCGAGTGCAGGAGGCCGTGTCGAGCGGATCCTCGCTGGCCCTCGCCTCGGTAGCCTTCCTGGCGGTATACCGTGAGGGATTTGAGACGGTCCTCTTTTACAAGGCGCTGTTCCTGGCCGGCAGCGGCTCCACCATTCCCGTGCTGGTCGGGATGGTGGCAGGCGGTGTGACCCTTGCCCTGGTGTACCTGCTGATCAATCGCTTCGGCGTGAAGATTCCGCTGAAACCGTTCTTCGGCGTCACCAGCGCATTCCTCTACTATATGGCCTTCGTCTTTGCGGGGAAGGGGATTGCGGAGCTGCAGGAGGGCAGCCTGATCGGGACGACGGTGTTGAGTTGGGCCCCGCGCATCCCCGCGCTGGGCATCTATCCCACGATGGAATCGCTCGCGCTGCAGTCGGTACTGCTGCTGCTGCTGGCGGTGGGACTGGTCTGGACCTTCGTCCTCGAGCCCCGCCGGCTGCGCGTCACCAGCGAACGAGTGCCGCAGGCCGAGCTGGCGGAGCCCGGTGCGACCACACGGCCCCGCACCGCCGGACCTTCAGGCCCCGACACTGGACTGACGCTCCCCGCCAAGGTCGAACTCGATGTGCTCCGCTCCCTGGATCGGATGGATGCCGATCTCGCCGCACTGCGTGGCGAAGTTGAGCGGCTCAAGGGGATGCTGACGCGCACCGGTTCGAGGTGGCGCGCGGGGAATTGATGCCGACGCTGGTTGCCTGCGCTGAAGGACTCAAGGCCCGCCAGTACCGGCGGGCCTTGAGTCGTATAGTGGGGTGGCAGACCGCCCCCTGAGTTGTTATCGGAAACAGACACTGTGCCTGTCTCCACTCTTCTTCGGCCTGCCACTTTTGGGTCGGCATCGGTGGATGCCGTCGGCCGACCGAAATGCAGTAGATGTGCCACCACCCACAAATTCTCAACCTGCTGCAAACAAATGACTTGGTGAAATTCTTCGCGAACAGATCAGGCAATTGTTTCCGGTCTCGGTAATAATTGCCGGAAGAAATTTCCGGGAAGGAGTGTCGCTACCGGACTAGGCCGAGGTGGATCGGGTGAGGTAGGCACCCGGGGCGAGCTCGCGACCGCGCGCCAGTCGGGCCATGATCACCGAACCCCCGACCATGAGGAAGATGCTCATCACCTGGGCGACCGTGAGCGGACCGAAGAAACGATCGTCCTTGGCCCGGAAGATCTCGATGATGAACCGTTCGGCACCGGCACACAGCAAGTAGATCCCGAAGATCCACCCGACCGGTCTGGCCCGGAGCCGCAGGCGCCAGAGAAGGGCAAAGGCGCCCAGCATCAGGATGACTTCGTAGAGCTGGGTCGGGTGGACCGCGAGGACTGTGGAGGGATCCACGCCGGCCGGCACCGCTATGCCGAATTGCTGCTGCATGTTGGCCGCAGTCGACGGTGGGAGGCCCTCGGGAAACTTGACGGCCCACGGCGCGGTGCTCGGCCGACCATAGTCATCATTGACGATGAAGCATCCGATCCGTCCCAGCGCGTACGCCGCCGCCAGTGCCGGCGCTGCGAGATGGGTGGTCCATCGCAAGGGGACCTTGAGGCGAATGCCGTTCAGGATGACGGCCAGGGATCCTCCCACGAATCCGCCGTACCAGACCAGCCCTCCGCGGGAGAACAGGCTGCTCTCCGGATGCAGGACCCAATACCACAGCTTGGCACCCAGCACGCCACCGATGACGGCGGCGACGGTCATGTCGGCGGCATATTCCTCATACAGTCCCCGGCGGCGCAGCTCGAGCGTGATCAGCCAGCCACCCACCAGGAACCCGACCATCATCATGATGCCGTAGCCGGTGATGTCGACCGAGCGGCCGCCGAAGAGCGGGATGGTCCAACTCAGGGGATAGATGTTCATCGGGTGAGGCTCGGCTGGGGGAAGGCCATGACCAGGCCGGGGAAGGGGAGGCCTGCGTCGGGCTGCAAGTCGAGACCGTGCGCTTCCCCTCGCTGTAGATGAAAAAGCCCGGCGGCGCCGATCATCGCGGCGTTGTCGGTGTTGAGTCGGTTCGAGGCGACCGCGACGCGGACCTGCGGCGTCCCGACGGCGGTCTCCACGGCCCGCCGGAGCGCGGTGTTGCAGGCGACGCCGCCGGCGAGCACCACAGTCGGGTAGCCAAGCATGTCGCGGGCGGCGCTGACCTTGGCGGCGAGCACCGCGACCGCCGCATCCTGAAAGCCCCGGGCCAGGTCCGCACGGTCAGCCGCGAGATCCTCGCTGGCGCGCACCGCCCGCAGCAGCGCGGTCTTGAGCCCGCTGAATGAGAAGGTGAAGCGGTCGGGGCCATCATCGGAAAGGGTATTGAGCATGGGGCGGGGAAAGTTGAATCGCCCCGACTTTCCCTGGAGGGCCAGACGTTCGATCATCGCGCCGGCGGGATACTCCAGACCCAGCAGCGTGCCCACCTTGTCGAACGCCTCGCCGGCCGCATCATCGCGGGTGGTGCCGAGCAGGCGATACGCTCCCCATGCCGGGACATCGAGGAGCAGGGTGTGCCCGCCGCTCACCAGTAACGCCACGAACGGCGGCGCGAGGTCGGGCTGTTCCAGCGCCGCGGCGAAGAGATGACCCTCGAGATGGTGGACACCGATGAACGGCACCGCGAGGCGATAGGCGAGCGCTTTGCCGTACATCAGGCCGACCAGCAGCGCCCCCACCAGCCCGGGGCCCGCCGTCACGGCGATGGCCTCGATCGCTTCCAGTGCGAGGTCCGCCTCCGCGAGCGCCTGGTCCACCACCGGTCCGATGGTCGTGAGATGAGCCCGGCTGGCCAGTTCCGGCACGACGCCACCGAAGACCCGGTGAATGTCCTGCGAGAGGATGACGCATGACCGAAGCACCGTCCCATCCGCGGTGTGGGTGAGCACGGCGGCGGAGGTCTCATCGCAGGAGGTCTCGATGGCGAGCAGCGTCTTCGGCATGCGCGGGTGCGGCCGGGTCAGCGCGACGGCGGGGGGAGGGAGTCCGTACCCGTCGCATCCGCCGGGAGCGGCGTCTCCGCGACCACGGTGGTGTCGCCCATGAGCCGCCGGATGAGGTCGACATTGACCTTTGCGTCCCAGGCTTGCGCGCCAATGACCCGCTTCATGATGAGACCGGTGGTATCGACGAGGAAGCTCTCCGGAACCCCGGTGGTCTGATAGACCTGCTGAATGCCGCCGCCGCGATCCTGCAGAATGTCGAAGGTGAGCTTGAGGTCGCTCGCGAAGGCCCGCACCACATCGGGACCTTCCTGGTCGATGCTGACGGCGGCGATGCGGAATCCCTTGGCGCCCAACGAATCATAGAGTCGCTGCATGGCGGGCATTTCGGCCTTGCACGGCACGCACCAGGTCGCCCAGATGTTGATCAGGGTGACGTGGCCGCGGTAGTGCTCGCGCAACGAGAGCGAGTCATCCTCCTCGACGTTTGCCACGCGATAATCGGGCGCCTTCGCGCCGACGGCGACGACATCGGTGTCAGGGGCGTACCAGAGGAGGGCCGCGCCACCGAGGCCGAGCCCTCCCAGCACCGCTCCGACAAAAACCCACTGGCGAGCCATCGGCCTATGCCCTTTCCACGCAGCGACGCGCGAGCTCGCGGACCGCGCCCGCCACATCCGGTGCGCCGAAGATCGAGGTTCCCGCGACGAACGTGTCGGCTCCCGCGCGCCACGCGGGCACGATGGTCTCCGTCGTAATGCCGCCATCCACCTCCAGTGTCGCCGCCGACCGGCGCTGATCCAGCAAGGCGCGCGCGCGGGCGATCTTGGGCGTCGCGGAGGCCAGATATTTCTGTCCGCCGTACCCCGGGTTGACGCTCATGATGAGGAGGAGATCGAGGTCGTCGATCACTTCCTCGATCAGCGCCAGCGGACTGGCGGGATTCAGCGCCAGCCCCGCCCGCATCCCCCTCTCCCGCGCCGCCGCGAGGTGGCGCTGCACATGCACGGTCGCCTCCGGATGGAAGGTGAAGACCTGGACGCCGAGGTCGGCGTATTCGGCGAGGTAGCGTTCCGGTTCCAGCACCATCAGGTGCACGTCCAGCGGCGCATCGGTCATCTTGCGAAGGGCCCGGATCAGCGGCGCACCGAAGCTGAGGTTGGGCACGAATCGGCCGTCCATGACGTCGACATGCAGCCACTCCGCCCCGCCGGCGAGGGCACCCTCCACCTGGTCGCGCAACTGGCCGAGGTCGGCGGCAAGCAGGCTTGGTGCGATGCGAACAGTCATCAGCTCCCCTTCCGCGTCACGATCAGGTCCACCCGTCCGCCGCGGGACAGCAAGGTGGCGCCGGACGGACGCTGGTCGATCACGAGACCGCCCGGCTTGCCGGCAACCACCCGTCCCGCGGTGGCGCCCACGATGAGGCCCGACAGCTCGATGCGATCCCGGGCTTCGGAGATCGGGAGGCCTACGACCGAGGGGACGGAGATTTCTGCCGGCCCCGAACTGATCACCAGCTCGATAGCGGAGTGGACCGGACGTCCTACCCCTGCACCCGGGCGGGTCTGCACGACGGCACCCGGTTCCGTAGGTGAGGGCACGGTATCCACCGAACCAACCACGAAACCTGCGGCCTGCAGCACACGCTCGGCCAGCAGGCGGGGGAAGCTGCCGACATCGGGCACCGGCACATCCGGCGGGCCATCGCTGAGAATCAACGAAACCTGCGTGTTGGGCGGGACAACAACGCTGGGCGGCGGGTCCTGCCAGATGACGGTGCCCTTCGGTGCCGTTGGGTCATTGCGCTGGTCCTCGATCCGGAACCGCATACCGTGCGATTCGAGCTGCTGCCGCGCCGCGGTCATCCCGACATCGATCAGTCGCGGCACGGCGATGTCCTTGGAGAGCAGGTGCGACGGAAACAGCCACAAGAGGCTGATCAGGTAGCCCACGACCAATGCGCCCAGGACGATGAACCCCTGACGGATCGTGCGCCGGCCGGCCATGGTCTTCAGGTACGGTATGGTCGCGGCCTCTCCGGAGCCGCGTCGGATCTTCACGAGAACCGCCGCTTCAGGCGGGCCGCAAAGGCGCCATCGACGGCGTCCCGCTGCGGCAGCAGAAAGAGGTCGCCCGCGGGTGTGCGGAGCGCGTCGAGCACGCCCGGGGCGGGATCGCGATGGAACTCGGGATGGGTCGCGAGGAACTTGGCCACCTGGTCTTCATTCTCCTCGGATTCGAGCGAACATGTCGAGTAAACTAACCAACCACCGGGCCGGACCGCCGGGGCCAGGGCGTTCAGCAGGAAGGTCTGCCGCCGGACCACCTGCGCCAGCCCCTCCGGCGAGGTGCGCCACCGGGCATCGGGATGGCGGGCCAGCGTTCCGGTGCCGAGGCAGGGCGCATCAAGGAGCACGACATCGGCACCCCGGATCGGCGGGTCGGAGGCGGAAGCAACCACCACATGCTCGCGCCCGCTCCCGGCGCGGCGAATGTTCTCCTGCAGCCGAAGGGCCCGCTCGGGTTTGAGCTCGCCCGCGAGAACCTGGCCGGTCAGTCGACCCAGCGCGAGTGTCTTGCCGCCCGGCGCCGCGCACGCGTCGAAGACCAGCGCACCAGGGGGGACGGCGGCGAAGCGAATCACCAGGGCCTGGGCCGGGTCTTGAACGAAGAAGGCGCCTTCAGCATAGCCGGGCAGATCGACCGGGTGGTGTCCCTCCACGACCAGGCCGGCGTCGAGCGGCGCGCGCCGCACCCCCACGCCACTGCTCCAGCAGCGGGCCTGCAGTTCCTCGAGCGTGTCGCGCGCCGGCTGGAGCGTGAGGTGCGGCCGCTCATTGTTCCACTCAAGGAGACCGGTCGTGCCCTCCATTCCAAAGCGCGCCAGCCACCGCTCCACCAACCAGAGCGGATGGGAGTACCGGTCGGCGAGGTGAGGTCCGGGGTGGAGGTCGCGGGCCGGAGACGCGGCGCGCCCGCCGACGCTGCGCAGGATGGCGTTGGTGAACCTGGCGGCGCTCTCCCCGATAATCGTGCGGGCCAGCTCGACCGTGGTATCGACTGCCGCGTGTGCCGGCACTCGATCGAGGATGACCAGCTGGTAGGCGCCGAGGCGGAGAATGTCGCGCAAGTCATTGGAGACGGTGCTCCAGCCACGATGCACCAGCGGCTGCAGCCGGGCATCGAGGTCGTTGCGCTGGCGGAAGACGCCGGCGGCAAGCTCATGGGCCAGCCGGCGATCTGGCTCCAGCAGCGAGCTCACCGCGGCGTTCAGCGCCACTTCGAACGCCTCACCCTGCTGCACCGCCTTGAGGATTTGAAATGCCGCGAGCCGCGCGGCCACACCGGCGCTCGGCGCGGGGCGTGGGGCGGCGGAGCGCCGGTCGGCGCCGGGTTTCCCTTTCCCTGCGCTCCCGGTTGCGCCCCGGGGTCGTTCCGTCATCCGAGCATCCCCCGGCCCGGGCTGGATGGCACGGCGATCTCGCGCCGCGGCATCCGGCCCGCCTGCCAGGCGAGGCGTCCCGCCTCGACCGCGAGTCGCATTGCGGTCGCCATGGCGACGGCATCGGTCGCCTCGGCGATGGCGGTGTTCATGAGAATCCCGTCGACGCCCTGCTCCATCGTCAGGCAGGCATCGCTGGCGGTGCCGACCCCGGCATCGACGATCACCGGCACGCCGAGCCGCCGCTTGATCGTGCGGATGCTGTACGGGTTCAGCAGCCCCAGGCCACTGCCGATCGGGGACGCGAGCGGCATCACGGCGGCGGCCCCCGCCTCCTCCAGACGCAGGGCGGTGATCAGGTCGTCATTGGTGTAGGCCATGACCTTGAACCCTTCGGCCGCGAGGGTCCGGGTCGCCTCAATCAGACCGGCCGTGTCCGGCAGGAGCGTTTCCTTGTCGCCGATCACCTCCAGCTTGATGAATTCGTTGAAGCCGGCTTCCCGTGCGAGCCGGGCGTAGCGCACCGCCTCCTCGGCGGTGTAGCAGCCGGCGGTGTTGGCGAGGAGGAAGAAGCGCTTCGGGTCGAGGTGGTAGAGCATGCCCTCTTCCCGGTTCCGATCCAGGTCCACCCGCCGCACCGCGACCGTGACGACCTCCGCCCCCGAGGCCTCAATGGCAGCGATCATCTCGGCGTTACTGCGATACTTCCCGGTCCCGACCAGGAGGCGGGAACGGAAGGGGCGACCGGCGATCGTGAGGGGGAGGTTAGCGCTGGACATGGTGGCGGCAGGCGGTAGACGGTGAGAAGTCGGGAATGGGCGTGAGCGATTGCGACCTGCCGCACGCCAACGGCCAACGGCTAACGGCCAACGGCCATTGGCAGAACGCTGAATGCTGAACGCTGTTCGCTCCCACTCACCCTCCGCCTACAAAATGCACCAGCTCAATCACATCACCGTCGTGCACGGTGACCTCCTCCAGCCGGCCGCGTCGAACGATCTCGCGATTGCGTTCCACCACCACCATCCGGGGATCGAGCCCGAGGTGGGCGAGGAGGCCGGCCAGCGTCGCGGGCCCGGGGAGGGTCCGGACGGCGCCGTTGACCTGTATGCTGAGCGAACTCACGCGGCTTCGGTCCACGGCTGCAACAGCGCGAGAGCAGCGCGGTAGGGGTCGGCCGCATGCCACGTGGCGCTGATGGTTGCCACCCCCCATGCACCGGCATCGCACACTTCTCCCGCACGATCGGCGGTGACCCCGCCAATGCCGATCACCGGCCGACCGAGCGCCACAATCTCGCGCAGCAGACCCAGGCCGCAGCCGGGCCGACCCGGGTGACTCGCCGTCTCGTAGATGTTGCCCACCAGGAGGAAGTCGGCCTCCATCGCGGCGAGGGCTTCCACCACCGAATGGACCGAGGCACCGATCCAGCCGTTCCAGCGTGCGCCACATGCGCGGCGCACATCGGCCGGCGTGAGGTCGTCGGAACCGAGCTGCAGGCCCTGGGTGTCGAGAGCGAGGGCGAGATCGGCGCGGGCATTCACGAAGACGGCAGCCCCCGGCGGGCGGGCGAGGGCCTGGAGGCGCGCCGTCACCGCGGTGAGTTCCGCCCCGGTGGCACGGCGGTCCCGCGCGTGCAGCGCCACCGCGGGCCCCGCGGCCGCGATCGCGGCGGCGCGCACCGGGAAATCCTCGAGGGCGAGAACCGCGGCATCGGTCACCGCGTGCAGCCGGGGCAGGGGTCTCACGCGAAGCGCTGCCCGACGACGACACCGCGTCCGTGCACCCAGCTGCTGACCGGCATCCGCTTCTTCCCGCTGGGCTGCACTTCGGAGACCTCCAGCGCACCGATCTTGGCGGCGATCGTGAGGGTTTCGCCGGCGGCGAGCACGGTGCCGGGCTCGCCGGAGGCGTTGGCGACACGGCCCCCGAACAGCTTCACTTCGACGTCACCGGCGCGGGCCCAGGCGCCGGGCTCGGGATCGAAGGCGTGCGTCGTGCGCGCGAGCGTTGCGGCATCCCGGGTCCAGTCGAGGCGCGCGGTCTCGCGGGTGATCTTGGGTGCCCAGGTCGCGCGACTGTGATCCTGGGGTACCGCGGTGTGCTCACCCGCCTCCACCAGCGTCAACGCCTCCACCAGGGCGCCGGCGCCTAACTCGGCGAGCCGCTCGGTCAGCTCGCCTCCGGTCTCGTCGGCGGCGACTTCGGTCTCGATCTGGTGCAGGACCGGCCCGGAATCGAGCCCGGCCTCCATCTGCATGATGCTGACGCCTGTGGTCTCGAGGCCGTTCAGGATGGCCCACGCGATCGGCGCGGCACCCCGGAGCGCCGGCAGCAGCGAGGCGTGCACGTTCAGCATGCCCAGTCGGGGAATGGCAAGAATCTCGGGCTTGAGGATGTGGCCATAGGCAACCACGATCGCGAGATCGGGGTGGAGGTCGGCGAAGGCGGCGGCGAAGGGGCCGCTCGGGCGCTCGGGCTGAAGCACCGGTACCCCCTCTTCGAGCGCCACCACCTTGACCGGCGGCGGCACCAGGCTGGTACGGGACCGGCCCTGCGGCCGGTCGGGCTGGGTGACGACGGCAGCGACTTCAAATCCTTCTTCGAGGAGGGCCCGGAGCGACGGCACCGCGAAGTGCGGAGTCCCGAAGAAGACCAGCCGCATCAGGACGACACGTCGGAATCCTGCCGGGCCGGCCGGATGTAGCCGGGATCATCGGCGTGATCCTTCTTCCACTTGCCGATGAGTCGCTTGCGCTTGAGCAGGCTGAGGTGATCGATGAAGAGAATGCCGTCGAGATGATCGATCTCGTGCTGGACCGCCCGGGCGGGAAGCGCCTCGAGGACCCGGCGGTAGGGCTGGCCCTGGTAGTCGAGGGCCTCGAGCACCACGTGATCGGGCCGGGTCACGTCGGCGAAGATCTCGGGAATCGAGAGACACCCCTCCTCGCCAGTCTCCCGGCCGGCGGTGTCGATGATTTGCGGGTTGATGAGCACCAGCCTCTCGCCGTCGGCGTCGACCACCGCGATCCGCCGGGCCACGCCAACCTGGTTGGCGGCGAGCCCGACCCCCTTCGCGGCGTACATGGTCTCGAACAGGTCGTCCACGAAGCGGCGAACCTCGTCATCCACGACGGCCACCTTCGGTCCGGCCACCCGCAGCACGGGCGAGCCGAGGAGGTGGAGGTCGAGAATCGTCACACCGGCGCTCCCGGCGCCGCCTGGTCGCCGACCTTCACGATGCGGGCCCGGTCCACCACCAGGGTGGAGGAGCCGGACTCGATGGTGACCTTCTCCTCCTTGATGTCCTTCACCCGGCCGATGATGCCGCCGGCGGTGACGATGTCGTCGCCTTTCTTCAGCGCCTTCAGCAATTCCTCGTGCTTCTTCCGCGCCTGCTGCTGCGGGCGCAGGATGAGGAAGAAGAAGACCAGCGCGATCGCGCCGACCTGGAAGAGCAGCATGGTCAGCCCGCCAGAGGGGCTGTCGGTCGGGGCCATCAGGGCCAGCAGGGACAGGGTCACGGTGCTCCTCGTGGGTGATACCGCGCCAGCCAGTCGTGGCGGAAGCGGTCGAAACGGCCTGCCAGAATCGCGAGCCGGGCCTGTTCCCCGAGCCGGATCAGGAAGCGGATATTGTGAATCGAGACCAGCCTCAGCCCCAGCATCTCCTCCGCCATGAACAGGTGGCGCAGGTAGGCGCGGGAAAAACGCTGGCAGGTCTCGCAGTCGCAGTCGGCGTCGAGCGGTGCCTCACTGAGGCGGTGCGGCGCGGCGCGGATATTCACCTTTCCCGTGCTGGTCCACGCGCTGCCGTGGCGCCCATTCCGGGTGGCGGCAACGCAGTCAAACAGGTCCACACCGCGCGCGATGCCTTCCAGCAGATCATCGGGAAAACCGACGCCCATAAGATAACGGGGCACGTCCGTCGGGAGCGCCGGATTGAGCCCTTCAAGGACCCGGTGCATCACCGGCTTCGGCTCCCCCACTGAGAGTCCCCCGATGGCGATACCGGTCCACGGCCCCCGCTCCAGAATGCCGGCGATGGAGCGCTGACGCAGATCGTCGTGGGTGCCGCCCTGAATGATCGGCCAAAGGGTCTGGAGAGAGCCGTCAGCCGTCAGCTCCGCATGTCGCTGCTTACACCGGTCCAGCCATCGCAGCGTACGCTCCAGCCCCTCTTCGGCCAGTGCACGGGTCGCCTGTCCCGGCACGACATGATCGAACGCCATGGCGATGTCCGCACCCAGGGCCCACTGGATCTCCATGGCCGATTCCGGCGTGATCGTGCGACGGGAACCATCGAGATGACTGACGAACTCGACGCCCTCCTCGGCGATCTTGCGGAGCCCTTCCAGCGAAAAGACCTGGAACCCGCCCGAATCGGTGAGCATCGGCCGGTCCCAGGTCGTAAAGCGGTGCAGCCCGCCGAGGGCCTGGACCACGGCCTCACCGGGACGGAGATGGAGGTGGTAGGTGTTGCCGAGGATGATCTGGGCGCCGGTGCGGCGCACCTCCTCCGGGTGCAGACCGCGCACCGTGCCGTGGGTGCCCACCGGCATGAACGCCGGCGTCTGGACCGCGCCGTGCGGCAGGGTCA
Source organism: Gemmatimonadales bacterium (assembly GCA_039934355.1). Taxonomy (GTDB): domain Bacteria; phylum Gemmatimonadota; class Gemmatimonadetes; order Gemmatimonadales; family GWC2-71-9; genus JADJOM01. The sequence goes on from JBDTMI010000018.1 coordinate 49,039, forward strand.
GCGTGCCGGCACGGGCCAGGCCGTCGGTAGCGTGGAGATCGAACGAGAACATGGGCGGGGGAAGGTAAGGCGATCGGCCAGCGGCTGTAAGCGTTCGGTGTTCAGCATTCAGCAGATCGCCACCGCCCGCCCCTCGCGACAACGGGACAGCCCGTCAACGGCGGGCCCGCTGAACGCTGAACGCTGAATGCTTCCCACCTGCCTCACACCACCACCATCGCATCCCCATACGAATAGAACCGGTACCCCGACGCCACGGCGTGACGGTACGCCGCCATCACCCGGTCGTAGCCGCCGAAGGCTGCCACCAGCATCAGCAGCGTGGAGCGGGGCAGGTGGAAGTTGGTGATCAGGTGGTCGACCACCTGAAACCGAAAACCGGGAGTGATCAGCAGGCCGGTCTCCGCCCGCCCGGCGCGGACCGTGCCGTCCGGTAGCGCCGCGCTCTCCAGGCTCCGGACCACCGTGGTTCCCACCGCCCATAGCTTGCCGCCCCGCGCCCGCAGCCGGGTGATCGCGACCGCGGCCGCATCGGGTATGTCGTACCACTCGGGGTGCATCGGATGGGTCGAGGGATCCTCGACCTCGACCGGCTTGAAGGTGCCGGGTCCCACTTCGAGGTCGAGGCGGGCGACCTCCACCCCCTTCCGTTCAAGCGCCACGAGCAATTCCGGTGTGATATGCAGTCCCGCCGTCGGGGCCGCGACGCTGCCTTCGCGTTCGGCATACACCGTCTGGTAGCGTCGTTCGTCCTCCGCCGTGGGAGTCCGGTCGATGTACGGTGGCAGTGGCAGCCGGCCAAACTGCTGGATCGCCGCCTCCGCGCTGATGCCGACGAACCGGACCTCGCGGTACCCATCCTCCAGCACCGCCACCGTTTCGATGAACGCGCCCGCCCCGATCTGTACCCGCTTCCCAGCTCGCAGGGCGCTGCCCGGCCTGCCAAACGCGATCCAGTGTCCGTTCTGCCCTGGATGCAGCAGCAGGACCTCCGCCGCCGCGCCGCTCGGCCGGGTGCCGAGGAAGCGGGCGTGACGTACCCGGGTCGTATTGAGGACGAGGAGATCGCCGGAGGGGATGAGGTCGAGCAGGTGGGAGAAGGTCTGGTCGGTGGGGGACGGTGCGCCCGTGGCCTCGCGTGCGACGACCAGCAGCCGGCTGGTTCCTCGCTCGTCGCTGGGATGCTGTGCGATCAGCTCGGCCGGCAGCGCATAGTCGAAATCGGAGGTGCGGAGGGGCATCGGGCGATTAGGCGATTGGGGATTGGGGGATTGGGCAACTGGGCGGTTAGGCGGTTTGGCGGGTAGGCGGTTTGGCGGTTAGGGGCGGTCCGCCTCGCATCGGAGCCTCACTGTCCTAGCCGAAGATCGTGCCCTGCGATCCCGGTGGCGGAGTCAGGCCGAATCGCTGATAGGCCAGCGGAGTCGCCATCCGGCCGCGCGGGGTGCGCTCGAGGTATCCCTGCTGGATCAGGTAGGGCTCGTAGACCTCTTCGACGGTGTCGCTGTCTTCGCTCACCGCGATCGCCACCGTGGTCAGGCCGACGGGCCCGCCCCCGAACTTTTCGATGATGGTCTTGAGAATCCGCGCATCCATGTCATCGAGGCCGAACTCGTCGACATTCAGTCGCGCCAGCGCCTCGCGGGCGACCGGCCCGGTGATTCGTCCATCGGCGCGCACCTGCGCATAGTCGCGCACCCGGCGCAACAGCCGGTTGGCGACGCGGGGAGTCCCGCGGCTCCGCTTGGCGATCTCGAGCGTGCCGTCGGCGTCGGTGGGGACGCCGAGGATCTTCGCCGAACGGGCCACGATGATCTCCAGGTCCGTTGCCGGGTAGAAGTGCAGCCGTTCCACCAGCCCGAAACGCGCCCGCATCGGTGGTGTCAGCAGCCCGAAACGCGTCGTCGCCCCGACCAGGGTGAATCGTTCGATCATCATGGGGATGGTCTGGGCATTCGGCCCGTCGGCGATCCGCACGTCGACGCGGAAGTCCTCCATGGCGGGATAGAGGAACTCTTCCAGGATGGGTCGCAGCCGGTGGATTTCGTCGATGAAGAGGATGTCGCCCGTCTGCAGCGACGTCAGCAGACTGACGAGATCCCCGGGCTTCTCCAGCACCGGGCCCGAGGTGGTGCGGAGCTGGACGCCCATCTCCTTGGCCAGCAGCGTCGCGAGGGTGGTCTTGCCCAGTCCGGGCGGTCCGAAGAACAGCAGATGGTCGAGTGATTCACCTCGGCCCTTCGCCGCATCGATCGCGATCCGGAGCGAGGCCTTCACCTGGTCCTGGCCCACGAACTCCTCCAGCCGGCCCGGACGCAGGGCCGCCTCGGCGCCGGATTCCTCCGGCAACTCATCAGGGGTGGTGATCTGGAGGTGGGACATGGGAGCCTTCAACTCTTGAGCCGAGCCTCCCATCGCACGGGGCGTGGTCCGGGCTCCACCACGTGGCGTGCGCCGCAGTGGTTGCAGCGATCGGTGACGCGCTCCGTGCCGGAGGCGACGAGGCGGCGGTTGGTACTGCCGCAGCGGGTACAGAGCCATTCGGCGGTTGTGGCCGGGACGGTCATGGTACTCCTCGGTGAAGCACCGCACCTCGGCGCCTCGGCTGTTGGTGCGCGGTCAGGGTCGCGTCGCAAGTCGCTGCAGGGCTTCCCGGATGAGGCGGGCCGTGTCGGTCACACCGGCGGCGAGTGTCGCCCGGACCGCGTCTTCCGCCGCCGCCGCCGGATACCCCAGCCTGACGAGCGCCTGCACCGCTTCCTCGCCGGGACGCGGGACCGCGCCGGTCAGGTCCGCCGGAAGAGCGCCGAAGCGGTCGGTCAGTTCGACAATGAGCTTCTCCGCCTTCTTGCGCCCGATCCCCGGGACGGTCGCCAGGGTCGCGATGTCCCGCTGCGTGATACTCCGGACCGCGCGCGCCGGGCCGAGGGTCGAGAGCAGGGCGAGGGCGAGCTTGGGTCCGAAGCCACTGGCGCCGAGCAGCTGGCGGAAGATGGTACGCTCACTGGTCGCGTCGAACCCGTACAGCGACCAGCTGTCCTCGCGGATCACCAGTTCGGTGTGCAGGCTCACCCGGCTGCCGGTGGCGGGGAGCCGCTCGAGAACGCCCAGCGGCACCGTGACGGCGTAGCCCACCCCGCCCGCCGTTTCGATCAGGATGCTATCTCCGGCGCGTTCGCGCAGCGTGCCGCTCACGAAGGCGATCATCGCTTGACCGCCCGTCGGCGGGGCACCAGCGTCGGGCGGGCGTCCGCGGACCGTTTGAGGAAATGGGTCAGCGCCACCGCGACGCCATCCGCTGCATCCGACGGTGCCGGCGCCGACTTCAGCCGGAGCAGTTGGGCGACCATGTACCCCACCTGAGGCTTGAGTGCGGCGCCTTTACCGGTGACGGCCTGCTTGATGGTCGCCGGGGCGTATTCCGCAATCGTCACTCCGGCCTGCGCTCCGGCAAGCAGAATGACGCCTCGGGCATGACCCAGCACCAGCGTCGTGCGGACATTCCTGGCGTAAAAGGCCTCCTCGACCGCCAGGATATCCGGCCGGTGACGGGCCAGCAGTTCGACAAGTCCGGCGTAAATTTCAGCCAGCCGGAGCGCGAGCGTCGTCCCTGCGGTCGGCCGGATGACGCCGCATTCGACCAGACGCAACTGGCCCCGTTCCCCGGATTCCACGACGCCGAACCCGGTGGCGGTGGTGCCGGGGTCGATCCCGAGCACCTTCATCCCGGCGCCTCAGTCAGTGCGAGGCCTCGGCCAGGTCCGCCGCGTCGATGTCGAAGTTGGAGAAGACCTTCGAGACGTCGTCCAGGTCCTCCAGCGCTTCCATGAGCTTGATCATCTGCTCCGCCTGCTTGCCCTCGATCTTCACCGTGGTCCGCGGCACCATGGCCAGTTCGGCGGAGTCGATCTCGAGTTTGCGGGCCCGCAACGCGTCCTGTACCGCATGAAAGGTCGGCGGCGAGGTGGAGACGATGTAGAGGTCGCCATCCTTCTGGAAGTCCTCGGCGCCGGCGTCGAGTGCGGCCTCCAGCGTGGAGTCCTCGGGATATTTCGTCGCATCCAGCAGAATCTGCCCCTTGCGATCGAACATCCAGCCGACCGAATTCGTCGCCCCCATGTTGCCGTTGTTGCGACTGAAGGCGTGCCGCACATCGGCCACCGTCCGAGTGGCGTTGTCGGTGCTGGCCTCGATGATCACGGCAGCGCCGCCGGGCCCGTACCCTTCGTAGACAACCTCCTCGTAGACCGCGCCTTCCAGCTCTCCCGTGCCCTTCTTGACCGCCCGCTCGATATTGTCGGCCGGCATGTTGACGGCCTTGGCGGCTTCAATGGCGGTGCGCAGCCGCGGATTGCCGCCGGGATCGCCGCCACCGGCTTTGGCGGCGACCGTGATTTCCCGGATGACCTTGGTCCACGACGCGCCCCGGCGGGCGTCGGTGACCGCCTTCTTGTGCTTGATCTGCTTCCACTTGCTATGGCCGGCCATCGGATCCTCCAGGCGTGCTGAGGATGGGAAACTAAGGGCAGCGGGAAGAGGGCGATAGGCGATTGGCGTCTGCGCCTCCTTGCCTCCCCCCGACCTCACCCGCTAATCTCCCCCGCCTATGCGACCCCTCCGCCTGCTCCTCCTGACCCTCGCCCTTGTTTCCTGCACCGAGCCGAAACAGGAAGCGAGCATCTCTGAAACCATCCCCAACCTGCCGCTGCCGCCCGATGCCGAGCTGCTCAGCCGGGAAGGCGGGGAGGATGCACTGAAGCTGCATTTCCGCAGCGCGACTCCGCCGGAAGTCGTCGTGAGTTATTACCGTGGGGTGCTCAGCCGCCCGCCGTGGACCTTGGTCAGCGACGTGAAGACGGGGGATGGCGGGATCGCGATGTACGCGGAGCAGGCAGGACCGTCACTCTGGGTGACGGTGCGGAAGGCCGATGGTGCGTCGGGAAGTCTGGTCGATATCGCCGGGGCCAAGTCCGCCAGGTAGTCGGGCTCGGGTCAGCGGTCCGGATCGAGCATGTCCTCGAACCGGAGCCAGTGACGGTAGAAATACAAGTCGAGATATCCGGTGGGACCGTTGCGATTCTTCGCGACGATCAGTTCCACCGCCCCATCCACGCCGGACCCGGGCCGGTACATCTCCTCCCGGTACAGCGCCAGGACCACATCCGCCGTCTGCTTGACGACCCCGAGCCCGCCGAGATCCTCGAGCTGGGGGCGGGGATCGCGCCGGCCCGGGTGAAACCGCGGCAGTTGGGCGACCGCCAGCACGGCGACGTCGCGCTCGAGCGCGAGCGACTTGAGCGCCCGCACCACCTGGGCGAGGCGCTCCTCCGTTGATTCCGCCGCCCCGGGTCCGGTGGTCATCTGCAGGTCGTCCAGCACCAGCAGGCCACGTCGTGGCACCGTATCCAGGGCGGCGGCCACCTCGCCGAAGTGCTCCCCGCTGAGCGGCCGGAAGTGGAGCGGCAGATCACGCAGCCGCAGTGCGGCGGCCCCGATCGCCGCGCGGCTCACGTCATCGAGCGCGCCGCTGCGCAGGGCATCGATCGAGACCCGCCCATCCAGCGCGAGCACCCGTTCGGTCAGCCGCTCCTCCGACATTTCGCCCGACAGCAGCGTCACCGGCGTGCCGAGCCGGGCGGCGCGCAGCGCGATCGCGAGCGCGAAGCTCGATTTCCCGCTCCCGACATCGCCGCCGAGCACGACGAGATCCTGGCGCCGGATGCCGCCCCCGAGCAACTGGTCGAGAGAGGGAAAGCCGGTCGCGACGGTATCGCCGATGGCGCCTGCCGCCTGACGGGAATCCATTCGGGCAACCACCGACTCGGCCACCGAGGGCTGCCGCTCGGTGGGAGGAAGATTGCTGGGCCGCATGGATCAGAAGATAGGCGGGTGCGTGAATCAGCGGGAACTGGCCGTCGCCTGCCGCGCGGCGCGTCCGGCGCGCTGGATCGCGTCCCCGGCTTCCGCGCCGATCGACTCGCGCACCGGGGCGACCAGCGTGGTGAGGACGAGGCCGACGGCAGGGGCGCCGTCATCGCGGAGCTGCAACTGCGCGGCGTGCAGCGCCCGGCGCAGCGGTGGCGGCACCGTGAGGCTGGAGAGCCGGTGCTCCAGCGCCGCGAGGCGCCGGCGCAGGGCCCGCTCCGGCAGTGGCGGATCGAGGAGCATATCCTGGGCGACGCGGAGCATCAGCCACACGGCGTAGACCCCTTCGCGCCGGGGCCCGCGCCCGGTGCGGGGCAGCAGGCTCATCAGCTCGAGGGCGGCCGAATCGGCTCCACTCATTGGCACCACTCCAGACTCCGCGTCATGACCTCCTCCGGCAGGATCTCCGTCAGGCAGCGATGATGTCCCAGCGGGCAGTGGGGCCCGCCCTTGCTGCTGCAGGGGCGGCAGGCCAGCGGCCGCTCGAGGATCGTGGCGCGGGCCTGATAAGGATAGAACCCGAACAGCTCGACCGTCGGGCCGAAGAGCGCGACGACCGGCGTCCCGACCGCCGTCGCCAGGTGCATCGGTCCGGTGTCCCCGGAGATCAGCACCCGGCAGCGCCGGAGCAGGGCACCGCTCGCCTGAAGGTCGAGTGCGCCGGCCGCGCTCACCGACCGGGCCGGACTCGCGGCGACCACGCAGGCCGCCGCCTCCTGTTCCCGCGTGTTGCCTAACACGACCGTGCGGACGCCGGACTGGCCCAGGGCCGTGGCCAGGGTGCGCCAGTGGGCCAGCGGCCATCGCTTGGTCGCGTGGGCCGCCCCCGGCGCGAGGGCCACCAGCGGGGCGGTGTCATCCAGCTGGTGTGCCGCCAGCCAGCCGTCGGCCCGGGCTTCCGCCGCCGGACTGAGGAACAGTTCAGCGGGCCCCCCATCGGGGCGTACGTCGAGGTCGCTCGCCGCTTCGAAGTAGCGCTCCGCGACCGGCACGTGGATGCCGTAGGTGTCGCGCTTCTGGTGGATCAGGATGCGCCGCTCGCGCCGGCGGGTGTGGTAGCTGTGCCAGTGCCCGGGAACCAGCAGCCGGAGCATCCGGCTCCGGGCGCTGCTGTGCAGATCGAGGCGATGAGTGTAGCTGGCCCCCCGCAGCGCCCGCGCGAGCCCGACCACCGAATCCGCCGGCGTGATGCTCACCACTTCATCGAGGTGGGGGTTGGCGGAGAGGAGCGGAGCCCAGATCTCCTTGGTCACCGCCGTGAGTGTGGCGTCCGGATAGCGGAGGCGCAAGGCCCGGATCAGCGGCGTCGTAAGCAGGACGTCGCCCAGCGAGCTGAAGCGGACCAGGAGGATGCGGGGGGAGGGCACGGGGGAAAGGTATACAGCCGTCAGCCAACAGCCGTTGGCCATTGGCCGTTACCGAGCCTCGAAGGATTCATCCCTTCCCGCCCTGACCCCATACTCCGAACCGCCCCCCAACCGCCCAACCGCCTAATCCCCCGATCGCCTACTCACTCGTCCCTCTCCACCCCTATCTTCACTCGCATGCCCCGCCCCCGCAGCATCCTCTGGGTCGATGATGAGGTCGAAAGCCTCGCGTCGCACATCATGTTCCTCGAGGAACAGGGCTTTTCCGTCGAAAAAGCCTCGCACGGCGACGACGCCCTGGCCCTCCTGCAGCGTCAGACCTACGGCGTCGTCCTGCTGGATGAACAGATGCCGGGACGACGCGGCCTGGAGCTGTTCCGCGCCATCCGCGGCATCGATACGACGATTCCCGTCGTGATGGTGACCAAGAGTGAGGAGTCGGCGACGCTCAAGGATGCCATCGGCGTGGAGGTCTCCGACTACCTGGTAAAGCCGGTGAGTCCCCGTCAGGTGCTGTCGGTGGTGACCCGCCTCCTGGAGGGCGATCGCATCCGGCAGCAGCGCCTCTCGCGCGACTTTGCCACTCGCTTCCGCGAACTGGAGGAGCGCCGCGGCACGGTCCTCGACTGGCGCGGCTGGACCGAGCTGGTCGTGGAGCTGGCGGAATGGGAGGTGCGGCTCGGGTACGCCGATGAGCCTGGCCTGCAGGAAGCGTTGCGCGCGCTGCAGGTCAGTCTGCGGCAGGACTTCGCGAAGTTCATCGAGGCGCACTACGCTGGCTGGCTGGCCGGTCCCCGCGCCGACCGGCCGCCGTTGAGTGTCGACATCGTGCCGGAATTCGTGGAGCCGGCGCTGCGCGCCGCTGGCAAGGTGTTGCTGGTCGTGGTCGACTGCCTCCGGCTCGACCAGTGGGAGGCGATTCGCCCGCTGATCAGCAGCCGCTTCGATGTCGAGACGTCGTACTACTTCTCGATTGTCCCGACCGCGACGCCGTTTGCCCGCAACGCAATCTTCAGCGGTCTCTTCCCCAACATTCTCGCCAGCCGGCATCCGCAGTGGTGGCGCGACCAGGACGAGACCAGTCTCAATGCCCACGAATCCGAGCTGCTGGCGCACCAGCTGGAGTTGCGCAACGGCCGCCGGATCCCGGTGCGCTACGAAAAGGTCTTCACCGCCTCCGATGGCGAAGGGCTGCTCAGCCGGGTGCCCTCGCACCTCGCGGCCGACGGCGTCACGGCGCTGGTCTTCAACTTCATCGACCAGCTGACCCATGGGCGCACCGAGAACTCCACCCTCTTCGAGGTCGCCCGCGACACGCCGGCCCTCCGCAGCCTGACCCGCACCTGGTTCGAGCGCTCCGCGCTCTGGGGCGCGTTGCGGGAGGCCGAGCGACGCAACGTGCCGGTGCTGCTCACCACCGATCACGGGTCGATTCACTGCCACACCCCCGCCACGGTGTTTGCCCGGCGCGACGCCACCGCCAGTCTGCGCTACAAGTTCGGCGAGGATCTGCGGGCCCAGGAAAAGGATGCCGCGATCGTGGTCGAGGATTTGGCGGCCTGGGGGCTCCCCCCCCGGCCCCACGGGGTCCGGCTGCTCCTGGCGGTGGGCGACCGGTTCTTCGTCTACCCCACGAAACTGCGGGAATACCAGGCCCGGTATCGCGGCGCCTTTCTGCACGGCGGAGTGACCCCGGAGGAGATGGTCCTGCCGATCGCGCTCCTCACCCCGCGCCGCGGATCCTGAGCCGCGCGACCGCATGACGGGAGCCGCTCCTTCCGCCTCGCTCGGCACCGGCCGGCGCCTGATCGGCTGGCTCCGTCCGTATCAGCTGCTCCTGCTTGCGGGCCTGCTCGCGACGACGATCGCCTCGGTGCTCGACGGCGTCACGCTGCTGCTGCTTATTCCCCTCTTCCGGCACCTCTTCGGCGGCACCGGGGGGCTCATGCCCGGCTCCACCGGGCTGGAGCCGCTGGTGGATCAGCTCCTCGCGCCGCTCCTCGTCGGCGCGACGCCGGCTGGCGTGACGCTCCGCATCGTGGCGCTGCTGTGGGGAGCGCTGCTGGTCAAGAACGGGCTGGCCTATCTGGCGGGGCAGTTGAGCGTTCGGGTCCAGGAGGGGCTGGTCGCCGATCTCCGCTCCGCGCTCTTCGGGCACCTGCTGGAGATCGATCTCGCCTGGCTGGAGCGGACCCGGGGTGGACAGGTGATCAGTCGCATCATGGGCGACGCCGATCAGGCCAAGCTGATGGTGAGCGCCAGCCTCGCCTCGTTCTTTCAGAATCTCGTCCTCATCCTCACCACGCTCCTCGTCCTCGGCCGGCTCTCGCCGCCACTCACGCTGCTCACCCTCGCCAGCGCCCCACTCCTCCTGCTCGGCATCCGGGTGCTGCTCCGGCGGCTCAAGGGCCACGCCCGTGCGCGGGCCGATATCGCCGGCGAGATGACGTCCACCGTGGCGGAACGTCTTGGCGCGGTGAAGCTGATCCGGAGCTACGGCGGCGCCGCACGGGAGCGGGCCCGTTTCGCGTCGCAGGCGGATCAGTACCGGCACCAGGTGCTGTCGACCCAGCGCTTCGCCACGCTCACCAGCCCGGTGAGCGAGCTGTTCGGCGGGCTCCTGCTCGTGGTCCTGATCGTGGTGGGGTCCCGGCCCGGTTTCGCCGGAGGGCAGCTCTCGCCGGAGGGGTTGCTGGTGTTCATCGTGGCGGCGCTCCGCATCATGGCGCCGCTCAAGGCCATCACCCAATTCCCCGGACTGATGGCCCAGGCCCGCGCCGGCGCCGAACGCATCTTCGAGGTGCTGGACCTGCCGGGAGTGGAACGGGATCCGGCCGGGACGCCCGCGGCCCAGTTCAAGCGCGACGTGGAGTTCGAGCACGTCTGGTTCAACTACGCTGGCGCTGGGCCCGAGGCGGGAGGCGATGGACCCGACTGGGTGCTGACGGACATCTCCTTCACCCTGCCGCGCGGGGCGGTGGTCGCGCTGGTGGGCCCGTCCGGCGCCGGCAAGACCACGATCGCCGAACTCCTGCCGCGGCTCCGGGAGCCGACCCGCGGCGCCATTCGGCTGGATGGTGTCGCCCTGACCGCACTGGACCGCGCCACGTTACGGGCCCTGATGGGATTCGTGAGTCAGGAAACGGTGATCTTCAACACGACGGTGCACGACAACATCGCCTATAGTCGTCCCGGCGCGACCCGCTCGGAGGTGGCGGCGGCGGCGCGCGCGGCGAACGCCCATCAGTTCGTCAGCCAGTTGCCGCTGGGGTACGACACCATTCTCGGGGAGCGTGGCGCGCGGCTCTCCGGTGGTCAGCGCCAGCGGATCTCGATCGCGCGCGCGGTGCTTCGCGATCCGCCGCTCCTGATTCTGGACGAGGCGACCAGCGCCCTCGACAGCGAGTCGGAACGGCTGGTCCAGGAGGCGCTGCTGCGGCTGATGCGGGATCGCACGGTGCTGGTGATCGCGCACCGACTGACCACCGTGCGTCACGCCGACCTGATCCTCGTGCTGGAAGACGGCCGGATCGTCGAGCGGGGAACCCACGATGCGTTGCTGGCCGTCAGCGGTCGCTATGCCGGACTCTGGCGGGGTCGCGACGGCGCCGGGTCGCGGGTGGTACGGGCAGAACCGGCGGGCGCCCCCCTTGACTGACACCACGGCTCCGGGCCCACTTTCCTCCACCCCATGACCGCACCTCACACCGGCCTCCGGGTCCTCTACGTCGCCCCGGTCGACAACGCGGAGCTGGCCCACAACGGGCTCCGCCTCCGGGCACTCGAACGCCTCGGCTGCACCGTCACCCATCTCGATCCTTCGCGGGCCGGGTGGATGGAGCGCCTGGTGCGTCGGGACGTCGCGCACCGGGTGCAGGTGGCGCTGGATGCGAGCGACCCGCAGCTCGTCCTCGTGGCGGGTGCGGGCGTGGTCACGCCCGATCTCGTCGATGAGGTGCGGAAAGGCCGGTCCGCACGCTGGCTGCAGGTGCTGGGGGAGGACATCGGCGATCCGAACGCCGCAGCACGTGAAGCGATGGCCTTCGACCAGGTCTTTGTCGGCGCGACCGGGGCGGTCGCGACCTTTGATCGCTTCGGTGTGAAGCACGTGCAGTATCTCGCCGTTGGCTGCGATCCCTCGGTACACAAGCCGCTGAGCGCCCGCGGCCCGTTCCGCGCCAACGTGGTCTTCGCCGGCGGGGCCACCCCACGGCGGGAGAAAATGCTGATCGAGCTGGTCGAGTTCGGACTGGCGCTCTGGGGCCCGGGGTGGCGGAGGACCACGCTCAAGGATTACTGCCGCGGCGAGCTGCCGAGCACGGAGGATTTTGTGCGGGCCTACGCCGGCGCCACGGTGGCGATCAATATTCACCGCACCGGCCCGGGAGATCGGGGGGCGGACACCAGCGGCGTGAATCGGCGGACGTTCGAGGTCGCCGCGATCGGGGTGACGCAGGTGGTGGATCTGCGCGATGATCTCGCCCGGCACTTCGAGGACGGTCCCGAGGTGCTCACCTATACCACCGCGGAACAGCTGCGCGGCCAGGTCAAGCGGGCCCTGCAGGAGGACAAGTATCGCGACCGCCTCGCCGCCGCCGCGCGCCAGCGTGCCCTCCGATCCCACACCTACATGCATCGGATGAAGGCGCTGCTGGATGTGGCGACGGGGACGATTGGCGGGAAGTAGGCGGTTGGGCGGTTACGGTAGGATTCTGAGCTCACCACTGGTCCCAGCCTCCCACTCGCGACCGCCCAACCCCCTAACCGCCCACTTCCGCCCTCACCCCCGCCGGCAGTCCCCCCGTCGCCAGAAATTCCCGATACATCCGCACATACCCCTCCGCCAATGTCAGATGACTGAACCACCGCTCGGCCCGCGCCCGGCAGGCCTTGGGATCCTTGAGCGGCATGGTCGGTACCAGGCTGATCAGCTCTTCCAGCGTGTCACCCTGTGCGGCGACGTCCGGAGAGAGAATCTCCGCGAGTGCGCCCCGCCGGGTGCCAAGCACCGGGGTGCCGCTCCAGAGCGCCTCGATCAGCGTCAGCCCGAACGGCTCATCCCAGAGCGCCGGCATCCACATCAGCCGCGCCCCGGCGAGCAGCGTCGCCTTCTCCGCGCCATCCACGGTCCCGACAAATTTCACCAACCGGCTGAGCGAGGGTCGCCACCCACCGGCCACGACCAGCTTGCGCTCCGTGGCCTTCGCGCCGGCAATGGCCCACTGGTACCCCTTGCTGGAATGCAGCCGGCCGAGAAAGAGGTCGTAGTCGTCCTTCACGGCACGGAACTGGAGGTCGGCGGGATCGAGCCCATTGTAGACGAAGGCGGAGCTGCCGTGGCGTGCGGCGTGATCCGCGCTCACATAGATGGTGTTCGGCGGCCGGACCACGCCGGGCTTGGTGGTCCCCTGCAGCGTCCAGACCCAGGGGATGCCGGGCGACACCCGCAGCGGGTAGAAGGCGTGCAACACCTCGGTGCCGGCGGGAATGAGCGGCGTCAGGTCCGTCGCGGGATCACTCAGCCGGGCCTGCGGCACGGCGATCAGGCGCGCTTCGGGGACGCGCGTGCCCGGCGGCGCGAGCAGCGTCACCTCGTGGCCCAGCGCGGCGAGTCCCCGCACCAGCGAGACCACCACCCGTTCGGTGCCACCGTAGCCGTGGACCGGCAGCGCGGTATGATGCACCAGTGCGACCCGCATATCTTTACGCCCTCGATGAATCCATCACGACCGTGGAGCGCATGCGCATCAGTGGAGTGAGCCTCGTCAAGGATGCGGTGCGGCTCGATTTTCCCGTGCTCGAGTCCCTCCGCTCCATCCTGCCCCTGTGCGATGAACTGATCGTCAACGTCGGGCCCTCCGACGATGGCACGCGGGCCCTGGTGGAGGGGCTGGCGGATCCGCGACTGCGCATCATCGAGGGCGAGTGGTCGTCGGGACAGGGTGGACGAGTCCTGGCGGTCGAGACTCAGCGGGCCATCGCGGCGGCCACCGGCGACTGGGCAATCTATATCCAGGCCGACGAAGTCCTGCATGAAGACGGGATCATGCCGCTGCGGCAAGCCCTGGCGGCGGCGGATCCAGACCGCAACATCGAAGGGCTGCTGGTCGATTTTCTCCACTTCTACGGAAACACCGATCGCATCGGTCGCGGGCGGGCCTGGTACCGGCGTGAGGTCCGGCTCATTCGACTCGGCGCCGATGTGCGGAGCCATGCCGATGCGCAGGGATTCCGGGTGGGGCCCCAGCGGCGGAGGCTCCGGGCCCGGCGTGCCGCCGCCACCTGGTATCACTACGGCTGGGCCCGGCCGCTCCCCGTGCTGCAGGCCAAGCGGGTGGCGGATCATGCGCTGTACTACGAGGGACAGGAACGGCGGAATCCGTTAGGCGCGCGGTTGCCCTGGGATGTCGGACTGGTGCCGTTCCGCGGGCGACACCCGGCGGTGATGGCCGACTGGATCCTGGCCCGCCGCCAGGCCATGGCGGATACCTTTGCGCCGCGTCCCTGGGACGTCCGGCGACTGGCGCTGCTGGCCTCACTCGGGATCGAGCAACTCACCGGCTGGCGACCATTCGAATACCGCAACTACGTCGAGGTGTAGCCCTGCCCCGCGAGCAGCAGCGCCAGTCGATGGGCATAGGTATGGTGTGCCAGCGCGTGGGCTCGTCCGGCCGCGGCGATGCGCTGGCACGCCGGCGGATCAGCCAGGTACTGGCGGGCGAATGCGACGCCCTCATCCACCTCACGGTACCAGAGTGCATGCTGGCCCGGCGCCGCGAAACCTTCCACCCCGGGCACATGCTCGCCGAGAAAGCAGCCGCCGGCGCCGAGCACCCGCCAGAGCCTGTTGGACGTTCCGCCATCGCGTTCGGTTTCCTCCGGTGGCAACGCGTTGACCCCCAGGCTCAGCCCCGCGCCGCCGATGACCTGCGCGACTGCCGAGCCGCGCACGGTGCCCCCGGCGACGGGGAGCGCCGCGGGTGCGCCCTCCCACGAGGGCCCTCGAATCTGCAGCCGTCCCGCCCCGCTGAATCGGTGCAGAATCTCGTGCCGCCGGGCAAACTGGCCGGAGCCGATGAACGAAAGATCGCAACGGTACGCCGCCGGGATGACCGGGGCCGGCCGATCGCGTTCGGCATCAAGTCCCTGAGGCAGCAGGCGCGCCGCGTGGCCCGCACGCGCAAAGGCGGTGACCTGGAATCCACAGGTGGCGTAGACCTCCGAGACCGCGCCCGCCAGGCGGAGCACCCGGGGCGGCAGGGGCGTGGTCGCGTCGAAGTACCAGAAGGCGGTCCGCCGGCCGCGGAAGAGCTCGGCCAGCATCGGCTCGCCGGTGGAGATCGCATGCCGGGTACAGAGGATCATCTCCGGCTCGGCGCGATCGACCAGCCACCGGATCAGCCGGGGCGCGAGCGGACCGAGCCGGCGACGGTGGCCCAGGGCATCGATCACCGTGGGTGCGTGGCCCAACTGTCGTGCGGCGCGGGCCAGCGCGGCTTCGGTGCGGTGGCGGTCGCCGGCCCCAAGGATGAGCAATCGCATGGATGAGGCGGAAGTTCGGCGGACAGGCGTGGAGAAGGAAGGCCGGCCGCTGCGCGTCGCCATCACCTCGCATCAGGGCGGTGGCGCCGGCTCGGTCAATTCGGTGCTGCGCCTGGCGCTGGGCGTGATGCAGGCAGGGGTCGAGGTACGATTCGTCTGCCGGCCCGACTCCGAGCTGGAAGTCGCCGCGCGCGCGGGGGGCCTCGAAGTGCATCCGATCCCGCTGTGGAACGCGGGACGGTTTGCCAACGCGGCTCGACTCCGAGCGTTTCTGCAGCAGCATCCCGTCGACCTCATCGACAGTCACGGCTCCCGCGACCGGGCCGCACTCACCTGGCTCGGACTCTCCCGCCGGCTGGCGGTGCCGCTGATCATCACCCGCCGCTCCTGGCCCCGCAGCACCCGGCTCGGGACCTGGCTCGCGGGCCGCGTCGCGTGTCGCGTGGTCACGCTGAGCGCTCCGGTCGCGGCGGAGCTCGTCCGTCGCGGCACACCGGCGGCCAAGCTCCGCGTCATCCCCAACGGCATCCTGCTGGATCGCATCGACCGGACGGTGACGACCGAGGAACAGACGGCGTGGCTCGCGCGGATCGGCGGGGCGGATCACCGGAGGACCGTCGGGATCGTCGCGCGGCCCAAGGATCAACCAGTGGTGATCGCCGCGCTCGCCTTTGTGCGGACGCCGGTGCGTCTCGTCCTCGCCGGGCTCAACGGTCGCTCGCTCACCGAGCCGTTGCCCGGTGTGCCGGACCGGCACCGGGTCGTCCGGCTGCCGTTCCTCCCTGAGATCCGGCCGCTCTACGATCTGCTGGAGGTGGTGCTCCATCCGTCGCGCTGGGACGCGCAGCCCCAGGCGGTGCTGGAGGCCATGGCGCTCGGCAAGCCGGTGCTCGCCTCGCGCGCCACCGGCCACGAGGTCCTGATCCGGGATGGCGTCGATGGGTGGCTGCTTCCGCCGACCGATCCCCGCGCCTGGGGGGTGGCGCTCGATCAACTGCTAGTCGATCCCGCGCTGGCAGCCCGCCTTGGCGCCGCGGCACGGGAGCGGGTGCGCACCGACTTCCCGTTTGCGAGGACGGTGGCGCAGACCGTCGCACTGTATCACGCCGTGGCGGGCTGGTAGCCGGTGGGACCGTCGCTCCTGCTCGCCCACGATTTTCCGCCGGTGCCCGGCGGCATCGCCCAGCTGCTCGGCGCCGTCGCCCACCACGCCGGCAAGGGGCAGATGATCGTGTCGACGGGACTGGAACCGTATTCGACGATGTGGGACGCCGGCTGCGCCAGCCGGATCGAACGGGTACCGGTCCGGACCAGTCGTCTCAAGACACCGCTCGGACTGGCGCGCTGGAGTCGTGCCGCGCTCCGGCTCGCGCGCGAGAGCGGCGCCGGCTTCTGCTGGGCGGGAAATCTGAAGCCGGCGGGCTACGTCGCGCACTGGCTGCACCTGCGCGATCGCCTGCCGTACGGGCTCATCGTCTATGGGCTGGATGTCCTGCAGCTGGAAGCACAGGTCCGCCGTTCGCGCCCCAAGCGCTTCGCCGCGCGTGCGATCCTCGGCGGAGCATCGGGCACGATCGCCATCAGCCAGTGGACCGCCGATCGGTTTCGGGCGCTGGCGGAGAGCCTGGAATTGCCCGAGGTAGCGGCGCGGGTCGAGGTCGTTCCGCTCGGCACCGACCCGCGGCGATTCCGGCCCGACATCGATGCGAGCGCCGCGCGGAAGCGATTCGGACTCGAGGGGAAACCCTGGCTGCTCACCGTCTCCCGGCTGGTACCGCACAAGGGGATCGACACGGTGATATCCGCATTGCCGATGCTGCCGGAGGTGCGCTACGCCGTCGGGGGGGTCGGGCCGGATCGTCGACGCCTGGAGCAACTCGCCGACCAGCTCGGCGTGCGCGACCGGGTCCGTTTCCTCGGAAGTGTGCCGGAAGCGCAGCTCCCGGGCCTCTATCGCGCGGCGACGCTGTATGCCGGACTCTCCCGGGAGGCGAACGGGCAGGTGGAGGGATTCGGCCTCTCGCTGGTCGAGGCGCAGGCGAGCGGTATTCCCGTGATCGCATCGACCAGCGGCGGGATTCCGGACGCGGTGATGGATGGGAGAACCGGGGTCCTGATTCAGCCGGACGATCCCACCGCTGCCGCGGTCACGATGATCGGACTCCTGTCGGATCCGGGGCGACGTGCCGCGATGGGCCGCAGCGGTCGGGCGCGGGTGGAGCAGTACCTCAACTGGGAACGGGTGGCGGGGGATCTGGCGCGGTTGAGCGAGGAGTGGAAGGGCAGGAACTGGAGGGGGAGGCGATAGGTTGTTGGGCGGTTGGGCGGTTGG
>JBDTMI010000019.1:0-61713 GCA_039934355.1 Gemmatimonadales bacterium
CAACCGCCCAACCGCCCAACCGCCCAACCGCCCAACCGCCCAACCGCCCAACCGCTACAGCAGTTTCGTCACCCACTCCCCCACATAGTACCCCGCAGCCGCCACGCCGAGCCCGACCACGAACATGTCCATCCCGCTGCGGATCACGCCGCGCCCGGTGAAGAAGCTGCGCGCCGCGCCCACGCCGAAGTGGGCAGTCATCGCGAGTCCAAAGCTGGTCCAGATGGCGGCCGGACCGTGGCTGAACAGAAACGGGGCGACGGGAATGAACGCGCCCACCGCCGTGGCGAGGCCGGTGATCCACGCCTCACGCAGCGGGCTGGAGCTGGGTTCGCCGATCTTGAGTTCTTCCCGTACGCTCTCCTGCAACGCGCGTTCGGGGTCCTGCATCACCTGCGCGGCCAGCGCTTCGGCCTGCGCGACCGGCAATCCCTTCGCCTGATAGAGCAGGGCGAGCTCCTCTCGCTCGAGGTCCGGCATCAGCCGGATCTCCTCCCGCTCCATCGCGATCTCATGGGCATGCACCTCCGCCTCGCTCTTGGCCGCGAGGTACCCCGAGGAGCCCATGGAAAGGGCGTCGGCCACCATGCCCGCCACACCCGCCACCACGACCGTATGCGCCGCGAGATTCAGCTCGCCCTGGGCGCCAAGCATGCCCGCGACGAGGCCGAAGTTGGCGGTCAGCCCGTCATTGAAGCCGTAGACCAGGTTGCGCAGCAGCCCGCCGGCACCGGTCTTGTGCCACGGCTCGCCGCTCTTTCCCACGATCCCGGCAAGTGATTCGGCGTGGGCCGCCGATTCCTTGGCCAGCAGCAGCGCCGTCGGACCGGCCGCACCATCGGGTGCTTCACGGTACAGGCCGAGGTAGCCTTTTACCTCGCGGCCCTCCTCCTCCAGCAGCATCGGCGCGAGGAACGCCGGTCCCATCCGGCGAGCCACCCATGCCAGGCCCTTGGCGCGGAAAGACGGCTGATGACTCGGGACCGGGTGACCTTCGTCCGCGATCAGTTTCTGCCACATCTGGACATGGCGGTCCTCGACCTGTGCCAGCTTCCGGTACAGGTCCGCGCGCCCGGGCTCGCGTTCCAGCGCTGCGAGCTCGCGGTAGAGGAAGGCGGCATCCGCCTCATCGTCGAGATGGTGCAACCAGTCACGTGGCGGGGCTTTTGTGATCGTCATGTGGGGAAAGGTACACGCCTTCGTTGCATGGGTCCGTCAGCTCCGAGCCGAGTCGTGGCGCCCGTACCGCAGTCCGCGCGTGTGGTCCGAAACGAGTCGCATTTGTGCTCTTGACGAATCGTGATGTGGATCACACCTTCGCTTCCATCCCGAAACATATGTCACCTCAGGAGGCACGTCATGGCACGTCGTCTAACCTTGTCGCGGCTGGGTGCGTTCGCCCTGCTGTCCACCACCCTGCTCGCCGCCTGCGCCGACCAGGAGCCGGCTGGACCGACGACGGCGGTTGCCGTCCGTCAGAACCTGCAGGTGTCGCAGCCCACGGCACGCCCCGATCGGTATCTCGTCAGCTTCAAGACCGCCGAGCCAGCTACCTTTGCCGCCCAAGTTCAGGCCCTCGGCGGTACGATCGAGCGTCGTAGTCCGCTCGTCAAGCTGGCAACGGTGAGCGGGATCGGAGCCACCGGCTCCGCGACACTGCGAAAGCTTGCCGGCGTGGAATTCATCGCCCAGGACATGAACGCCCAGTTCCTCCCGCCGCCAAACATGTCGCTGATGCAGGTCCGGGAACTGTCCACTCCCGGTCCCCGGCCGAATGGTACCGACCAGAGCAGCGCCTTCTTCTTCCCGCTGCAGTGGAACATGCGGCAGGTGGCTGCGGATCTCGCGTGGAACTCGACCCCCGGAGGAAGCGGCGAACTGGTCTGCATCCTGGATACCGGCATCGATCCCGATCACCTCGACCTCTCCGGCAAGGTCGATCCGACCAAGTTGGTCTCGTTCATCAGCGCGCCCCTCTTCTCGGGTGACTTGGACCCACTGGACTACAACTTCCACGGCACCGCGACCGCCGGCTATGTCTCCTCGAACGGGTTCGGCATGGCGTCCGTGGCTCCGGATGCCAAGCTCTGCTCCGCCAAGGTGCTGAACGTGCTCGGCAGCGGCAGCTTTGCCGACGTCATCGCCGGAATCGTCTGGGCGTCCGAGGCCGGCGCGGACGTGATCAACATGAGCCTTGGGGCCTACTTCGACCGGAGCGTTCCGGGCGGGGGGGACCTCGTTACCGCGCTCACGCGTGCCGTCGCCTTCGCGAACAACAGCGGTGCGGTGGTTGTGGCGTCCGCCGGCAACAGCGCCATCAACCTCGACGAGGACCCGGCGACATTCATCTCGGTCCCCGCTCAGATCAAGGGCGTCATCAGTGTCGGTGCGACCGCCCCCTTCAACCAGGCCAATTTCGATGGCCTTGCGAGCTACTCGAACTTCGGTGGCAGGACCGGCGTCACCCTGATGGCACCCGGCGGTGACTTCGTCGCTGGCAACACGCTCGACTTCGTGCTCTCGGCCTGCAGCCAGTACCAGCTGACACTGCCGTTCGCATGCGGATCGACCAGCTACGTCTTCGCGTCCGGCACCTCCGAATCGGCGCCTCATGTCTCCGGGGCGATGGCCGTCGTCGAGTCACAGCGGGGACAAAACAAGCCGACAGTGACCTCCAATTGCGTCACCCGCAATACCGATGTAATCGGGCCCAGCAAGGTCTTCGGGGCCGGCCGCTTGAACGTGTTCAAGTCAGCGGCCTGCACCGTCCGGTAACCGATGGGATTTCGGGCGGCTGAGGGGGGGGTGGGACAACTTGTCCCGCCCCCCCCTTCTTTCCTGCGCCACCCACTGCAACCCTCAACCCTTCCCCTGCATCTTTCAGCCGTCATGACCCACTCATTTGTGTTGACTGATGCCCCCGCGGTACTTGCCCGCGCCCGCGCAGGGGACCCCGCCGCGCTTGAGGCCGTGTACCGGGCCTACGAAATCCCGGTCTACAATCTCGCCCGCCGGATCTGCCGCACCGTCGAAGACGCCGAGGACGTGCTCCAGGAGACCTTCTTCGAGGTCTGCCGCAGTCTCCACCAATATCGTGGCGACGGCAGCCTCTGGGGCTGGGTCCGGACCATCGCCTCCAGCAAGGCGCTCATGCGCCTGCGGCGGAACAAATACCGCGACACCGATGAGCTGGATGATGAGTACCACCGCCCCGGAACCCGGGTCGATGCCGGCCTCCAGATGGACCTGGAGGCCGCGCTGGAGCGGCTGTCCGAGACCGGGCGCGCCGTCGTCTGGCTGCATGATGTCGAAGGCTACACCCACGAGGAAATCGCGGGGATGATGGACCGCACCGTCAGCTTCTCCAAGTCACAGCTCTCCCGGGCGCATACCCGCCTGCGCCGCTGGCTCGGCGAGGAGGCCATGCCGGTCTCGGAGGTACGAGAGTGAGCCATCTCTCTCTCGATGTGCTGACCCGGTTGCGTGAGCGCGGGGTCGAGCCCGGTCTGGCGGAGCCGCGGGCCCATCTGGAGGGATGTCCGGTCTGTCAGCAGGAGGCCAGCCGCCTGGACCAGCGTATCGCCCGGCTCAAGGCGTTGCCCACGCTGCGACCCGCACGGGATCGCTGGCCCGTCCTGCAGCGGCAACTGGCCGCGGAGCGCCGTCGGCGCCGGATTCGCTGGGGTGGTGTCGCTGGTCTGGCCGCGGCCGCCGCGATCGCCGTGGTGGTCGTGCTCCCACGGCTGCGTCACCCGGCCAACCCTGAGGAGCAGGTCATCCATCAGGCGATGAACCGCTCCCAGCAGCTCGAACAGCTCATCCAGTCGTACAATCCCGATCAGCGCGTTACCGACGGCGTCACCGCTCGCGTCGCCGGCGATCTCGAGGATCGCATCGCCCGGGTGGACCGGGAGCTGGAGACCGCCCAGCTGCTCCAGGCCGCCGAGCGGGATCAGGCGCTCGCGAAGTTGTGGCGTCAGCGGGTGGGTCTCCTCGATGCACTGATGGATGTGCACCTGACCCGGGCGAGCGAAGTCGGGTTCTGAGTAATGGAGGGACGGTGCAGGATGCGGTGCGTGCTGCCGTACGGCGTACTCTTCGGAATGGTGTTCTCCCCCACCCTTGACGCGCAGGTTCCCGCGACCCGCGTCCGGCAGGATTCCTTCACGATCCGGATCGAGACGACGCTCCCCGGAGAGCGGCTCGACCTGCTCGCCGCGCGGCGCGCCCGTCTCGGTGTTTCAGTAAAGGTTCGGGATGCCGAGGAAACTGATTCGATCGGCGCGTTCGTCCAGGCGATCGCACCGAACGGTCCCGCCGCACGCGCCGGCCTGCGGACCGGCGACATCATCACCAGCCTGAACGGACAATCTCTAGTCGGCAGTCGCTCCGAGCTCGATCGGGACGAATCGCCCCCCGGCACCCGGCTTGCCGAAATTGCGTCGCTCATCGTCGCGGGCGACACCGTGCCCGTCGAATTTCGCCGGGGCGCGCAACGCCGCACCGTGCTGGTCTGCGCCGGCGATGATCCCGCCCTTGCCTGGGTGAGCCCCGAAGGGTTCTGGGGCTACGTCGCGGGCGACAATCCGGTGGACGCGATGCGGAGCGCCGAGGGCGGAATGCGCCGCACCCTGGTCACGCGCGGCCCGCGGGACACCACGCGGCCGCGGACCGAGACGCTGCAGCCGGGATTCGTCCGTGAACGGCTGCCACCCCCCATGATGTTTCTGATGGGCTCCCCGCTCGCCGACCTCGAGCTGGCGCCGATGAATCCGGGCTTGAGTCGCTACTTCGGAACCGCCGACGGCATCCTCGTGATCAGTGTCCCCGAGGGCTCACATCTCGCCCTCAGGCCGGGCGACGTCGTTCAGCGGGTGAATGGCCGTGTGCTTGCCGGACCGGCGCACCTGCTCCGGATTCTCCGCAGCTACGACGCCGAGGAGCCGATCAAGTTCGAGGTCGTCCGGATGAAAAAGCAGAAGACCATCATCGGTCATGCGGGCGAGCCGTAGAGCGCCTCCGCGGTCACTCGGTGCAGGAAGCGCACGAACTCGTACAGGTAGTCCATCCCGACCTTCTCCGCCTCGCCATGCCACGGGTTCATCACCGTGGACCGCAGCACGAACAGCCCCTCCTCCCGATACGACGCCTCCGAGACACCCAGCCGCTCCAGCAGCGGCCGAATGCTGTCGGCCCGGTACTGCTCCTCCTCGAACCGCGTCCGCGAGATGAAAAACGGCTGGGCCGCCGAGAGCTGATGCGAGCGTGAGCCGGGGATGCTGGCCGCGGCGTAGACCCGCTCATTGAGCGCGTTGATGGTGCGAAGTGGAGTGGTGGCCGGGATCATGGCGGTCCCGTCCCAGCGCATCGGGCGGGCGACATAACAGACGATGTTGGTCTCCGGCTCGGTCACGGTGAGGAAGGTGAAGGGCGTGGAGGCCGGTCCGTCGGGAAGGCGCTCCCGCTCCAGCCGGTGGAACAACTGCGAGTGCAATCCGAACAGCCGGCCCAGCCGCCGGGCAGAGAGGAGCGAGGTCCGCACGATCTTTCCGTGACCCTCGTGGGTGAGCGGGATGGTCTTGTGCGCCAGCCAGCAGGACAGCGCCGCCGCGCCGGGCTTGGAGCCCTCCAGCACATGGGGCCCGAAGGCGGTGATGTCCACCGGGTGGTCGAACGAGCCGATCCCGTCGCCCTCGTCCGAAAGGTATTGGGCCCGCTGAGTGATGAACTCGGTGACCAGGCCGTTGCGGAAGGCCACTACGCCGGCAGGATAGGGCACGTAGCCCATCTTGTGCGGATCGATGGTGGTCGAATCACCGTCAGCCATGGCAAGAAATGCAGCATAGGTCTCCCGGTCATTCCACTGTACCTCGATGGTCCGCAGGTCCGGCGTATCCACGCCGACATCGACCTCGAATCGTTCCCGCACGTCAAGGACGCGGACGTATTCCTCGGCGGCAGCCTCGATCCCGGCGCCGGCCGGCACATGACTGACCGGCAGTCCGTTGAAGAGGGCGCGGAGGTACCCGCCCCAGGCGGCATCGATGTGAAGCCAGAAGGAACGGTTTTGTTCCCGCTCCCGTTGCTCCCGCAGCGCGCGGATCCGGTGAATCGGGTCGACCGCCCCCTCCTCGGTGGTCCCGACGATCCCGATCACAGCGGCGACGTACTCCTCCGGCGCCAACGCCGCGAGCGCCCCGCTCAGCGCATCCACATCCATCTGGAAGCGCGCATTGACCGGCACCAGACGAAGGGCATCCTCCCCGTAGCCGAGCAGGTTGCAGGCTTTGGCGACGGAGTAGTGCGCCGCCGCGGACGCGAAGACCACCGGGCGCAGGCCCGAAGCGGCCAGCACCGGACCAATGCCGCGCCGGGCGATGTTCCATCGGCTGGTCCGGGCGTAGCTGTTCAGCTCCTCCAGGACCCGCGCTGCCGGCTCACCCCGCGCCTCCTGGAGGTGGCGGGCCAGCGCCCGAAACAGCGTGACGGTTTCCTGCGGTCGAAGCGCCACCAGCGTGGCGTCGTCCAGCTCCACCAGGAATCGTTCCGCGCCGTTGGGCGTGCGGTGCCGGAAAGGGACCTGATGCTCTCGACAGAAGTCCCGGGCGATGAACGGTGCAAACTGTACGGAGCGGGCAACCCACAGCGCTTCGATCGTGGCCAGCGTGCCGCCGGAGCAGATGTGGGCCCACGCCAGTTTTGGCTGGTAGCCCAGCATCGTGGAGATCATCCGCCCGACTTCCAGCTCCAGCGCGACGGTGATCGGCGCTGACTCGCTGGTGACGTTGTTCGGATTGTAGAGCAGGCCCGCGAAGTATCCCAGCACTGCCGGGAGGCTCTGTTCCGACACCATGTGGGCGACATAGCGCGGGGAGTGGAGCGGGAAGTGATACTTCAGTTCGCTCAGGATCGCGTCAAGGTTGGTCGTGAGCAGGTCGAGCCACGACTCGTGCTCCGGGCTCCGCCGGCGCAGTCGCCCGACCACCCACGGGTCGGCCGGGAAGTAGTTCCGTCGCCAGTGGACGTAGTCGGTGAAAATGTGTTCGAACAACTCGGTCCACACGCTGGCGTTCTCGGCGCGGGGACCGAGAAACCAGGCGGTGAGCGGATACTCTGCGCGCCCCTTGTAGGGTGGCGCGATCTCGGGCGAGCGGGGCGGATTCATGTACGGAGAGTCGACTCCGCTGCACCCATCCGCAAGGGGGCCGCGTCAGGCTGAAGGCGACTTCATTTCCGATTCACACACGCCCCTCCGAGAACATCCGGCACCACTCCCCGGTATTCGCAGCTGAAAAGACGCCGTGCTCCGCGAGGATCTCGCGGGCGAACTCCAGCGCACCGAGGCCACAGGCGGTAATGAGGCCGCGATCCCGGACCGTCAGGCCGTCGACGTAGTCCGCAAGGTGTGGCTCGGATTTCATCGAACGGCCACCGGTTCGTGCGAGCGGATCTGCGCCACCAGCTTGGCAAACTCCGGCACATCGAGACTCTGCGCCCCATCGCTGAGCGCCTGATCCGGGGTCGGGTGCACCTCCACGATCACTCCCTGCGCGCCGGCCGCGAGCGACGCGAGGGTGAGCGCCGGCACGATGCTGCGGACGCCGGCGGCATGGCTCGGATCGGCGATCACCGGCAGATGAGTTCGCTCCCGGACCATCGCCACGGCGTTCAGGTCCAGGGTGTGCCGAGTGGCACGCTCGAAGGTGCGGATCCCGCGTTCGCACATCACGACATTGGGATTGCCGTTGGAGAGGATGTATTCCGCGGCGTGGAGCCATTCCTCGATCGTCGCCCCGCCTCCACGCTTGAGGAGGATGGGCTTGCCGCTGCGACCGGCGGCGCGCAACAACGCGAAGTTCTGCATGTTCCGCGCACCGATCTGCAGCATGTCCGCGTAGCGGGCGACCAGCGGCACCTCCTCCCAGCTCATCACCTCGGTCACGATCGGCAGTCCGGTGCGCTCCCGCGCCTCCGCGAGGTATTTGAGCCCCCGGACGCCCAGGCCCTGGAAGTCGTAGGGCGAGGTGCGGGGCTTGAACGCGCCACCGCGCAGCATGTCGGCGCCCGCCTCCGCCACCAGCACGGCGGTAGTGATGATCATCTCTTCGCTTTCCACGGAGCAGGGGCCGGCGATGATCACCGGTCGGCCACCGCCGATTTCGATGCAGCCGACCGTCACGATGGTGCCCTCGGGTCGCTGCCGCCGGTCGAACAGTGGCAGGTCGGGCTTCGGTCGCATGTGAGGCGGACGCGGGGCGACGGGCCCAACCACGGCGCCCGCACCCTGCCACGCGACATAGCTGCCCAGCACCACGATCCGCGAGGCCAGCGCCTCAATGGATTCCAGCGCCTCCGCCAGGCGGGGTTCGCCCTGTCCGCCATCCACATCGAAGTAGAACCGATAGGTCCACGGCGCCGATCGCTCGGGGCGTGACTGCAGGCTCGTCAGGTTCACGCCCCGCCCCGCGAAGGCCTGCAGCACGGCGGCGAGCATGCCGGGACGGTGGTCGGTCCAGACGATGAGCGAGGTTTTCTGCGGCGTCGTGGGATCGAGCTCCACCCGGGCGCTCGTGAACGTGAGGAACCGGGTCTGATTGGTCGGGTCGTCCTCGATCCGGTCCTCGAACACCGAGAGGCCGTACACCGCGCTGGCGTGCGCGCTGCAGATGGCGGCCTGGGTAGGATCACCGTCGCGGGCGACGATCTCGGCGCTGCCGGCGGTATCCCACGCACTGACCAGCTGGACATCGGGGAGGATCCGGTTCAACCAGATGCGGCACTGGCCCAGCGCGACGGGGTGGGAGAGAATCCGGGTGATCCCGCTGAGCGGCACCCCGGGGAGCCCCATCACCGCATGATGCACCGGCAGGAGGATCTCGCGGCTGAGCGAGAGCGCACCATCGCCGAAGGCCTCGTGGAGCAGGTCGTAGGTCGGCGTGACGGACCCGACCAGCGAATTCTCGATGGCCAGGCAGCCTGCCTCGGCGCGCCCCTCGCGCACCGCCTGCACCACGTCGGTGACATCGCGGCAGGAAACGACTTCCAGGTCCGGCCACTGCTGCCGCGCCGCCGCTTCGCTGAAGGAACCGCTGGTACCCTGAATCGCTACGCGCATGAGTCTGCTCCAGAGGTGAAAAACAGAAACGCCCCGCCAGTCGGTGCCGGCGGGGCGTCGAGGATCCGGGTCGGTGGAGCGCTAGGGCTTCCCCGCACCGGACGGCTCGTGCGCCGCGCCGGACGTGGTAAAGAGGAAGCCGAAGGGATTGCGATTGGACATGGCCGTAGAGTACGGCGCGAGGGCGGGCGGCGTCAAGGGGAGTTGGCGGAGGAGCTAGATTCTGGGAGAGCGCCGACGGCGTTCAGCGGTCAGCATTCAGCGGACCATCCGCGTCGCTGGTCGTGGTGGTGATGTCGAAAGCTCCCCGCCGGGTGTTGTTTGCTGAACGCCGAACGCTGAACGCTCAATCCCTGACCCCAAGCCATGCCTCACCCTGAGCCTCTCCTCACCTGTCCAATCATGTCCGGTCTGGTCCTGCGCCACGGGCCCATGACCTTTGAGCGGAAGTCACCGTTCGAGGCGCTGGTCGGGGCCATCATCTCGCAACAAATCAGCGGGAAGGCGGCGGCGAGCATCGCCGCTCGGCTCCGCACGCGGGTCACGTTTGACCCCGCTGCTCTCGCGCGGGCCCACCCTATGACGCTGGGTGCCGCCGGACTCTCCCGCGCCAAGGCGACCTACCTCCGCGAGCTGGCGCAATTTGCGCTGGCCGGTGGCCTGAACGCTCTCGAAACAGAGGACGATGATGCCGTGGTCGAACGACTGACCAGCGTGAAAGGGATCGGCCGATGGACCGCGGAGATGTTCCTCATGTTCTCCCTCGGCCGACCTGATGTCTGGCCCGTGGGTGATGGCGGGGTGCAGCGCGCTGCCCTCCAGCTCTACCGAGTGCGCTCGCCTCGGCGGCTGGCGCAGCTGGGTGAACGGTTCCGGCCGTTCCGCAGTCACGCTGCCTGGTATCTCTGGAGGTCGATCGATGCGCCGTGACCCGTCGCCCGCCACGCGGCGCCAGCTCCGATGCGCGATGGCGACGATGGTTCTCACCTCCCTCGCGTGGCCCGCCGCGGGGCAGAGCCTGCCACTCCTGCATCCGGCCAACCCCGTCGGCGAGTCCCGCAGCGGGCTCTACTTCCAGCCCACGGTGTCCGCGGGTCCCGGCTGGCGGATTGCGGTCGGGCTGGATTATGCCAGCATGGTGGAGCTGGGCCTGCGCTACTCGAGCGTGGACACATCATATCTGCTGGACGCCGAGACATTGCGGCTGAATCTGAGCCTGTCGCGGGACCTGGGGCCCCGCACCTTCGTGCTGGCGGAGGCCTGGGCCGGTGGTTCCTACGGCGGATTTCTCGACGGATTTCTCAACTGGTACCATGGCTTGTTCGGTATCAACTTCCCCGAGCGGGAGCTGCGGCCAGCAGGGCGCTTCGACTATCGCTACAAATTCGCCGACAATCGTCTGGTCCGCTTCGAGCCGCACGCCGTGTACCTGGGCGACGTGCGGCTCGGGATTGGGCGACGGGTCCTGCACGGAGTCCAATCGGTGCTGTCGCTGACGCTGCCGACCCATACCGGCGGCGCCGGCTATGGGCGCGGGGTCCCGTCCATTAGCCTGTTAAATACCGCGCGGGCGCAGGTCGCGCCGCGCCTCGTGCTGGAAGGCTCGGCGAACATCGGCTGGACGCCGCGGCATGGATTGCTGAGCACGGTGCAGGAACAACTCTTTGTGCTGGGCACGGCAGGGTTGCGCTGGCGGACGATTGGGTCGGTATGGAGCTTCGGAAACCTGTACCTGCACAGCCCCTACTACAGCGGGACAGAGGCGGGGCAGCTCGATAACTGGGACCTGACGGTGGACTTCGGTTGGATTGTCCGATCGGGCAGTGGGCGGGAGTTCCGTTTCGGGATGACCGAGGATCTCCGACCCGGGGGGCCGGCGATCGATACCAACTTCAGGCTTGGGGTGAACTGGTAAAGAGGAACTGTTCCATGTTCTGGAACAGGAAGTCCTTGGACTTGGCTTCCCGCAGATTCAGACCATAGTGGTTGATCAGCTGCTGCTGGGTCTTGAGCCACTCCGCCCAGCAGATGGCGCAGATTTCATTGTATGCCCGGAGTCCGAGGTCGGTCTGGAAGGGGCGGAAGGCCATTTGGTCACGGGTCTGACCGCAGCGGGTGCAGGTGATGTGAGGCATGGCGGCAAAGATAATGGCGGCCGGATCGGCCCGCGAGCCGGGACGATCAGCGCGGCAGGGCGAGCGTGGCGTCGAAGAAATCCGCGATGAGCGCGGCCGCTCTCGTGTGGATCGCATCACGATCCACACCGGGGGCGTCGTGGCAGAGGTCGGGCAGGATCGTCCGGCCGCGCGCGGTGCAACTGGAGAGAAAAGTGTAGTGCCCGACGGCGCGGAACAGGCGGAACCGGGCATGCGGCACCAGGCCGGCGACATGACGCGCGTTCGTGAGCGCGGGTGCGATCTCGTCGGAATCGCCCGCGATGATCAGCATCGGCACCACGATACTACGAAGCGACGCCGCTGGAACCGCACGCATGACCGCGGGTGCGAGTGTCACCACCGCCCGGATGCGGTCATCGCGATACTGGTCGCCCGCGTGCGCCATCGAGCGCTGCACCGCGGAATCGGATTGCATCAGCAGGTCCATCTGATTCAACGCGTCGGGCATCTCGGCCTGCGCCCCGCAGGTTGCGTCTCGTTCGGCCGACGCGCAGAAAGCGTCGAACTCCACCAGTCTGGTGCGGCCCCCTGCGAGCGCCAGCACGGTGTATCCTCCGATCGAGAAGCCCGCGGCACCGATCCGGTTGCGATCCACCCTGGGTCCGATCGTCGAATCCGCCAGCAGGAGATCGAGCACGACGGACAGATCGATGGCCCGCTCCCACCACAGCGTGAATCCACGCGGATCGTAGGCCGGCTCCGCCGCCGTGTTGCCGTGATGATCAACCGCCGCCACGACATACCCGCGCCGCGCGAGGGCGATGCCCAGCCAGGCGAGCTGGAGCGCCGAACCGCCGGTGCCATGCGAAAGCAGGATGAGGGGATGCGCCGCATGATTGGCGAAGGAGGCGTTGCGGGCCACCACCCCGGCCACGAACAGCGGCTGCCCGGGAGGTCCCATCGTCAGCGTGTCAGGAATGTCCGGGGTGTCGGCGGGATACCAGACCGTTGTCGCGAGTGGGCGAGGGCCGAGTCGCCCCCATGCGGGACGATTGGTGTCGATCCAGCCGCGTCGCAGCATGCCCGCCGCCGGAAAGGTGGCGGTGACGGCCCGCTGCGCCGCGAGCGGTGACGGGGCAAAACACAGGGCGGCCAGCGTGATGAGCGGTACCGCGCGGAGCATCAGTCTCAGCTGTCGCCGCGCTTGAGCGCCTTCACGCCACTTGCCGTTCCCAGCCCGGCGCCGACGCCGAAGATGGCGGCGGTGGCGGTCGTCACGATCGGAAGGAGGGTGACGGGCCATGCAATGAGCGCCGCCGCCAGGGCAGCGATGAACGGGGCGACTGGAGAGCGGATGCCGTCCACGAATCGGAGCCGCCGCTGTACGAATCGGCGGGCGATGACGAACCCGCCGACCGCTGCGGCGACAGTGAGCACGAGGTACAGGAATCCCATCGTAGGGTCCTCAAGAGAAAGGCGTCTGCAATTGGTAATGGTGCAGTACGGAACGGACACTCAGGTAGATTCAGTCGCTGTCCCGATGCTTCAACCCGCTGGTTGCGCCCTGATCGGCGTGATACAAGAGAAAGATGCCCTCATGGTCGATTTCCCCGATCCGCTGGACGACGACTTTCCACTGGGCGACGGAGTAGTCGACCTGGAAGCGGAAGTGGTCTGCCCGCACTGCGGTGAGCGCTGCGTCGTTGCGCTGGATCCCGGCAGCGGCACGATCCAGGACTACGTCGAGGATTGCCAGGTTTGTTGCCAGCCCTGGCGGGTGCACGTCACATATGGGCCGGAAGGTCAGGCGGAGGTGTGGGTCGAGGTGGAGTGAGCGGCATCCTGATACGGGAATCCTACCGCCTGATCTGGTACGCCAGCTTGACGAAGAACCCATCGCTTGAGCGGGTCAGGCGGCGGAACTTGAAGGGCTGGCTGTCATCGGTGGAGCTGCCATACCCGAAGAACGCCACGGTGCCGGGCGACGGCTCGAAGGAAGCCAGCCAGTCTACCCGCAGACGGTTCGACTCCGAGGCCGACGTCGCCGTACCGTTGACCGAGATCGGCGCGCCGGACCGGGCGTCCTCCAGCGCGGCCGATCGGCCACTCACGTATTCACTCACCACGCGAAAGAACAGACTCCGGTGCGGCTGATACTCCAGCTTGAGTCGCGGAATGATCGTGCGCGCGAACTCCGAGCCATTCCGGTCGCGGGTGATCCGGGACCAGGTGGTGGAACCGGTGATCCTGATCGAGCCTGTCGGCCGCAACGACAGGCTGGAGGTCAGGCGGGTCTCGTAGCCTCGGCTTCCCTCGGGGAAGATGGCGCCTCGGGCCCGGGCGATCCTGGCGGAGGCATTGAACGTCTGAAAGGTCGGCGTGGTCAGGCCGGTGCTGAACTCGAAGCCGTCATCCACGCCACTCAGCGGCTGATAGGCCACCGGCCCGGTGCCCGGATCGACGGTATAGCCGCCATACGCTCCCGGCTCGAAGTCCACGAAGCTGTGCTCGGCGTGTCCGCTGACCTTCCAGCCGCCCCGCACCGTCAGCGTCGCATCGATGCTCTCGTCTCCCTCGATGGCGTCCGTGATGAAGTCGTCGTAGCGCCAGATGCGGTTCGGTCCGGCGAAGACCGTCAGCGCCTCCAGCAGCGCCCCACGCCCCCCGTAGAACGAGAGCCGGTTGAAGGCGCGCCCGCTGACGATGGCATTGCGCTGCAGGAATCCCGACTGCGCCTCGAACTCGTTGCCGATGCCGGTCAGCTTGTAGTTGAAGCCCCAGCTCCGGCCGGTCCGGTCGAACTCCCCCTCCCACAGCGCACTGCTGCGCAGCGACGCCCCTCGACTGCTCCGGGTCCACGAGCCCCCCAGCTGTCCCGCCACGTAGTACAACTTGCCGAACACGATGCGCAGGTCGCTGGCGATCATCCGATTCACCGCGCCGTCCTGGTCGCGGGTGGTGATCGTGAGACCGGCGGTGGAGTTCACGCCAATATCCCGGCGCACCCGAGTGATGGTGTGCAGCGCATTCGCGCCGGAGCGCTCATCCACGGCCGTCAGGTGGGCGAGATTGTAGCGGCCGAACTTCGCCGTCACCTTGCCGCCGGCGAGCGGATTGACGATCTGCCGGGTGTACACCAGCTGGTTCGGCGTGGCGAAGAGCTCGATTCCTTCGAGGAAGAACGGCCGCTTCTCGGGGAAGAACAGGGCGAACCGCTCGTTCGCCGTCACCAGGCTCGCATCCGACTCGACCTGACTGAAGTCGGGATTCCACGTGGCGTCGAGCGAGAGGTTGCTGGCCAGGCCGAGCCGGAGATTGGCCCCGACGCTGGGGTCGATCTCCTCCCGATCGAAGCCGGTGGAGGTCCGCACCCCGTTCGCCTGGGCCGTCACGAAGGGCTGAATCTCGGTGACGATACCGCGGGTGAGATCGTACAGCCCGCTGATGGTGCCGGACTGCGTCAGGAAGCTGGCGTTCGCCCGCCGGGTATCGGTCCAGGTGTCCTCGTAACCGGTGCGCTGGATCTTGCGCAGGATGTTCACCGCCCAGCGCTGCCCACCGTCACCCGGATAGCGCAGGCTCTTGAACGGAATGCGGATCTCCACCACATAGCCGGAGTCGGTGACCTGCCCCCTTGATTGCCAGATGTAGTCGGGGCTGTCGTCGATGCTGCCGCCGAACAGCGTCCCCGCGGTGAAACCGCCCTCGCTCCGCACGCCGTCGGCCTGCGCGCCGAGCGGGTTGACGGCGAAAAAAAAGGCTCGGCGATGATCGTTGAAGGTGTCCAGGTAGATCGTGACATTGTCGTCGGCATCCAGGTTGTCACGGTCGGCCACCGTCGCTCGGATGGATCCCGGGTCGCGGTCGTGCGCGATGATGCCGAAGTGGATCGCATTGGGAGCGTACCACACCAGCACCTCGGTGCGCTCTTCCGCCGGCCGGCTGTCCACCGGCTGAAACTGATGGAAGTCTGCAAGACGGGTGGCCTGCGCCCAGACGGGTTCGTCCAGCTTCCCGTCGATTGTGGCGATTGCTTCAATGCGAGGAATCGCGACCTCGGGGGTCGCGGCCACGGTGTCCTGCAGCAGGGCCGCGGACAACGACAGAATTGTCAGTATCATGGCGGCGGAATCTATTGCAGGACGAGGCGGCGTGTAGGGGCGGCGTACGGACGGATGGTGGACCCGCCCGACCACCCGCCCCTATGCGCGCGCCCCGCACCCCGCCGTCCCGGGAATCCCTATTCGTACCGCAGTGCCACGATCGGATCGAGCTTCGCCGCCCGGCTCGCAGGCCACAGACCGAACACCAGGCCGATGACCGCGCTGGTACCGAAGGCGACCAGAATGCTCTCGGTGGAAATCAGCGTGTTCCAGCCATTCGACTTGGCGAGGAAGTCCGTCACCCAGATGCCCAGCCCGATCCCGAGCGCGCCGCCCGCCAGGCAGAGCACCAGAGCCTCGACCAGGAACTGGAACATGATATTGAGCCGGGTGGCGCCGAGTGCTTTGCGCACGCCAATCTCCTTGGTGCGCTCGGTGACCGACACCAGCATGATGTTCATGATCCCGATGCCGCCAACGACGAGGCTGACCGCGGCGATGCTGGCCAGCAGTGTGGTGAAGATTTCGGTGGTGGCCTGCTGCGTGGCCAGCACATCCTGCGAGTTGCGGATCATGAAGTCGTTCTCGCCCCCGGCCCGGATCCGGTGCTGGCGCCGCATGACCTGTTCGATGTCCACCATGCCCTGCACGAGCGGCGTGCCCTCGCGCACCTCGACCGTGACCTGCCGCAGCCGGTCGCTGCCGAATACCCGATAGCGCGCGGTCTGCAGTGGAATCACGACCTGCTCGTCGGGATTGGACCACGAGCCGGCCGCTCCCTTGGTGGCCATCACCCCGATGATCTCGAACGACATGCCGCGGATCTGGATGGTCTGATGCACGAGTCCCGCGGCATTCGCGCCGAGCATCTCCGGAATTTCCGAGCCCAGGACCGCGTAGCGCTCGCGGGCCTGGTCCTCACCGGCGGTGAAGAAGCGGCCGTAGGCCATCGTGAACCGCTTGACGTCGGGGAAGTTCGCCGTGGCGCCGGTGATCGTGGTGTTGGCATTGTTGGCGCCGTACTTCACCTGCATGCTGCTGGAGAATTCCGGCACGACGCCGGAGAGCAGGGTGGCCCGCTGCTTCAGCGCGTCGGCGTCATCGACGGTCAGGCTCACCCGCTGTCCGCTGGCAACGCTTCGGCTGAACATCTGGCCGGGATAGATCGTGAGCACGTTGGCCCCCATGGCCGCGATCTGTTCCTCGACGGCCTTCTGGGCACCGGCGCCGAGTGCCACGACCGTGATCACGGCCGCCACTCCGATGATGATGCCCAGCGCGGTAAGAATTGAACGCATCGCGTTGGCGCGGATGGACTGCAGCGCCACGACGAATGTCTCCCCGACGAGCATGGTCAGGGCCTCCGGGCTGGAGTCGTGGGGGTCGTCGGGGTGGCGGTCGGGTTGGCCATGCCCGGGATTCCGCCACCGCCGGTTATCCGCTGGGTCCGCTCC
Organism: Gemmatimonadales bacterium; assembly: GCA_039934355.1. Classification (GTDB taxonomy): domain Bacteria; phylum Gemmatimonadota; class Gemmatimonadetes; order Gemmatimonadales; family GWC2-71-9; genus JADJOM01. The sequence continues at coordinate 16,790 of JBDTMI010000019.1, forward strand.
GCGGCATCCTTCTGCGACTCGATCAGGCTGGTAGTCGGCAGGACCAGCACCGAATCGCCATCCTCCAGCCCGTCCACGACCTCGCTGTAATCGAGGTCAGTGAGCCCGGTGCGGACATTTTTCGCGTAGGGGACTCCGTCGCGCCGGACGAACACGATGTAGCGTCCGCCGCTGCTTGCGTCGCCGCTCGCACCCCGCCCCCCACCCACAGGTCTCGCTCCTCCGCTCATGCCGGCGAAGACCTTCCGGAGCAGGGCCCGCTCCGGCGCGCTCGGTTCCCCCCCGCCCATGCGTTTCTGCATGATGGCCTTGACCTGTGCCTCGGTGACCCCCGCGGGGAGTGTGACGGACTGGCCACTGGGCAGCGTCATGGTGTTGCCGGCGGGGGCGGCCGCCACCGTTTCCGCCTTCGAGCTGTCCCCGCCGGGCGCGCGCTCCGCCAGCTGGGTCGCCACCTGGTCCATCGTCAGTCCGAGCACTTCGGCGGCACTGGCGACATCGCGAGGCGTACGGAGCGCTGAGTTCGGGACCGCCAGCACGCTGTCCCTGCGCCCCACGTGGATTTCGACATCGGAGTTCATGCCGGGACGGAGCTGGCCATTGCGGTTCTCGATGCGCACCAGCACCGGGAACATCGTCACGTTCTGCGAAGTGGTGGCCAGCGGTTCGATCTTGAGTACCCGTCCCTCGAACGGCGTGTTGGGATAGGCATCCACCGTCACGCTGGTCCGCAGGCCCGGCTGAATCTTCCCGATGTCGGTCTCGTCCACCAGCGTGCTGACCTGCACCAGGTTCAGATCGGCCATCTTAAGCAGGACGGTTCCGCCGCCGACCGTGCTGGTCGGTGAGGAGATGACCTGACCGCGCTCGATATCGAGTTCGATGATCGTTCCCGAGCTGGTCGCGCGCACTTCGGTCTGATCCAGGGTAATCTGGGCATTCTGCAGGTTCACCCGCGCGCTGACGACGCCGGCCTTTGCGGTGGCGAAGTCGAGCACCGACTGGTCATACTCGGTCTGAGTGATCGACTGCGACTTGTACAACGCATCCGACCGCTCCTTCTGGCTGGTGGCGTTCAGGAGCCGGGCCTGTGCCACTTCGAGGCTCGATTGCGCCTGATCGACGTTGTTCTTGGGGATGCGCGGGTCGATGCGCACCAGCAGGTCGCCTTCCCGCACGATCTGGCCGGTCTGCACCTTGACCTGCAGCACCTCGCCTGAAGCCTGCGATTTCACCTCGACCGTGGTATCCGGCTGGATCGTGCCCTTGGCGCGGGCGGAGACGACGATGTCTCGTCGCTCGACCGGCAGCGCCTGGTAGACGGCGAGCACCGGCGCCTGGGGTTTGCTGCAGGCAGCAAGGAGGAGGAGCGCAGCCGCCGTGGTCAGTCTCATGGTGTTCATGGTGCCTGTTTCGATTCCGTGGCAAAATCCCGCGCGACCGTCCCGTCCATCAGGTGAATCTGGCGGGCGGCGTGCGCGGCGATGTCGGGTTCATGGGTGACGAGAATGATGGTCTGGTTCTGGGCGTGCAGCTCCTCGAACAGTCGCATGATGTCCTGGCTGGTCGTGGAATCGAGATTGCCCGTGGGTTCGTCGGCCAGGAGGATGCTGGGCCGGTTCACCAATGCCCGGGCAATCGCGACGCGCTGGCGCTGACCGCCGGAGAGTTCGTTCGGCCGGTGCCCCATCCGGTCCTCCAGGCCCACCCGGCGGAGCGCTTCGGAGGCGCGCTCCCGGCGTTCCCTCGATCCGACACCGGCGTAGACCAGCGGCAGCTCCACGTTGTGCAGGGCATCGGCGCGCGGCAGCAGGTTGAACGTCTGGAAGACGAAGCCGATCTCCTTGTTCCGGATCCGGGCCAGCTCGTCGTCCCCCAGTTCCGAGACCCGGTGGCCGTTCAGCCAGTACTCCCCCTCGCTCGGCGTGTCGAGGCAGCCGATCAGGTTCATCAGGGTCGATTTGCCCGAGCCGGACGGCCCCATGATCGCGACGAACTCGTTGCGCCGGATCATCACGTCGACCCCACGAAGCGCCCGCACGATTTCGCCGCCCATGTCGTACTGCCGCTGCAGATTCCGGGTGACGATGACGGCGTCACCTGGTACGTCACCGGGCAGCATCGCCATGCGCTCGGCGGTGGATGTCATGGCCGCACTCATAGGGATCGTCCGATCAGGGCCTCGATCTGGGCCCGGGCGTTGAGGTAATCGAAGCGTGCATTCACCACATCCACTTCCGCCTGCGCCAGCGCTTCCTGTGAATTGAGCACATCGAGAATTGTTGCTGCTCCCACCCGGTACCGCTCGTTCACCACGCGCAGATCCTCCTCCGCCGCCACCACGCTGGTCCCGGTGATCCGGATCCGCAGCCGCGCGGCGTCAAGCAGCGCGAACTGGGTGGTCAGCGACGCCTGCACCTGGCGCCGGGTGTCCGCCGCACTCGCCACGGCGTTGTCCAGGCTCGAGAGCCGGTTGACGATCGTCTCTTCCCGCTGGAACCGATTGAATAGTGGCCACGACAGCCCCAGGGACAACTGCCGCTGGGCGAGCAGCTCGTAGTCCCGGTTGTTGTTGCCGTTCCAGCTGGTCGAGCCCGACAGCGCCAGATTGGGCCAGTAGGTCGAGCGGGAGGCGGCCACCGCCGCGCGCGCGGCCGTGGCGTTCGCCTCCCCGGCACGAACCTGCGGAGAATTGTCCACGGCTTCCCGCAGCACCGCAGCAGTGTCCAGGGTCACTGGCAAGGCGTAGAACGAGGAGTCATCCTGTGCCGCCACCCGGCCGTCGAGTCCCAGCGTCCGCCCCAGTGCCGCCTGCCGGCCGGCAACATCGCTCTCGGCCGAGACCTGCGCCAGCTGCGCGTTGCCCAGATTCACCAGCGAACGCAGCGAATCGGACCGCGTGGCCGAGCCCACCTGCAGCTTGGCGACCGACAGCTTGAGTTGCTCTTCCGCCCGGCGCACGCTGGCCAGCCGAACCCGGACCAGCTGCTGGGCAGCGAGCGCGGCAAAGAACTGCTGGGTCGCCGTCAGTCCGGCCTGGTATTCGGCATTGGTGAGCGATGCCTCCGCGGCGGTCCGTGTCGCCCGTGCCTCGCGGCGGTCGGCCCCGCGACGGAATCCAGTAAAGAGATCGACGCTGCTGCTCAGGCCGAAGTTGATACTGGTATTGGTCGAGTTCGATTGTGCCCCGCCACTGGTGAACTGCGTCCCTTCCGAAAAACTGGTGCTGCCGGAGGACGACGCGGTGAGGCTGGGGAGAAACGCGCCGGTCGCCGAGCGGATTTGCGCCTTGGCATTGCGCAGACTGCCCTGGGCCTGGACCACACCCGGCACCGCGCCCTGGGCCAGGCGAATGGCCTCCTCCAGTGAGACCTGCGGCTGTCCGTCCGTGGCTGGCATCTGGAGGGTGTTGGTGGGCTGCGGCTGCTGGGCCGCGAGCCCTCCCGCGAAGAGCAGTGAGGCAATTCCCGCGCGGGCGTACTGACGCCACCGTCCCCTGCTAGTGCCCATCCCGGTTCTCCTCATCCTTGAATTGGCGCTCATCTTCCTTCCGCTCCGCATCAAGGCGGGCGGTCAATTTGTTGTAGGCGATCAGCTGCTCCGGCGTGAGCTGGGTACGCACTTCCGCGCGAATGGTTTCCTTCAAACTGTCGAGCCGGGGCTCGACCGATGCGAGGATCTGTTTCATCTCGTCGTGATGCCGCCCGAGAACGGCACGCACGCTGTCACGCTGTGCCGCCGTAAGCCCGACCTCATGACTGACCCGTGCGACGTATTCCTCGCTCCGCGGTCCATGTGACCTTCCGTGTCCATGCGATCCGAAGGCGCCGCGGGTCCCGAGGAGACTGCCTGCCGCCGCCCCGAGCAGCACGGCGAGCGTCAGCAGTCCGGCCGCCTTCCAATTTCGTGGTGTCAATGCCATTCGACCTCCCCTTAACGTCCCCCCGCCAACACCGCGGCGAGCAGGCCATCTCCACCAACCGTCGATCCTCCCTCGAGCCCTTCGACGGCAAGGACGTCCGCAGCGCCGCCGCTGTTCTGTCGTGCCACCATCCAGAAGCCGGTGAGTGTCGCCAGCAGGAGGGCCGCCGCGAGTCCCGGTCGGGCCCAGCCGGCGAGGATCTCCCAGGCGGTCGAATTGCCCGAGATCGGCAGGCGTTCCAGCACCCGCGCGGCGAAGCCCGCGGTATCGTCGCCGGACAGGTGCGAGCGCAGCAGGGCGCCCAGCGCCTCATCGCGACGGGCATCGAATTCGTCGAGTTGTGTCATCCGGTCTCCTCCTGCCAGGGACCCAGCGCGGAGCGCATGCCGCGCCGGGCGTGAAAGACTTCCGAGCGCGCAGTCCCCTCCGGGATGTCCAGCTGCGCCGCCACTTCCGCATGACTGTACCCCTCGACATCGAACAGGACGAGGGCGATTCGTTGCCGCTCCGGCAGCGACGCCAGCGCGACGTCCAGCCGTTCGCGCAGCAGCCGCCGTCCGGCGGATTGCTCCGGCGAGGCGCCGGACGCAACCAGGGTTTCCGGCAGAGGTTCGGTGCTTCGCACCCGCTGTCGCCGTCGCAGATCTCTCGCGGCGTTCAGCGCGATGCGGGTCAGCCACGGCGAGAGCGCCTGCGCAGGATCGAAGCGATCGAGCGCTCTCCAGGCCGAGAGAAAGGCGTCCTGGGCCGCGTCCTCCGCGTCGGTGGTCGGTCCGAGAATCGTGCGGGTCAGCCGGCGAACCTGCGGAGCATATCGCTCGACCAGCGTACCAAAGGCCCCTCGGTCACCCTGGCGCGCGCTGGCAATCAGCTCCGGGTCAGTCACAAGGGAGATACGCGCCCGTCCTGAGAATCGTTGAGTCGTCGCTGCCGGCACGCCCCAATTGTACCGCCACGCGATAGCCCGGGGCGAGTCGGGGCGACACCCGGGGCGCGGGAGGTATTCCGACCGGCGCAGCAAGCCGTTGCCATGGAGGAGGATGGCGGGTCGTTGCAGGCTATGGACGCGGGTCGAGGCCACCCTCTTTCCGCTTCTCGATTCTGCAGTCCACAGGGACCGGCGTCCCCAACGGTTTTACCGGGACGGGCCCGTACCGAAACGGGGCAGGTGTCACGATTCGTTCCGGCGCGGGCGAGCGTCCGCCCGAAGCCCGGTTTTGCAAGTCATTGGTAGTGATGACGAAAGAAGGAAGGATCGGAGCCAGACGCCTCGGCCTGCATCCTGCTTTTCACCAAGGTGGATCGACCGCATTCCCCATCTGCGTTTGAGGTATCGTGTCGAGCTTGGACCCCGTGCTATCCGTGCTGGCGATCAGCGACTCCTTCAATGCTCTGTGGGCCGGACTGGCCCAGGAGTGCGGAATGGAGTTGGCGATCACCAGGGATCCCTCAGTGGTAGTGCCGGCCGGCGGGCTCGTCCTGATCAATGGTGCTGGAGTGGAGGACACCCTGGGTCAGGTCGCCGCCCCAGTGGTTGCCGCGGGAGCCCGGGTCTTCGCGGTCGGAGCGCAGATCGATCACCGCATCGCGCTGCCGCTCATTCGCGCCGGGGTGGCCGAGTATTTCGCGCTGCCAGCGGAGTTGGCCGCGCTTCGCACCTGGCTGGCGCAGGAGGCGGAGGCCCTCCGTGCGGCCGGCCGAAGCGCGAGTTTCACGTCCTCCGAGGCCAGCAAGTACCGCTTCGAAGGAATTCTGGGAGAAAGCCCGGCGCTTCGTGAGGTACTGAATCTCGCGTCGCGGGTGATTCCGCACCCCACCGTCACCGTGCTGATCACTGGCGAAACCGGGACCGGCAAGGAACTGCTGGCGCGCGCGCTCCACTACAACGGGCCCCGTCGGGCCGCGCCTTTCGTCGATGTCAACTGCGCCGCGATCCCGGAGAGCCTGCTGGAGAGCGAACTGTTCGGTCACGAGAAGGGGGCCTTCACCGATGCAAGTGCCGCCAAGCCTGGACTGTTCGAGGTCGCGAATGGCGGGACCATCTTCCTCGATGAGATCGGTCATCTGTCGCCGCCGCTGCAGGGCAAGCTGCTCCGGGTGCTCGAGCAGCGGGAGATTCGTCGCCTCGGCGGCACCACGTCGATGGCGATCGATGTCCGTGTCATCGCCGCAAGCCACGTTGACCTGGCGGAGGCTTCGCGGCAGGGCAAGTTCCGCGAGGACCTGTACTATCGGCTCAACGTGGTGGGCCTCCGACTCCCCGCACTGCGAGAGCGGGCCCGTGATGTCCTCCTGCTTGCCCGCGCCTTTCTGGAACGCTTCTCCCGTGAATACGGCGTGCCGCTGCCGGAGCTGACGGTGCAGGCAGACCGCCGGCTCATGGCGCACCCCTGGTCCGGCAACATCCGTGAACTGCGCAACGTGCTCGAACGGGCCATCCTGATGCTCGATGGCCGGCGGCTCGACGCGGATCATCTTGGCCTCGATGCGCAGCCGGCTGGTCCGTCCGCCGATGGTGTGCCTTTCCCCGCCACGATGTCGGACATCACCCGCAGCGCCGCCTTGGCGATGACCCGCCTCTGTGAGGGGAACAAGAGCGAAGCAGCGCGGCGACTCAACATCTCCCGCACCCGGCTTCTCCGACTGCTCACCCCACGTGACACGCGGATCGCCACACACGACACGGATATGGAGGACGATCGCTGATGCGTTTCCCCTGGCCGGTGCTCGTCCTGCTGCCGCTGGCGGCCGCGTGCGCCGATAGCGCCTCTCAACTGCCTGGTCCCAATACGGACTCCACGGCTCAGCAGGGCAATCTTCACTTCCTTCGGGCCTCCCCGACGGCACCACCAATCGCGGACCGGGTGGTCAGCTTCTGGGCGGTCAAGGGTGAACGCCGGGAGCTCCGGTTGATGTACCGGCCCGCACCCGGCGCGGTAGACTCGGTCGAGTTCGCCCGGCTCCGGGTGGATGATCGCTCGCTCGTGAATCGTCCTGATGGAACGCCAATCGCGAGCGGCGATTCGATCCTGATCACCATCAGCGTGGTCGATACACTCAACCTGATCGCCGATTTCCAGCCGGCGGGGCTGGTGTTCTCCCCCTCCCGTCCCGCGCGTCTCTGGCTCAAGTACGGTGAGGCGGATCCCGATCTGAACCGGGATGGTGTGGTGAGCGCGGCGGACACGGCGCTTGTGCTTTCACTCAACATCTGGAAACAGGAGCAGGTGAGCGCGCTCTGGGAGGAAGTGCCGGGGACGGTGAACCTGGTCGAGCTGGAGGTCGAGGCCGATATCCCCGGCTTCACTCGCTATGCGGTTTCCTACTGAGTGCATCCATGACCGATGCGGTGGCGCGGGATTCCCTCCTTGAACGTGCGCGGATCGACGCTGCCCGCGGCGACTGGGGCAGCGTACGCCTGGCGCTCGCCGAGCGCCGGGAGGCGCCTGACATCTCGCCCGTTCTCCTGCTGCTGCTGGCCGAGGCCGATCTGCGCACCGGTCATCTGCCGGAGGGACGGGCACTGCTCGACACGGTGGTCCCTCGGCTTGCCGTCGGGCCGGACCCGGTATCCTATCGCCGAGCCGTCAATATGCAGGGGGCTGCCGCCTTCGAGCTGGGGCTGCTGGCCGAGGCGGAGCAGCAGTTCCAGTTGTCGCTGTCGCTGGCCAATAGCGCGGGCGACTATCGGACCGTCGGTCACGCGACGAACAATTTGGGCATGATCGCCAATATCCGAGGGGAATTCGACAAGGCGCTCTCGCTGTATCAGCTCGCGGTGCCAGCCTTCCAGCGGGTGGGGTACCTGCTGGGCCTGGGCGAGACGCACCACAACATGGCCCTGTCCTATCGGGAGAAGGGCGCCCTGGATCTGGCGGACAAGCAGGAGCGCCGCGCGATCGACTTCGCCCGGGAGGCGGGCAACACCCGGCTCCTCGCGATTGCGCACGTGGGACGAGCCGACCTGTCGCTGTTGCGCGGGGAGCCGGCGGTGGCGGACGCTGGTGCCCGGCTGGGCGCGGAGCAATACGCCGCGATTCCCGATGCCGTGGGAGAGGCCGATGCCCTTCGGGTGGCGGGAGCGGCGCGGTTGATGCTGGGCGAAGTGGTGCAGGCGACACTGGCGCTGGACCGGGCAGTGGCGCTCGCCGGGGAACATGGCAGCGCGCTCATCGAGGCGGAATCCCGGGGGACGCGAGCTCGACTGCTGGCGTCCCGGCAGGAGTGGGATCAAGTGCGGCAGGACGTGGCGTGCGCCGTCGACCTGTACCGACGCCTCGGGGCCAACCGGGCTCGCGAAGCACTTGAGCGCTGGCTTGGTGAGGTATTGCCGAACTGATTGCGACGTTTGGTAGGCGATAGGCGATGGGCGATGGGCGATGGCCGGTAGCGTGTAGCTGAACGCTAACGGCTAACGGCTAGTGGCTCGTAGCCGTTTTCATGCCGCCCCCCGCCGTCGCCATGCCTGCAGCCCGACCACGAGCGCAAACCAGAGGCAGAGCCCACCAAAGACGTAGCCCATGAACTGCGGCAATCCCACGAAGAGGATCCCGAGCACCACGAACCCCAGGCTGGTCGGCCCCAGCATCGAACGGAACGCGCCCGTGGCAAGTTGACGGGTGACCATCTTGGCGCGCTCCCGGCGCTCCCGCGCGCCGCGGCGCTTCGGTGCCGTCGTCTCGCTCGTGACGCGCGCGAGCCGGGAGGGAACGACTCGGCCCAGGGCACCCGACAACCGGCGGCTCTCACGGATGACCTCGATGCTGGCACCGATGTCGCGACGGAATTGCTGCTCCATCTGCAGGGCTAGTCCGGCATCCTCGACCACGAGATCCAGTTCGAAATTTCCGATCAGGCTCGCCGCGTTGATGTTACTGGTGCCGACGCGGACCCACAGACTATCCGCGACCATGGTCTTGGCATGAATCATCGGGCCGGTCCACTCGAAGATCCTCAATCCCGCGCGGAGCATATCGCGATAACCCAGCCGGGTCAGATGACGCACCAGGGGCAGGTCGCTTGCGCCCGGCACCAGCAGGCGGATGTCCACTCCATCGGATTCGGCGAGCGACAGCACCTCGAACAGCCGTGGCGGGGGCACGAGATAGGCATCGACGATCCACAGTCGCTGGCGACAGCCGGCGGTAAGGTACTCCAGCACGCGGTAGGCACGCTGCCGGCCCGGTTCGCCCACGACCACACGCACCGCCGCCTCGCCGGCGGACGGGACATCGGTGGCCCGCTCATCCTCCGGGAGCGGGGCGCCACTGAACCGCCACACCCGTGCGAATGCGATATCCAGTGCCTGACTCGCGGGTCCGTCGATCTGCACCGCGGTTTCGCGCCAGGGAGGCAGACCGCGTGATGGGTCGCCCGCCCACTCATCTCCGATACAGAACCCGCCCACGATCGCCCGGCACCCGTCCGCCACGAGCAGCTTGCGGTGATCGCGCGAGATCAGCCGCATCGGCCGAAGCAGCGCCGGCGGATTGAACCGGCGCACCTCGCAGCCCGCCTCGCGCAGGAAACGCCAGTAGCTCCGGCGCGTGCCAATCGAACCCAGCCAGTCGTACAGCACCCGCACCGGCAATCCCTCCCGGGCACGCGCCGCCAGCGCCTCGGCGAACCGCCAGCCGGTCCGGTCGCTGCGGATGATGTAATTCTCGAAATGGATGAACTGCCGTGCCCCGGCGATCATCACCAGCATGGCGTCGTAGATGGCGGGGCCATCCTGCAGCAGGGTGACGCGATTGCCGGGAATCGCGCGGGCCGCAGCGGCCCGGTCGATCGCCCGGTGCGTCTGGGTCTGGTCGACCGATTCAACGCCGGGCGACTCGACGGGAGACAGCCCGGTCACGCGCCACCCAGGCCGAGGGTCCGCTCCACCGGCCGGAGCGCGCCGAGCACGAACCCAATGTGTTCCTCCAGCGGCACGCCGAGCTCGGCGGCACCCTGCACCACCTCATCGCGATTCACCCCGCGGGCAAAGCCCTTGTCCTTGAGTTTCTTCCTGACGCTGGAGACTTCCAGGTCCTGCAGGCTCTTGGACGGGCGGACCAGCGCGCAGGCCACCAGGAATCCGCACAATTCATCCACCGCGAACAGGGCTTTCGCGACCGGTGTTTCGCGCGGCACGGCGGTGTAATGCGCGTGGCCGAGGATCGCCCGCTGCAGCTCCTCGGGAAATCCCTCGGCGGCGAGGATTCTCACTCCCTCGCTCGGGTGCTCTTCCGTCGCCGAATGAGTCGGATTGGGGAAGCGCTCGTAGTCGAAGTCGTGCAGCAGCCCCACCAGCCCCCACGATTCGACGTCGGCACCGTCGCGAACCGCCAGCGCTCGCATCGCGGCCTCGACCGCGTACATGTGTTTTCGCAGGGCATCCGATGGCGTGTACTCATGCATCAGCGTGAGGGCGCGGTCACGGGTCCAGGGTGTGGGCATGGGCATGCGGGAAGTTAGGGGAAGCTTGCGCGAGGCGGGAGGGAGCAGGCGGTAGGCGATGGCGGAGCGCTGAACGCTGAACGCTGAATGCCAACTGGCCTCCCCAAACGGCGAAGGGGCAGGACTCCTTTCGGAACCCCACCCCCTCGTCTACCACCCAGCGCCCAACGCCGTCTAGGGTGCCGGGCAGCTCACCGTCCCACATACCGGGATTGGCAGCAGCGTCACCAGGTCGGCGGTGCCACCGGGTCCGAAAAAGCTGTTGATCGTCGAGGCCACGGAGTCGGCCACGATCTGGTGGGTGAGGCTGCTGGGGTGGACGCCATCCAGCGAGAACAGCGGCCCGAATCCCACGGAGCCGCCACCGAGCGCGGGGGCGAGGTCAGGGAACGCCGGAATCAGGCCGGTGGGGTTGGTGGGCGACTGGACCTGCGCCTCGAGGGTCGGGTTGACGTCGAAGTACGCGATCCCGCGCGCCGCCGCCTCGGATTGTATGTGCGCGTTATAGGCTGCCACCGCTGTTCGCATATTCGCGTACTCCGAGGCCACGATCACCTCGGCGTCCGCCGTGCAATCCAGCGTGTCCGCCACTCCGCCGAGCGCGGCCGCCGCGATCTTCGGCACGAAGATCGGCCAGGGCACCAGTGTCGAGTCGCCCTTGGCGGTGGGAATGGCCAGGATCGGTGCGCAGTTGTTGTTCACCGCGAAGGCGGCAGGCAGTGCCGCCGGGAAGGTGCCGCAGGCCGGCTGATTCTTGATGCACCAGTAGGTGGAGCCGCGCGAGGCGTACGGAATCACCGAGACTTCTGCCACAGACAGAGCGATGGCCCGTGCCCCGGTGCCCTCGATGGCGTCGAGCAGGGAATCGTACTGGGCGGCGAACTGGGTGGGCGAGGTTACCTGCGCCGGATCTCCGGGATTGGTCAGGGAGATCAGCGCACCGAGCACGTCGTTGTTCCCGATCCAGACCGACACGAAGGTCGGCTGGAGCTGTTGCATCAACTCGACCTCGGTGCGTCCGCCGAGAAAGATCGTCTTGAGCGGATCGAACTGTGACGGCAGCCCGCCGAAGTTACTGAGCAGCGTGCCGGTAGCGTTGCCCGGGACGGCGAGGTTGTTCAGCAGTCCGCTCACCGGGACCCGGAGGTCGCAGGTGGTTGGGAGGCCGCCGCCGACCCGGGCCCCGGTGGTGTTGTTGGTCCATGGCGGCGGGCAGCCCCGGCCATTCAGCCGTGGATAGTTGAAAGTTGTGCCCATCGCCTTGGCCAGCAGCTGGACGTAGGCGCGCAGCTGGGTGCTGTCGCTGATGCCGGCGGACTGGAACCCGGCAGTGATGCTGTTGCCCAGCGCGGCATAGCGGACAAACATCGGGTCGGACACGGCCGGGGCGTTGAGTTTCTCATCGCTCCGGCAGCTGCCGAGCATTGGCACTGCCACGAGCAGGGTCGTGACGAGTCGCGTGATGCGCATGAGGCAAGACTCCCGGAGCGTCAGAAAGTGTAGGTCAGGGCTGCACCGAAGAGGTGCGCCTTGAAATTGAACAGGCCATTGTCCGGCTGACCGAACGACACCGTGCGGCCGCGGCGGTCACCTTGATCGATGTACTGGTAGGCGAAGTCGGCATGCAGCTTCTGTCCCAGCCGCGTCCCCAGGCCGACGGTGAATTCCGAGCGACGGCCCTCCGGCAGGTTCGGGGTCACCGAGCCATCCGGTTCCGCCGCATCGTGGAAGAGGTAGCCGGCCCGAAGTGTCGTTCCGGGGGACAGGTCGTACTCGCCGCCGAAGCGCCAGGCAGTGGTCTTTCCGAAGTTCTCCGGCAGATTGATCTCGGGAAGATTCTCGGTGATGATGTCGAGCGTGTCGAAGACGGTCCAGTTGGTGTAGCTCAGGTCGAAGAACAACCGGACCCGGTCGATTGGCTTGACCATGACGCCGGCCACCAGCTGTTCTGGCAGCCGCACCCCGGTCCGGGCGCCCTGGTCCTGCAGCGGTCCGCTGCCGCGGAACTGCGGGGCGACGACGCTGTCGAGCGGCGTCCCGGCGGGGACACCGGGGAACGGGTTGCCCGCTGGCAGGATGATACCGGTCGAGACTTGCGAAATCTCGGCGCGGCCATTGTCGATCTTGGCCTTCTGCCGTGAGAGATAGCGCACGCCGAACGAGACCCGGTCACTGGGCTTGAAGATCGCGCCCAGGTGATAGCCGACTGTTGTCGTGTTGCCATGCAGGTTGACGTCGGCGAAGGCGGTGCCGGTGGGAATCCCGAGATTGCCGAACGTGACCCCGGGCACGGCCGTCTGAGTCGAGAGGTCGACCCGCTGCCGCAGCTGCACATGGAACAGGGTGAAATCGAAGCCGGCACCGAGCTGCACGTATTGTCCCAGCTTCACACCGACGGTGGGCTGGATGTAGATCGCGCGGATGACGCTCTTGTACCCGAGGAAAGCGACCGGCGAGTTGCTGGGCCAGTCGGTCGTGAGGCCGTACGGTGCGAAGACGCCGACGCCCGCCGCGACCTTGTCGCTGATGCCCCGGGTGATGTACAAGGAGGGGATTGGGTAGTTCTTGCTGTTCAGTTTCGTTTCGAGGCTGGTCGCATCGTCGGTGAAACCGCCGCGCGGGGAGATCACCACCCCACCGCCCGAGACCGTCCAGCGGCCCTTGACGGCACTGGCAACGCCCGCCGGGTTGAAGAAGATCGCCGAGCCGTCGGAACAGGGCGCGGCCACGCCGGTGCCGGCGCGGCCCATGGCGCAGGCACCATGCTCGTTGACGCTAAAGCCCTGAGCTGTCAGGGTCGCTGGCACGCCCGCCAGGGCGACCAGTCCGCCGACAGCCAACCAGACCACGTTTTGCCGCATATTGGAAGACTCCGAGAGGATGAGCCGGGGGGTACTGTCGGGTGTGCGTCGAGGGAGGGACAGGGGAAAGTCTACGGGGCATTCACACTAATGTCAAAAGGTGACAGTCTTGTCGGAATACCCAATGCACCGTGCGATAGGCCGCTGCGCCCGGCCCGATGGTCAATGCAGCGTGGTGCTGTCGGGTCCTGGCAGGGGGGGGCCGCCCGGAATCAGGCCGACGGTCAGAGGAACGCGGTAGCTCTCCCCGCCGTCGAGCTGGATCTCGAATGCGTAGGCACCCGGTTGTGGCAGGGGAAGGTCGAAGACCAGCACGGCACCGGCTTCGACCTCAGTGACACCGGCAGGCGGTTCGCCGAAATGCACCGTGCCAGCGCCTTCGAGGAGAGTGTTTCCCCGGTCATCCATGAACCGGATCGCCAGACCGTGCTCGCCGATCTCGGTCCGCCGCCCGCGCACCCGTAGCACCAGATGGGCGCGCGGATGCATGGCCGGGAACTGGGGGACCCACACATGCTGGAACAGCCCCAGGACGGAGAGCTTGCCCTGCTGATCGATCAGGGCGTAGTCGGCGAGAACGGCAAAGTCGAGCAGCAGGTCACGTCACCCGGATCGAGGTGATGAGATCGTTCTTGCGAATCTGGTTGACCACGTCCAGACCGGTGGTGACCTGCCCGAAGACGGTGTGTTTGCCGTCGAGGTGCGGCTGGGGTGAGTGACAGATGAAGAACTGGCTGCCGCCAGTGTCCTTGCCGGCGTGCGCCATCGAGAGCGTGCCCGCCACATGCTTGTGGGTGTTCTGGCTGGTCTCGCACTTGATGTTGTAGCCCGGGCCACCGGTGCCGGCGCGCGGGTCGTTCTCGGTGCGGGAGTGCGGATCGCCGGCCTGCACCATGAAGTTGTTGATGACACGGTGAAACCGGGTTCCATCGTAGAACTTGTCGTTGGCGAGCTTTTCGAAATTGGCGACCGTGCCGGGCGTCTCGGTGTCGAAGAGTTCGGCGACGATCGTGCCCCGGCTGGTTTCAAAGGTGGCAGTTTTCATGAGGTCGGGGAAAGGGGAAGAGGGCAGGGGAAGCGGAGTGATGGCTGGGAGGATAAGCGCGTCTGACGGGAAGCTCAATCGGCAGGAAGCCGTCAGCCGGCAGCATTCAGCGGTCAGCATTCAGCGGTCAGCCTATCGACTACTCCCTGCGGCCTGCCGGCGTTGCTTGGAAGGGTGGCTTGAGGCTGAACCACCAGTCGTCGTGGTTGCAACAGGTACTGCACCGCGAGGGTGTTCCCGCGTCAACGCGCGGGCGGCGCGTCAGGCGCACTGCTCTGGGAGTCTCTGCATGCCGTGGGCTCGGCTAGGCATCGGGATCGAACAGTCCCCTGGGCTCGGCCACTTTTCGTACTGCGATCGGGGCCTGTTTGTAGGTCAGATTGGTTCCCCCGGTCTTCGGATAGTCGATCCCCTTGCCCGCCAGAATGTCTGCGACGGTCAGCAGTTGGATCCGAGGGTGCTTTCCCCAGGGAGAGTCATAGAAGCCGGCCGAGGCCGCTTCGGTGCGCATCTGCTTGGTCGGTTGCTCAAAGCTCAGCAGGACGCCAATTTCGGCTTTTTCCCGCTCACGAACGCCGCGCAGATCTCGGATATCCGTCGCTTTCAGCTTCCCGCCCTTGACCGAAAGAATGATGGACCGGGTCTCCTTGCTGCCGTCATGGAAGTAAAGCCGGCCATCGATCCCCTTGTCGGCCCCCTTCTTCTGATCCACCGGCCGCGCTCCCACCAGGCCCAGCGCCCACCACTGGAACTGGTACTTGTCGGACGCGGCCAACGCGGCGGCATCTTCAGGCGTGGTGGGCTCGCCGATCACCTGATAGCGAGCCAAATCCCCGAAGGCATCACGAAGGCGGGTCTTGATCAGTCCAATCGCGAGATGGGTGACATCGATCCCGATCCACTTCCGGCCGAGCTTCTGAGCCGCCTCGATGGTGGTGCCGCAGCCGCAGAAGGGATCGAGGACGACGTCGCCTTCGTTGCTGCTGGCTTCGACGATGCGTTCAAGCAGGGCGACGGGTTTCTGGGTCGGTAGCCGAGCCGCTCCTGGGCCCGAGCATTTATCGGGGCGATATCGGTCCAAACATCGCCAAGCGGTTTCCCTCGTTGCTCATCGAGATAGCGCTTCAGTCGTGGCACGGCGCCCGGGCTTGGCTGGACGACGATACCGGCTGCGTACGCTTGCTTCATCCGTTCTCTGGTCCAGCGCCATACTCGCGTGATGCCGAGAAATTCGTACGTGAGATTCGGCCGATCCGAGTTCGGGTTGATGAGGCTGGTAAGTTGATACCTCCGGCCGTTCGAATCATGAAGCGAGTACTTCTCATCTGTCTTCTCATCCAAAGCGTCAGCGTCGTAAGGGACAAACATCGCGCCTTCATTCCACGTCGGCTCGTCCGACTTTCCATACATCAAGATTACGTCATGGTTGTTCGGCAGTCGCACCGTCATCAGTGCCTTCGCCGAAGTGCGCTGCCAGATGATCTCGTTGCGGAAGTGGTCGGGCCCGAACACCGCATCCAGAAGCAGCTTGAGGTAGTGGCTGGCAGTCGGGTCGCAATGGAGGTAGAGGCTGCCCGTCGCCTTGAGGGTACGGCGTAGTTCCACCAGCCGCGGTGCCATCATCGCTAGGTAAGCCAGCATATCGTTGGTTCCGAGGAACCGCTCGAAGGCCAGCAGCACGTCCGCTACCCGGCCTCCCGCTTCGACTGTCTCAGCAAACAACCGCGCCGCCGACTCATCCCAGCGCCAGGTGTCCTCAAAAGCCTGCATCTGTCCTGCCGCTTGCGTGCCGTCTTTCTCGGCGAACAGGACGTTGTAATTGGCGTTGGAATTGAACGGTGGGTCGAGATAGACGAGGTCGACTGACTCGTCTTTGACATGCCGTCGCAGCACGTCGAGGTTGTCGCCGTAGTAGAGGAGATTGGCGGCTGTAGGCATTGGGCAAACCTAGCCAATGGTGGGAAAAGGGTCCAACCCGAGAAAGACCTTCAGCAACTTGCGGCCGTCAGCCGTCAGCAAATGGCCATGAGCCACTAGCCGTTGGCCGTTAGCTCGAAGCGTTCAGCGTTCAGCGTTCGGCGTTCAGCCTACCGTCTACCGCCTGTCAGCTCCCCACCACCGCCTCCTCGAGCAGCCCCCTCCACGCTTCGATCGACTGCACCGGTGCCCGGCAGCTCGTTCCCACGCAGAGATAGGCACGCGTGCCGTGCGCGGCGCCGAGCATACCCTGGACGGCGGCCGGCAACGGGGGAGCGTGGCCGGCCCGGACCCGCTGCACCACTCGGCGGGGCAGGCCAGAGCGCAGGGCCGCGAGGTGCAGCGCATCAGCCAGCGCGGCGTCGCCATCCTCGACGATCACCAGGTGCGACGCGGGCAGCAGCGCCCAGCTCGCCGCCAGCAGATAGGCGGCGCCGAAAATGCCGAGGTCTGCTGCACCGGCGGCGAACGCATGGAGCTGGCGGTCGCGCCGTTCACGCCATCGCGGCGCTCCGGTCAGCTCCGCCAGTCGCGCGGCCACCAGGGCGGCGACGCCGTTGGGCGACGGCGTGGGCGTATCCTGCACCGGTTTGACCCGTGCGGTGAGCAGGCCGGTGCCGCTGCTGCTGCTGCTGGTATCGAACAGGCCTCCCGCCGCCCTATCCTCATACAGCTCCCACGTCCGGTCGAGCAGCGCTTCGCTCCAGGTAAGCCACTGCAGGTCGCCGGTGGATTCGTACGCCTCGACCAGCGCCAGAGCGAGCTGGACCTGGTCCTCCAGCAGTCCGCCGCCACCGTTCGGCGCATGAGTGAGCGCGGTGGGGTCGGGCTGTTCGCTCCGGATCCGGTGCAGGGTGCGGAGTGCATGGTCCCGTGGCCAGGCGTCGTTCAGCAGCGGTGCGGCGCGCAGGAGTGCGCCGACCAGCATCGCGTTCCAGCTGGTGTAGCGACTCCGGTCGACGAACGGCGCCTCACGCAGCTGACGCGCGGCAAAGAGCTTGCGACGGGCATCTTCCAGGCGCCGGTCGGTGGTCGCGAAGTCGAGTTCCAGCCGGCGACTGATCGCCTCAACCGACTCGGCGATGAACAGCACGTTCCGGCCTGGGTCGTGGTGCATGTCACCCGCGGTCCCGATGTCGTAGTGCGCACTCGCCACGACGAACTCTTCGGGCGTGAGCGCGCGTTCCGCTTCCTCCACAGTCCAGGTGAAGTAGTCGCCATCGTCGTGCAGGCCGACGTCGGCATCCTGGCTCGCCCCGTATCCGCCGTCGGGTTCCGCCAGGACCTCGCCGATCCAGCGCACGATCCCCGCTGCCACCGCCAGGTATTCCGGGTCGCCGAGGATCATCGCGCCATCGACGTAGGCCCGCAGCAGTTCGGCGTTGTCATACGCCATCTTCTCGAAGTGCGGCACGATCCACCTGGCATCGACGCTGTAGCGGTGAAAACCGCCGCCGAGCTGGTCATGCATCCCGCCGCGTGCCATGGCCTGAAGCGTGTGCTCCGCCATCGAGCGGTGTTCGGCATCGCCGGTGTCCTGGGCCCGCTCCAGCAGAAAGCGCACCGCACCCGGATGGGGAAACTTTGGTGCGCCACCGAAGCCACCGTTGGTGCGGTCGTAGCGCAATACCATCTGCCCCGTCGCCATCGTGAGGAGGGCGGGGGCGAGCGTGCCGGCGGCCCCTTCGTTGAGCTGCTCCGAGAGAATCCGCAGCACGGTACCGGCCTGCTGGTCCACCCGGTCGCGCTGGGTGCGGAATACGTGGAGGACCTGATCGAGCACGCTGCGGAACCCGGGACGTCCGTATTTGCCGTCGGGCGGGAAATAGGTGCCACCGTAAAAGACTTGCCCCGAAGGCGTCAGGAATCCGGTCAGCGGCCAGCCACCTTGCCCGCTCATCGCCTGTACCGCACGCTGATAGCGCACATCCACATCGGGCCGCTCGTCGCGATCGACCTTGATGCAAATGAAGTGCTGGTTCAGGAACTCGGCGATCGCCGGGTCTTCATACGATTCTCCGTCCATCACGTGGCACCAGTGGCACCACACGGCGCCGATATCGAGCAGCACCGGGCGGTCCGCGGCCGCTGCCGCGGCAAATGCTGCATCACTCCAGGGATACCAGTGAATCGGCTGGTGTGCGGCGGAACGGAGATATGCCGAGGCGGCGTCTGCGAGGCGGTTCGTCATGGGGGAAACGTAAAGCAGCCGGCGGCCGTCAGCCATCAGCTAACGGCCCTGGGGCATTGCCCGTTGGATTGAAGCTGACGATATACGCCCAACCGCCCCTCCCTCGCGCCGAGTCGCGGCATTCCCTCGCGCCGGGTCGCGGCATTGCCGCTCCCATGGCGCTTCGGTCGCCGCTCCTAAGGCGCTTCGGTCGCGCCCAACCGCCCAACCGCCTTTTGCCTATTACCCACCACCTGCTCGCTGCCAGCTGCCAGCTACCTTTCTCCGCCCATGACCCTCCCCCACGCCCCGGCCGAACCCTCGCCGCAGGATGGAGCGTTCCTCCGCAGCTTCTTCCTCACGCTGCTTCTGCTCCTGGGCGGCACCGCGCTCTTCACCTGGCTGGTCGATCCGCTCGGTCGCTTCGGCACCGGCCTCGTTGCTCCGGTCATCACCGCCGATCGCGACCAGAAGGCGGCCCTGCTCCGGGCCCGCACTCCGCGTCCCACCCAACTGATCCTCGGCTCCTCCCGCGCCAGGACGCTGGATCCGCGCTGCCTCTCGCGCTTGAGCGGTGAGCCGGCGTTCAACTTCGCCGTCAACGGCGCATCGAGCGACGATCTTCTCGCGATCCTCCATTACCTGCGCGCGCTCCCGCTCCCGCTCCTGCCGCATGCGCTGGTCGTTGGCGTCGATCCCGAGATGTTGCAGGGACCACCGGGGCCGCTGCCCGGCTTGGTGGCGAGCCGCGCGCTCGGACCGTTCACCGGCCCCCACCCGTCGGATCCGGTTGCGACGCTGGGTGCCGATCTCCTCGGGTGGCAGAATGTGAGTGCGGCCGCGCACTCGATCTGGTCGCGCGTCGCCCACTTCGACAGTCTGCCATCGACCGTGCTGGAACCGGATGGCCGGCAGCGCTCGCCTCGCATCGAGGCGGCGCAGCAGCGGGGCGACTTCAGCGGCGCCGAGCGGGTGGTCGCGTCGATTCCGGGCATCCTGCGGCGCTATGAATCGTTCGGCCAACTCGATCCGGATCGGGTCCTCGTCCTGCGGCAGTTCTTCCGTGAGGCGCATCGGGACGGAATTCGCCTCGTCGCCTTCATCCCGCCGGTGCATCCGGCATTCGAGCGGGCGGCGCAGGCCACCGCATGGCGCGCCCGCACCGAGGAAACCGTCGTGCTGCTGCGGAGTCTCGATCGGGAAGGGGTGCTTCGCTACGTCGAGCGTGATGCCCTCCCCGGCATCGGTGCGGACTCGACGGCGTTCGTGGACGCGATTCACTTCCTTGCTCCGGTTGCCGATCGGCTGCTCGAGTCGCTCTTCAACCGGCCCGGTGGCTGTGCTCTTCAATAGCTATGTCTTCTGTCTCGTCTTCCTGCCACTGGCCCTGCTGGGGTGGTGGTGGCTGCCCGGCACACGGTTGCGCCTCGGCTTCCTCACCCTGGCGAGTTACCTCTTCTACGGGTGGTGGGACTGGCGCTTTATCCCGCTGATGCTGCTGTCGACGTCCGCCGATTACTTCGCGGGCGGGTATCTCGCCCGCAACGAGCGCGCCGGCCGCCGACGGGCCTGCCTCATACTTCTGCTCGCCTTCAACCTCGGCATCCTGGGAATTTTCAAGTATTTCGATTTCTTCACTGGGACGCTCAACGGCCTCGGCGCCCTGCTCGGTGTTCCGGTGGACCTCCCACTCCTCCACCTCGTGCTGCCGGTTGGAATCTCGTTCTACACCTTCAACTCGATCAGCTACACCATCGACATCTATCGTGGCCGGCTGGCACCGGCGCGCGGGTTCCTCGAGTTCGCCGCGTTCGTGTCGATGTTCCCCCACCTGATCGCCGGTCCCATCGTCCGCTATGCCGACATGGCGCCGCAACTCGAGCGGGTGCCGCCCCGCCTGGAAACCGCCGCCTGGGTGACGGGGATCTGGTTTCTGGTGCTCGGCCTCGCCAAGAAGGTGCTCGTCGCCGATGCGCTGGCGGAGCAGATCGTGACGCCGCTCTGGCACCAGTGGGCCTCGCTCGACAGCGGGGAGGCCTGGCTCGCGACGCTGGGGTACACGCTCCAGATCTATTTCGATTTCAGCGGCTACAGCGACATGGCGGTCGGCCTCGCCTTCCTGCTCGGCTTCCGCTTTCCCCAGAACTTCAACAGCCCCTACCGGGCCGCGAGCATCGCCGAGTTCTGGCGCCGGTGGCACATGTCACTCTCCTACTGGATCCGCGACTACCTGTACGTCCCGCTGGGCGGATCGGAGAGGGGAGCGGCGCGAGCCGTCCGCAATCTGCTGGTCGTGATGTTCCTCGGCGGCCTTTGGCATGGCGCCGCCTGGACCTTCGTGGTGTGGGGACTCTATCACGGCCTGTTACTCGGCGCACACGCCTGGTGCCGCCGTCACGGGCTGGTGCCACACATCGCGCCGCTCGGGGCCCTGCTCACGTTCGTGCTGGTCATGCTGGGATGGGTGCTGTTCCGGTCAACCTCAATCGCGGAGGCAGGGCACCTGCTGTCGGTGATGACCGGCGTGATTTCCGGGGCGGGAGGTAACGGTGGGCTGATGGGTGCGTTCGCTTATCCTCTGCTGCTGGCGTCGTTGGGCATCGTCTGGTTCTCGCCCAATAGCTGGGAGCTGCGCTTCCCACGCAGCCGGTTCGCCGCCGTCGGACTCGCGATCCTGACACTCGCCTGCGTCCTGCGGTTCGCCACGCCGAGTCCATTTCTGTACTTCCAGTTCTGACGGCGGACGACTGCTGACTGATTCCCGCCACATGGAACCGCGCGGCGATTCTGCCGTAGGCGTAGGCCTCCAGCACACCATGCGTCGCATCCTCACTCGGAGGCTCTTCCCCATGCCGGTTCGGATACCGCTCCTCACTCTTGGGATCTTGGTTGGCGTCGTATCGGCCAGCGCCGCGCAGGGGAATGCACCCACTGCCGGGTGCCCCAAGCCCGAATCGCACCAGTTCGATTTCTGGGAGGGCGACTGGAACGTTACTGACCCCACCGGCAAGGTCGTGGGCACCAACCTGGTGACGAGCGAAGAGGGCGGGTGCCTGATCCACGAGCACTGGTCCGGGGGCGGCGGAAGCACGGGACAGAGCTTCAACTTCTATGAGACGGCCACCGGACTATGGAACCAGGTGTGGGTCGACAACTTCGGGACCGTGCTGCGGCTCTCGGGCAATTATGCCGACCGGGTCTTGCGGCTGACCGGTGTGGCGGCCGGGCCGGGCGGGAAGCCACAGCAGCAGCGGCT
Organism: Gemmatimonadales bacterium; assembly: GCA_039934355.1. Lineage (GTDB taxonomy): Bacteria > Gemmatimonadota > Gemmatimonadetes > Gemmatimonadales > GWC2-71-9 > JADJOM01. Next base: position 38,462 of record JBDTMI010000019.1, read on the forward strand.
GGCCTTCTTCCGCAACGCCGATGGCTCCGTGCGCCAGCTCTGGGAAACATCCGATGACGAGGGAAAGACCTGGGCTGTGGCATTCGATGGCCTGTATCGGAAGAAGCCCTGATTCGCTGGCGGTCTTCGATTCCGGGGCGGGCCTGCCGATCAGGGCGTTCATCCATGGGACCCTCGGGTTTTCTCCGGACGCTCCTGTCTAGGCGAACCGCTACAGCGGTGCGAAACACGCCGTGAAGTGCCGCAGGTACGGCGCCTGCTCGGTGAACCGGTAGCCCCGGACTGCGCCGCGCCGGCCATGCACGTTCAGGATCGCCTCGACGACGTAATCGATGTGACTCTGGGTGTAGACTCGGCGGGGGATCGCCAGGCGCACCAGTTCCATCTGGGCCGGGGTCTCGATCCCCGTCGCCGCATCTCGTCGGCCGAACATCACGGTCCCGATCTCCACCGCCCGGATGCCCGCCTCCCGGTACAGCTCGACGACCAGCGCCTGACCGGGCAGCTCGAGAGGGGGAATGTGGGGAAGGAGTGCCGCGGCGTCGATATAGATGGCGTGTCCTCCGGGTGGCTCGACAATCGGGACTCCCGCGTCCGCGATATGCCGGCCAAGGTAGGTGGTCGACGTGATGCGATACAGCAGATAGTCCTCTTCCAGCGCCTCGTAGAGACCGAGGGCGATCGCTTCGAGGTCCCGCCCGGCGAGCCCGCCATAGGTGGGAAAACCTTCGGTCAGGATGAGCAGGTTCCGCTCCTGCTGTGCCACCTCGGCGTCGTTGCTCGCAATGAACCCGCCGATGTTCACCATCCCGTCCTTCTTGGCGGACATCGTGGCGCCGTCGGCCAGGGCGAACATCTCGCGGGCAATGTCGATCGGTGATTTCCCTTCATAGCCTGCCTCGCGCAGCTTGATGAAGTAGGCGTTCTCCGCAAAGCGGCAGGCATCGATGTACAACGGGATGCCGTGCCGGTGGCAGACGACGCTGACCGCGCGGACGTTGGCCATCGAGACTGGTTGCCCTCCACCAGAGTTGTTCGTCACCGTCAGCATGCAGAGCGGAATCTTCTCCCGCCCCACCTCAACGATGAGTTGCTCCAGCGCCCGGACATCCATGTTGCCCTTGAAGGGGTGTTGCGTGGCCGGATGACGACCTTCGGCAATGACGAGATCCACGGCGCGTGCGCCCGCGTATTCCACATTGGCCCGCGTCGTATCGAAGTGGGTGTTGCTGGGGACGACGTCGCCCGGCTTGCACCGGGTGGAAAAGAGGATGCGTTCGGCGGCGCGGCCCTGGTGCGTCGGAAAGACGTACTTGAATCCGAAGATGTCCTGGACCGCCTTTTCAAACCGATAGAATGAGGGACTGCCGGCGTACGATTCATCTCCCCGCATGATGCCGGCCCACTGTGCCGCGCTCATCGCGGAGGTGCCGCTGTCCGTCAGGAGGTCGATCAGCACATCCTCCGACTTGAGCTGGAAGACGTTGTACCCCGCCTCCTGCAGCCGCGCCTCCCGCTCGGCGCGGGTCGTCATCCGGATCGGTTCAACCGATTTGATCCGGAACGGTTCGATGATCGTCTGCATGGGCCTCCAGGAGAAGGCGGAGCTGCCGAGGCAATGGAACATATGTCAGCCTGGCCCCCGAGGCTCCATATTCCCGCATGAGTGTGCTTCCAGTGGTCATCGTGGGTGGAGGGGCGGCCGGATGCATGGCGGCGATTGCGGCCGCGGGCATCGGCGCGTCCGTGCTCTTGCTGGAGCGCACCCGCGATGGGGGACGGAAGATCCTCATTTCCGGTGGCGGTCGATGCAATATTCTTCCCTCGGTCCTCGACCCCGGGCGATTCGTCACTGATTCGTCGCCCCACCTCCTGCGAAAGATGCTTGCGAGCTGGCCGCTCGACCAGCAGCGCCACTTCTTCGAAACGGATCTCGGGATCCCGCTCGAGCTGGAAGCAGAGTCCGGCAAACTGTTTCCGACGTCGAATCGGGCCCGAGATGTTCGCGACCGGCTGATCAGCGCGGCGGGCGCGCGCGGTGCCGTCGTGAGATTCGAGGCCCTGGTCCGCGACATCGTCCCGGCGAACGGTGGCTGGAGCGTCCAGCTCGAAGGGGGCGCGATGCTCGAGGCCGCCGCCGTGGTCCTGGCGACGGGCGGCCTCTCGGTGCCCACCACCGGCAGCGATGGCATCGGCCTCACGATCGCCCGGCAGCTGCAACACCAGATTCATCCGCTCTACCCCGCCCTCACGCCGCTCCTTGCGGCATCCGCCGAACACGCCGCCCTGTCCGGGATTTCACTCACCGTGTCCCTCGAGGGGACACGCCAGGGCAAGCGCGCGTCCACCACTGGTGGCTTTCTGTTCACCCACCGTGGCTACAGCGGCCCGTCGGTGCTGGACCTCTCCGACATCGCGGTGCGTTCGCGGCAGAACGGCGGGCCGCGGGAGGAGCTGCGGGTGCAGTGGGGGGCCATCGATCGCGCCGGCTGGGACACCCGATTGCAGTCCCGTGGCGCGCAGTCGGTACTCACCGTTGTACGGGAGCAGCTCCCCGCGCGGCTGGCAGAGGTGCTCCTGGGCGAGGCAGGGATTGAACCGGCGCATCCGGTCTCACAACTGTCGCGGGAGCGCCGGCTGGCCCTGCTCGATCTGTTGACTCGCTACCCGCTCCCCTGGACCGGGGACGAGGGCTATCGCAAGGCGGAGGTGACGGGCGGAGGTGTGGCGCTGAGTGAGGTGCAGTCGGCGACCCTGGAGAGTCGCCGACATCCGGGTCTCTTCCTGTGCGGTGAGATGCTGGATGCCTTCGGTCCGATCGGCGGCTACAACTTTGCCTGGGCCTGGGCGACGGGGCGCGCCGCCGGCCTCGGTGCGGCCCGTGCCGGAATACGCGGCTAGAGACCGCCGAACGAGATGCCCGCCATGATCGGGGCCAGTTGAGGCTTGAGACCGTCGGTGTAGATGTTCAGGTACCGGCCCTCCACGAACAGGGCGAAACTGCGACTCCCGAAGGAGACGCCGGCTCCGCCGGTGATCGCTGGACTCGTGGTCGAGCGCGCACCGAAGTTGGGGCCGGTGGTACGGGTGCGGACATACCCGCCGCCGCCGAAGATGTATAGCCGGTTGGGGGAGCGCCGGGAACCGGCCTGAAAGACCAGGCTGGCGGTACTGCCTAACGTGCTGCTCCGGCCGCTGATGCCGCTGAGTGTGTTCCTGCCGTAGAACCCGTCAATCCGGAAGCCAAGTGAAGTGGTCGCACCCGGGAAATAGGCCAGGTTGCCCTGTCCCAGCCAGCCACGATTCACCAGGTCGGCATAGCCACGCACCGGCAGGGTGATGCCGCCACCGAGTCCGAGGCGAATATCACCCTGGGCGTGGGCGGAACCTGTGGTACCCGTGAGCAGGGCGAGGATGATGAACGACGCGAGGGGGCGCGACATGGGAGCTCCGGAGGTGGCAAGGTCGTGAGCCCATGATGGCCCTCCCCCTCCCCCTCCGCGCGGTAATGAACGTCACAACGGCCCGTGGTTGTCGATCTGGACGCCAGCGGCAGGCTCTAGCGGACCAGCGGAACCAGCTTCTTGAGGGAATCCAGAGGGAGCTGAGCAACCAGCGAGATGCGGTAGCCTTCCTCGTCGAGCCAGGTCGCGACACTCACGCCAGTGGGCGAGGTACCGTAGGCGGTAGCCCCGCTTTCGAGCGTGGGGTCATCGATGGGGCGGAAGCCGGAGCTGTCGATCGGGATCAGTTGCTGGTCGAGAAGGATCCGCCCGCCCTGCGGTGTGCGATAGACTACCCGGACCACCTCAAGCCCAGGCTGGGCTCCGGGGACGGCCGAGGCCGCGCCCACCTCAAGATGGTCGGTGTCATAGCCCGGCAGCGAGCGAATCGGACCACCCAGTCGTCGCACCGCCTCGGCACGCGGCACCTTCTTGAACTGGGGTGACGTCGCCAGCGGGGTCGTGGGAGACGCCTCGGCCTCGCGCTCAGGTCGCGCGACAGGTTGAGCGGCGACCGCGGTCGGCGCGGGCAGGGGCGCGGCCAGTGGTGGCGTTGTCGCGGCGCTGGTGTCGTGGGGAGGGGGCGCTGCAAGTGGAATGACCGCTGGGGCTTGGGGAGCTGAAGCTGAGCCGGATGGAGCCGCCGCCTGATCCCGCGATCCGCTTGAGGCCACCATCCCCTCGCTCGGCTGACGCAGACGACTGGCCCCATACCCGACCAGCAGGGCGAGCAGCACCGCACCGATCCAGAGGATGGTCGAGAGGTCGACATTGAACCGGTGCCGCGGCGCCTCGGTATCCGGCATCAGCACCAGCCCGCCCGGGGTCACCGTGGCCATGGCGGGCATGTCGAGGGCCAGCTCGGGAAAGCGCTCATCCACCTCGGCAAAATTGTCGCGCCACTCCTCCAGCTTCCGGGCGCAAGCGCGACACTCCTCGACGTGACGGACGATCCGATGCACGTCGTGTGCGGTGGCCGTTCCGCCAACCAGTTTGTCGAGAGTACGCTCTTCGAGGTGCGACATCCGTTCCTATGGCAGCGAGTTCAGGAGGAATCTACGTCCAGGCGCCAGTACCTGACCAAAATCAATGAATCCGTCGTACTAGGCCATGCAAGGAATCTGCCGGGAGAAACCCCGTAAGTCCAAGTCGGAGGCCAGCCTGGTCCATCCAGCTCAGGGTCCACTTCCCGCCTGGTCCCGGGACGGCAAGGGTGTCCCCGACGAGCAGGGCGGGCCGGCCCTCAAGCTCCCGGGTCAGCGGCCCCCCCGATGCCGGCGGGCGCTCCTGGTCCAGCCAAAGCTCCCGTCCGGGAGGATCAAGATAGACCACCCGAATCGTGTTCCCGCCGGTCCCGCCGGATTCCCTGGTTTCTACCCGTGCGGGCACCATGCCATCGACCAGACGGATCGTCCCACCGAGACTTCTCACCGCCTCTTCCAGTGTGACAAACGTCACGCTGGCCCGGTCTCGCCGCGTGTCCACCTCGGTAAGCGGTACGGCGCCCGCCGGCTCAGCGGCCTGTCGACGGGAGACCCCCGAATTCGTACGATCCAGCCGCGGTTCATTTCCCGCTGCCGCGGATCGTCCCCGATCCTCCGAGCTCGACTCCCTTCGTTCGCCGAGCTGATCCAACGGTGCCGCCTGGTTGGTCAGCGCGCCGACCGCGGGCGCGGGCGCGGCGGCGGCGGGTGAAGTGGGCCGCTGTGCTTCGGCGGCGTCACGGAGCGGCGCTGCGGCTTTCTCCGTCGCCGCCGCCACCACCGCTGGGGTGCGTAGGGCCGATTCTCCCGGGACCGGCGCAATGAATTCCCCTGACGGGGCCGTCAACACGGCCTGATCCGGGTTGAGCGCCTTCACGTCAGCGGCCGGCGCGCGAAGCGATGTGCCGTATCGCAGATCGCTCGCGAACCAGCCGAGCCCGACGGCCAGGACGAGCGACGCGGCCCATCCCAGGGAACTCCAGGCTGTGAGGCGACCCCGTTGCCGGCGCTCGGTCATCCGGCGATCGGGAATCACGGCTGGAGTGTCTGGCGGCACCGGGGCGATCGCCCGGCTCGGCGCCAGGGCTGGCAACTGCACGACGTCGATCAGCGCCCCGGCCTCCTGGAAGAACTCCCGGGTCTCGGCCAGCAGCTGGCGGCATTCAGCGCAGGACGCGAGGTGGGCCTCCACTTCCTCAGTCTCGGGTGCAGTCAGTTCGTCGTCGAGGAGTGCGGTCAGCTGGGCTTCATCAAGATGCGGCATGTTGATCCCTCTCCTGCGTACGGAAACCCTCAACCAGTCGCCGGCGGGCACGCGCCAGGGTGGTGCCAATCGCCCCCTTGGCCAGACCCGTCGCGGCGGCGATCTCGTCGTAATCGAAGCCTTCTGCCTTGAGCAGCAGGATTTCGCGGTCGATGTCGCGTAATTGGTCCAGCGCCGCGCGGACCATGCGGGACTTGTTGATGCGTTCGTATTCGTCATCCGCGGCCGGCGCGTGGGGCACTGATTCGGCCTTGAGCAGCTGCAGTCGCCTCCCCTGGCGGACGGCGCGGCGGCCATCGTCCCGGACCAGATTCAGGGCCACCGCAAAGAGCCAGGGCCTCGGGTTGTCCGGGGGCGTGGCGAGGGCCCGCGCAAAGGTCTCGTGCGCGATATCCTCGGCACGATCCTGGTCGCCGGTGCGGCGGTACAGCATCCGCAGCAGCGGCTGGTGATACAGGGCGTAGAGCTCTTCGATCGTCGCCATGATCTCAGCGAGAGGGGTGTTCGAGGCCGAAGGTAGCCGTGCGCATCAGATGCCGCCCGCCCACCTTCGGCCATGCGCTGCTCAACCGCACAACTGGACTCGTTGCTGAAGCGGTGCCGAGAATCGCCCGGTCAGCACCCGTCCATCGGACAGCGTCACTCGATACTGGCCGCGAATGTCGCTGCCCGGGCTTCCCGATTCCACCCTGATCCACCCCGACGTGGCGTACAGGCAGGGTCCCCCGGCGGGGCACAGGCTGACCGAGAGCTGGTTCGCACTGCTCTCCGAAATCGTCCAGGATTCGCCCCGAATCGCACCGGGAGCAGCGTACAGGGCGAGGGTGAGATCGACCTGCGAGGCACTGTCGCCGCCGACCGATTGTGGAATCACGATCCGGGTCGCCGCTCCATCGAAGGGGGCACAGTCAGGCCAGGCCAGCGCCGGCGACCACGGAGATTCCATACCGCACCCGGCCAGCGAGAGTGCCAGGAGCCAGCTCGACCAGTTCATGCCACCCTCCGGAATTCGCGCACCAGGCGTTCTACCTCGGCGAGGCTCAGTGATTCCACGCCGTCCGTGGCGATTCTGACACTCGCCCGGCGACCCGCGATCAGGACCTGATCGCCGACCTTCAGACTCGCGGCCAGCTCCGGCAGCGCCCTCGTCACGGCGAAGTATGCAGGGCTGAACGGCGCGATGGAAACGATGCGAAGCTTCTCGGTATGCGCGATATCGGTCCACACACCGTCGCGCTCGGCGAACACCCGGCTTCCGGCTCGGCGAGTCGCCGGTCCCGCACCACTCAACTTCTCCGCCTTGGCGTCCGCGAGTTGGTCCGCTTCGGCCAAATTGCTCGCCTGGGACATCCGGCCACTCTCCTGGGCCCGGTCGAAAGCCACCGCGCCGGTCTGCGCCGTCGGGGAGGGGGCGGCCACCGCCGCCGGCGCACTCATCGGCATCATGTCACGTCGGCGGCCGACGCCGGTGCCACCCACGGCCAGTTGCGGTTCCTGCACGAGATACGAGGTGTATTCGGTGAGGATTCCGTAACGCAGGCCCAGGTCGCGGATCTGTTGTATGGTGGCGGTGCTATTGCCCTCGAGCCGGACCTGGCGGGTGAGATCGCCAATGCGGCGGGACGCCCAGAGGCGCGGAATGAAATCGTTCGCCGGCTGGATTCGGGGAAAGACGGCGGAAGTCACAAACCGCTCGCGACGGCCGTTGCGCTCGCCCTCGATGACGATGTCGCCCGACCCGCTGCCCTGATAGCGGCCGAAGACGACCATCTCCTCACCAAAGAAGAGGTCAGGAAGCGTACCGGGCGTGAGCTCCACGAAGCGCACCGGACTATCGATCAACCGCAGGTTGACGAGGGCGGGCCGGCTCAGCTTGCCCACCAGGTTGCCGACCGCCACTTCGACATCGGCCTCGGGGGCGACATACTCCACTGCGCCGTGTCCTTCCTGCGCCAGCCGATCGAGCAGATAGGTGTTCACATCATGGCCCACGCCGATGGTGAAGACCCGATTGCGGCCGATGTGGCCGGCGGCCATCGCGGCGATCCGATCGGGTTCCTGTTCACCGACCGACGGGACGCCATCGGTGAGGAAGAAGACGATCGGCAGCCGGTTTTCGGCCACCGTCGCGCCGAGTGCGGCGTCGAGCGCGCCGGAAATATTGGTGCCACCATCGGCGTTGAGGCCGTCAATGAACTGGCGACCGGCCCGCAGGTTTCCGCCCGTGGCGGCGGCGAATTCCTCGCGGAAGAGATGCACCCCTGAGCTGAACGCGATGAGCCGGAAGCGATCCTCAGGTCGGAGCGTACCGAGCGCCTGACGGACGGCGGCGCGGGCCTGTTCCAGCTTCTGTCCCGACATGGAGCCGGAGACGTCGACCACAAAGGTGAGGTCGCGCGGCACCACCGCACCCTCCTGCCGGAGCGCGGGTGCCAGCAGCAGCATCACATAGCCGTCCTCGCCTGACTCCGCGTGCGGCAGTGCGGTCATGCCGACCAGCCCCTGGCGCAGTGGGAGGAAGAGTTCGAGATCCCCACCCGTTGTTGCGTCGAGTGTGACCCGGGTGCGTTCCCCATTGCGCGTTGTGCTAAGGGTGTGCGTGGGCGAGTAGGGCGTGCCGATCCCGGCCCCTTCCGGCAGCGTCACGCTGAGCGAGCCATTCTGCGGCCCTCGGGCGCCGAAGGCGTAGCGCAGCCTGAGGGCGTCGCCGGCGCGTTCGAGGAGCTGGGTGTAGCGCAGGACGATCTTTCGAGTTTCACCCGGCTGGATCGGGAAGACCTGGGCCCGGACCAGACCATGCCCGGCGAGCGTAAGCAGGGCAGGATCCTTCTGACGTCGCACGATCTCCTCGTAGATGCCGCGCGCCTGCTCGGCATTCATCATTTCGCCGCGGACCTCCTGCTCGCCGATCCACAGGGAAAAATTCTGGAAGACGGCTTCCCCCGGCATCGGATAGAGGTAGCTCCCCTCAGCCATCCGGCCGCCGGTGTTCTGGAATCGCTCCTCGACTTCGACATGGGCAATGCGGCCTTCAAGGGTGACGCGGACATCGGCGCTGACTCGACGGAGCTGCGGATCGACGGTGGTGACGCCACGGGGATGCTCGATCTCGATCCAGCCCTGCGCGGCCGCGGGGGACGCCAACAGCAGGAGCGCGGCAGCGCTCAGAATGCTGCGAAACATGGGTTGCCTCTTGGAAGTTGGACGCGCGGGGGATGCGGCGGGGTGGGTGACTTGCACACGGGGGCAGTCCCGATCTCGCCGGGACCCGAACAGACCCCATGTGACCGGCCCTTGGCGGGACTATTTTCCCGACATGCCGACGATCGAAGTGGTCCGGACCTACCTCGAGATGACCAGTCCTTCCGACCTGGTTGGAGATGACACTCCTCCTCCGGGTACGCGACTGGAGCGGGTCGAGCGGTGTACGCCGGCCTTCCATCGCTTCCTCTATGCCGAGGTCGGCCGGCAGTGCCACTGGCAGGACCGGCTGAGCTGGAGCGATGAGCAGTTCCAGGCCTATCTCGACGGTGGCGTGAATGTGTGGGTCCTCTACCACGGGGGCGCACCGGCGGGATACTTCGATCTGCGGCCCGAATGCGATGGCTCGGTCGAGATCAATTACTTCGGGCTGCTGCCGCAGGCGATCGGTCGCGGCTTCGGGCGCTACCTGCTTTCCATGGCGGTGCGGGAGGCCTGGGCGACGGGCACGGAGCGCGTCTGGCTGCACACCTGCACGCTCGACCACCCCAGTGCCCTTCCCAACTACCTGAAGCGGGGGTTCCGGGCCGTCGGCGAGGAGCGATACACGGCGAACGTCCCCTGATGGTTACCCGCATTCACCGCATCGTTACCACCGTCCGCTTGTCGACGGCCGTGTCACGGATCGATTCTTCCCGCCTCGCTGAACACCCCGAACCGGTCTGGTCCACCGTTGGAAGGCATGGCCCGCTCCCGCATCGCTGCTGCACTCACGCTCGTCGCAATCGCTGGTGGACTCACCGCCTGTACCGAGCTCATGGCCGGCCCGGCGACGAGCACCAGTTCGGTCATTCCCGCCGGGCGGGACTCAACCTGGGTCCGCGCGCGCCGCGCCATGGCGGCCGACTTCTTCACGCTGGATATCGCGGATTCGGTGGGAGGTGTCATGTCCGGGGTGCGGCACCCAAAGCCGGGGGTGCTGGCGATCGACCCGTACGCCTGCCGGTTGCATGTGACGTACGCACTGGCGGCCGGCACCGATTCCACCCCGGTCGAGGTAAGGACGCAGTGGACGGCGCCTGCGAACCAGGACCACACGCCGACCGTGGATTGTGCACCTGAGATGGCCGATGTTGTCAGTCGGATGGATGGAGTGGTGCAGACCGGTCACTGATCGACCGGCAGTTCTGCCCGGCGCCGAGCAGCTCGGCGCCCGCCGCGCGAAAGACCAGCTCCCACGGCATCGCTCCGCCAGCGTCGCCGCCCAGTGACGCCCCTCCTCGTGGTTGCCCAGCGCCAGCAGCATTCGCTCGCGATGGTAGCGCTCAAGCGTCCCCGCGTGGAATGGGGAGGCGACCACATCCTGAAACCAGAGCTCATTCCTCGCCGCCGTCAGCGTGCTGAGCGCTTCTGACGGCGCCCGGCGCAGGGCGGCACGTGCATGCTCCTGATCCAGCTCCGGCCAGAATATTCCCAGTAGCGTGTCGCGCCTGACGAAGCCACCGCCGACATGAATGGCGAGGCAGGCCAGGAGCGCGAGGCGCTTGGGCTGGCGAAGTACCGCGCCGATCTCCCGACCGTCAGCATCGCGCAGATCGAGTTTGCCGAGGACCTCGAGACGAATACTCATGGACAGGGCGGGTCACGGCGGGGCAACGCCGTCGAACGACGTTCTGCCGGAGAATGGGTGCTCAACGACTTGCGTCTCGCGTTTGGATTCACATGCAGCGATGCGCGCTGGTGCTCGGCCTGCTGATCGGCCTCGCGCCTGCGGCTCCCGCTCAGTCGGTCAGCGGTCCGCCCGGTCACGGGAGCGCGATCGGTCTCACCTTTGATCAATACTACGCCGGTCTAGCCCGGGCGTACGGGGTGTCGCTCCGGGGCATGGGGTCGGGACGAACGGGTGTGCTTCGACGTTTGGCGCCGGCCTCCTCCGCGACCAGTCGAATGGCTCGTTCAGGGTCGCCGCTTTCGACCTGGGTGTGGGCCACCTGGAGGGGGTGGGTTCGACCGCATTCCTGGTCGAGGCGGGCGCGACAGGCCTCTTCGGCGCGTATGCCGGGGCAATCGGCGGGTACGCTGGGACTGCGCTGCTGGTGCCGGTCGCTGGGACGGTCGCGGTGCGCATCGGAGCTTCGAGGAGAGCGTACCTCGCCAGCGCTGTACCTGGGCGCTGGCTCACCAGGGTTGGCATCACAACGCTTCCGGGCCACGCGCCAGGGCCGGCCGATGGCTCAGTCGCCCGGCTTCGCGGCGGGACAGAGTGAGGCGAGGACGCAATTGCCACAGCGGGGACGGCGCGCGATGCAGACCGCGCGACCGTGCAGGATGAACAGGTGGGACACGACGGTCCAGTCATCCCGGGGGATCAGCTTCATCAGGTCCTGCTCGATCTTCACCGGGTCGGTCTGCCGAGTGAGGCGGAGCAGCCCGCTGAGGCGGGTGACATGGGTGTCGACGGTGACACCTTCATTCAGGCCGAAGGCATTGCCGAGCACGACGTTCGCCGTCTTGCGGCCGACACCGGGCAGCGCGTGCAGCTCCGCCATGGTGCGGGGAATGTCACCGCCATGTTCCGCTACGACCGCCTGGGCCATCCCGATCAGGTTCTTCGCCTTGTTGCGGAAGAAGCCGGTGGACTGGATGAGCTGCTCAACTTCCGGCTGTTTGGCGCGTGCCAGATGGGCCGGCGTGGGATACTTCGCGAAGAGGGCCGGTGTGACCAGGTTCACCCGGACGTCGGTGCATTGGGCCGAGAGAATGGTCGCGGCCAGGAGCTGATAGGGCGACGCGTGATCGAGGGCGCAGTTCGCGTCGGGATACAGCCGCTTGAGCCGCTTGAGGATTTCCGGGGCGCGCTCTTTGGCGGGCGCGAAGTTCCGGCGTGGCCGCGGTCGGCCCGGGGTGGTGCGGGTCACCCGGTGCGACGGCGCGCGGCGACGTGGGCCAGGAAGCCGTCGACCGGGCGGGTATTCAAAACATCTTTCGAAGTGAGCCAGCCTTTGCGCGCGATACCGACGCCAAACTCCACATTCCGGAGTCCGGTCAGGTTGTGGGCGTCGGCGCCGATCGAGATAGTCACGCCATTGTCGACTGCCTGGTGGAGCAGTCGCCAGTCGATGTCGAGGCGGTGCGGGTCGGCGTTGATCTCGATCGCAACACCGGTGCGCGCTGCCTTCTCAAGCACGGCATCCATGTCGAGCGCGTACGGTTCGCGCGCCAGGAGAAGCCGGCCCGTGGGGTGGCCGAGGATCGCGAGGTGCGGGTTGTCCATTGCGGCGAGGACCCGCGCCGTCATCTCCTCGCGCGACATGCTGAAACGGCTGTGAATGGATCCGATGACGAAATCCAGCCGGGCCAGTACCGTGGCGTCGTAGTCCAGCTCGCCGGCCGCGAGGATGTCGGCCTCAATCCCCTTGAGTATCCGGATTCCGCCGAGCGACTGATTGACGGCATCGATCTCATCGGATTGGCGGAGGAGATCTTCGGGGGAGAGTCCGCCAGCATAAGCGGCGGCCTTGCTGTGATCGGTAATGCCGACCCACTCGTACCCGGCGTCCCGGCAGGCCTGGGCCACCTCCCGCACGGAGTTCGATCCATCCGAGTAGGTCGTGTGGCAGTGCAGGAATCCGCGCAAGTCGGTCTGCTCGATCAGCGCGGGCAATGTTCCCGCCGCCGCGGCGTCGACTTCGCCCCGGCCTTCCCGCAACTCGGCGGCGATCATCGGGAGCCCCAGCGCGGCGTAGAACGCGGCTTCATCGGCGGTCGGAACGAAGATGCTGCCCTGCCAGAGCGCGGCACCATCGAGGGTGAAGCCCTGGCCCTTGGCAAAGCTTGCGAGCGCGGCGAGGTGGGCCTCCGCGCCAGTGGCCTGGACCAGGACGGCGCCGGCGTTCTTCGGGGTGGTGACGATGATCTGGGCCTGGGTTCCGCCGGTGACCCTGAGCGTGACACGCCGCTCGTCCTGTCCGGCGAATTCATGCACCCCCGGCAGCTGTCCGATCCGCCGGAAGATTTCCGCCGGTGCCACCTCCGCGACCAGCACCACCACGATGTCCTTCACGACCTCCATGCGGCGGCGCACGTCGCCCGCCGTGACGGCGCTCAGCACGCCGGGCAGCTCGGAGAGCGCGCGCCGGAGCCCCTCGGCCGCTTCCGCCGCGTGGTGGGCCAGCCTGAAGGCGCTGGCCTGGCGGAGGAAGGCGATGCCCTTGAGGATGTTGTCCGCGGTCTTGGGGCCGAAGCGCGGCAATCGCGCCAGGCGCCCGTCGCGCGCGGCCGCCTCGAGTTCGGGCAACGAGTCGATGTCGAGCGCATCGTGAATCTGGCGGATCTTGGCGACGCCGAGCCCGGAGATCTGCAGCATCTCGACGAGGCCGGCGGGGACCTGCTCCCGCAGTTCCTCCAGCAGCGAGGCGCGTCCGGTCTGCACCAGTTCATGGACGATCTGCAGGGTGGCCGGTCCGACGCCCTTGGTCGCCGCGAGCGCGCCATCGTCGAGTGCGTTGGCCAGTGTGCCCGGGAGCGCGCTGATCGCGCGGGCAGCGGTGTGAAACGCCCGCACCCGGAAGGGATTTTCTCCCTTGAGTTCCAGGAAGGCGGCGATCTGTTCCATGACTTCCGCAACGGCTTTCTTGTCGAGCGACATCTCAACTCACCTCGACGGGTTGATGCGCCCTGTGTGCCGGACCGATACAGGCCTGCGCCTCCTCAAGCAGCGGCCGGGTGCGTGCGGCAAGCTCGAGGAGTTCCTCGCCACCCACGATCGAGTACAGGCCGGCCGCCGCCCCGCCGGGGAGCACCGGGGAAAAGAGCGCCGTGCCGTCCTCGCGGGCCAGCACGTTGGCGGCATGACCGTCCGCCTCGACCACGGTGAATCCTTCGTGACTCGGGTGCATGCTGAAGATGGCCAGTACGAAGAATCCACCGGCTGGCCACGCTCGAACGAAGAGCCCGTCGAGAGGTTGGTGCGGCTCCCCCTCGCCGAGCGCCGCCCAGACCAGGTGTTCGGGAAACTGGACGTAGGCGGCCCGCGGGGTGTCCGTCGGTGGTGGCGCGCTCTCGCTGACTCTGGCTTCGGCGCCGAGCAGGCGCCGGGCCCGGGCCCGGCTCACCTGCACCAGCCAGCCTCCCTCGGCCCAATACAGATAGCTGTGGTGCAGCAGGGCGATATGCTCGGCGATCGCCTCGCCGACCCCCTCGTCGGGAACCAGTTCCCGGAGCAGGGTGACCACTTCGCGGTCCAGGGTGAAGGCATCGAGGTCGTGCGGGTCCCGCGCGCTGGCCGCGAGGGAGTCGCGGATGCGGGGAAACCGCTCATCAGCCTGGGCACCAAAGGCAACGTCGAAGGGGGTGGGGCGCATGGGACGGGAAGGGTAATTCGAGATTCCAGAGGGTGCAAAGCGGGGTGCTACGCACTCCGCGGCAGAAAGGCATCCAGCAGCGCGACGAAGGCCTCGAACGCCTCGATGTAGGGCACGTGCCCGCAGTCGGGCAGCAGGTGAAACGCGGCGCCAAGCGCTTCCGCCGTCTCCTCTGCGGTTGCCCAGGGAATCGGGTCGTCGTCGCCATGCAGGACGATGGCCGGGAGCGTCAGGGCGCGCAGGGCGGGGCGCAGGTCGTAGTCGCCCAGACTCTCCCAGACGCTGCGTTGGGTCCGGTCAGTCAGGCGGAAGGGGGTGAGCGATTCCGCGCGCATCGGATCATGGAACCAGCCAGCCACGGCAAGCGCAAAGAGGCGGGACTGGTGGGCCGAGGGGTCGCTCTCGCGCAGCCCGGAGTGGCGCAGCGCCTCGCGCGCCGCGAGGAGCGCCGGCGTCTGGGACCGCTGCTGGAAGCGGCGCTCGAACTCCGCCCGTCCACCCTTCCAGGCCGGCGCGGGGGAGATCAGGGCCAGGCGTTCGACGCGATCGGGATGGGCGATTGCATAGAGCATCGCGAGCAATCCACCCCATGAGTACCCGGCCAGCGTGAGGCGGTCGAGGCCCCATACCACACGGAGCGCTTCGAGATCGGCCACCTGTTCGCGCCAGCCCACCGGTGTCTCCCGGTTCACTGGCGAGCGTCCGCCCCCGCGCTGATCGTAGTAGATCAGGGTGCGTCCGGTGGCGAGGCTGTCAAAGGCCGGCAGCAGGTAATCGTGGTGCGCCCCTGGGCCGCCATGCAGGACCACCGTCGGCGGACCGGTGCCGATGCGGCGCTCGAAGAGACTGATGCCGTTGACGACGCGCGTGGTTTCGGTGGGCATTGCCTAGAGCACGACCATCAGCCCCTCCGCCACCACCCGCACCGCTGCTTCTTCCTCCGGTGTGAACGGATCAGGGACGTCGCTGTCCACGTCGATCTGGCCCAGGATCTTCGGGCCCCGACGAATCAGGACAACCAGTTCGGAGCGGGTGACCGTGTTGCAGGCGAGGTAGTTCTCGACGGCGGTCACATCGCCGACATTCTGGTCCTTTCCAGTCGCGACGGCGGTCCCGCACACCCCCGTACCCACCGCGATCCGGGTATGGTCCGTCTTGCGTCCCTGAAAGGCTTCGAGGACGAGCTCGTCGCCGTGCAGCATGTAGAGGTAGACGGAGGTGTACGGCGGGCCGGTGGCCTGGATGCGATCAGCGGCGAACTGCAGGAGCGCCGCCCGGTTTGCGTCGCGACAGAAGAGCGCACGCAGCCCCGCGACGATTGGCACCGGGTCGAGTCGTGCGGCCACCTCAGCCCCCCCGCTTGCCCAGTGTCACCGTGAGCCGCTGCTCGACACCACCCCGGAGGATGCGGATCTGGACCACATCGCCGGGGCGGTGGTTGCGAAGCACCTCGGTCATGGCCTGCAGATCACCGACGTCCGTCTCGCCAATCCGGGTGATGATGTCGTTACCCAGCAGTCCGCCCAGCTCTGCCGGACTTCCGGCGCGCACGCCGGTGAGTCGGACACCGCCTGGATTGGTGGCCATGTCGGGAATGGAGCCCAGGTAGGCGCCGTACCCGGCGCCGGCGGTGCTGCTGCCAGCCGCGACCGGCGGCGGGGCGTTGACGAAAGTGAGCGGCACCGTACGGTTCGCCAGCGTGCGCACCAGGCGGCTGGTGAAATTGGCCACCTGTCCCAGCCCGTCGGCGTTGATCTTTTCCCAGTCATCGGTGGTGCGATGATAGTCATCATGCAGGCCAGTGAAGATGTGCAGGACCGGCCGGCCCGCGCCGTAGAAGGGGGACTGGTCGCTGCGACCCCAGCCGTCGCCGGAATACTCGAGGTCGAAGCGTGCCTCGGCGTTGAGCGAGTCGAGCAGGGCGGGGAACTCCCGGGCCGTCGCGGAGCCGTAGACCAGCAGCCGGTCGTTTCTGAGCCGGCCGACCATGTCCATGTTCACCATGGCGTACGTCTGTGCCAGGGGAAAGAGCGGATGCTTCACGTAGTAGTCGGAGCCGAGGAGGCCCGCTTCCTCACCGCTGAAGGCGATGAATACCACGGTGCGCGCCGGTGGAGTTCGCACCAGCTGCCGGGCGATATGGAGCATGGCGCTGGCGCCGGAGGCGTTGTCGTCGGCACCATTGTGGATGTGGCCGACGCTATCCGGGTCGAGGGCACCGAAGGTCCCGGATCCGAGGTGGTCGTAGTGGGCGCCGACCACGACGATTTCATTGCGCAGATCCTTGTCGTGTCCCGGGAGTACGCCGATCACATTGCGTCCGGTGGCTCCACCAATGCCGGCGTAGATGGCGGCCGGGGCGTCGGAGGCGACGGTGAAGGACTGGAACCATCCGCCCGGAGCGGCCCGCAGTCCCACCTGGCGAAACCGGCGGGCCAGGAACGCCGCGGCGCTGTCGGCTCCTGGGGTGCCGACGAGGCGCCCGCCAAACTCGTCCTGGGACAGGATCCGGACATCATCGAGCAGCGTCACCGCGTCAAAGGTGGATTGCGCGGAGATTGGCCTGCTGAGACACAGCGCCAACATCGCGAGCAGCAGTGCCGGGCGACGAAAAAGCGGATCGGACATGGCTGGAAGTTAGTCCGCCATCGGTCCGGGAGAGAAGCGGGGGGTAATCCCTCCTGCGTACGCGCTCTAACCCATTGCTGGCTATGAGTCTAGCCTGTAGATTGGGATTCAAGACGACCTCATGACGAACCCCTCGACGCTCCTCGCCGACCTCGCGCGCCTCCTGCTCCTGCTCCGGGATCATCCGGAACGGAAGGAGGAGCTGAAGCTTGCATTCAAGGACTTCGCCACCGGCCTGACCGACCGGGACCACGACCTGACCATCACTCCCACCGGTTTCATCTGGGACGATGCCGATGTGCCGGTTGGAACCGGCGACGTGGTATCGCTGCACGATCACCTGAGGGGACATGGGATCGGCGAGATCCGGCTGCCGAGCGGCCTTATGACCTCCACCCTGCTCTCCTTCCTGCGAATCGTGGCGGCACCGGTGGGGTCCTACGGTTCGTTCGACCACCTGACTGCGCGGCTGGATGCCGCCGGCTGCGGTGTCGTCCCAGTCCTGCCATTCAACCTCTCCGCTGCGGCCCGCTCCCGGCCGTCGCAAGACTCTGCGCTCGACCTCTTGGGGCGGGTTTCCGAAGATGGCCACCTGAACGCCCTGGGTCCTGACGCCGTGACGGAGGATTCCGTCGGCATGATGCACTTCGTCACACTGCGGACCGACGCGGTCGGCCCGCTCGACAATCTGACCCCGCAGTTGGGTCGATCCGGGACCGAGAAGGAGACCGCCGAGCTGCTGAACCAGGTGCTCGTGGCCGGCGAGCAGGCAGCGCAACGAGGCGACTGGGGCGAATTGATCCGTACCGCGAACCAGCTCATCGCCCTCGAAGCAGAGACCAAGGAGACCCGCGGCTACGGGATTGCCATCCGCCGGTTGCTGCCCCGCTCCGTGCTCGAGCGGGTGGGGCGGCTCACGGCGCATGGACAGATGCGGACCGAGGCCTCTGCCGTGATGCGCCGCATGGGCGCGGACGGGACGGAGGTGCTGCTCGGCCTGCTGGTCAATGCGGAGAATGTGAGCGAACGGCGGGGCTACTTCAGCGCGCTCAAGGAGATGACGGAGGGCGGGCAACTGCTGGTTCACATGCTGAGCCACGATCAATGGTTCGTGATCCGCAACGTCGCCGACCTCTGCGGCGAGCTGAAACTCGAGAGTGCGGTGCCAGCCTTGAGCCGGCAGATGGGGCACAGCGACGAGCGGGTGCGCCGTTCGGTGGCCGGTGCGCTGGCCCGGATTGGCGGCGTGGGTGCGGTCGAGCCATTGCGCCGGGCCCTCCGTGATTCGGCGCCGCCAGTGCGGCTGGAGGCGGCCCAGCATCTCGACGGTCGCAAGAGCAAGAACCTCGCAGCGACCCTCATGGTGGCGGCGGAAGAAGAGAGTCGGCCGGAAGTGCAGCGGGAGATGTACCTCGCCCTCGGCCGCATCGGATCTCTCGAGGCAATCAAGGCGCTGAGTCGTGCGGCGGAGCCGGGCGGACGACTGTTTCGCCGGAAACCCACGTCACTACGGCTGGCCGCCGTCGCCGGCCTGCACGCCGCCGGGCCCTCCGGCGCGGCGGCGCTCAAGGAGCTGCTGGGTGACGACGACAAAGAGATCCGGGAGGTGGTGGAGAAGGCGCTCGCCACGCTGTGGGAATAGCTCGGGTCCTCCGAGGGAAGTCACTGTTCGTCATGAGGGCCCCGGACGGTGCGCCGGGGCCATCGATGTTATCGGGGGATGAAATCCGTGGTGGAGGTGACCCGGCGGCTGAAGGCAGCCAGGAGGCGTGCGGTCCGCTCCACATCGTCCAGGGCGACCATCTCGTTCGGGCTGTGCATGTAGCGGAGCGGGACGGAAACCAGCCCGGTCGCGATTCCCCGCAACGCGGTGAAGATGTTGTCCGCGTCCGTGCTGGTCTGGCGCGCCGCGCCTTCCACCGTATACGGAATGCCTTCCGCTTCGGCTGAGCTGACCAGCAGATCGAAGACCACCGGGTTCATGGCGGCACCACGGGTGAGCACGGGGCCACCGCCGATCTTGTAGTCGCCGTGTCGACGCTTCTCGACGCCGGGATAGTCGGTCGCGTGAGTGACGTCAACGACGATCGCCACATCCGCGGCCAACACGGCCGCTCCGGGGCGGGCGCCGCCACCGGTGTAGCTGATCTCCTCCCGGGTCGTCGCGGCTGCGGAGACGCGCGCCGCGGGACGGTCTGTGGAAAGCAGGCGCAGCGCCTCGAGGACGACGAACGCGCCGATTCGATTGTCCAGGGAGCGGCTCACGAGCCGCCCATTGGGGAACTCGAGCACCGTGGCCGCCAGCACCCCTGGGTCGCCCACCCGCACCCGACTCTCCGCCTCGGCCCGCCCCGAGGCCCCGATGTCGATCCAGAGGTCCTCCGCCTTCGAGACCTTTTCCCGATCGTCCTTGTCCATCAGGTGGATGGCTTTCTTGCCGATTACCCCGTCGACCGGGCCGGCCGTCCCAAGCAACTGCACCCGCTGGCCGACGAAGACTTGATGGTCCCAGCCGCCGACCGGTTCGAAGCTGAGGTAGCCCTCGTCATCGATGTAGGTGACCATGACGCCGATCTCGTCGATATGGCCCGCGAGCATGATCCGTGGGCTGGCGTCGGGGTTGACCGTGGCGAAACTGTTCCCGCTGACGTCCGCCTCGACCCGGTCGGCGAAGTGTCCCGCCTCGGCCCGCCACGCGCGCGCCGGCCGCAACTCGAAGGAGGAGGGGCCGGGCGAGTCCAGGAGCTGCTTCAGGAATGCGAGTGCGCGGACGTCCATGCGGGCTCGGGTCAGAGAGGGGGAAGAATCTGGCGGCATGAGCCGCCCCTGCCAATGGGGACGGTGACGTGGGTCACGCCACGCCGAGGCTTGGGTCCTCGAGAAATTCGGGGCGACTGCCGATAGTGAGGAATACCATCAACGGAGCCTCTATCGTGTCTCGAGCAACACCCTTCCTTCCGCTGTCCCTCATCCTGATCGCTGCGTGCACCGTCCAGTCTGGCGGCTTCGAGCCACCGCCCGCCGTGGCGACCCT
This sequence comes from Gemmatimonadales bacterium, assembly GCA_039934355.1. Lineage (GTDB taxonomy): Bacteria > Gemmatimonadota > Gemmatimonadetes > Gemmatimonadales > GWC2-71-9 > JADJOM01. The sequence continues at coordinate 58,438 of JBDTMI010000019.1, forward strand.
CCTGGTCACCCCTGCGGTTGCCACGCTGGCCGCCGGCGACTCGGTCGATTTCACCGCCGTGGCGTACTCAGCCACTGGCGCGCCACTCGATGTTACCCTGGCCTGGGCGTCGACCGGTGGAGTCATGGAGACCGGCAGCCGCTACCACGCCGGTACCACCCCCGGGAGCTATCTGGTCATCGTGAATACCGGCGACTTCAGCGTCGCGGACACGGCGACGATCACGATTTCGCCGTAACTGCGCCGCGGTCGTTGCTGGCGGGTTCGCCCTCCACCGTTCACCGTCCGGTCGCGAACCAGCGCCGGGTGTGAGGCACGTCACCCCGATCCGGGGTGGTGCGCCCTTGAGCTTTGATCGTCGGATGCCGAATGTAGCATCATCCTCACACGCAGATGAAATCGTGCTCCTTACCAGCCCCGCCCGCTGGCCGCTCCTGACCGCGGCCACTCTGATCGTCGCCTGTACCGCAAAATCCGCCGGGTTTGATCCGCCGCCACAGACCGTCGCCGACGTCCGCATGTCGCCCGACAGCATCGCGCTGGTCCTGGGCGATTCCGCGGCCTTCACTGCCCAGGGACATCAGGAGGATGGTTCGCCGATCGCGGTGACATTGGCGTGGAGCGCCACAGGCGGGACGGTCTCCGCCTCCGGTCGCTACCATGCCGGGAACACCCCCGGGGTCTACCGGATCATGGCCAGCACCACCGATCTCGCCCTGGCGGACACGTCGATCGTGACGATCACCGATAGCAGCTCGCCGCCGCCCCCGACCGCCGCGAGTGTCCAGGTCACGCCGGGCGGCGCGACGCTGGCCATCGGCGCGGTGGCGGCCTTCAGCGCGCAGGGGTACCAGGCCAACGGGACGCCCATCGCGGTGCCCGTCGTCTGGAACGCCACGGGCGGTAGCATTTCGACCACCGGGCAGTATCATGCGGGAGCGAGCGCGGGCAGCTACCGCGTCATCGCCAGCACTACGAACCATCTACTCGCCGACACCTCCATAATCGCGATCACTGATACGACGTCGCCCCCGCCGCCACCCACTGTCGCACGGGTCCAGGTCACGCCCGGCAGCGCGACGATGGCGATGGGCGCCATCGCCATGTTGACCGCGCAGGGATACCAGGCGAATGGGTCGCCGATTGCGGTGCCGGTCGTCTGGAGCGCGACCGGTGGCACGGTCTCGAGCGGAGGACAGTACCAGGCGGGGGCTACGGCAGGTGCTTACCGTGTGGTCGTCAGCACGACCGACCTGCTGCTGGCCGACACCGCCCTCATCACGATCACCGATACTGCGACGCCCCCGCCACCTGTCGGGACCGTGCTGCTCACCGAGGCCTTCGAGGACGCGTCGGTCGCCGGTCGGGGCTGGTATGACAACGTCAATCCGGCCATCTCCACCGTCGAGCACCATGGGGGATCGGGCGCGCTGCAGATGGCGTTTGCGGCGGGCGGGACGGTGGCGGTAAAAGGCGGCGCGGTGCGCCACAAATTTGCGGCGACTGACCGGGTCTATCTGCGCTACTGGGTGAAGTACAGCGCCAACTGGGTGGGGTCGGGGGTGAACTATCATCCCCACGAATTCCATTTCGTGACCAATCTCGACAACGACTACGTCGGGCCGTCGGCGACCCATCTGACCGCCTACGTCGAGCATGTCTACCAGAACGGTGGCATCCCCAGCCTTTCGCTCACTGATGCGAGCAACATCGATGTGAGGAAGGTGAATGTCGACCTGACGCACCAGACGGAAATACGCTCGGCGAACGGGTGCAACGGGAATGGGGACCGCTACCCGACCGATTGCTACCAGTTGGGAACGGCGTGGCGGAACGAGAAGTTGTGGCGGGCCAGTGCGCCCAGCTTCACGCCGGGGCCCGGACCGGGCTACAAGAACGCGTGGCACCAGGTCGAGGCGTACTTCCAGCTCAATTCGATCCAGGGCGGCGTGGGTGTCGCCGACGGCATCACCCAGTACTGGTTCGACGGGCAGCTGGTCATTGATCATCACGACGTGCTATTGCGCACCGGCCAGTACCCCTCGATGCAGTTTACCCAGTTCCTCATCGCCCCCTATATCGGCGTCGGCTCGCCGGTAGCGCAGACGATGTGGGTGGACGATCTCGTCATCGCGACGGGGCCGGTGCCCTGACGACGGAGGCCCACGGTCAATACCTTGGAGGCATGACAGCTTCCGCTCTCCGGACCCGCTCCTTTCGCGAGTCGGTCATCCGTGGCATGTCCCGCGTCGCGGCCCAGTACGGCGCCATCAACCTGGCCCAGGGTTTTCCCAACTTCCCGGCACCCGAGCTCCTCAAGGAGGCGGCGTGCAAGGCCATCCGCGACGATATCAACCAGTACGCCATCACCTGGGGTGCGCGCCGCCTGCGTGAAGCCGTGGCCCGCAAGTACGAATCGTGGTACGGGATGACTCCTGATCCCGACACGGAGATCACTATCACCTGCGGCGCCACCGAGGCGATGGTCGCGACCCTGATGGCGATCGTGAATCCTGGCGACGAGGTGATCGTGTTCGAGCCGTTCTACGAGAACTACGGCCCGGATACCATCCTGTGCGAGGCCCGGCCAGTCTTCGTTCCGCTCGCGCCTGGCGCACCACTCGATCTCGACCGGCTCGCGGCGGCGTTCAGCCCGCGCACCCGGGCGATCATCGTCAACACGCCGAGCAATCCGAGCGGCCGGGTCCTCACCCGGGCCGAGCTGGAGGGCATCGCGATGTTGTGCCAACGGCATGGCGCGTGGGCGGTGACCGACGAGATCTACGAGCACATCCGGCTGAGCGGCGACCACATTCCGATCGCGACCCTGCCGGGGATGCGGGACCTGACCATCACGATCAGCGGGGCCTCCAAGACCTTCAGCATCACCGGCTGGCGGATCGGGACGATCGTGGCGCCGGCGGGAATCACGGAGGCCATTCGTAAGGTCCACGACTTCCTCACCGTCGGCGCGCCGGCGCCGTTGCAGGAAGGACTCGCCGTCGCGATGGATACGCTCGGACAACAGTATTACGACACGATGACCCTCGACTATCGCCGCCGATGTGATCTGCTGCTGCCCGCCGTCACGGCCGCCGGATTCACCGCCGTCGCGCCCCAGGGGGCCTACTACATCCTGGCCGACTTCTCCGCACTCTCCGACCAGGATGACACGACCTTCGCCCACTGGCTGGCGCGCGAGCGGGGGGTGGCCACGGTCCCCGGATCCAGCTTCTTCAGGCGGCCCGAGCTGGGCCGCCACCTGGTGCGCTTCGT
>JBDTMI010000020.1:0-59198 GCA_039934355.1 Gemmatimonadales bacterium
CGAGGCCGCCTCCCAGCACCGTCAACACGGCGCACTCGCTGACGATGAGGCGGGCGAGCCGATAGCGCGATGCCCCCAGCGCGGCCCGCACCGACAGTTCATGCTGACGCGCCGAGGCCCGCACCAGCAGCAGTGTCGCCACGTTCGCGACCGCGATCAGCAGCACCAGCCCCACCGCGCCGGCGAAGAGCCACACCTGCTGGCCCGCGGTGCCCGTCATCGCCACCCGCAGGGGAATCGGCGTCAGCCTCGCGGTACGATCCTGAAACCCCGATTGCCAGATCGGGAAGAGCCGGTCGCTGATGGCGGCGAGGTCACGCGCGGAAGCCTCCAGCGTCACACCGGGCTTGAGTCGGCCGACACCGCGCATCCAGAACGGTCCGCGCCGGGTGGGAGTTGCCAGCCGCAGCACCGGCCACGCCACGGCGGTGATGCCGGCCAACTCATTGCGCCCGGCTTCCAGCACACCGACCACCGAGTGACTCACGCCGTCGATCGTGATCGACTTCCCCGTCGCCGCCGCGGCACCACCCGGCAGGCGTTCGGCCAGCTGGTACGACACCACGGTGACCGGCGGAGCGCCGGTTCCCTCGTCCTGCGGCTCGATCAGTCGGCCATATGCAGGGGTGATGTCCAGCGCACCGAAAAAGCCCGCGGTCGCCCGTCCGATCATCACATGTTCCGGGCGCCCGGCGCCGGACAACGCGGCCTCCCCGTTCTGGGCCGCACCGAACGCCGAAAAACTGGTTTGCTGCTCCTGGAGGGCCTGGACGTCCACCGTGCTGAGGGACCAGAGATTGGCGATCAGGTTCCGCTGGTAGATGCGCACCAGCCGATCGGGCTCGGGATAGGGCAGGTTCGAGAGCAAGACGCCGTCCGCGACCGCGAACACCGCGGTGGCAGCGCCAATGGCGATGCCGAGGACCGCGACGACCGCCGCCGCGAATCCCGGATTGCGCCCCAGCCCGCGCAGGGCGTATCTCACGTCGGCGATCAGGTGCTGGAGCGGCTCGGTCCCACGGGCTTCGCGCACCCCCTCTTTCACCTGCTCCAGCCCGCCGAACGCCATCAGCGCCTCACGCCGCGCCGCCGTCGGAGCGACCCCCGCCCGTACCCGTTCGGCGGTCTCCCGCTCGACATGGAACCGGAGCTCTTCGTCGAGGTCGCGATCCTGCTGCTTCCGAAACAGCAGCGCGCGGAGCCGCTCAAGGAGGTCCGTGCCGGCGCTCATGCCCCGCCCTCGGCGGTGCGGGTCCGCAGGACGGCGTTCACCGCGCCGGAGGTGCGCTGCCAGCTCTCGGTCTCATGCGCCAGCTGGCGCCGCCCCTCTGCCGTGAGGAGGTAGTAGCGCGCCCGTCGGTTGTTTTCGGTATGGCGCCACTCCGACTTGACCCAGCCCTTGCGCAGCATGCGCTGGAGCGCGGGATAGAGCGACCCCTGCTGGACGCGGAGGACATCCTTGGACCACTGGTCGATGCGGTGCCCGATGCCCCACCCGTGCATTGACTCGAGCGAGAGCGCCTTGAGCACCAGTAACTCGAGGGTGCCCTGCAACAGGTCGGATCGATCCTCGGCCATCGGCTCCTCCAGAATGTCTGAAGGAACCTAGGCCGACTGCTCCAGACCGTCAAGAGGAACGCCGCTGTCCTCCCCGACACACCAGAGGGGCCCGCGTTCGCGGGCCCCTCCGGTCTGCGGCGTGTTGCCGGCCGCTATCTCTCGATGCGCATCCCGTAGAACGACCGGTACACAAACGTCAGGGCGACCGCCAGGAAGACGGCGGCCAGGATGTGACTCAGGCCGGGATCCAGGTTGACGGCCAACTCGACCGCCAGCAGGCCAAACAGGGTGGTGAACTTGATGATCGGGTTGAGGGCCACGCTCGAGGTATCCTTGAACGGGTCGCCGACGATGTCACCGACCACCGTCGCCTCGTGCAGGGGCGTGCCTTTCTGCTTCAGTTCCACCTCCACGATCTTCTTGGCATTGTCCCACGCCCCGCCGGCGTTGGCCATGAAGATCGCCTGGTAGAGACCGAACAGCGCGATCGAGATCAGGTAGCCGATGAAATAGTACGGCTCGGCGCAGGCGAAGGCGAGAGTGGCGAAGAACACCGTCAGGAAGATGTTGAACATCCCCTTCTGGGCGTACTTGGTGCAGATCTCCACCACCTTCTTGCTGTCTTCCATCGAGGCCTTGGTGGCACCTTCGAGCTTGATGTTCGCCTTGATGAACTCCACCGCGCGGTAGGCGCCGGTGGTGACCGCTTGAATCGACGCGCCGGTGAACCAGTAGATGATGGAACCGCCGGTGATGAGGCCGAGCAGAAAGGGCGGGTGCAGGATCGACAGGTTGGACAGCAGTTCCGGCTGCAGTCCGTTGGTGAGCGCCACGATGATCGAGAAGATCATCGTCGTCGCGCCGACCACGGCGGTGCCGATGAGCACCGGCTTGGCCGTCGCCTTGAAGGTGTTGCCCGCGCCGTCGTTCTCCTCGAGGAAATGCTTGCCGCCCTCGAAGTCGGGGGTGAAGCCGAAATCGCGCTTCAGCTCCTCACTGATGCCGGGCACGTTCTCGATGAGCGACAGTTCGTACACCGACTGTGCGTTGTCGGTCACCGGGCCGTAACTGTCGACCGCGATCGTCACCGGACCCATGCCCAGAAAGCCGAACGCCACCAGGCCGAAGGCAAACACCGCCGGCGCCAGCATCAGGCTGGCCATGCCCATCGCGCCGCCGAGCGTGCTCACGAAGTAGGCGATGGTCATCAGCATCAGCATCGCCATGCCAATCCAGAAGGCGCTGAAGTTGCCTGCCACGAGGCCCGACAGAATGTTCAGCGCCGGGCCGCCTTCGCGGGAGGAACTGACCACCTCGCGCACATGGCGGGATTCGGTGGAGGTGAACACCTTGACCAGCTCGGGGATGATCGCGCCGGCCAGCGTGCCGCAGGTGATCACGGTGGACAGCTTCCACCAGAGCGAGCCGTCGCCAAGATCCGGAATGAGCAGGTAGGAGACCGCGTAGGTCGCCACGACCGAGACGATCGAGGTCAGCCACACCAGCGAGGTGAGCGGGGCTTCGAAGTTCATCTTCGCGGCCGTGGCGTACTTCGCCTTGGCGATCGCCTCGTTGATGAAGTACGAGAGGGCGGAGGCGATCACCATCATGACCCGCATCACGAAGATCCAGACCAGCAACTGGACCTGCACCTTGGGATCGTGCACGGCGAGCAGGATGAAGGCGATCAGCGCGACCCCGGTCACGCCGTAGGTCTCGAAGCCGTCCGCCGAGGGGCCGACGGAATCGCCGGCATTGTCGCCGACGCAGTCCGCGATCACCCCGGGATTCCGGGCATCATCTTCCTTCACGTTGAACACGATCTTCATCAGGTCGGCGCCGATGTCGGCGATCTTGGTGAAGATGCCGCCAGCGATCCGGAGCGCCGCCGCACCCAGCGATTCGCCGATGGCAAACCCGATGAAACAGGCGCCGGCGTAGTCACCCGGCACGAAGAGCAGAATGAAGAGCATCAGCAGCAGTTCGACGCTGATCAGCAGCATGCCGATACTCATGCCGGCCTTGAGCGGGATGGCATAGCACGGATACGGCTTGCCCCGGAGGCTGGCAAAGGCGGTGCGCGAGTTGGCAAAGGTGTTGACCCGGATGCCGAACCAGGCAACGCCATAGCTGCCCGCAATGCCGATCACGCTGAACAACAGGATGATCGCCACCTTGAACGCCGGCATGCCGTGGGCGATGGCCCCGGTCGCCGGGTCCACGGTCGTCGCAAGCCGCCCGAAATACACCGTCATGATCGCGCCGATGAAGAGCCACAGCATCATCAGGAACTTGCCCTGGGTGATCAGGTAGGTCTTGCAGGTCTCGTAGATCAGCTCGGAGACTTCGCGCATCGACTTGTGAACCGGCATGTTCTTGAGCTGGGTGTAGATCATCAGCCCGAACAGGAGGCCGAGGGCGCAGACCAGGAGTCCGCCCATCAGCAGGGTCCGCCCGCTGATGCCGCCAAAGAAGTTCACCGTACCAAGGTCGGGCAGCTGGAGATTGGCCTCGCCGCCGCCCTGATGCTCGGGCGTCGCGGTGGCGGCACTGCCTCCGGGATAGACCGCCGTGTCCTGGGCCGGGAGCGGTTGGGAGAGCGTGGTCAGGCTCGTCAGAAGCAGGGCGGCCGCGAATGCCCACGGCAGCGCACGGCGAAGGGTGGCGATCGCGCGGATCGTCATCAGGAAATCTCCGAAAGGGGAAGGAACGGCCATGGACAGTGACGTGGGACGGCGCCGCAGCCAGCGCGGCCGTCCCACCGGGGTGACAGCTGGCTCAGTAGGCCCCGCGGGCCTCATGGGCTGGATCGGCCATGGTGTGCACCACCGTGAGAAAGCGCTTGGCCAGCTTGTCGGCTTCGCTCTCCCCGGGCTGATTGGTGTCGATGATCACCAGGGTGTAGTGCCCGCCCTCGGCCTGGACCGTGACGGCGACCTGCCCGATCGTACCCGAGAACCGGCGCCGACGGGGTGCCTCCTCGGTCGGGGCCAGCCGGGCTCCGAAGAAGGCGTTCGCCCGGGCAATGACCGCGTCGGGGGCGAGCTGGGTGCGGTGATAGTATTTCATCGATTCGTCAGGCTCCGTGATAGACGGTTGGACGGGTAGGCGGTTCAGCGGTGAGTACCAACCGCCCAACCGCCGATCCGCCTTACCGTCTACTTGTCGCCATAGTCGTAGTACTCGACGCCAAGGTGCGTGATCACCGGTTCGCCCATCAGCCAGCGCATGGTGTTCTTCATCTTGGTCTGCTGGATGAACAGGTCGTGCTCGGGGTAGAGACCGGGCGCCACCTGCGGACTCTTGAAATAGAACGACAACCATTCCTGGATGCCGCCGAGCTTGGCCCGCTGGGCCAGATCGAAGAGCAGCGCCAGGTCGAGTACCAGCGGCGCGGCGAGAATGGAGTCGCGGCAGAGAAAGTCGACCTTGATCTGCATCGGATAGCCCAGCCATCCGAAGATGTCGATGTTGTCCCAGCCCTCCTTGTTGTCTCCCCGCGGGGGGTAGTAGTTGATCCGCACCTTGTGGTACATCTCGCCGTACAGCTTCGGATAGGTCTGCGGCTGCAGGATGTACTCCAGCACGCCAAGCTTCGACTCTTCCTTCGTCTTGAAGCTCTCGGGATCGTCCAGCACTTCGCCGTCCCGGTTGCCGAGGATGTTGGTGGAATACCAGCCCGCGACGCCGAGCATCCGTGCCTTGAACATCGGGGCCAGGACCGTCTTCAGCATCGTCTGGCCGGTCTTGAAATCCTTGCCGCCGATCGCGACACCCTTGTCCTTGGCCAGCTGCTCCAGCGCGGGCACGTCGCAGCAGAGATTGGGCGCGCCATTCGCGAAGGGCACTCCCTCCATGATGGCGGCGTAGGCGTAGAGCATCGACGGCGCGATCGACAGGTCGTTGGTTTCCATCGCCTTTTCAAAGGCGGCCAGTGACTGGTGCGCGGCGCCCGGCACGATGAAGATCTCGGTGGAGGCGCACCACACGATCACCAGGCGGTCGCAGCCATGCCTGGCCTTGAAGTCGCGGATGTCCTTCCGCAGCGCCTCGGCGAGGTCCTTCTTGGTCCGGCCGGTCTTGACGTTCTTCCCCTCGAGCCGCTTGACGTAGTGCTGGTCAAACGCGGCCGGCATCGGAACGATCGTCTCGAGAAAATCCCTGATGGGAAAGACATGCTCGTGCTTGTCCAGCACGCCGCAGTGCAGGCAGGACTCGTAGGCGTTGTCCGGCAGCGGGTCCCAGGCGCCGAACACCAGGTCCTTGAGATCCGCCAACGGGACGAAGTCCTTGATCAGCGGCGAACGTCCATCGGTGCGCTTGCCCAGTCGGATCGTGCCGATCTGGGTCAGCGACCCCACCGGCTGCGAGATGCCGCGGCGCACCAGCTCGACACCAGCGATGAACGTCGTCGCGACGGCCCCGAGGCCGACGGTGAGAACACCCAGCTTGCCCTTGGCCGGCGCGATGGGCCGGGGAGTACCTGCGGTCGACACTAGGACGGTCCTTTCGGTGCACCGGACGCGGTTGCGCCCTCGGTCACCTGGTAGACGTACACGAAACGCTGGACGACGGTCACGACCGACGCGAGCGCGAGAATGGTCACGATCCAGAACAGCACGAGACCCTGCGGCCCCGCTCCCACCAGCACCGACGGTACGCCGAGGCCGACAATCCGCTCGGCCCGCTGCACCAGGCCAACCTTGCAGTCGATCCCCAGCCCCTCCGCGCGCGCCCTCGCGTACGACACGAGCAGCGAGGCGATGATCGCCACCATGCTCAGAATCACCCCGAGCTCGCGATGCGCCACCGACTCTGGCGGGGCCAGCAGGAAGTAGACGGCGATCCCCATGAAGGTCGCGCCGTCACCCACCCGGTCCAGCGTGGAATCGAAAAACGCACCGAACTTCGTGGTCTGACCCGTCGCCCGGGCCACCTGCCCATCCAGCGTGTCGACGATCCCGCTGATCAGATAGAGCAAGCCACCAAGCCGCACCGAGGCCGCGCCGTAGGCGACCGCCGAGACCACCACCAGGAGAGTCCCGACGGTGGTGATGACGTTCGGGCCCGCTCCGGCCCGGATCAGGGCGTCGGTGAACGGTCGGGTCACCGCAAAGAACACCCGCTCCACCGGCTTGGTGATCAGCTTCAACTGATGTGAGACCTCGCGTGTTCACACCGCGGGATGACCGCGTTCAAGCTCCCGAAAACCGGGGCAAACGATAACCGGGAGAACGGGTTAGTGGAAGGCGATGGGCGGGGAATGGGGAGGAACTCTGTGGGAGTAGGTGCGGGCGCTGGCCTCGTGGCGGTAGCCGGCGGCTGGTGGGCGGATTGGCGGTTGGCGGTAGAACGCCGACGGCTGAACCCTGCATGCCGACCGCTGAATGCTGACTGCTACTCCGGATACAGCAGGAACGCCCGCCTGCGGTCGCGGAACTCCGCCCCCTGCCTTGCCCAGCGCTGGACGAGCTCGTCGGTGGGGGCCGAGTCGATCAGTCCAACCTCATCCCGGCCCAGCAGCCGGTTGAAGTGGGCCGGCAGGTAGCTGCCGTGCGGAAGGCGACGCCGCACGGCCTGGAGCAGCCGTATCGCGGTGACCGTCGGATCGTAGGTTGCCCGGTCGGTGACCTCCAGCCGGATGCCGACGAGCGTCGTGTCGTTGTACTTCCCGTCGCCGGCAGCGTGTGGCGTAAAGCTCGTCCCGATGAACCGTACACCCGGCGGCGGCGAGTGGCGCAGCTCGGCCAGGATACCCGAGGTATCCAGTGCAATCCCGCCGATCTGCTCGAAGGGATGCTCGCTCCCCCGTCCCACCGAGAGGTTGGTCCCCTCGAACAGGCAGAGCCCCGGATAGTGGATCAAGGCCTCCAGCGTCCGCAGATTGGGCGACGGCGCGATGAACGGCAACCCGGTTTCATCGAAATACATCGAGCGCCGCCATCCGCGCATCGGCACCACCGAGAGACTCACGCCAAGCCCCAGATCGTGTTTCGCCAGCAGCGCGAGCTCGCCCAGGGTCATGCCGTGGCGCATGGGAATGGCCAGGAATCCCACGGCGGTCTTGCTGAAGAGGGTATCGAGCACATTCCCCTGCACCGCGTCGCCGATCGGGTTGGGGCGGTCGAGCACCACGACAGGAATGCCGCGCCGATCCGCGGCGCGCATGACCCCGACCGTCGTCCACAGGTAGGTGTAGTACCGCGCGCCGGCATCCTGCAGGTCCACCAGCAGAAGATCGATGCCGGCCAGCATCGAGTCGGTTGGGGCGGACGTGCGCCCATAGAGGCTGTAGATTGGAAGCCCGGTGGCGGAGTCGCGAACCGAGGTGACGAGTTCGCCGGGATCGGCGGTCCCCCGGAAGCCGTGCTCCGGACTGAACAGGGCGACGAGCCCGGCACCTGCCGTACGCAGTCGCTCGACGTCCGACACACCATCGGCATCGATGCCGGTCTGGTTCGTCACTAGTCCCACCCGTCGCCCGCGCAGCAGATGGAGGCTGTCGGACAACAGAACATCAATGCCGGGCCGTACCGGTGGCGCCGGCTCCACCGCACGCCGGAGTGCCACAGTGGCCCCGCATCCCACGATCACCACCACGCCGAGCACCCATTGGCCTGTACGCATAGCACTCCGAAGTTTCGCCTGATCGCCGCACTCCTCGTCGGCGCGGTGCCCGTCGCCGCCCAGCAGGTGCCGTCGCCCAACATCCGCAGCGGGGCCGTGGCCTACGCACCCGACTCGGTCAGTCTCGAGCGATTGATCGATACGCTGTCGCTGCACGATCGGGTCGCCCAGCTCGTGATCCCGTGGATCCCCGGCAGCTACGCCGCCTTCGATGACAGCGCCTTTGCCGTCCTGCAGGGTTGGGTCGATACCCTGCACGTCGGTGGCATCATTGTCTCGGTCGGTTCGCCGCTCGATGTCGCCCTCAAGCTCAACCGGCTGCAGCAGCGCTCCCCTCTGCCGCTGCTGATCGCCGCCGACCTCGAAGGCGGTTCCAGCTTCCGGCTGACGGGTGGCACTCCGTTCCCCACCAATATGGGCATCGCCGCCGCCGGCGGGGAGCGTGATGCCTATGAAGTCGGCCGGATCACCGCGCTGGAGGGGCGTGCCGTCGGCATCCACCTGACCTTTTCGCCGGTGGCGGATGTGAACAACAATCCCGCCAACCCGATCATCAACACCCGTTCGTTCGGCGAGGATCCCAACGAGGTGGCGCGGCTGGTAGTGGCCAGCGTTCGCGGGCTGCAGGAACACGGGATGCTGGCGACCGTGAAGCATTTCCCCGGTCATGGCGACACCAACGCCGACTCCCACATGCTGCTGCCGGTGATTGCGGCGCCCTGGTCCCGGCTCGACACGCTCGAGCTGGTGCCCTTCCGCGCCGCGATCCAGGCCGGGGTCGCCGTCGTGATGTCGGGCCACGTCGCCATGCCCGCCCTCGCCAGCGATCGGCGCCTCCCCGCCACCCTCGACCCCGCGATTCTCACCGGCCTGCTGCGGGATTCCCTCGGGTTCCACGGACTGGTCATTACCGATGCGCTCGACATGGGCGCGCTGGTGAGCACCTACGGCGCCGGCGAAGCCGTTGTCATGGCCTTCACGGCCGGAGCGGACCTGCTGCTGCAGCCGAGCGATCCGCGTGTGGCCATCGACGCCATGGTCGAGGCGATCGAGACGGGCCGCATCCCGTATGAACGGCTCGACCGCTCGCTGCGCCGGGTCCTGGAGCTGAAGCGCCAGGCCGGACTCTTCACCCGCCGCACCGTCCCACTCGACAGCGTTCCCGAGGTGGTCGGCAGCCGCCGCTTCCTCGCCACGGCGCGGGACATCACGGAACGCTCGATTGTCCTCGCCGGCGACGCGACCGGCACCGTGGACAGCCTCCGCGCGGCCCCGCGCCAGGTCGCGCTGATCACCTACGGCGAGGAGAACGCGTTCACCGTGGGCAACACCTTTGCCCGAGTCCTGCGTCAGGGCGGCCACAAGGTGACCACCTTCCGGCTCTTCCCCGCCACCGGCGCCGCCGGCCTCGATTCCGCGCGCACTCTGGTCCGCCACAATTCGTATGTCATCGTCGCCGCCTCAGTGCGCGTGAGCCCCTCGAAGGGCACCGTCGGCCTCCCCGACCCGGTCGCGCGATTCATCGAGACGACGGCGCTCCGCAAGCGGACGGTGCTCGTCTCCTTCGGCTCCCCCTATATCGGCATGCAGGTGCACCGGCTTCGGTCCTACCTGCTCGCCTGGAGCCCCAACCCGCTCTCCGAGGCGGCGGCCGCGCGCGCGCTGAACGGACAGGCCCCGATCACCGGCCATCTTCCCGTCCGCATCCCACCCGATTTTCCTCTCGGTACCGGTCTGGTGCGCGGCTATACCGCCGGGCTCCCGTGAGGCAGGTGGGAGGCCACCCCTGGCCTGTCGCCGTCGTACTGGTCGCGGCGTGCGCCACGCCTGCGCCGACACCCGCAGCTCCGCTCGCCGCGCCGGCCGGCCTCCCCGGCTGGCCGGCCGTCACCCACCTGCTTGATTCGCTCATTGCCGACGGCGTGGCCCCGGGCGCCGTCGTGGGAGTGAGCTACGGGGGACAGCACTGGTTCCATGGCACGGGACACCTGGGCGACGACGACGCGACCGTGCCCGACAGCTCCACGGTATACGATCTTGCCTCGTTGACCAAGGTGATCGGACTGACGACGGCGGTGATGCTCGGCCTGCAGGAGCAGCGCTTCCACCTCGATGACTCCGTCGTCCACTACCTGCCCCGCTTCGGCATGGCCAGCTCGGCAATCGGGGATCGATCGGCCGTGACGCTGCGTCACCTCCTCACCCACTCGAGTGGTCTGCCCGCGTGGCGGCCGCTTTACCAGGAAACCGCCACACGCGCTGACGCCTTTGCGCTCGCCGACACGACTCCGCTCGACACCCTGCCCGGGACCCGCTTCGTCTATTCCGATCTCGGGGCGATCGTCCTGACCCAGATCGTCGAGCACCAGTTCGGCCAGCAGCTCGACTCGTTGCTGGCCGGACGCCTCTTCACGCCACTCGGAATGGCCGACACCCGCTACCTGCCGCCCGCCGCGTGGCTGCCACGCATCGCTCCAACCGAGGCCGACCCCTGGCGCGGCCGGGTGCTGCGCGGTGAGGTGCATGACGAAAATGCCGCGCGACTCGACGGCGTATCGGGACATGCCGGCTTGTTCAGCAGTGCGCGGGACCTGGTTCGGTTTGGCGACTGGATACTCGCGGCGCGAGCGGGGGAACAGGGAACGGGGAATAGGGAACGGGAGACACCGGCGGACCGGGGTGCTGGCGCTGAATCGTCAGCGTCATGTCCTTCCCATTCCCCCTTCCCTGTTCCCGCGTGGCTAGTCCGTCAGTTCACGGCCAGGCAAGACCTTCCCCCAGGCTCCAGCCGCGCCCTCGGCTGGGACACCCCCTCGGGCGAGAGCAGCGCTGGCAACCGCATGTCCGCGTACAGCTTCGGGCACACGGGGTTCACGGGAACCTCGATCTGGATCGACCCGTCGCGCTGCCTCGCGATCGTGATCCTCAGCAATCGGGTGCATCCCACTCGCACGAACGCCAGGTGGGGGCCGGTGCGGGCACTGGTGGCCAACGCCATCGTTGCGGCCCTGCCCGTCACCCCGCCCTGACAGCATGGCAGGCACCGAGGTGCGCCGGAGCAAGTCACATTTGACGCGCTGCCCCGGTCTTTCTAGCTTCCTACAAGGTCGTTCATGGCTGAAGCGCCGCCCTTCCGGGCTCGCGCGTCATTCCGAAGGGAGCCGCACGAATGGAAAGCACCGAACCGCAGGTCACCACTCCAGGATTCGCGCTGATACTCACCGAGCGCGCGGTCGAGGAAGTTCGCAAGTTCATTATCGCGGAGGCTGTTCCGGCCGAGACGGCGGGTCTGCGCGTGAGCGTGATGCCGGGTGGCTGCTCCGGCTTCAAGTACAGCCTCAATATCGAGGAGCATTCCCTCGAGGACGACGTCGTGATGGAGATCAACAGCGTCCGGGTCTTTGTCGACGGGTTCAGCATGCAGTACCTGAACGGTGTGACGGTCGATTATACCTCGTCCATGCAGGGCTCGGGGTTCACCTTCACCAATCCCAACGCCACAGGCGGCTGCGGCTGCGGGACGTCCTTCACCGCGTAATGCCGAGCCAGGTGCCGCTCGGCAGGTAATCTCCATCGGGGTCGACCATCGGTCGGCCCCGATCTTTTTTGCGAGTGTCCCGGCCCGGTGGCCGGCGACTGGTATTTCACCTCCCATTTCGACGGACCCGCTTCTGTCACCACTCGACCTCGCCGTCATCGCGCTGTACTTCATGCTGACGCTCGGCCTCGGCCTCTGGGTCTCCCGGCGCCAGCAGACGGCGGGCGACTATTTCCTCGGCGCCCGCGATCTCCCTGCGTGGGCGATTCTCCTGTCGATTGTCGCCACCGAAACGTCGGCACTCACGGTCATCTCGGTGCCCGCGATCGCGGCCCGCGGCGACCTCACCTTCCTCCAGCTTCCGCTCGGCTACCTGGTGGGACGCATCGCGGTCGCCATCTGGCTCCTGCCGGGGTATTTCACCGGCCAGCAGGATACGGCGTATGTGCGTCTCGAGCGCCGCTTCGGGCCCAACACCCGCCGCTCCGCGTCGGTCCTCTTCATGGTGACGCGGCTCCTGGGCGATGGTGTCCGAGTGTTCGCCAGCGCAATCCCACTCGCCATCCTCACCGGCTGGAGCGTCCCGTCTTCGATCCTCGTGATGAGCACCATCACCCTGGTCTACACCTGGCACGGCGGCCTCAAGGCCGTGGTATGGGTCGATGTCGTGCAGCTCGTTGTCTACGTTGCCGGCGGCATCGCAGCGCTCATGATTGCCGTCGATCTCGCTGGCGGCGCGCAGAACGTGTTAAACGCTGCGGCGGCGGCGGACAAACTCCGCCTCATCGTGCCGGGCCTCGATTTCACCGCCACCTACACGCTGCTCGGCGGACTGATCGGCGGCGCCATGCTCTCGGCCGCGTCGCACGGGACTGATCACCTGATCGTTCAGCGCCTGCTCGCCAGCCGTGACCTGAAACAGGCCCGCTTCGCCTTGATCGGGTCGGGCGTCCTCGTGCTGGCGCAGTTTGCCCTCTTCCTGCTGATCGGGACTGCGATCTGGGCCGCGGGGTTTGCGCCGGAGTCTCTCCCGGGTGATCAGATCTTCTCCCGCTTCGTCGTGGAGCACCTGCCCTCGGGTCTGGCCGGACTGATCGTCGCGGCGATTCTGGCCGCGGCGATGAGCACGCAAAGTTCCGCGATCAACGCGCTGGCCTCCTCCGTCACCCACGATATCTACGCCAGCTGGACCGGGCGCACTGATCCGCAACACCTGCTGCGCATCGGCCGCCTCTGGACCATCGCCTGGGGTATCCTTACCACGGGCACGGCGCTGCTGTTCTATCAGATCGCGGGCGGCAGCCAGACCCCCGTCGTCGTCTTCGCACTCTCGATCGCCTCGATCACCTACGGCGGAATGCTGGGCGCGTACCTGCTCGCAGCGGGTCCGTCGTGGATCCAGGGCCGGCATGTCCTGACCGCGGTCGGGATCACACTTGTCCTGATGCTCGTCATCTTCTTTGCCAAGGGCCTGGCGCAGCGGCCTGGCCTCGAATGGCTCGCACCCGCCGGCCGCCTGGCGTGGCCGTGGTACGTTCCGCTCGGCACCACGCTCACGCTGATCACCGGATACGGCTACGCTGCCGGCACCCGGAAGGAGTCGCACCCCGCATGAGTGAACTGATCGTTGGTGTCGACGCGGGGGGGAGCAAGACCTCGGTGATCGTGGCACGGGATGGCGTCGAAGCCGGCCGCGCGACTGGGAGCGGCGCCAAGATGCGGTCGGGGAAGGGCATCGGCTGCGCCACGACCATCGCGGAAGTGGCCCGGCGCGCCCTCGCCGCGGCGGGGGCCATGCGGGCGAACGTCCTCGTCGCCGGGGTGGCTGGGGCGGGGCGCGAACTGGAGCGGGACGAGCTGCGCCAGGCGTTGCGCAGCGAAGGCCTCGCCGAGCGAATCATCGTCACGGGCGACACCGAGATTGCACTCGCTGCCGCCTTTGAAGAGCGCGCCGGCATCGTGGTGACAGCGGGCACCGGCAGCATGGCGGTCGCGCGCGACGTGTACGGCCGGCTACATCGGGCCGGGGGATACGGCTGGCAGATGGGCGACGAGGGCAGCGGCTACGCGATCGGTCGTTCGGCGCTGGGGGCGGTGGGCCGTGCGGCCGATGGGCGGAGTCCCCGTACCGAGTTGGCCGGCCTGTTGCTGACGACCACCCGCAGCGAGACCCTCGACTCGCTCATCCGGTGGGCCGCCGCCGCCACGGTACCGGAAGTCGCCGCGCTCGCGCCGAGTGTGTTCACCGCCGCCGTCGCCGGCGACACGATCGCTGCCGGCATCATGGACTATGCGGCGCGCGAACTTTCCGGACTGGTGCTCAAACTCCTGCCGCATTTCGGCGTCGATGAACGGGCCCCGGTCGATGTGGCGACCAACGGCGGGCTCCTCTTTCACGACAGCCCGCTCTACCGGATGCTCCGCACCAAGCTCGCGGAGGAACCCCGCCTCCGAGTTCGCGATACGCCGCTGGATGCCGCGTTCGGCGCGATCCACCTCGCCAGCCGCCCCGTCAAATGAACGAAGGGCGCCCACTCGAGGCGCCCCCCCTTCATCAGGACAGCATCTGCCGCCCGGGCGCGCTAGACCCGCTCCTCCGAATTCCGCAGCCGGCTGTGCTTCGCCCCATACATGAAGTAGAGCACCAATCCGACCAGCAGCCAGATCCCGAACCGGATCCACGTCACACCCGGCAGATTGAGCATCAGATAGAAGCAGGCGACAATCGAAATCAGCGGCGTCCACGGGACCCACGGCACCCGGAAGGGACGCACGCGGCCTGGATCGGTGCGCCGTAGAACGATGACGCCGACGGAAACGAGAATGAAGGCGAAGAGCGTTCCGATATTCGTCAGGTCGACCACTTCGGCGATGTTGGCGAAAGCGGAGAAGGTCGCGACGAAGAGGCCGGTGAGGATTGTACCGATGTACGGTGTCTGGAAGCGGGGGTGCACCTTGGCGAACGCCTTCGGCAGCAGACCGTCACGCGCCATCGACATGAAGATACGGGGTTGCCCCATCTGGAAGACGAGCAGCACGCTGCCCATCGCGATCACGGCGCCAAGCGAAATGATGAACCGGGCCGCATTCAGCAGCGCCGGCGGGCCGTCGGCGTACTGCAGCGCGGTGATCATCGGCTCGGCGGTGCCCAGCTTCTGCCACGGAGCGATGCCGGTCATGACGATCGACAGCCCCATGTAGACCACGGTGCAGATCACCAGGCTCATGATGATGCCGAACGGCATGTCCTTCCCCGGATTGTTGGCCTCCTCCGCCGCCGTCGAGACCGCGTCGAACCCGATATAGCTGAAGAAGATGATCGCGGCTCCGGCGCTGATCCCCTTGAAGCCGTTCGGCGCGAAGCCGCCGGTGGTCGGCTCCGTCCACAGCGAGGGCTTGAGGAAGAAGAGCCCCACGCCCACGAAGAAGACGATGATCGCCAGCTTGAGCACGACCATCGCGTTGTTCGTGTTGGCCGATTCCTTGATTCCGATCACCAGCACGACGGTCAGCAGCGCGACGACCAGAAAGGCCGGCAAGTTGGCAATGATGGGGAAGCCGAGGAAGTGGGGGGCCGTGGTCAGCGCGGAGGCCAGGTAGGTCGAAGTCGGATCCGACGCGCCGGCGGCAATGGCCCGGGCGGCATCCGAGGCGGAGCGGAAGTCGGTCGCCAGCCAGGCGGGCAGATGCAGGCCAAAATGGGTGAGCAGTTCCCTGAAGTAGCCCGACCACCCGATCGCCACGCCGATATTGCCCACGGCGTACTCGACAATCAGGTCCCACCCGATGATCCAGGCCACCAGCTCGCCGAGGGAGGCGTAGGCGTAGGTGTACGCCGAGCCGGCGATCGGCACCATCGCCGCGAATTCCGCATAACAGAGCGCTGCGAAGCCGCAGGCCACCGCCGTGAGGAGGAAGGAGAGGATGATCGCCGGGCCGGCACCGGGGCGCGCCGGATCACCCGCGATGGCGGTGCCGGTCGTGGCGAAGATGCCGGCGCCGATCGTCGCGCCGACCCCCAGCGCAGTCAGATGCCATTTGTTGAGCGAGCGTTTGAGCCCGCCCCGCTCTTCGATATCGGATTCGCAGTCGGCCACCGACTTGCGGACAAAAAGACCACGCATGGATGGTTGGGTCGGAGGGAAGGTTTAGAAGGTCAGCGAGTAGACATAGGTGCCGTCGATCGGAACGCCGGTCGGGGACAGCGCGGGACGGAATCGGTAACTCTGCATTGTTTCCTTCAGCCGATCGGCAAACTTGCCACTCAGTACCGGCTCGAATTTTACGTCGTCGACCCGACCGTCGGCTCGAATCGTCATTAGCACCCGAATCACCTTGCCGCGCAATGCCTTCGGCGGTTCCGCAACCGATGGCCACATCTCCGCTCGTGGCCGTGGCCCTCGCGCCAGACTGCCCTCACCCCCACCGGTTCCCGGTCCTGAACCGGGACCGCTCCCGGGGCCGTTGCCGCCCCCCGCCCCGCCCCCGGTGCCGCCACCCGTGCCCGGGCCACTCCCCGTCAGCGAATCGGTACCGCTCGCGGTGGCACTGGCAACTGCGGTCGCCGGCGCGGTGACGGGTTCCGGAGGAGGAATAACTGGAGGTGGCGTTGGAGTCGGTGCCGCGACGACTAGTGGAGCAACGGCTGGAGCCTGAGGCGGCGAGACCGGGACTGGAGCAATGGCGCTCGGCGCGGGGAGAGAAATATACGCCATGCGGTCCCCTCCGCCACCACCGCCGCCGCC
This sequence comes from Gemmatimonadales bacterium, assembly GCA_039934355.1. GTDB lineage: Bacteria > Gemmatimonadota > Gemmatimonadetes > Gemmatimonadales > GWC2-71-9 > JADJOM01. The sequence continues at coordinate 16,471 of JBDTMI010000020.1, forward strand.
ACGATTGGCAGCCAGCGAACCGACCTCGAACAGCGCCTTGATCTCGCGATGGATCGGTCGGATGAGCAGGGCGAGCAGGACCAGGTGCAGCACAATGGCAAGGGCCAGCCCGGCCCGCTGAGAGGAGCGGGACCTGTCGCCAATGACGAAAGCGTACCGGGGCTGTGGGATCGGATCAGGCATCCAGTGCATCGGTCAGGGGACGTACGGTCGCGTCGCTTGCCGCACCGGGGTCGACCGCAAAATAGCCCGGGGGGCCATCAGCATGACGGCCCCCCGGGAACCAGCGTGTCCGATGCTGCAGCGCCGACCTACGGCGCGGCGGCAGGTGCCCCGCCGGCCGGTGGCGCCGGGGTGAATCCGATGACCTGCACCCCGGCCCCGCGGGCGACGTCCATCGCCTCGATGACGTCCTGATAGACCCGGTTGGGATCCGACTTGACGAACATCAGTTTGGCCGGCCGAGTATCGAAGATGGCGTGAATCTGGGTGTCGAGCTGATCATGTGGTACCGGCTGGGTATTGATGGCATAGCCACCGTCGGCCAGCAGCTCCAGCACGATCTGGTTCGAGGCAGCCGTCGACTTTGTGGCCGTCTCCTGCGGCGGCACCTGGACATCCAGGGCCATCCGGGAGAGTGGCTGGGACACCATGAAGATGATGAGCATCACCAGCATGATGTCGATCATCGGGATGACATTCGGCTCCGCGCTGACTTCGCCGGGCGCTGCAGAAGATCCACCGGCCATGGCTAGTTCTCCTTCGGCAGGTCTTGGAACAGCCCGGCCGCCTTTGGCTCGGAGATGGCCGCCATGACGGCGACGCCCGAGCGCCGGGCCATCTCGACCGCCTCCTGAATGCGGCCGAACTTGAGCTGATTGTCGGCCTTGAAGTAGAGGATCTTGTCTTCGGTCCGGGCGGCGTACATCGCCTTGAGCTGTTCCTCCAGCACGACCGGGTCAACCGGACCCTTGCCGTCGAGGAAGTAGCTCCCGCCCGCGTCAATGCCGAGGACGATTTCGCCTTCCCCTTCGGGGCGGGAATCGAGATGCTTGCCCTTCGGCATTGTGGCCTTGAAGCCGGCGGCAATCAGCGGTGTGACGATCATGAAAATGATCAGCAACACCAGCATGATGTCGATCATCGGAATGACGTTCGGCTCCGCCTTGACGCTGGTCCTGCCGGCGACGTTACCCTGCGACATGCCCATGGCCGGTCACCGCCTTCTGCGCCTGGAATTCCTTGGTGAAGATCGACCGGCCGAACTCGCTGCCGACGCTCTTGATGAGGTAGTCGATGAGTTCCTTCGACGAGTAGGTCATCTCGACGGTAAGGTTCTCGATCTTGGTGGTGAAGTAGTTGTAGAACCACACCGCCGGGATGGCGACGAACAGGCCGAACGCCGTCGTGATGAGCGCCTCGGCGATACCGGCCGAGATGCCCGCCAGGCCGCCGGAAGCGCCCGCGGCCGCCATGCCGGTGAAGGCCGTCACGATACCCATCGTCGTGCCAAGCAGACCGACGAACGGTGCGGTGGAACCGACTGTCGCCAGCACCCCCATGCCCCGCTTGAATTCGGCGAGCATGATCAGCATCTGGCGCTCCACGGCGCGCTCGGCTGAATTGATGTCGGCGGAGGTGATCGTCGCGCGGTCCTGGATCAGCGGCTTCACCTCGCCCAGCGCGCCACCCAGCACCTTGGCGACGTGACTCTTTTGGTTCTTCTCGGCCAGCGCGATCGCCTTTTCGAGATTCTCCTCCTGGATGGCGCGGCTGAATTCGGGCGCAAACTTCTTGGTCGCCGACTGGCTCTTGGCGATCATGATCGCCTTGGTGATGGCCACTGTCAGCGACCACATCGACATGATGAACAGCACGAACATGACGCCCCGGGCGAAGAGACCCGCCGCCTCGAACAGCTTCAATAGATCAAGACCTGAACTCATGGCTGAAGAACCTCCGTGAAGATGAAGCCGGATCCGATCTGCCGGACCCGGCAGGTACTGATTATGAACTCAGCTTGAACGACACCTGCTGCTGCACCAGAACCCGGACCGGCTGGCCCCGTGATTTGCCGGGCTTGAAGGGGCAGCCGAGGATCGCTTCCCGGGCCGGGGCTTCAAACGCCTTGTGGGTGCTGCTGATGATCTTGAGCGATTGGCCCTCGACCTTCCCATCGACGTTCACCACGAACTGCATCACCACCTTGCCATCGATCCCGGCCGACTGCATCACCGGCGGGAACTTCGGCTGGCACTTGGTCGGATCGGCCGCTTCGGGACGGTCTTCCACTTCGGCGGCGAGGAACACCTCTCCCTCGATGGTCGGCACCGGGCCGGTGCCACCGATGATGCCGCTGGCGATACCGCCTTCGACCCCCTTGCCGGTGAAATCTTTCGGGTCGAAACGCTCGTTCAGGTTCACCGGCGGAATCTCCGTCGGGATGTTGTCCGGCGGCGTGATGATCTGGAAGCCCTGCGGCGGAGGATTGGCGCTCACGACGACGTTTTCCGGCGGCGGTGGCGGCGGCGGCGGCGCCTCCGGAGGCTTCATGAAGATCATCGTCGTGTCGACCACGATGTCCCTCACGCTCTCGGCCACACCCTGCGTCGCCTTCACCGCGCCGAAAATCAACCCGGCATGCAGGGCAAAGGAGATCACAGTCTGGCTGAGTGAACTCTTCTTCTTGTGATTGGACTCGATCAGTTGTTCAAACACGGAGTACCGCCTCCGAGGCAGGGCTGAGGAAACAACCTACCGTGCAGCCATTGCAGAGAATAGCCGTGCAAATGACAAATCGATAACAAGCAGATTAGCGAACGGGGACGACTGCACGGACAAGGACGGACACAGAATGCCGAAGCGGTGCCAATATACCGGCCGGCGGGTGGCCCGCTAGAGGGGTGGTCCTACGCATCATCACCATCCTCGACCCCGCTGATGCCGGTCGCGGTGAGGTCCTGTGGGACCGGATTCGTGCCCGCGCCGGCAGCCTTGGGCAGGCTCACCGTGAATACCGCACCCCGGCCCGGGCGGCTCTGGACCGAAATGCTGCCACCGTGCGCCTCGGCGATCCAGCGAGTGATCGCCAGTCCGAGCCCGGTCCCGGGCCGGCGCCCGGTGCGTGAGCGTGCCGTGTCCACCCGGTAGAAGCGATCGAAGATGTGCGGCAGGGCGGCCAGGGGGATGCCAATCCCGTCGTCGCCGACGATCAGCGTGACCGTCTCCCCCTGGTCCACCAGCGCCAGACTGACCTTGCCACCTGGTGGGGTGAACTTGATGGCATTCGTGACCAGGTTCAGCAGGAGTTGCCGTACGCGGCTCCGATCGACCGGAGCCACGACGCTTTCCTTCGGCAACTCGGTCCGCACCGTGATCCGGTGCTCCTCGGCAAGCATTCCCGCCGTCTCCGACGCTTCGCTCACCAGCTCGCGCAAATCACAGGGTTCGGTGGCGAGGATCGCTCCACCTTCGTCCGCCCGGGCCAGCGTGAGCAGGTTCTCCACCATCTCGCTCACGCGGTGAATCTCCTCCAGCACCTCTTCGAGCGACTGCAGCGCCTCGGTCGGTGTCCCGGGATGGGTCATGCTCCGCTCCACGCCGGCGCGCAACACCATCAGCGGCGTCTTCATCTCATGACTCGCATCCGCGGTGAAGCGGCGCAGGGTGGTGAAGCTCGCTTCGAGGCGCGAGAGCATGCGGTTCATCGTGTTCGCGAGCCGGGCCAGCTCGTCGGCAGAGGAGGGAACCGCGACCCGGCGGTGCAGGCTGCGCCCATCGGTAATGGCCGCCAGCTCATCGACGATCCGGTCGAGGGGGCGGAAACCCATGTCCGCCATGACGTAGCCGAGTCCGATGCTGCCCAGCAGGATGACCGGTGCGATCACCAGCATCGCCTGCAGCAACTGGCCGGCGCCGAACGGCACGGCGTCGATGGGTGCCGCCACGAAGATGGACGCGGTGGCTTCCCAGACACCCGGGAGGGGCACCTGAGCATACCGAAATGGCTGACTCTCCCCCTCGATGGTGACGACGCCGGTGAGCACAGCGCCGGGGCCCGGCCCGCTCGACGCCGCCAGCACCTGCGACAGTGCTATTACGCCGAACTGCTTGGCGACCTCATTGCGGTAAATCGCAAACCGTTCCGGGTCAAAGACGACGACGTAGTCCCGGATGCCGTCGAGATAGCCGCCCACCGCGCTGATCACGAGCGTCGGCGTCTCCCCGCTGTGGAGCGTGCGGCCCAGCTGGCGCTGCGAGCTGATGAAGTACTGTGCCGCGAGATTCCCCTCCAGCTCCAGCCGCTCGTCCAGCTCCCGGAGACCCGACCGCTGCCGCTCGAGGTACAACGCCCCCCCGAACGCCCCAACCGACGCCAGCAGGGCGATGGCGTACCCGAGGGTGAGGCGGCGGCGGATGGAAGGCATGGAGGAGAAGAGAGAGTTGGGAGTAGGCAGTAGGCGGTGGACGAAAACCAGTCGGCTGAATGCCGAATGCTGACCGCTGTCGGCTATTCCTTGATCACATACCCCACGCCCCGCACCGTATGGATCAGCCGCCGATCCTGGCCGGCATCGACCTTTTTGCGCAGTCGATTGATCACCACATCGACGATGTTGGTGCCGGGGTCAAAATGATAGTCCCAGGCGTACTCGGTGATGAGCGTCCGGGACATGACCCGGCCGACGTGTCGCATCAGGTACTCCAGGACAGCGTACTCCTTGGGCGTCAGCTCGATCCGCCGGCCGGTGCGGGCCACCTCGCGGGTGCCCAGATCGAGTTCCAGATCTCCGATGCGGAGCGCGCGCGGGGCGAGCTGCTTGGGACGACGTCCCAGCGCTTCGACGCGGGCGAGGAGTTCCTCGAAGGCGAAGGGCTTCGTGACATAGTCGTCGGCACCGGCACGCAACGCCTGGACCTTGAAATCGACCGCATCCTGCGCCGTGAGCACGAGCACTGGGGCCGGGTTGCCCCGGTCGCGCAGGGTTCGCAATACATCGAATCCGCTCATGCCGGGCAAACGCAGATCGAGGATGACGAGGTCGTACACGGAGCGCGCGGCGACCGCCAGCGCCTCGCTGCCGTCGCCCACGAGATCGACCTGGAACCCCTGTTCCGCCAGGCCGCGCAGCACATACGGCCCCACGGTCCGGTCATCCTCGACCACGAGGATCTTCATGACTCAGCCTCCCGGCCGTGGAGCAATGGGGAAATAGACCCGAAAGATGGAGCCGCGCCCCGGTTGACTGTCAACCGTGATCCGGCCGCCATGTTCCGCGACGATACCATAGCAGATCGACAGGCCGAGGCCGGTCCCGCGTCCGGTGGATTTCGTGGTGTAGAACGGCTCGAAGATCTTGGGCAGCTCCGAGCGCGGCATGCCGACCCCGGTATCCTCGATCTCCACCTCAACTTCATCCTCGTGGATCGTGCCGTGCCCGGAGCGGACCGTCAGCGACCCGCCCTGCTCCATCGCGTCCATCGCGTTCAGCATGATCGCCATGAAGACCTGGATGAGTTGTTCCCCGTTGGCGGTCAGCGTCGGGAGATCATCGGCAAGCTCACGGTAGACCTCGATCCGCTTGAATCGCTCATGATGCTTGAGCAGAAAGAGCGTGTCCTCCAGAATCGCCGAGACGTTGACCGGCCCCTTCGCCTTGCCTTTCGGGCGGCTGAAGTCGAGCAGGCCATCGACGATGGCCTCGCAGCGCTGGACCTCCTTATCGATGATCTGGAGGTATTCCCGCATCGAGGCCTGCACGGCGGGGGCGAGGTCGTCCTCCACCCGGTTCTCCAGGGCCGCCACACAGGCCCCGATCGTGGCGAGGGGATTGTTGATCTCATGCATGATGCCCGCCGCCAGCTGGCCGATCCCGGCGAGCTTCTCGCTCTGCAGGATCCGCTGCTGGGCCACGTGTCCCTCGGTGACATCCTCGCCGATGGTGATGACGTGAGTGATCGTCTCGCCGTCCTGCCGCATCGGAATCTTGCTGATGCGATAGAACTTGGGTTCGCCACCGACCGCCACCTCGAGCTCCATCTGACGGGTCTCGCCGGTCGCGAAGACCTCGTCAAATTCCTCCTGCAGCTGCCCGGCCGGCTGACGGGTCAGGACCTCGAAGACCGGTCGGCCCACGACCTCGTCGCGCCGCAGTCCCTGGGTCCCCATCTCCCGCTTCCGGTTCCAGATCTGGATGCGATACTCGCGATCCACGACGTACAGTCCGACCGGGAGGCAGTCGATCACGAGGGTGATGAACCGGCGTTGCTCCTCGATCTCGCGTGACCGGAGGGCCACTTCATAGGCCAGATCCTCGGAGAGTTCGATCGACGCGAGGAACGGCGCCAGAATATCCGCGACCACCGGCAGCAGCCCGGTCGCCAGCCCCAGGATCGGAATCGGCGTCACTTCCAGCATCCCGAGGCGTTCGCCCTCATGGAGCAGGGGCAGGCGAAGCGTTTCCGGCGTCGCCTCCGGCAGCACCGCGAACGAACGACTGGTCCGGGGACCGGCGGCGGGCATCGGCGCACCGATCGCGCGGAGCGTGGTGGCGTTCGGCTCGCGGAGCCACAGCTGGACCTGCGAGGCGCCCAGCCCCCGACGCAGCGCCTCCGCCACACTCGCGAGCGTCGCCTCGGCGGCGAGTCCCGTATTGAGCATCCGGGCGATCGTCCCGATCAGCTCAAGCTGACCGTCCGGTGTGAAAGCAGTGGCTGGCATGCATTCCGATCGATTGAACTTTTTCAGCGATGAGAGGCGATGGCCGCTCCGCGCCTCGCGCCCACCCAATTCTAGCCCTGGCTCTGCGATCCCTCGTCCCGCGGCCGCGAGACCCACGTGGAACCCGCCAAGGCCAGCGTGGCCAGCAGAACCCAGCTCGTTAGCCCGACCCAGCAGCCCAGCAGTTCCGCCTCGGTCGGCTTCATGGAAAGCCGCAGACCATCCCTGGTGCGCGGTGTGGCGGCCACGATGGTGGCCCGCGGTCCATCCGGACCGTTCACTCGCTGCACATCAACCTGACCCGATGACGGGAGATCCACCAACTCGACCGTGAGTCCACCGGCGATTTCCGGCAGCCGCGCCTGCCGCACACCGGCACCGGTGGCGGCGACCTCGATCAGCCGCCGGGCGATCAGGAGCCGCAAGTCGGTCGACGACCGGGCGGTGAGTCGTACGCTCCAGCCCAGATCGGCGCCGAGGACGAGGATCAGGCCGGCGGAAACCGCCAGTGCCACCAGGCGAAAGCGGGTCGCCTGTTCCCGGAGGAAGGCGAGTCCGGCGGCACAGATGGCGAGAAAGGCGACCACCGAAATCAGGTTGGCGCGGAGGCCTGGGACCTGCGGCGCGAGGCTATCCCAGGCCCCGACCCAGCCCGCGATCGTCGTCGAATCGCGCCCGAGGAATGGCAACACACTCACCGGCCGCCTGGCGTGCGTCGCTCGCACCGCGACACCTGGTTGGGCGAGTCGATCCAACAACTCCTGTGGCAGCGGCGCCAGCCCGATTGTGTCGGTCGCGAGGGCGACATTCCCCAGGGCGACCTGAATCCCGCCCGGCCAGAACGACCCATCCACCAGCACGTTGACGGTGGAGAGCAGTCGGGGTGCATCGTACCCCGCGGGCGTCCAGGGCGTCACCACAGAAAAGTAGGCCGCCGCCTCCATCGCCAGCGCCGAATCGGTCTGGCGCCGGACCGCCTCCTCGGTGCCACCCGCCGTCCACCACAACCCCAGGAGCGCCCCGACGGCGACAACCGGTCCGGAAAGGGCGAGCCACGGTGCTGGACGGTGTCCAGACCAGGAATCCGGCACGGAGACGGAAGTCATTGCGTCGTGTAAGTTGCCCGGGCGGGCCGTTCCCGCAAGATTGACCCGGCACCACCGCTCCTACCGGACCGACTCATGACCGCCGTCCCCGTCCTGACCCCCTGGATCGACAACGACTACCTGCCGCTCGGCGGCCGGACCACGGACACCGTACTCGCTCCCTTTTCCGGTGCGCCCGCGGTGCGGGCCGCGCAGGGAACAATGGCGGATCTCGACCAGGCGATCGGCACCGCCCAGCGTGCCTTTCAGACGATGCGGACGATGCCCCGCCATGCCCGGCGCGACCTGCTCGACCGGATCGCCACGGTGCTGACCCGGGATCGCCAGGCGCTCGCGACCGAGCTGGCGACCAGCGCCGGAAAGCCGATCGGTCAGGCGCTGGGTGAGATCGATCGCGGGATCATGACTTTCTCCCTCGCCGCCGACGAGGCCCGCCGCTTCGGCGGTGAAATGATTCCGCTCGATATCGACGCCCGCGCCACGGCAATGACCGGCCTGGTGCACCGCTTCCCCGTCGGCCCGATCAGCGCGATCACCCCGTTCAACTTTCCGCTCAACCTGCTGGCCCACAAAGTCGCCCCGGCAATCGCCGTCGGCAGCGCGCTGGTGGTGAAGCCGCCGCCGCAGTGTCCTCAGATTGCCTACCGGCTGGGCGAAATCCTCAAGGAATGCGGGCTCCCGGCGGGCGCCTACAACGTGCTGCACCTGCCCATCCCGGTGGCGGAGCATCTCGCGACCGACCCCCGCTTCGGGATGTTGACATTCACCGGCAGCCCCGCCGTGGGATGGCACCTCAAGTCGGTGGCCGGCAAGAAGAAAGTCTGCCTGGAACTGGGCGGCAATGCCGCCGCCGTGGTTCACGAGGACGTCCCCGATCTCGGCGCGGTCGCCCGCCGCCTCGCCGTCGGCGCCTTTGCCTACGCCGGCCAGGTCTGCATCAAGGTGCAGCGGGTGCTGATTCACCAGCCGGTCTATCAGCGCTTCCTCGATGAATTTGTCGCGGCGAGTGCCGCGCTCGCCTGCGGCGATCCGCTGGATCCGAAAACCGTCGTCGGTCCGATGATCGACACCAACGCCGCCGATCGGGTGCAACGGTGGACGGCCGAAGCGGTGACCGCTGGCGCCGAGGTGCTCCTGCCTGGCAGACGGACCGGCAACGTCCTCACACCTGCCGTGCTGGCGCGAGTACCGAACGACGCCAAGCTCTCCTGCATGGAGATCTTCGGGCCGGTGACGATCGTGCGGCCCTATCGCGACTGGGCCGATGCGCTGGCGCAGGTCAACGATTCCACTTTCGGTCTGCAGGCGGGGGTGTTCACCCAGGATGTCGGCCGGATCTTCAGCGCCTTCCAGGGACTCGAGGTCGGTGGCGTGGTGGCGAACGACTTCCCCACCATGCGAGTCGACAACTATCCCTACGGCGGCGTGAAGGACTCCGGGTTCGGGCGGGAAGGGGTGCGGTACGCGGTGGAGGAGATGAGTGAGCCGAGGATGCTGGTGTTGAACCTCGGGCGGTAGGCGTGGGGCGCACTACGCCTCGAATCCGAAGACCAGCTCATGCCCCCCGCTCGCCTCAAACACCGCCCGCCCGCTGCCTAACGCCACTTCGTCGACCGTGACGTCAACCGCGGCGGCCGTCCCGCCCAGCGCCGCGCGCACCCGCAGCGCGGGCCCCCGCGTTACCTCGCAGCGCAGCACCACCTGCGCCGGACGGCGCCGATAGCGCAGCGCCAGTGTCGTCCGGCCGACACGAACGCCGGTCAGTGCCATCTTCTCGGTGCTTGCCCAAGGTGTCAGCGAGATCGCCAATCGTTCGTCTAGCGCCGAGGGCGCGAGTCCCCACACCCCGTGCACCACCTCGTCGACCACAGCCATCGCATCAACCCTCCCCTCACCCACCGCTCCGCGCCTGCCGGCAGTCAGCCGAATGGGGTACTTCTCCAGAAACTCCGTGTCGCCCGTCCATGCCGCGAACTCGTGCACCAGCGTCTGGAAGGACGGGCCCACGTCCGGCGGGAGCACCTCGACGGCGACGACGCGCGACAGCATCCGGATCAGCGACCGTGCCGGTTCACGCCGTCCCACCGCGAGCAGCATCGTCGCCGCGAGGCACCCATCGAACAGCAGCGGGGTATCCCCCGGCGTGAGTCCCACCCGGGTCCGCTCGAGTGCCTGCTTCGCCAGCGCTTCGCCATGCAGAATCGCCCGGTCCCACCCCGCAACCAGGGTGAGATCGGGCGAGATAAGCCGGGTCCCGAGCGCGGGGAGCGTTATGCGATCGCCTTGAGCTGGGCCAGCAATTCGCTGTTGTCCCGCTTGGTGGAAGGCGTCACTTCCGCAAACGTCCAGCGCACGGTCCCAGCCTTGTCGATCAGCACATACGCCCGATTGGAAAAGAACTTCTCCTCGAGCAGCGTGCCGTACAGCCGGCTGACCTCGCGCTTAAAATCACTGAGGAGGTCAAGACCGATCTGCTCCTTCGCCTTGAACTCCTTGAGCGTCGGCACCGAGTCCACACTGATGGGCAGCACCACGGCGTTCAGTCCCTGAAAGAGATTGTATTCCGCGGTAATCTCGGCCATCTCCTTGGTGCAGGTCGAGGTAAAAGCAAGCGGGAAGAAGGCCAGCAGCACGTTCTTGCCGCGCAGACTGGAGAGCGTGACGCTTTCGCCCGAAGTGGACGCGAGCGTAAAGTCAGGCGCTGAAGCGCCGAGCGAGGGCAGAGGCATGGGAAAACTGGGAAAGGGAAGAAAGGAAAAATGGAGAAGGGAAAGGGAAAGGGAAAAGGAGAAAGCTGCGCGAGAAGGAAGGATTGGGAGGAGGAAGTCCCCTTCCCCGTACCCTTTTCTCCCTTCCCGCTTCTTCAGCCCCTACTTCCCGGCAAACCGCTTTCCCACAACGGTCCAGTTCACCACGTTCCACCAGGCGCCGACATAATCCGGGCGGCGGTTCTGGTATTTCAGATAGTAGGCATGCTCCCAGACGTCGCAGCCGAGGAGGGGCACCTTGCCCTCCATGACGGGGCTGTCCTGGTTCGCGGTGCTGTACACCTCGACACTGCCGTCCTTCTTCTGCGCCAGCCAGGCCCAGCCACTTCCGAACCGCGTCGTGCACGCCTTGGTGAAGGCTTCCTTGAACTTGGTGAAGTCACCGAAGGTCGACGTCATCGCCGCGGCCAGGGCGCCGGTCGGCTCCTTGGCACCGCCCGGCGCCATCAACTCCCAGAACAGCGTGTGGTTGGCGTGTCCGCCGCCGTTGTTGCGCACGGCCCCGCGCGCCGCTTCCGGCACGGCGTCGAGATTGGCAATCAGCGCGTCAATGGACTTGGCGGCGAGGTCGGCGTGCCCCTCGAGCGCGGCATTGAGGTTGGTGACGTAGGCGGCATGATGCTTGTCGTGGTGGATCCGCATCGTCTGCTCGTCGATGTGCGGCTCCAGGGCGGTGTAGTCGTATGGCAGGGCGGGCAGGGTGAACGCCATGGCGCTCTCCTCGTAAAGTTGAAGATCGATCGACCGGTGATGGCACCGGTGCGAGCGCAGAATATAAGGCGGGCAGGTGGCGGGTGGCAGGTGGCAGGGAGCCGCCAGCCGCCAGCCGTCAGCCGTCAGCTACCGGCAGTTCGCTGATCGCAGAAGGCTGGCGGCTGAGGGCTAGCATCGCCACCAGAACGAACACTGCACTGTACACCACCTCCACCCCGAGCATCCCTTCCAGCGTCGACAGCAGGAGGGCCACACCAGCCACCGGCACCAGGGTTGCGAGGAGCTGACCGACCCCGCTCAACCGGTACCCTGTCGCCGTGATCCGCCCTGCTCCGGCGAGCACGCACGCAAGAACGACCAGCCCAAGACCGGTCCAACCGGCCGTTGGCGCCAGCGACAAGATGCCCCCCACCCCGAACGCGGTGAGGAGCGTGGCATCGTTGCGTCGCACGACCGCGGCGACGGCGGCCAGCACCAGGAGGAGGAAGAGCGCGGGTTGCCAATGGACCACGCCGGAGGAAAGGGCGGTCGGTCCCAATCGGAACAGCAGGACCGCGCCCAGCACCGGTGCGGCCGGCCCCTGGCGCGCCGTTTGAAACGGGGCCAGGTGCAGCAGCGGCCACGCCGCCAGGAGCAGGATTGGCGTGACCAGGAGTTGGAAGCTGTTGCTGTACGGCGCATCGGGCAGCGCGGCGAATCCGAGCGGCGTGTCCCCCGCTACTGAAGCGAGCAGCCACCAGACGATGATCAGTGCCGACACGCTCACCCCGAAGCCAACCGCGCGGCGCCCACCGCCTCGCGCCTCCCGCTCGAACGCCCAGCCGATGATCGCCGCCAGCAGTACCGCCCCGAGCAGCAGATGCAGGTGCGCCACGCTGAGGGCGATGATTGTGAGGGCGAGATGGGCCGCGAGGAGACCGAGTGGGCGCCGCGAGGCAGGCGCGGGGCGCGGGGCGGTGAACGATGGGTGTGCCGACTGCTCCCGCCTCCTGAGCCAGGCATCGATCCGATCGACTCGCCCCCTCCCGAATCTTCTCGCGGCGAGCCTCATGAGCACCGTGGCTCCCGCGATCGCGCCGAGTGCCACGAGGGTCCGCCCCACCCCGCCCGCAACGACGACCGGCAGCGCGATCACGAGTGCGAGCAATCCGCCTGCGCCCAACGCCAACATCGCCAGCGGACTGCGCCGCCACACGGACCCGCCTCCCGCCACCGTGAGACAGAGCGCGAACAGGAGCAGCGCTGCCGTCGTCGCGAGGTATCCCGGCGGCAGTGACGCGGAACGCCAGTCGTCCCCACCCACGACCTCGAGACTGGCAACCGCGAGCGCCGCGAGAACGGCTCCAGCCAACCCGCGCCGACCCGCGACACCGTCTGGAAGCAGGGCCGCGGCCAGGCCCAGCAGCAGCGGGTACGCGACGATGTACGATGGCATGAGGGGAGTATAGCCGCCGTCGCACTCTGGGACGAACCCTTTCGATCCACGGTCGGTGCGAGCACGTTGGAGCTGCCCACGTGCGCGTCGCGCGGGGGCGCAACACCCCCTTGTGAGGCGGGTCCCCATGTCCATGCCATACCACCGTCATCACGGCGTCGCCCTCATGCTTGCCGGGCTGGTCGTCTTTGGCTGCTCCGACAGTGGAAGCCCGCCCGACGTCGAGGGACTGACGTCGGTCCAGATCACCGACACGCCCTTTCCTTATGATGTCGTCGAACACGCCAATCTCTTCATCGTCCAGGTCGAGGCGGGGACCGACTCCGGATCCGGTGGCAGCGGCTGCACCAACGCGACCGTGGTCGCGACTCCCAATCGCACCATCGACCTCCTCGCGCTGCAGGGCGGGACCACCGCCACTCTCGGCGAGACCAAACTCAGCGCCGGTGATTACCGGGCCGTCTGCATCACCATCAACACCGACCTCTCCAGCCTGGTGCTGCGCGATGGCCGTATTCTCACCGGCACCTCGTCGCCGGTGATCGACTGGTCCGGCAGCGGTACGCGGATCATCAAGGCCGACATCTTCGATTCCATTCCGGTCACCGACTCCGGCGGCACCATCCTGATTCACTTCGATGTCGGGAAGAGTTTCATTCCGCTGCAGGATGTCTTCCCGCCGCGTACCGACAGCGGCTATGCCTTCATCGCCGTTACCGAGGCGCTGTATCCGCCTCATGCCGGCTCGATCAGCGGCACCGTCGTCGGCACGGCCAGCGGCGGAACCCCGATTCCCCATTCCTCGATCCGCGCCATGGTGGGCGACTCGGCCATGGCCGAAAACACCTGGTTCGTGGCCGGCACCGGCACCACGGACACCACCGGACATTTCAAGATCGCGTACCTCGCGCCGAGCAGTCGCTGGGCGCCACAGGGGTGGGTCTACAACCTGGTGGTGGATGCGCCGTCGACCACGAGCTTCCTTCCTGTCACCACCAAGGGGGTCACGGTGGTCGCACCCACGGAAACGCCGCTCGGCGAGATCGTGCTCCCCTGACACGCCGGGCGCCTCCCGCCTATCCTTGAGCCACGCCGAAGGCCCCGGAGGCAGTCGCCCCGGGGCCCGCGCGTTGACGCACTACTCGAGGATGTGGCATGGCGCTGCTGGGCATGCGGGACGTGAGTATCGCCTTTGGCGGACCGGCGATTCTGGAGGGAGCCAACCTGGGGATCGAGCGGGGCGAACGGGTTTGCCTGCTGGGCCGCAATGGGACCGGCAAGAGCACGTTGATGAAACTGCTCGATGGGTCCGTCGCACCCGATGCCGGCGAGGTGATCCGGCAGACCGGCACCAGCATTGCCCGGCTGGAGCAGGATGTGCCCGGTGATATCGGTGGCACCACCTTCGACGTGGTCGCCGCGGGACTGGGGGAAGCGGGCACCCTGCTGGCCCGCTACCACGACGCGAGCCATCGGGTCGGCGCCACCAGTGGAAGCGACGCCGCCCTGCGTGAGATGGACCGGCTGCATCACGCCCTCGATGCCGTCGGCGGGTGGCAGCTCGAATCCCGGGTCGAGACGGTCCTCTCCCACCTCGGCCTCGACTCCGAGGTGCCGTTCGGTCAGCTCTCCGGTGGACGCAAACGTCAGGCACTGCTGGCCCGTGCCCTGGTACTCCAGCCGGACATCCTCCTGCTCGACGAGCCCACCAACCATCTCGACGTCGACGCGATCGAGTGGATGGAGGACTTCCTCATCGGTCGCAACGCGACCCTGCTCTTCGTCACCCACGACCGCGCCTTTCTCCGCCGCCTCGCCACGCGCATCGTCGAGCTCGACCGGGGCCGGCTGGTCGACTGGGGCACCGGCTACGACGCCTACCTCGAACGCAAGGAGGCCTCGCTCGCAGTCGAGGAAAAGGAGTGGGCCGAGTTCGACAAGAAGCTGGCGCGCGAGGAGGTGTGGATCCGGACCGGCATCAAGGCGCGGCGCACCCGAAACGAAGGCCGGGTGCGCGCCCTCGAGGCGCTACGGCTGGAACGAAGCGCGCGGCGCGAACGGAGCGGCACCGTGCGGATGCAGACCTCGGAGGCGGAGCGCTCCGGCCGGCTGGTGGTCGATGCGCGCGATGTCGGTTTCTCGCACGGGTCCAAGGTGATTGTGCGGGGCCTCACGACAACGATCACCCGGGGCGATCGCATCGGCCTGATCGGGCCGAACGGCTCCGGCAAGACGACCCTGCTCCGCCTTCTCCTTGGCGAACTGCTGCCCGATACTGGGAGCATCCGCACCGGCACCGGGCTCGAGATTGTCTACTTCGATCAGCTGCGCGAACAGCTCGACCCCGACGCCACCATCGCGGACAGCATCGCCAACGGCAGCGAGTGGGTCGAGATCGGTACCAACCGCAAGCATGTGCTGGGCTATCTGCAGGATTTCCTCTTTCCGCCCGAACGGGCCCGCACTCCGGTGCGCGCCCTCTCCGGCGGCGAGCGCAATCGTCTGCTGCTCGCGCGCCTCTTCACCCGCTCGTTCAATGTCCTCGCGCTGGATGAGCCGACCAACGATCTCGACATCGAAACCCTTGACCTGCTCGAGGAGCAGCTGCTCGAATACACCGGCACCTTGCTGGTCGTGAGTCACGACCGCGCCTTTCTCGACAACGTTGTGACCAGCACACTCGTCATGGAAGGCAACGGGCGGGTGGGCGAATACGTAGGCGGCTACGCCGACTGGCTGCGGCAGCGGCCGGCCCCGCAGGCCGAAGGCGCCGCCATCGCACAGGCGAGCGCCCCGCGGCCCGCGCCCAGCGCCCACAAGAGGCGCAAACTGAGCTTCAAGGAAACTCAGGAACTGGCCGCGCTGCCCGAACGGATCGACGCGCTGGAGGGGGAACGCGCGCAGCTCTTCGCGACGCTGGCCGACCGCTCGGCGCTCAAGAACAACGGCGCAGCCAAGGCCAACGCCCGCCTCAAAGTGATCGAGACGGAACTCGCCTCGGCGACAGCGCGGTGGGAAGCGCTGGAGCTGGTCGCTGGCGGCTGACGGGCTCGCTGTTCCCCGTTCGTCGTTCTCTGTCTCCGTTTCCCCCTTCCCTTTTCCCGCCCGCCGTCGTATTCTGGGCCTGCGTCCACACACCAAGTTAGTGGAGAGACCATGGCCCGTTGTCCGATCGACCTCATACACGGCACCCTCGACGTACTGGTCCTGAAAACCCTCTCCTGGCAGCCGGCCCACGGCTATGCCATCTCTCGCGCCATCGAGGAGCGGACCAAGGGCGTGTTCGACCTCGAGGATGCCGCGCTCTACAAGGCGCTGCACCGACTGGAGGCGAGCGGTGCCCTCGCCGCCGAGTGGGGTGCCTCCGAGAACAACCGCCGTGCCAAGTACTACACCCTGACCGCCTTTGGCCGCAAAGCGCTCCGCGCCGAAACGACCACCTGGCACAAGTACGCCACGGCGGTGACCAGCGTGCTGGGCGCCGCCTGACCCCGGAGCATCCCATGAGACCCTCCTGGACTGGCCGAGCCTTCCGACTCCCCTGGCGGGAACCGGCGGAGATCGACGCTGATCTCGACGAGGAGCTCCGCTATCACCTCGACCAGCGCACCGCCGAGCTGATGACTGCCGGCTTGTCGGCGGAAGCGGCGCGGCAGGAGGCGCTCCGTCGCTTTGGCGATCTCGACGGCGCCAGGGACTACTGCCGCTCGCTCGACCGCGGTCGCGCTCGCCTCGATCGTCGGCGTGACTGGCTCACCGGCTGGCGCCAGGATCTGGCGTTTGCCGCGCGGCAACTCATCCGCAACCCCGGCTTCACGTTCATTGCGGTGCTTACGCTCGCGCTAGGGGTCGGCGCCAACACCGCGATCTTCAGCGTAGTGCACCGTCTGCTCCTTGACCCTCTGCCCTACGCCGATGGCGACCGCATGGTCGCGTTGATGGAGTCCGGGGCAAAGGCGCAAATCCAGATGTCGCCGCGCGCCGAGGTGGTCGAGGCCTGGCGCAGCCGCTCGCGGACGGTGGAGGCGCTCGACCAGTTCAGCGAGGAGGAGGTCACCCTGACCGACGGTGGCACCTCTGAGACGATGGTTGCCGGCCGCATTACGCCGACGCTCCCCGCGTTTCTGGGTGTGTCACCAGCGCTGGGTCGCGGATTCCTGCCGGAGGAATCCCGTGCGGGCGGGCCCAGCGTCGCGATGCTGAGTCACGGGATCTGGCAGCGCCGCTACGGCGGCGATCCCGGTGTTCTCGGGCGGCCCATCACCCTGAACGGCAGGTCGTTCACCATCGTGGGTGTCCTGCCGCGCGACTTCACTCTGCCTTTCATGGGTGGTGGCGCGGGGCGCCAGCTCTGGCTGCCGCTGGTCCCCTCCCGGGACGATGAGCGGATGCAGGCCATCGGCAGACTGCGGCGCGGCGCCACCGCCGCAGAGGCCACCACCGAACTCACGACGATCATGGCCTCCATGCCCGGCCTCGAGCCGGGGAGGACGGAATTCGCCGCACGCGCAATTCCTCCAGCAGAGCTGATGTCGGGGGGAGTGCGGGACACACTGCTGCTGCTCTTCGGCGTTGTCGGTGTGGTGCTGCTGATCGCCTGCGCCAACGTGGCCAATCTGCTCCTCGCTCGCGCCTCGACGCGGCACCGCGAACTGGCCATCCGCGCTGCGCTCGGTGCCGGCCGCGCTCGACTGATCCGGCAGCTCCTCACCGAGAGTGTCGGCCTCGCCCTGCTGGGCGGCATGGGTGGCGTGCTGCTGGCCTGGCGCGGCCTCGACCTGCTGATCGCCCTCCGCCCCGAAAGTCTCAGCGAGCTCGATGACGTCCGTCTCATGCCCATCGCACTGGCCTGGAGTTTCGGCCTCTCACTCCTCACCGGGCTGATTTTCGGACTGGCGCCCGCGTTCTTTGCCACCGACCGGAACCTGAGCGGTGCCCTCAAGAGCACCGCCGGTGGTGCCGGCGGGCATCGCGGCTCACGGCGACTCCGGGCCGCGCTCGTCATGACGGAGGTAGCCCTCTCAGTCACGCTGCTGGTTGGCGCCGGTTTGCTGATCCGCACCGTGGTCCGGATGCAGCGCGCCGAGCTCGGTTTCGCGCCTCATGACCTTGGCGTCGTCTCCCTCTCCCAAGTTGCCGGTGTCAAGCTCAAGGCGGCCGAGCGCGACGCGATTCAACGAACGCTGCTGGAACAGATCCGGGCACTACCCGGCGTGGAGTCGGCGGCGCTGACCGATGCGGTCCCGCCGCGCGGCGGCGCGGCCTTTGGTGAGCTGGAGATCGAGGGACGGACGCTCGGCGCGGACGAACAGGCCAGCATCCTGCGGATGACGTCAGTGGCGCCGGAATTCTTCGCGGTGATGCAGCAGCCGGTGACCCAGGGGACGAGCTTTACCGCGGACACCAGCGGCAACCCGATGATCATCAACGCGACGATGGCGCGACGCTATTGGCCCGGCACCAGCGCCGTCGGTCGCCACTTCCGCATGAGCGCCGAGTCGCCCTGGCTGACGGTGGTCGGCGTGGCCGGCGATGTCCGGATTCCCGGCCCGCGCGGCGCCATCGACGATCTCCAGCTCTACTACCCCTATTCGAGCGTCTACGGCCTCGGCGAGGTGGTGGTCCGGACCCGGGGCGACCAGACGGCGGTCTTCCGCGGCATTCAGCGTACCGTCGACGGTGTCAGCCCGCAGATCCGGTTGAGCAAGATCGAGTCGGTCGATGCCCGCATGATCGAGGTGATCGCCGGGCCGCGCTTCAGCATGGCGCTCTTCGCCGCCTTCGCCGCGCTGGCACTCATCCTCGCATCGATCGGGCTGTACGGCGTGATCAGCTACTCTGTGGGGCAGCGGACCCGGGAGATCGGCGTGCGTATCGCGCTCGGTGCCGCCGCGCCATCGGTCATCCGACTCGTGGTCGGACAGGGGCTGCGGCTCACGTTCGCGGGGGTGCTGCTCGGATTGCTGGCGGCCGCGGCAGGAACGAGAGCCATGGCAAGCATGCTCTTCGAGGTCGACCCACTCGACCCGCTCACCTTCATGGCGGTGGCGCTGATTCTCGTACTGGTGGCTGCGCTGGCATCCTGGCTCCCCGCCCGCCGGGCGACGCGAGTGGATCCAGTGGTGGCGTTGAGGAGTGAGTGAGGGAAAAGGGGAAAAGGGCAGAGGGAAGAGGGAAAAGGGAGAAGGGAATGGAGTGAGGAGGGGGGAGGGCGCCGCTACGACGGCGGACTCGAGTAGATCACTTCGATCGCCTGGGCCAGGTGCTTCGGCGGCGCGCCTGTCGTGGGGATCTTGGGATCGATAGCTGTTGATGCCGATGACGACCGCAAAGGCGTCATCGCCTGACATGCCTCGCATGAGAATGTCACGGGAGCCGGAATGCGCCACCGGGCCGAGCTTCCGCCACTCCCTCCGTACCCCCCTCCGCACGCCGTACAATCCATCCGCACCTGAGCGTCGTAGACCGGAAGACACTGCCCGCTGCCTCCCGACCCTCCCCGGAGCCTCTCGTGACTGCCACTGTCCCCTGTGCCGTACCCGCGAGCCTTCTGAATCTGGATGCGACCTTCCTGCCCATCGGGAAAATGCGCCAGATTGCACGAGTCACACACCTGGCCGGCCCGACCATCGAGGGTGAGGTGGACCTGGGGCCAGATCACTGGATTTTCTCCTCGCACTTCCCCGGCGACCCGATCTTTCCGGGCACGATGATCATCGAGGCCGCGGGCCAGCTCGTCGCACTCTGGGCCTGGGCCAACGGGCTGCAGGGCCGGCCCCGGCTGGTCCGAACCAGTTCCGAGTTTCACCAGCCGTCCGGTCCCGAGGCGAGTCACCTGGTGCTGCGCGCCGAAGTGAGGCGCAAGCGGCATCTGCACTTCGCGACAATCGAGGTGTGGGGAGCGGGAGTGCACGTGGCGACGGTGGAGGCGGTGCTGGCGGTGTTGGGGAGCAGGGATTCATGACGTACCGGACTATCAAGCCGCCCGCGGGGAGTTCGACGGTCGCTACGTCTGGCGCCATTCGGTGCAGGCGGAACTCGACCGCACCATGTCCACTATCAATCCCTCCCCCTACAACGCCCCTTTCCCCTTGACCTTGGACCATCCAGGAATAATCTCAAGGCAGGCGTTCAGGACGCCTCCCGTCCGCGGGAAGGACTGCGTCCACCTGACATGATGGGCTGAGCAACCGCGGTTTCTGCGAACCTCCTCTGGCCCGACCGTGCGGACGACGGGCATCTCTCAGGGAGGCTCGTCATGCCGGTACGTCACCTGCCCGTTCGTCCTGATCTCGACCAGTTGAAGCGTCAGGCCAAGGAACTCCTGCGTGCCGTGCGCGCCGGGGACGCGGAGGCGCTGGCCACGCTGCGGGAGTTTCATCCCCGGCCGCCCACTCCGGCAACCGCACTCCTCGCCGATGCGCAGCTTGCCCTGGCTCGCAGCTACGAGGCGCCGAGCTGGCCGAGGCTGGTACATGCGTGCCAACTGGTCGATGCCATCTGGCGCGACGAGCTGGAGACGGTGCGCGCCCTCGTCACTCGGCACCCGCGGCTGATTCACGAACCCGCCCTCGTCCGGCGCAACAGTAACTGGGGGCCACCGATGTCCTATGCGGCGAATCTCGGCCGCGACCGCATCATCCAGATGCTGCATGGGCTCGGTGCCACCGACCTCGAATCGGCGATGGACCGGGCCGCGCTGCAGAGCAGGATCGGAACGGCCCGCATGCTTCATGAGATGGCCGGTCGGCCCACGCCCACCGCTGAGGCGCTCGGCGGGCCGGCCTATACCCTGAGCGACTCGGGGACGGAGCTGGTGCTTTCGCTCGGCGCCCGCGTGGTCGACAGACAGGGGGCGCGGCTCGCACCGGTGGACGTCGTGCTGGAAACCGACAGCCGGAAGCCGGCGGCGAAGCACCGGATCCTGGAGCTGTACGCCGAACACGGGTTGACGCTACCGGATACTCCCACAATGGCGCTCCACCGGGGACGTATCGATCTGCTGGAGGAGCATCTGCGCCGCGATGCCAGCCTCCTGAGTCGCACCTTTGCTCATCGAGAGATCTATCCGGCGGAGATGGGCTGCGGCGATCCGCTCAACTCGACCGTTGGCACGCCACTCGACGGCACGACGCTGCTGCACATGTGCGTGGACTTCGACGAGATGGAGATCCTGCGCTGGCTGCTCGACCAGGGCATGGACCCC
This sequence comes from Gemmatimonadales bacterium, assembly GCA_039934355.1. Lineage (GTDB taxonomy): Bacteria > Gemmatimonadota > Gemmatimonadetes > Gemmatimonadales > GWC2-71-9 > JADJOM01. Next base: position 37,421 of record JBDTMI010000020.1, read on the forward strand.
AATGCACGTGCCGCGGTGGGGGCCAGCGGGTTCGGTGGCTACACTGCGCTCTTCTCCACGGTGGTCTCGCAGCCGAACTTCTGGATGAACTACAATGGCAGCCGGCCGCTCGCTGCCCCCATGACCGAGCTGCTGCTGGCGCGCGGCGCCGACCCGAATGTGCGGGCCTCCGTCTGGAAGCGGCTCCATCCCGGACACGGCGATTCATCCCGTCACGACTATCGCGAGGTCACTTCGCTGTCGTGGGGACACCGTTTTCATGAGCCGATCTTCGTGAGCCAGCCGGCGATGCGGCTCATCGTGGAGGCCGGCGGAGTGGAGTGAGGAGGGAGGAGGAAGAGCAAGTAGGTCCCGGCGGCGCGCAACTGGCAGCGCCGCAGGGGAGCTGACGGCTTCCGGCGCGCCCTTGCGGCGGCTCCCGGGCCGCGCATTTATTAGGAAGTAGCTTCCTGTTTCCCGTTCGTACCCCCAGCACAGCCCTGATCGCCACTCACCCCTTTCGGGAGTCTTCCGATGGCCTCTGCGCCGCTTCCCCTCGCACCTCGCCGATTTGGCGAAACGATGCGGACCGACGCGTGGTGGATTCAGCCGGCGATCGCCTTTCTCGTCCTGTCTGCGTTCATCGTCTACGCCACGTGGGCCGCCTTCCAGGGTGCACACTATTACTACGGCTCCTACATCTCGCCATTCTATTCGCCGGAACTCTTCGGTGAGTCCCCGCACGCCCTCTTTGGCCCGCAGCCGGGGTGGTGGCCGGCGTTCCTTCCATTCTCGCCGGCCCTCCTGATCCTCTGGATGCCGGGCGGCTTCCGCTTCACCTGCTACTACTACCGCGGCGCCTACTACAAGGCCTTCTGGGCCGATCCGATCAGCTGCGCCGTTGGCGAGCCGCGCAAGCGCTACCTCGGCGAGCATTCCTTTCCGCTGATCCTGCAGAACATTCACCGTTTCTTCCTGTTCCTGGCACTCCCGTTCCTGGTCTTCCTGGCAGTGGATGTCTACAAAGCATTGTGGTTCACCGACGCCAGCGGGCAGCAGGCCTTCGGACTCGGTGTTGGCACCCTCGTGCTGCTGGCCAACCTGATTCTGCTCAGCGGCTACACCCTCGGGTGCCACTCCTTCCGCCACGCCGTCGGCGGCCTGATCGATCGGCTCTCCGAACAACCGGCCCGCAAGGCGCTCTACGACTGCTCCAGCTGTCTCAACCGCGCCCACATGAAGTGGGCCTGGTGTTCACTGGTCATGGTGGCATTCGCCGACCTGTACGTCCGGCTCTGTTCGATGGGGATCTGGCACGACTGGAGACTGTTCTGATGGCCGAGTACCAGACGCACGAACATGACGTCTTGATCATCGGTGCCGGTGGCGCGGGACTCCGGGCAGCGATCGAGGCTGCGTCAGCCGGAGTCAAGGTTGGGCTCGTGTGCAAGTCGCTGTTGGGGAAGGCCCACACCGTCATGGCGGAAGGCGGGGCCGCAGCGGCGATGGGCAACGTCGATGACCGCGACAACTGGATGGTGCATTTCGCCGACACGATGCGCGGCGGCCAGTATGTCAACAACGCCCGGATGGCCGAGCTGCACGCCCAGGAGGCGCCCGCACGCATCATCGAGCTGGAGTCGTGGGGGGCGGTGTTCGATCGCACCACCGATGGCCGGATCCTCCAACGCAACTTCGGCGGACATCGGTATCCGCGGCTGGCCCATGTCGGCGATCGCACCGGCTTGGAGATGATCCGGACGCTGCAGGACCACGCCATCCACCAGGGCATCGACGTGCACATGGAGGTGACCATCGTCGCCCTGCTCAAGGACGGCGAGCGGATCGCGGGCGCTTTCGGCTATGATCGCGAGCGGGGTCGCTTCCGGCTGTTCCGGTGCAAGGCAGTCGTTCTGGCGACTGGTGGAGTGGGACGCGCCTTCAGTATCACCAGCAACAGCTGGGAATACACCGCCGACGGGCAGTCACTGGCCTATAACGCCGGTGCCGAATTGCAGGATATGGAGTTCGTGCAGTTCCACCCGACCGGCATGGTGTGGCCGCCAAGCGTGAAGGGGATCCTGGTAACCGAAGGTGTGCGCGGTGAGGGGGGAGTGCTGCGCAACAAGGATGGGCGCCGATTCATGTTCGACGACATCCCCGAGAACTACCGGGGTCAGACCGCCGACACCGAGGAGGAAGGGTGGCGCTACACCCAGGGCGACAAAGAGGCTCGTCGTCCACCGGAATTGCTGACCCGGGATCACGTGGCGCGCTGCATCATGCGCGAAGTCCGCGCCGGAAGGGGATCACCGCATGGCGGCGTTTTCCTCGACATCTCCTGGATCAAGGAGCGGCTGCCCAAGGCCGAGGAGCATATCCGGAAGAAGCTGCCCAGCATGTATCACCAGTTCAAGCAGCTCGCGGATATCGACATCACCAGGGAGCCGATGGAAGTCGGACCCACGACCCATTACATCATGGGGGGTATCCGGGTCGATGGCGACTCCCAGATGACCGGCGTGCCCGGCCTCTTCGCCGCTGGCGAATGCGCCGCCGGCCTGCACGGCGCCAATCGCCTTGGTGGCAACTCCCTCTCCGACCTGCTGGTATTTGGCCGACGGGCGGGAATGTATGCGGCGAAGTTTGCGCAGACCCAGAGCGCTGGAACCATCGATTCCGCGGCGGTCGACCGGGTTGCGCGCGAAGCGCTCGCTCCGTTCGAGCGCGGGGTGGACGCCGAAGGCGCCTATCATGTGCAGCAGGACCTGCAGTCGATGATGCAGGAGCTGGTCGGCATCGTGCGGCGCGACGATGAAATGAAACAGGCGGTGGAGCGGCTGACGGGACTCCGAGACCGGGCGGCTCGGGTCGGTGCCGTGGGCAATCGGGAATTCAACCCCGGCTGGCACACAGCACTCGAACTCGGAAGCCTCCTGACCATCTCCGAAGCGATCGCCCGCTCGGCGATCGAGCGCAAGGAAAGTCGCGGCGGACACTTCCGCGAGGACTTTCCGGAGAAGGACGCGCAGGCCGCGAAGTTCAACATCGTCGTCCGAAAGGGATCCGATGGCGCCATGAGTCTGGTGCGCCAGCCTGTCATCCCGCTCACGACCGACCAGGCCCGCATCATCGAGGAGCAGAAGTAATGGCCCAGGCGACTTTCCGGATCTGGCGCGGCGCCGACGGCGGCGGCGCCTTCGTCGACTATCCCACCGAAGTCTCCGAGGGGATGGTCGTCCTCGACGCGGTCCACGCCATCCAGGCAAATCAGGCCAACGACCTCGCGGTACGGTGGAACTGCAAGGCCGGAAAGTGCGGCTCCTGCTCCGCCGAGATCAATGGCAAGCCTCGGCTGCTGTGCATGACCCGCCTCAACCAGCTCGACCTCGACAAGCCCGTCACTGTCGAACCGTTGCGCGCCTTTCCGCATCTGCGTGATCTGGTCACCGATGTAAGCTGGAATTTTCGGGTGAAAAAGCAGATCCGGAAGTTCACGCCGCGACCCCCCGATGCGGCCGATGGCACCTGGCGGATGCAACAGTCCGATGTGGACCGGGTGCAGGAGTTCCGCAAATGCATCGAGTGCTTCCTCTGCCAGGACGTCTGTCACGTCCTGCGCGATCACCAGATGCACGAGTCCTTCGTGGGACCGCGGTACCTGACCTACATCGCGGCGCTGGAGATGCATCCGCTGGACACCGCCGACCGGATGGAGGAGCTACGCCAGGCCGACGGCGTGGGATACTGCAACATCACCAAGTGCTGCACCACCGTGTGCCCCGAGGGGATTGCCATCACCGACAACGCGATCATTCCTCTCAAGGAGCGGGTGGTCGACCGCTTCTACGATCCGCTCAGGGCGCTCGTCCGGCTGGTCCGTGGCACTCCGCCGCCCTGAACTCCGTATCGCCGCACGACCCGCTACCGGAGCCCCGTATGCTGGCACTCAAGTCGCTCGCCCCCGCCGCCATTCCCCATGCCCTCGAGAAGGTCGAACGCTACCGCCTGCTGAACCAGCCGGCGGCCGCGGAAAGCATCTGTCTCGACATCCTGCTGGCGGAGCCAGGGCACCAGACCGCATTGCGCATGCTGCTGCTGGCGCGCACTGACCAGTTCACCGCCGAATCGTCCGCACTCGCCACCCGGGCTCGCGAGGCGCTGGCCCAGCTCACGAGCGAGTATGAACGGACCTACTATGGCGGCCTGATTGCCGAGCGGCGGGCGCGGGCCCAGCTCCGCAATCTCGCGCCGGGCGCCCGGCACAACGTGCACGAGTGGATTACCGAGGCGATGGAGTCGTACGAGAAGGCGGAGCGGATGCGCCCGGCCGCCAACGATGATGCCATCCTGCGCTGGAACAGTTGTGCCCGGTTGCTGAACGCGTCACCGCACATCGTTGCGAGGGGACGGGAGGTGGAAGAACCGGCGATTGGAGAATGAAGGGGGGCGGACAGACGGCCTCGCACTGACACAACGCTCAGACCAAGCGCGATCACGACCATCACCGTGGCGCCGGCATACGCCGCCGCGATCCGGTGTGCCAGCAGAACATCCTCATCGAGCCCAGCACCGTTCGCCGCCGCGAAGACCACCACCAGGATCCCGAGCCCCAGCGCGCATCCGAGCTGATGGGCGACGTTCACGAGCCCTGACGCCGCCCCCGCATCCTCTCCGCCGACCCCGGCGATCCCCGCCGCCGTGAGCGGACCAAGAGTCCCACCCTGCCCCAGGCCGACGAGCACCATCGGCAGCATGATCCCGGGGAAGAAGGCAGTGACACCGGAGCTGCGGCTGAGCCACGCCATGCCGATCACCGACACTGCAAGTCCGGCCACCAGCACCGCGTCGCGGCCGAACCGCCGCGTGAGCACCGGCATCAGCAACGCCGAGGCGAAGTTGGGAAGAGTCGTCGCCAGGAACGCGACGCCCGCCGCCAGCGGCGAGAAGCCGAGGACCCCCTGCAGGAATTGCGTGGTATAGAACCAGAAGCCGACCATCCCCCCCTGGAAGAGCAGCCGCGCCGCGTAGGCGCCGGCGCGTTCGCGGCTCGCAAACAGGCCGAGCGGCATCACCGGCTGCCGGCTCCGACGTTCAATCACGACAAAGAGGGTGAGCAGCACGATGCCCGTCGCCAGTACCCCTACGGTGAGCGGGTCGCGCACTCCGGTCGTGCCGATACGCACAATGGCGAAGACCAGCGCGAACATCCCGAGCGTACTGCTCAGCGCTCCCGGCAGGTCGAACGCCCCCGGGCGGGGTGAGGTCTCGGCCAGGGTCGACCTCGCCGCGACCAGCAACCCGATCCCCAGCGGCACATTGATCAGAAAGCCGACTCGCCAGCTGAGCCAGCTCGCCATGACCCCGCCCAGCACCAGCCCCACGCTCGCGCCAACGCCGGCCACTGCGGCGTAAAAGGAGACCGCGCGAGTGCGCGCCGGCCCTTCGGGAAAGTGGGTTGTCAGCAGCGCGAGAGTTGAGGGGGCGAGGATCGCCGCCCCCACCCCCTGCAGTGCGCGCGCCCCGATAAGCCAGGCGGCCGACGGCGCCAGCCCGATCACCAGCGAGGTGACGGTGAAGAGCCCAAGCCCGATGCTCATCATCCGCCGGCGTCCGAGAATGTCCCCCGCCCGGGCGCCGAGCAGGAGGAGCCCGCCGAAGGTGAGGGTATACGCGCTATGCACCCAGGAAAGCCCCGCCGCCGAGAAGGCGAGACTCTCCCGGATTTTCGGCAGCGAGGTGAGCACGATCGACACGTCGAGCATGATCATCACGTAGCTCGCCAGGATGATCGCCAGCACCCGCCCCGAATGCCGCATCGCTGCGTCGTCCCCCGTGGCCAGCGCGGACACGGAGCGGGGCGGCGGCGGCGCAGTCGCCAAGACGCTGCTCAACGCCCGGTCAACCGGTCGAGGTGCACGGGGGCCACATCCGCGTCCACGCGATGCTGATAGAAGAGCTCGATTGCGTCGACCTTGAGACCGCTCGTGCCGAGTGTGCGTGTTTCCATTGATCCGCCTCTTTTCAGGTCTTCCCGGCCGCCATCCGGCCGTACCGCCGGCTTGTACGTAACTCCAACATTGTACGGCATCAGCGGATGATGGTGGTAGCAGGATCGTGCCGGATCATTGTATGATCCTGCAAATTCAGTCGAATGCCTGGTATCTTATGAATCGGGGAGGATTGACCCTATGGCAACGACGGCAGGGATGAAGCCCGACGGGGCGCGAGCCCAGGCGGGGAGCCGGGAGCTCGCCGAGCGGATCTGCGGGCAGATGCGTGAGGATGGCGCGGAAGAGGCGGCGCCGGGCCTCTTTCTCTACAGGGCATCTGCGCCGACGGGGCCACGCTTTGGCGTGAGTGAGCCGTCTTTCTGCGTCATCGCACAGGGTGCCAAGGAGGTCATGCTGGGTGGGGAGCGCTATCGCTACGATGCGTCGCGCTATCTCCTGGCGTCGATCGGCTTGCCCGTCGTCAGCCACATCGTCGCAGCGTCACGGGAGACACCCTATCTCGCCGTCCGCGTCGTCCTCGACCCCGCCACCCTGTCGGCGGCGTTGCTCGACAGCGGCCTCATTGCCTCACGCACCGAGGAGGACATGAAGGGGCTGGCGGTGAGCACGCTCGACCCCGATCTCCTCGATGCGCTGGTGCGGCTCATCCGCCTCCTTGACACTCCAGACGACCTCGGCGCGCTTGCGCCGCTGATCAAACGTGAGATCGTCTACCGGCTGCTGCTCGGCGAGCAGGGCGGGAGGCTGCGCCAGTTCGCGGCCGCGGGCGGACGGGGGCATCGGATTGCAAGGGCGATCGAACGGCTGCGAGCGCATCGCGGCAAGCCCTTGGGGGTCGAGGGGCTGGCGAAGCAGGCGGGGATGAGCGTTTCGGGCTTTCACCACCAGTTCAAGGCGGTCACAGCGATGAGCCCGCTGCAGTTCCAGAAGCAGCTCCGACTGCAGGAGGCGCGGCGCCTGCTTCTGGCGGGTGATGTCGACGCCGCCACCGCCGGCTACAGGGTCGGGTATGATGATCCAGCACATTTCAGTCGGGAGTACAAGCGGCTGTTCGGCAATCCGCCGATGCGGGACGTGGAACGCGCCCGCGGTGCGGCAGGCGTGCGGACCGAGTTGGTGGTGAGCGGGGGGGCGCTGTGAGCATGGCCCACTCTCGTCCTTCCTGGTGGGGTGGTTTGCCGGGAATGCTCGTGGCAGCCGATCTGCGAAGTTCACCAGGGCGTACGGCGGCTCGCCGCCCTACCGCCCCGTCCTCTTCTCCAGCTCCTCCGGGTATCGCGCCCCGTGCACCGTGATCTTCACCGCGGCCTCCTCGATCTCGTGCAGATCGGCCGCAGTCAGGGCCATGGCCGCCGCACCATTGTTCTCCTCCAGCCGGTGCAGCTTGGTCGTACCCGGGATCGGCACGATCCACGGCTTCTGCGCCAGCAGCCAGGCGAGCGCGATCTGCGCCGGTGTCGCCTGCTTCCGCCTCCCGATGCTGGCCAGCAGGTCGACCAGCCCCTGATTCGCCTCGCGGTTCTCGGCCGTAAAGCGGGGAAGGAGATTGCGGAAGTCCTTGCTGTCGAAGGTTGTGGTCTCGTCGATCTTCCCCGTGAGGAAGCCTCGGCCCAGCGGGCTGAATGGCACGAACCCGATCCCGAGCTCCTCGAGGGTCGGCAGCACCTCCGTCTCGGGGCGCCGCCACCAGAGCGAGTATTCGCTCTGCAGCGCCGCGACGGGCTGCACCGCGTGTGCGCGCCGGATCGTTGCCGCCCCTGCCTCGGAGAGGCCGAAGTGCTTCACCTTCCCTTCCCGGATCAGCTCCTTCACGGTGCCCGCCACATCCTCGATCGGCACATTCGCGTCGACCCGGTGCTGGTAGAAGAGATCGATGGCGTCGACCCTCAGCCGTCTGAGTGAAGCCTCCGCCACCTCCCTGATGTGTTCCGGCCGGCTGTCCTGGCCGATCTGCTCACCCGTGGGGCCGAGCTTGAAGCCGAACTTGGTGGCGATCACCACACTGCCCCGAAAGGGAGCCAGGGCTTCGCCGACCAGCTCCTCATTGGTGAACGGCCCATAGACCTCGGCGGTATCGAAAAAAGTGACCCCCTGCTCCACTGCCGCGCGCAGCAGGGCGATCATTTCCTGTTTGTCGCCGGCGGGACCGTAGCCGTGGCTCATCCCCATGCAGCCGAGGCCGAGAGTCGAGACCCGGAGGCCGCTCTTGCCAAGTGTGCGAGTCTGCATTGAACCGTCTCTTTTCAGGAATCCCCTGCCGGCAGCCTGGTCTGCTGCCGGCTTGCATGGAACGTCAGCACTCCAGGGCTTCGAGGACCAGGCGGGATTGAGCATCCGCAACGGGCGGAACATATCCCCCGACTTGGGCTCATCCACCATGCAGGCGACTGCCCGTCGATGCCAGTACAGGGTCAGGCCATAAGTATGCCAGCGCCGGCCAACCACACTTCTGCTTGAGGATTTCGGAACCCGGGAACCGCATCGAGGGAGAAGGCTGGAGCGCTGACGGCTTCGTGCACCTGTGAGACGGCGTGGTGGGTCCGGCGCAACGGTAACCGCCTGTTGATCGCACGGGCCACCGATTCCTAACGATCCGCCTTCTGCTCAGCGTCACGCCGGGCAAGGGGTGTCTCGCTCGTGCCCTCAGCCAGGCTGCGTGATTCCTCGCCAGACTTCAGCGCACGCCCGGTTCTTCGGGCCAGGATCAGGGTGGCTGCGGCCAATCCACCGCCCAGGACTGTGAGGATCGTCAGGTTGCCGATGGCGTTCCAGACGGACCATACCCTGGCTCCGTTCGTTGCGGCAATAAACAGAAAATAGAGAAGCCCGCCTCCAGCACCCAGGGCGGTAACGTAGCGGAGCGAAAGCCTGTCAAACGTCCGTCGGCGTGCGGCGATGGCCAGAACGCCGGAAAACCCCACGCCGACGAGGAATGCGATCACCGATAGCTTGGCCACCATCCTCAGATCGTCCCACGAAAGCGCCCCCAGGAGCAGCCCGACCAGCCCGAGAATCGAACTCACCACGCCGACACCCGCGGCGAAGCTCAGTCCCGTGCCGATCATCCCGCGGATGACCCTCAGCCAACGCGGCATAATGACCTCCAGGTGGGTTCCGCCTTGCGCTGCCAGGTCCACGAACCGTGTCCGCAGTCCGCGGTGCCGGCAGGAAGGCCCTGGCCGCGCCACGTCTGGTGCATGCGCGAGTGGCCGCGCGACGTGATGTCATCGCGGTCTAGGTCGGCTGGGGTGCCGAGGACGTCGAATCCTGCCAGCTCGTGGCAAAGCGATACTTCAAGGAGAATTCCTTGCCGGTGACGGCCGCAAAGAGCTTGACACGGCGTCCGAACGTGCCACGCGTGGGGAAAAAGCCGCCGTGCCCCGCCCCGGCCTCGATTGATTCCGTTTCCATGAGACCGGAAGAAGCTACCGTACAACGCGGCGCGGGCAAGACGAGCGCCCCGCATTGAGCCGCCTACTTGTAATCGAACATGTTGCCACCCAACCCCTGACGCCCGGCCCGGAATCGCGGTTCTCCCACGATATCGCCCGACCCTCCCGCCTTATTGCACGACGCTCCCGCCGTGTCCTGGCTCGCTACGCCGCCGGAAGTGCGGCGGGGAGGGCGCGCCCGGTCTCGAGCAGCGCCTTGAGGTTCGACAGCACCTTCGGCCAGCCGCCCGAAATGCCGGCAAGCATCTTGGGGTCCTTCTCCAGGTCCGCATGGGTCACCGTCAGGCGCACCAGCCCCCCGCCATGCGGCTCAATATCCCACGTCACCCGCGAGTGCTTCGCCTCGTCATCCGCGTCGTTCGGCCTGGCCCAGGTGTAGACCAGCCGGCGCGGAGGGGTGCTCTCCACCACCTTGTCAACAATGTCCACGGCGCCGTGATCGTCGGCGTGGACGTGCTCCCAGCGGGAGCCCGGCCTCCAGTCCGATACGTTCACCCGGGCACAGTCCGCCGTCGGCCCGATCCAGTACTGCCGCATCACCTCCGGGTCGACCACCGCAGCCACACCTTCTCCGGCGTCGTGGCGATGTAGGTCACGTACACAAAGCTAGGCTTTGTCATCGTCATCTCCCTCCACTCTCCTCTTGAGGTCGCGCAGCGCATTGAGGCGGCTGCGCTCGAACTTTTCGATCCACCGGGCGTGGATCTCATGCAACGGGACAGGATTCAGGTAGTGGAGCTTCTCCCGGCCCTGCCACACGATCGCGACGAGGTTGGCTCCCTCGAGCTGCTGCAGGTGCTGCGTCACGGCCTGCCGGGTCATGTCCATGTGCTCGCAGAGCGCCGAGAGCTTCTGGCCGTTCTCCCGATGCAGGAGGTCCAGCAGGCGCCGGCGGGTCGGATCCGCCAGCGCCTTGAAGGCTTTGTCGAGGTCCGCCCCCCAGTCGGATTGGGGCGAGGATCACGATGCGGCCGGTCTTCGCGCTTGTAGCGGCGGGTCTCAGACCCGCCGCTGCGTTCGGTGCGATGATGTCTGGGATGGGGAGGCGGGGACGGCTGGGACGCCTGGCCCCCGATTCGGGCCGGCGTCCGTAGCGGCGGGTCTACAACCGCCGGTCCATTCGATGCGACGGTCTCATTGTCAGTCGGATTGGGGCGACGATCACGATATGGCGGGTCTTCGCGCGTGTAGCGGCGGGTCTCAGACCCGCCGCTGCGTTCGGTGGGATGATGTTTGGAATGGCGAGGCGAGGACGGTTGGGATTCCTGGCCCCCGATTCGGGCCGACGTCCGTAGCGGCGGGTCTGCAACCGCCGGTCGATTCGATGCGGCGGTCCCGATGTCGGTGGGATTGGGGCGATGATCACGATTCGGCGGGTCTTGAACGCGCCGATCCCTTCGAAATGAAAAGGCGACGGGCAACGGGCGACACCGCCTCGCGCCCACCGCCTATCGCCTGCCATCCACCGCGACCACACTTCGCATACATGGAGCGGAGGGGGATCGAACCCCTGACCCTCGCGTTGCAAACGCGATGCTCTCCCAGCTGAGCTACCGCCCCGTGAATCGGGCAGAAGAATAATGGGCGCCCGCCCCCCTGTCAGCCTCCCCGTCCCGCCCCTTCCGCCTGCCGCACCAGCTCCGTCAGCCGCTGCCGCCCCAGCGCCAGCGCCTGCCGCCGCCGGAACTCCGCACCGCGCAGCGACCCGTCCCGCCATCCTCGCAGATACGGCGGCAGCTTGGTCCGCAGGTCGCCCGACATGCGAATGGTCGCCTGCCGCACCATCTCGAGCGGTGTCCGCGGAATACCTGGCGGACCCCGCCAATACCAGGTCGTCAGCCGGTGCAGCACCCAGCGCCACCGGCCACCCGTCGTCGGTGTCGTGGCCAGCCTGGCGAGCGAGTGCGGAAGGCTGCTCGCCGAGTCCAGGACCTGGGTCCGGGCCAGCGCGTGCATCTCTTCGAACCCCACCGGCGCCACAACGTTGCCGAGAAAGTCTGCCGGTAGTGGTACGGCCATCAGCTCTCGCGCCAGCGCCACCGTGAGATAACACCAGGTAAAGCACCCCGACTCGCGCCACCGCTCGCCCAGCGTGCACCAGTCACAACTCGCGCCCTCCCGCTCCAGCCACATCGCAATGTCGAGCAGCGGCCGGAGTCCCATCTCGAAGTGATGATGGGCGCTCGCATGCACCGCCAGATGCGTGAGCATGTCCTCGGCGTGAAGGACTCTCGCCCGGATGCCACCGAGGTCGCACGGCGTAGCGCGCGCCCACGCTGCGCCGCTCCATGCCGGTGCCACAGCCAGCATCGAGCGCACTTCGCCATGCAGCTCCACCACGACCGACGTCCCCGTAGCCTCGAAGACCCGGGTCGTGTCCTGCTCCATCGGACTGGCCGTCGCCCGCCGTACCGCCATGCGCGCGGAGTACGGCATGCCCGCGCCGATGAGCACCTCCGTCGTGCGGTCGAGGAATTCCGCTCTTGTCCAGATGTCGATGTCGCCCATCCCGCGCAACGCCGGCTCCGGATAGGCCAGGTACGCGAGGGCAGCACCCTTCAGGACGACAAATGGTATCCCGGCCTCGTCGAGCGCGTGCGCGAGCCGACGGAGCACCGCCTGTCGCGGCAGGTGACCAACCATGGCGCTCCGGCGGGCGAGCTCGAGCGGAGCGATTATGCCGGCGGGAAGTTGAGCCCCGTCCACGAGCTGCAAAAGTCGCCAGGCTATGTAGGGATGCAGTTCCCGGGGTGCCGCCGCGAGCAGGCCACTCCACGCCTCGGCGTCGAACGCGGCGACGATCTCGCGCGTGGCATCCCGGCGGAGCAGCGCGAGGAAGAGCTGAAGCGCGGGCGTCAACTCGAAAGTCCGCGAGGGGGGAGGCGACGACTCAGCTTGGTGAGCAGCGCGGCGGTGCGCGCAGCCAGGTGGGCATCAACCGCGAGAAGGCCCCGAATCAGCATCAGCGTCACCGCCGCGACGCTTCGGCCGAGCAGGGTACCCGGTGGTGCTCCGCGGATCGGCCGCCAGGCCTCGCCATCCTGCCACTCGATGACCTCACCGAGCACCCGCTCGGCGTCGATCGGCGGATCGGGGATCGGCGTGCCATCGCCGCGGGTGAGCAGGAACTCGCGTCCCCGACGGTCACGGCCCGTGCCCACAATTCGGTGACCGACCAGTCCATTGCGGCCGAGAAAGGCGATGACGGTGCCGTTGACGTAATCCGCGCCGGTGCCGCAGCGGATCCGGATCCTGGTGCCCGACACCAGGGTGTCGCCCATGCTCGCGCCGCGGATCTCCGACTCGATGACCGCACCGGCCCGCTTCAGCAGCGGCACCAGCGTCTGGCTCTGATCGGTGATCGATGGGTCGGTCATGGGCAATTGGACGGTTGGCGGGTAGGCGGTTGGGCGGTTGGGCGGTTGGGCGGATAGGAGGCCGCGCACCGGGTCCGCGTTCAGCGCAGACTGGCGGAGGTCTCGCTTTGCGCCGCGGTCGGCGATGCCGACGCCGTTTCCGGCCCCCGGCGCCAGCGCCAGAGGAGGCGAAACGGATTGAACAGGTGACTGGTCAGGCGCTCGCCCATGTCGAGCCCGTCCACGCCGTACTTCTCCGGCGGCAGCGGGTCCGAAACGGCGGTGCCGAAGAGATAGTCCCAGAAGCTGAACAGAAAGGCGAAATTCGCGTTGGCATGCCGCGATTCCACCGAGTGATGATAGGAGTGGAACCGGGGACTCACGAAGACCCGATAAAGCGGTCCGAAGCGCCAGTCGAGCTGGGCATGCTGGATGGCGGCGATACAGGTAATGAAGACGCCGAGCGGGACCCAGCCCTGGGTGGGGATGCCCAGCAACATGTGGAACAGCACGAAGTAGAGCAGCACGTCCATGCTCAGTTCCTCGAGCGGATGACGGCGCGAGGCGCTGAACAGCGTCAGCTTTTCCTGGGAATGGTGGATGCTGTGGAACGCCCAGAGGAATCGGTTGGCATGCTGGAATCGATGCCACCAGTAGGTGACGAAATCTCCGGCGACCCAGAAGATGCCGAGGCCCACCCACCAGGGGAGACCCCGGAGCAGGTCGAGCTGGAGGAATCCCAGCCGACTGCCGAGTGCATTGGTCGTGGCGGCCAGCACCAGAATGCTGTAGAAGCCGCCCTTGTAGAAGAGGGTGTAGAGGACATCGTTGGCGAAGTTCCGGGTGCGGTAGCGGGCAGAATCGGCGCCGGAACGCCGTTCGAACAGGTACACCACCAGCAGAAAAGCGCTGTAGATCAGAAATCCCTTGATGGCGGACTTGGCCAGCGGGCCTAGATCGATGAGCAGGGCAAACTGGGCGACCCGTTCGAGGAACGCGTCCATGGGAGCTACCACCCGACCGTGATCATGCCGACTCCAGGCGAGCCCGCACCGCGGCCCGCCGCTCATCCGACATCCGCACCGCGACCGCCACTTCTTCCGCCGAGAACCCCGCTTCGAGGCGAGCCTCGACGGCGATACCGTACTTCTCGATCTCCTCGCCGCCACCGGCGAAGATCTCGGCAAAGGCCTTGGCGCACTGGGTCAGCGCCCGGGCGATCTGCAGCCCGACCCGCGGCGTCTCGGCGAGCTTGGCCTTGATGTAGTCGTTGGCGAAGCGAATGTGGCAGACCTCGTCGGCCTGCTGAGCGTCGTACATGTCGGCCAGCACATGATCGCCCTTGGCGCGTGCTTCATCACGACCGTGGGTCGCGGCGTCGAGCCCGTCGGCCTCGAAACTCCGATTCTGCACCGCGAGCCGCCCGATCAGATTGTCGATCCGCCCCAGGATGCGATACTGGAAGTTGGTGATCGGGTACTGGCCCAGCTGCCCGCCGCGCGCCACCAGCAGGCGATGATAGTTCTGTGTATGGCGGGCCTCGTCGGCGCACTGCCGCGCAAGGCCTTTCCGCACACCCCACTCGGCGTCGGGAAAATCCGACAGGCTGCGGGCGGCGTTTTCCATGACGCACATCTCCTCGTTCATCTGCCGATGGAGAAACTCGTGATCCCGCTCCGGCGTGCCGTCGGGATAGTTCTCCAGCTCGGCCCACACCTCGCGCACCGTGAAGCGGGCGTCGCGGGCCGGGCCGTCGCCGAAGAGCTGCGGGTCCAGGGGCGGGCGAGCCGTGTCGCTGGTCGTCATCAAGTCAGTTCCCCGGCGCGGTCGAGGGCAGGATTGAGCGGAAGCCTGCCTGACGCAGCACCTCGGCCACTTCCTCTTCAGTGAATTCGGCGGCGCGCCGATCCTCGACGTTGACGGCGGGCGGCAACCGGCGCTCCTCCGACCAGGCGATGCCAACGGCGTTGGTGTCGCCCACCTTGGGCGACAGCCGCTCCAGTACCTGCCCCAGGTAGCGCACCGCCTTGGCGACCTTCAGCAGATTGCGGGGATCCTCTTCAGTGATCCGCTTGATCCAGCGATTGGCGAACCGAACGTGGGTCACTTCATCGGCCAGGATTCCTTCAAGCATGTCGGCCGTCTCATGATCACCCACTTCACGCCACCGGTTCCTCATGGTCCCGAGGATGTCGATCAGCCCCGCCTCGAAGGTGCGGTTCTGGATCGCCAGCCGGCCGGGGAGGTTGTCGAGCATCAGCGTGACGCCCCACTCGAAGTTGGCGACGGGGAAATCGCCCTTGGCACCCTGCAATTCCTTCAGCCGCCGGAGCAGCAGGGTGGCATGCCGGGACTCGTCGGCCACCTGGCGCGCCAGCGACATCCGCAGGTCCCAACTGGCCTCGGGAAAGTCCACCAGGCAGCGGGCCGCAATCTCGATGGCGCCGGTCTCGTTGTTCATGTGCCGGTGCAGCTTCTCTCGCCGCGACACCTCGGACATATCGGGCCAGTCCTGCAGCTCGTCATCGTGATGGACCACGGTGAAGCAGGGTTCGCGCGCCGGATCGGCGACGAGCACGACGCCCTTCACCTCCTTGGTCCGATCGACGGCGCTACTCATGTCGCCGGCACCGTGATCCGCGCCGCCGCTCGGCTCAAGACGTAGTCGGGCTCCCCGCTGGCCAGCGCAGCAATGCGCGCCGGCCAGCCGGCATCGGTGAGCGTCAAGTCGGGACGGGTAGCAGCAAAGGCGGCGCGATCGGCCCGGATGCGAACGAAGTCGAACTGGATCCGTTCGAGGATCCGCACCGTCGGCTCGTCGTTGAGCATGTCGGTTCCGCTGATGTACTGGCGGTAGCGGACTTCGAGATCAGGGAGCAGCCCATCGTGGAAACCGGTCATCCGCTCCATGGTCCCGGTGGCTCCTGCCATCGTCTCCAGCACCTTCAGGTAGCCATCGGCCGGCGGGAGGGACCACTGCATCGGCGAGCGCAACTCACCGGTGCGGCGCCCCAGCCAGTCGGCGTGCTGAGCAAAGTCCCAGACATGGCGCCCGAAGAAGACCTTGGCCTCCAGCTCCGGCGTGGTGGGAATCCACCCCGCCAGGGTCTCCATGAGGTAGACGGAGATGAACCGGAATGTCCCGACCCGGTCGGCCTTCTGCCTGATCGTCTCGCCCATCACTCCTCCAGAGATTTGGTCAGCAGGTCCGCCGTTTCCTCCGGCGGACCCAGGTGCAGCAGGACGGCGGGCACGGCGCTCACGATTCGCAGCAGATCCCGAAGTGCCTGCATCGGCGGTCGGCCCCACATCGAAGCCCCAAGCGGCGTGAGCATGCTCAACAGATCACGGCCGACGGGCGCCTGTTCCAGTCGAGCCGTCGG
Organism: Gemmatimonadales bacterium; assembly: GCA_039934355.1. Lineage (GTDB taxonomy): Bacteria > Gemmatimonadota > Gemmatimonadetes > Gemmatimonadales > GWC2-71-9 > JADJOM01. Next base: position 53,605 of record JBDTMI010000020.1, read on the forward strand.
CCCCTTCCCGCGAAGAAACACCAGCCGCCGGAGCGGAAGCGCCACCGCCGGTTCGGGGAAGAGTTGGCCGGCAAAGGCGCGGCGCCGACTGGTCCCGTCGGGAAATGGTTCGTAGGGCGCCGCTTCCCGATCGAGCGCAGTACCGACCGCGGCTGCCCGGGGACCGTCGCGCACCGCCAGCGAGCGTCGGATCGGTACGAGCTCCATGATCCCCGATCCGCTCGCCTGCCCGTCCGCGGATCCGCCGTCGAGCCGCACCCCCGCGATCTCGTCGCCGAGAAAGGTGTGGCCTCGGGCGGCGAGGGCAAGGGAGAGTGTCGTCTTGCCGGCGCCTTTCGGTCCGATGAGCAGGACCCCCCGCCCGCGGATCCCGACCGAGCCGGCGTGGAGAAAGATCAGATTGCGCTGCAGCCGGAACACCCGGCTCACCGCGATGCTTCCCACCAGTGCCTGCCACGGGAGGGAGCGGTGGACCAGCACCCGATCTCCTGAAACAGGCAATATCCCCACTCCACCGGGCGTCGGCAGTGTGAGAAGGCGCCATTCCGGTACCGGGCTGGGCACCTCGCCGTAGCCACGGTCCGGGAAAAGTTCGAGGGGGAATCGGATCGGGTCGAGCGGTTCGGGGTCGTCGAACGTTACCAGGGCGACGTTGGCGCCGGCCGGGGACCGGACGGTGCAGCTCACCCGCGGCAGTCCGTCCGCGGCAGGGGCCGCGACCGCGCATTCGCGGAAGAGCAGTTCGAGTCGTTCACGGAAGGGGAGATCATCCGAGCGGATCTCGAGATATCCGTCCCCGAGGCGGTACCACTCCTGGCGGGTCGGGACCGGGGCGGCGTCCAGCTGGCGGGACCACCTGACGGCATCCTGCCAATCTTCCACCACCCCTGCCCGCGAGTCCACCTCTGACAACACTGCGAACAGACGCTAGCGCGCGCTGCTCAGGCCCACCACGACACGCCGGCGCTAGTCACCTGAAAGACCTTGAGCACTTCCTTCTCGTCCATCACCATCACTTCGGGGGCCTCGTAGGGCCGCTTGGCTGGTTCATTCGCCGCGGTGTTCGGTGGTGTCTTGTTCTCCATGTCTCGGCTCCTGGTGGTGGGGTGTTGGGGTCAGGCGACAGCTTCGGGCGCAATCAGCGCCAATTCGGTGAATCGTTCCAGCGCTGCCCGCACGTCCTGCTCCACTCGGGCGGGTTCCGGCACGTCAAACCGCAGGCACAGTTCAGCCGCCAGCTGCTCCACCGTCGCCGGCTGCGCCAAGCGGTCCCAGACCAGGGCGGCGGTGCCATTGAGGAGGCAGAAGCGGTTTGTGGATGGATCGAAGAGTAATGACTCCCCCTGCATTGGCGAAGCCTCGATCGACGCGTTCCGGCGGTACACCATGGTCATGCGGCGCTCCTGGCCCGACGGGAAAGCATCTTGAATGGGGCCATCAACTGGGCCCCGATGGTCCGTGGCACCGGCATCCCCTCGACGCCGATGCGAGCCGGCCGACTGGCCTCGTAGACCCCGGTGCCGAACAGGAAATCCCAGATGCTGAACAGCTTGGAGAAGTTCCGGTTGTAGTGCCGCGCATCGGTGGAATGATGCAGCGCATGGAATCGGGGACTCACCAGGAGATAGTAGCCCCTGCCGTAGGTCCAGTCGAGCGCCGAGTGCTGCGCTGCTTCCATGACATTCATGGCCGCATACAGCGGGAGCCAGCGGAACGTCGGCACGCCCAGCACCAGCAGCGGCACCACCATGATCAGGTTCTGGCCGAGCTGTTCGACCGGGTGCAGCCGGTAGGAGCTGATGAGGCTCATCTGCTCCTGGGCGTGGTGCACGCTGTGAAATGCCCACAACGGCTCGAAGGTGTGCAGCGCCCGGTGCCACCAGTAGGTGATGAAATCGACGATCACCCAGTACAGCAGCCAGTGCACGATGACGGGCAGGCCCGCCAGCACCTGAATCTTCAGGAACGCCAGCCTCGGCTCAAAGGCGTTGGCGAGGGCGGACCAGATCAGGATGACGTAGAAGCCGCCCTGATAGAAGAAGACGTAGAACAGATCCTGGGCGAAGGTCCGCGAGGCGTACTGCGACCGATCCCGCTTCGTCACCATTTCGCAGATGAAGATGACGGGAAAAATCCAAGCCAGCAACACGAACGTCATGACGGTGGATCGTGTGATCTCGGGCAGGTGCACCGCCGCCGCAAATCGGCTCACTGCTGCGGGGGGGAGCACCAATCCCAGCAGCCAGCCGATGCCGTCGGCCAGCCAGACCGATAACTCGGACAGCCGCAGCGACTGAGCCACACGAGCGAACCCGTCTGCCAGGAGGAGCATGCTGCTGCCGGAGAAGGGAATTGCCGCAGTGACCTACCGTCCGATTCCAATTACAGTTAGTAATCGATTTCTGTCAATGGTCCAGCGCACCAATTTTCCTACTCCTGCCCCAGCGGAGCTGCATGCTGCTGCGTGTCCCTGAAGCGATTCACTCCAGGCCCGCATGAGCCCGAACCCGGCCATGCGCATCGTCTTCTTCGGGGTGGATGGGGTCCTCTCGCTGCGGGCCGTCGGCGCGATCGCCGCTGACCACGAGATCGTCGGGGTGGTTCGGGCCGCGACGGGCCCCAAGGCCTTCCCACCGGTCAGCAGACCGCGCGGCCTGCTGGGAGCGGCGGTCCGTGCCCTCGGACTCCGCGGTGCGGGATCGCTGGCCTCGGTGGCCCGGGCGTGCGAGGTGCCGATGTGGGACGCAGAAGCAGGCGATGACCCCAAGATCGCGGCGCTGGTCCGGGGAGTTCGGCCGGATGTCATCTGTATCGCCGGGTATCCCTGGCTCCTTCGGGGCGACATCGCTGCCTCCCCACCGGCGCTGACCCTCAATGTCCACGCGGCGCTCCTGCCGCGGCACCGCGGAGCCCTCCCCCTCTTCTGGATTTACCACGCTGACGACCGCGAGACTGGCGTGACGGTTCATGCCGTGACCGAACGAGCGGATGCCGGCGACGTCCTGGGCCAGGAGTCCTATCCCCTGCCCCGGGGATACCCGGTGGAGGAACTCAACCGTCTGAACGCCGACCACGGCGCCCAGCTCCTGCGCCGGGTGCTCGCCGATGTCGCGGGTGGCAGAATAACAATGATGCCGCAGGACGAAGCCAACGCCACACTCGCACCCCGCGTCGCCGCGGGGAGCGCCATGGTCGACTTCACGACCTGGGAGGTGGAGCGGGTCTGGCACTTCCTGGCCGGGCTTTTCCCCCGTTTCATCGAGCCGCTGACAACACCAGATGGGGCGCCGATGCGCTACGGCGGCGTGCTGGCGTACGAGCGCAGCAACACCACTCATCGACCCGGCACCGTCACTGAATCGAGTCAGGGCTACGATCTGCATTGCCTCGGCGGCACCGTCCGGCTTCGGCGTTGAGCGGGAAGCGCTAGCGATGTGCGGCATCGCCGGATTCGTGACCCGGTCCTATCGGGCCACCCAGTCGGACGCACTGGTTCGCGCGCTCGACCGCCTGCGGCACCGCGGCCCCGACGACGAGGGACACGTGACGCTGCCCGCGCCACCAGGCGACGGCGCGCCCTGCGTCGGACTCGGCAACCGGCGTCTCGCCATCCTCGACCTTTCACCGGCGAGCCACCAGCCAATGGTGAGCCGCGACGGGCGCTGGACCCTGGTCTACAACGGCGAGCTCTACAACTACAGGGAATTGCGCGCGGAGCTGGAGCGGCTGGGGCACGCTTTCCGTTCTCCGGGCGATACCGAAGTGCTGTTGTCCGCGTTTGCCGAGTGGGGAATTGCCGCGCTGCCCCGGCTGGTGGGAATGTTCGCCTTTGCGATTCATGACGCGCGGGAAGGGCGCGTCACGCTGGTCCGCGATCCGTTCGGCATCAAGCCGCTCTACTACGCGGTCACTGAGGACACGTTGGTCTTCGCCTCCGAGATCGCCGCCATCCTGGAATTTCCCCGCGTCAGCCGAACGGTCGATCCCCGGCGGTACTACGACTTCCTCGCCACCGCCAACACCGACAGTGGCGGCGGGACCCTCTTCGCGGACATCCGGCAGCTTCCCGGGGCGCACTACCTGGAGGTCAGGCTGGACACGCCGGCGAGCGGACAACCGGTGCGCTGGTGGAATCTCGATCTCGACCGGGAGCTGGACGTCTCGTTCGCGACCGCCACCACGATGGTCCGTGAAGCATTCCTCGACAGCATGCGCTTCCATCTCCGCAGCGATGTGCCGCTCGGCTTCTCGCTTTCGGGCGGCATCGACTCCTCCGCCGTCGTGAGCTCGGCGCGTCATCTGCTCGGTTCCGCCGCCGAGCTCCACACCTTCAGCTATGTCCCGGCGGACCCGCTGATCGACGAGCGACGATTCAGCGACGCCGTCATCCAGAGCGCCGGGACGGTGGCACATACTCTTTCGCTTGGACCGGAGGAGCTTCGGCGCGACATCGACAGGCTCTCCGGTATCCAGGCCGAGCCGTTCGCGAGTCCGGTAATCTACGCCCAGTACCGCCTGCTCGGCATGGCGCGCGATGCGGGAATGAAGGTGATGCTCGGCGGGCAGGGGGCGGACGAGATGCTCGCGGGCTATGATCGCTATCTCCCCGCCCGGCTCGCCAGTCTGCTGCGCCAGGGTCATTGGCTCCGCGCGGTTCGTAGTGCACGGGGCGCAGTGACGCCATACAGTGCCGGCACGCTGGGGGCGCTTCGGATCGCTGCGGCTAACGCACTTCCGGGATGGCTCGTCGTGCCGACCCGCGAGCGCTGGCGCCAGCTCCGGAAGAAAGCAGCATGGCTTGATCATGACTGGTTCGCCGAGCGCGGAGTGGCCCCCACGCCATTGTGGAGCGCGCGCGGTCCGCGGGTGATGCGGGCCATGCTCGACCACAACCTGCGCGAGTCCCAGATCCAGGCGCTATTGCGCTACGAGGATCGCAACGCCATGTCGTACTCACTGGAAAATCGGGTGCCGTTCCTCACGCCCGCGCTGGTCCAGCTCCTTTTTTCGCTCCCCGAGGAGTACCTTCTCGCGGAGAACGGTACTCGCAAGGCCGTGTTTCGCCAGGCCATGCGAGGGATCGTGCCGGATCTGGTCCTCGATCGCCGGGACAAGCTCGGCTTTTCGGTCCCCTCGCGATCATGGTTCGAGGCGCTCGACCCGTGGATCGGTGAGCGGCTCGAGCACATGGGCGGATTGCCGGGGGTGCGGGCGGAGGAAGTACGGCGCCGCTGGCGTGGGGAGGGCCGACCAGCCGACCCTTATATGGTCTGGCGCTGTGTGAGCCTGAGCACCTGGGCGGAGCGGTTCAACGTACAGTTCGTGTAGCCGCACGCCGCGGATCGTGTATTGCGAGGAGAGTGGCTGTCGTGGTCGGCGCGGCTGACGCCGCGGCTCGCCCGCCTGTCGCTGAAGCGACGCACGGCCGGCGTGAGGCTACAGTTCCGCCGGGACCCGAAGTTGTCCTAGCGATAGAGGAGTCATGACAAGACCGCCGCTCCTGCCGGGCGAACCCGGGACCGACTGGATCGATCAGCTCACGGACAGTCAGTGCATGGAAGTCTTCTGGCTGTACGTCGACCCCCCGGAGCCCT
>JBDTMI010000021.1:0-54793 GCA_039934355.1 Gemmatimonadales bacterium
GGTGGTTGGGTGGTTGGGTGGTTGGGCGACCAGGCGATTAGGCGATTAGGCGATGGGCGATGGGCGCCCGGCGCTCGCGATTCCGCTGAAGTCTGACGGCTGCAGCTACTTCGCTCCCGCCCCGTAGGGCCGGATCGACAGGCCGAAGATCAGGGTGAACGCACGCTCCTTGTACTGTGACCCTTCACTGCGCCAGGCGTGTTCCAGCGCCAGGTCGATCGCTGCCCGCTCCTGTGCGAATCGCACTCCCGTGCCGAGGGAGAGGTCGAACTCCTTCGCCGCCCCATTGGGCAGCACGGAGAAAGGCAACTGGGCGTACCGGACACCCCAACGGATCGGCAGCTTGGAGGGCGTGCGGAGTTTGCGGATAAAGTCGCCGCCGACATTGACCTCCAGGGTGTTTCGGGCGCCCGGACCACCCTGGGCGACCAGATCGCTGTTGGCTCCGGACCATGTTCGGTACACCGCCTGCCCCGCCAGGTTCAGTCGTCTCGAGGCACGGAGCCTCACCCCGGCCCCGATGGTCCAGGGCAGGTCCACACTGAAGGCGGCGGTGGAATCCCGATCAATATTGGCTTTCCCGTCAGTGCGGATGAGGCCAGCCAGCTGGATCGATGGTGAGAGCTGGTGCAGGATGCCCATCGAGATCCCGAAGCCCTGATACGAAAGCTCGGCGGTCTGGCGAATCGAGAGGTAGGTGCTGTCGCTGAAGGCGCGACGCGCATCGATGCGGCTGGAACCGGTGATCCAGTAGACCCCGCCTCCGATGGTAGTGCGTTCCCCGATCGCGACACCCGCCGCAAGCCGGATCTCATTCAGCCCACCCCGGGAGCTCAGCGTGTCGCTGATCCCCACCGGTGCGCCGCGCAGCGTGATCGTGTCGCTGGTGGACAGCGTGAAGTCCCGGTCGGCATAGCTTCCGATCGAGATGCCGATGCCCACCTTGCTGCCCGGAATCGGGCCTCCGACGAACATGAGCGGAAAGCGGGTTTCGCGCAGCTTGGCCGTGCCCGCAGGTCCATCCCAGGTACGCCAGCTTGGGGTGAGAACGAAGCTGGCGGTCACATTCTTGAGCGCAGCCATCGCGGCCGGATTCAGGTCGCTCTCGCCGTCAAACAGACCGAAGGCCCCAGCGGTCCCGCGTGTCGCGGCCGTCAGCGGCCGACCGGGCAGACCGAGCCCTCGCACGCCGAACAGGGATGATTGGGCCCGCAGCGGACCGGCCCAGACAGCGAGAGCAACGAAGAGCGCCGGCCAGCCGGCCATGGAAGTCACGCGAAACCTGGCGCTCACGGAGCCTCGAACGGAAAGGGGAGCGCGTAGGTGATCCGCAGGCGGGCCTGGGCTCCCGGGGACCGGGTCGACCCGAACACGGCGCGGGTGAAGCTGCTGATTTCGGGAAAGAGCTGCAACAGGACCACAGAGGGCAGCGGATTCGCCCCCTGCCAGAGTGTCGTTGCCCGACGCACCTCGATCCGGACGGTGTCCGAGGCACCGGGCAGGAGAATCCCGACGCCGATGAAGAATGCATCCGTCGCACCGGGACTCTTGCTGCCGAAGTCAGCAAGGACCGGTCGCACCTGGAGGAAGGCCGTGTCCGTCGCCAGCCCGGGGAACGGTGCCAGCGGCGTCAGTTCCAGCGTGGCCCGGACGATCTGCGCCGAATCCCTGAGGAAATTCGGCCAGGGGAACCGGAGGATCGCGCGCGAACTCGGAACGCCGCCGACGGTCAGCTCGTCGATGTCGTTGATCGGTGTCGTCTGCGACACGAAGGTATTGAACGCGATCCGCTGGCTCAGCGTCCGGGTGACGTTGGTGGTGTCGGAGGACGGCGCCGTGACGTAGTTGACGAACGATGGACCCGCGGACCCAGCCGCAATCCCGCCGATCCGAATGCCGGTACCGCTCGCGGCGCGGATCTGGACGCCGAGCGCCAGCACGCCGGAGTCCGCCGCGGAAATGATCCAGGGGACGAGCGCGGCGCCGGAGTAGAACTTGCTGAATCGCTGCGTGGTGACGGAATCGGCGACGACGAAGCTGTCCACGATCGCCGAGGGCACGAATGCCGCCTCCACCTCCGCAAAGGTGGTGGTCGAGTCCACCGTTGGCGGCAGCCGATACAGGAAGATCGTGAGACCCGTAACCGAGCTGTCGCGCTTGAGGAGCGAGAACTCGAACAGGATCGAATCGAGCGACGCGAATGGGACCATGCTGTCGACCAGCACCGAGTCGCCACGTGGCGTGAAGCGGTAGATGGCCCGGTCCTCACTCGCGGCGAACTGGTAGGAGACCCGAAGCGAGGTGCCCTGGCCGGCGGTGCGATACCCCGAGAAACTGGTATCGCCGTCACTGATGGGCGTGAGGACGGTGTCACGCAGTTGCACCCCGCCGGGACAGAGCGCGGGGCAATCGGCCGGGGCGGCGAGCCGCTCCTGGCAGGCACTCATGCCGAGGACGATCGCGGCCGTCAGGGCAAACCGTCGCCCGCAATACGAGAGCATCGACAACAGAGACTCCTTCATTCGTGCTGGCCCTGCAATTCAGGGCCGAAAGCATCTGGCAGCAGGTCGGCGAGACGCCAGCGGCGACTGCCGGTGGGCCCCACCCCTTCGATTTCCAGGAAACCGCCAAACTCGAACAGCGCCTGTCGACACGCCCCACATGGTGCCACCGGCGGGTCCGATGCCGCGACCACAACCAGTCGTCGAAAGGTCCGCGCGCCGGCCGCGACGGCCGCCGCCAGCGCGTTCCGCTCCGCGCAGAGAGTCAGGCCGAACGATGCGTTCTCCACGTTGCAACCCGTGAAGATGCGGCCGTCGTCCGCCTCCAGCGCCGCCCCGACGGCAAAGCCGGAGTAGGGACAGTACGCCCGATCCCGTGCGGCGTGAGCGGCAGCACGGAGCGCATCAGCCATTCCAGATCTCCGGCAGGAAAGACGATCCCGCGGCGAGTGGCGGCACTCCGAAAAAATCCGCCAGCGTCTGACCTACGTCGGCGAAGGTCGACCGGGTCCCCAGGGATCGGGCCGCCACCCGCGGCCCGTACGCGAGCACCGGGACCTGTTCGCGCGAGTGATCAGTGGAAGGAGTAGTCGGGTCGTTCCCGTGATCGGCGGTAATTATAACCAGATCCTGCTCCCGGACCGGGGCCAGCATGGCCGGGAGCGCGCGGTCCAGTTCCAGCAGCCCTTGATGAAAGCCGGGGACATCATTCCGATGACCCCAGCTCTGGTCGAATTCGATCACATTCGCGAACAGCAACCCCCGATGCATGGTCCGGAGCGCACTCTCGATCGCGGCGTACGCTTCGGCATTGGTCCGGGGATGGACGCTGGTGATATGCCGACGGGCGAACAGATCATCCACCTTCCCGATCCCGACCCGCGGAATGTGGGCCGCCGCGAGGCGATCCAGGAGCGTCTCCCCCGGAGGCACGAGACTGAAATCCCGGCGCCGCACCGTGCGGGTCCACTTCCCCACCGACCCGGTAAAGGGCCGGGCGATGACCCGCAGCACCGCTTCGGGTCCCGCCAGCAGCTCCCGGGCGCATTCGCAGGCCCGGTAGAGCTCAGCGACCGGAACCACGTCTTCGTGCGCCGCAATCTGACAGACGCTATCGGCCGAGGTGTAGAGGATCCAGGCGCCGGTGGCGACGTGCCTCTCGCCCAGTTCGTCGAGGATCGCCGTGCCGGAGGCGGTCCGGTTGCCCAGCACCCCGCGTCCGGTCGCCGAGATGAACGCCGCCACGAACTCGGCGGGAAATCCCTGGGGATAGGTACGGAAGGGGTGTGGCAGCGGCAGCCCGCATAGTTCCCAATGGCCCGCGGTACTGTCCTTCCCCGCCCCGCTGGGCTGTGCCACACCATACGCCGCCGCCGGTGCCGCGACCGCCTTCACTCCGACGAGCGGGGCGCAGGCACCCAGGCCAAGGCGCTCCAGCTCCGGCAGGTGCAGCCCGCCCACCGCCCGCGCCACATTACCGAGGGTGTCGCTGCCCGCATCGCCATAGGCCGCCGTGTCAGGCGCCGGCCCGATGCCGAGGCCGTCGAGGATGATCAGGGCGGCGCGGCGCAGATTACGTCTTCTCCGTGGACACGAACCGGAAACGGATGCCGGTGAGTGCCTCCGTGAGCAGGCGCTGCTCATCCGGCTCGAGCTGTCCGCGGGTCTTCAGCTCCAGCATGCCGAGGGTATCGATCAGCGTGCGGGCGACGTCGCGCGCATCCGGGGCGCCCGGGGTGCCTTCGGGGAGCTTGCCCTGGATGGCCTGATCGGCCTGATGCGCCAGCCCGACGACAAGGGACGCGAAATGCTGGTTCACGGGTGATACCTCCGCTGAATCCTCGGGCCCATCGCGGTAAGCAACTCGTAGGAGATCGTCCCGGCGTGCGCAGCCTGATCGTCCAGCGAGACCCGTCCGCCGAAGATCGTGGCCAGGTCGCCGATGCGGCACGGCGCCGCGGGGACGACCATGGTGAAATCCATGGTGACGCGACCGACCACCGGCACGACGACGCCGCCCAGTTCCACCGCCCCGCAATTGCTCAGGCTGCGATGCAGTCCATCGGCGTAGCCAATGCCCAGCGTCGCCACCACGGTCGACTCCCGCGCCGTCCATGTCCCACCGTAGCTCACGGTCGCGCCTTCCGGCAGGGTGCGCATCGCGACGACGCGGGCGTGGAGCCGGACCACCGGCGCGGCATGGTGCCTGCCCGCGTCCCCACCGTAGAGGAATATCCCCGGCCGCACCAGGTCCCCGGCGAACTCGGGCCCGCGGAGCGCCACCGCGCTATTGGCGGCGTGCACCAGCGCCGGACGTTGCGGCAGCGCGGAGACCACGGCCTGCAGGCGTTCCCATTGCACCGGAACGGACGCCGGGTCGGTCTCGGCGGAGTGGAAGTGTGTGAAGATGCCCTCGCACCCGCGAACGTCGCGAAGCAGCCGCTGCCACCCGCTGGTATCGTCCCACCGGAAGCCGCTCCGTGCCATGCCGGTGTCGATCTCGACGTGGAAAGGAGCATCTGACGCGGCAACCCACGCCTGCAGCGCAGGAGCGTCCCCGATGACAGGACGGACGCCATGCGTGAGGGTGACGGGGATTTGCGACAGCTGAAGTGGAGAAAAGACGACGAGAGGATGATCGATCCCGGCCGATCGGAGGAGGGCGGCCTCTTCGATCGTCGCGACGCCAAACCCCCATGGGTCCAGGGGAGCGAGGGCGCGGGCAGCGGCACAAGCACCGAGGCCGTAAGCATCGGCTTTGAGCATCGGCAGCAGTCTGGAGCCGGACACCCGCGCCACAGTGCGCGCATTGTCGGCCAGCGCCGCCAGATTCACCTCGGCCCATGCGCGGTCGGGTGCGGCAGTGATTGACGTCATGATTGAGCGGGGCGTATGATACGGATCGAGGAGGATAAATGCAAGATAAATCAGCGCTTGGCCGCGCCTGTGCGATGGTGCGTGACCTGCGACGCCGCTGCCCTTGGGACCGGGTGCAGAGCCGCGAGACGATTCGTCCGTACCTGGTCGAGGAAGTCTTCGAACTGGACCACGCGATCGCCGAGGGAGAACCGGCGGCCATCCGCGAGGAAGTGGCGGACCTCATGCTGCACCTCGCCTGGCAGATCGTGCTCGGCGAGGAGCAGCTGGAGTTCACCGCGGAGGCGATCGCCGACGATCTGGAGCACAAGATGCGGCGACGGCATCCGCACCTCTTCGACCTTGGCCCCGTGGTACGCTGGTCAGAGCTCAAACGCCGGGAACGGCGCGGCGGCGCACTGGCGGGACTGCCCCCGGCATTGCCCAGCCTGGTGATGGCGTACCGGCTGCAGGAACGGGCGGCGACGGTCGGTTTCGACTGGCCCGACACCCTCGGGCCGACGGAAAAGGTGCGCGAGGAATTGGCGGAGGTCGTGGAGGCGCTGGGCGCCGCCGCCGGCGGCGATCAGGGGGCGGCATCCCCGGAGCTCGGGGCGGGCACTTCCGGCGAACCGGTTGGATTCCAGCCGCCGGAAGCGGTCATCGACGAAATGGGCGACCTGCTGTTCGCGGTCGTCAATCTCTCGCGCAAGGCACGGGTGCAGCCAACCACCGCACTGGAACACGCCAACCGGAAATTTCGCCTTCGGTTCGAGGCCGTGGAACAGCTTGCCGCCGAGCGGGGCATCGAGATGGCGACGGCAGGACTGAAGGTACTCGATGGATTGTGGGACGAGGTGAAGGCGGGGGGACGATAGGGGCGGTCCCGTCTTGACCGGCCTTACGGATAAAGTCGATGTATCTGTCTCGGGAAGGCAATCGTCTCCCGGATGTGAGGCAGGCCGCAGATCCACGCAATCGTACGTTCCACGCCGAGACCAAACCCTGAATGCATGAATGTTCCGTAGCGCCGCAGGTCGAGATACCAGCGGTAGGCTTCGGGATCGAGACCCTGTTCCAGGATGCGGGCGAGCAGGCGCTCATAGCTGTCCTCCCGCTGCGACCCACCGATGATCTCGCCGTACCCTTCCGGGGCCAGGCAGTCGTTATTCAGCACCGTGCGGGGATCGGCGGGGTTCTCCTTCATGTAGAAGGCCTTCACGCCCTTGGGGTAGTCATGGACGAAAAGTGGGCGGTCGTACTGCTGGGCCAGCAGCGTTTCATCGTCGCCACCGAGATCGCGACCCCACGCCATGTCGCTGCCGAGGCCGTTCAGCTTGGCGACCGCGTCGGTGTACGAGATCCGATGGAACGGCGCCTGGACCCGCTCGAGCGTCGTCGTGTCGCGCTCCAGTTCCTTGAGCTCTTCCTTCCGGGACTCGAGGACCCGGCCGACGATATAGCTGACGAATTCTTCCTGCAGACACATATTGGCCGCGGAATCGTTCCAGGCCACTTCGGGCTCGACCATCCAGAATTCGGTGAGGTGGCGTCGGGTCTTGGACTTCTCAGCGCGAAACGTCGGTCCGAAACAGTAGACCTTGCCGAGGGCGGCGGCGGCGGCCTCGACATAAAGCTGACCGGTCTGGGCGAGGTAGGCCTGCCCCAGATCGAAATACGTGGTGCTGAACAGCTCACCCGCCTGTTCCCCGATGGATCCGGTCAGGATCGGGGTATCGACGAGCGTGAATCCCCGATCAAAGAAGAAATCCCGGATCGCCTGCACGACTTCATGCCGCACCCGCGCGACCGCCACCTGGCGCCGGCTGCGGAGCCAGAGGTGGCGATGCTCGAACAGATAGCTGGTACCATGTTCTTTGGGCTGGATCGGAAAGTCCGGGCTCTCCCCGATGAGCTCGACATCCGACAGGTGCATCTCGAAGCCACCCGGTGCGCGCGCCTCGGCCTGCACCGTGCCCGTGAGCGCGACACTCGCCTCCTGGGTCAGGCTCGGGAAGCGGGCCCACACCGGCTCCGGGACTTCCTTCTTGCTGAGCACGCCCTGGAGGTACCCGGTGCCGTCGCGCAGGACAACGAAGGCGATCTTGCCGCTGGATCGAGTATGGGTCACCCAACCACGGATGGTCACGGACTGCCCGACGTGGCGCGCGAGATCTTCGATACGGACGGTGGTCATGATTGGAATCGGCAGGTGAGCCGGCCGGTTGGCAGGCGGGCGTGGAGTCTAGCCCTGCTCCTCCTGAGCGTCAACGCGGGATGCGGAGGATACCGCCCCGTTCCCGAGTTCGAGCCTGGCGATCTGAAGTCGCCGGTGGCGGTCGCCGGAACACCACTGACCATGCTCTGGCGCAGCCGCCCGGTGCGTGGGCCGAGTGCCCCGCTCGCAAGTGACGCCACCAGTCTGTACGTCGGCGGATCGGATCGCCGGGTGGTGGCGGTGGATCTCCAGAGCGGCCGAACCCGATGGTCGGTCCGGGTGAGCGGGACGCTAGTGGGCGGAGTGCTCCAGGCTGGCGACGTCGTTTACGCCGGGACCGATCAGCCAGGAGGCAAGGTGCACGCCTTTCGCACTATCAGTGGTTCGGAGATCTGGGCCCGCGCCACCGGCTACATCCAGTCGCCACTCGCGCTCGTGGATGGGAAGCTGATCGGCCTGACGCGGAAGAACCAGGTGATCGCCCTGAGTGCCGCCACCGGCCAGATTGCGTGGCGCCGTCCGCTGCCGACGTCGCGTTACGCCCCGGTGCCGCTGCCCGGGGGAGACATCATGGTGAGCTCCTACGACAGCCTGTACCGGATCCGGGTGAGCGACGGCAAGGTGCTGCTGCGACGCCGCGCCCCTGGAGCTGTGACCGCCGGCTGGCGCGCGTTCGGCCCCCAGCTTATCGCCGGCACCGGCGATTCACTGGTCGTGGCCATCGATCCCGACAGTCTCAAGGAGCAGTGGCGGGTGCGGCTGGACGCCCCGGTGCTCACCCAGCCCGCGGTCACGGGCGACACCATCTACGCCGTCACTCAGATCGGCTCGCTGTACCGGATCATGATCGTCGCGGGCACGGCGAACGCCGAGCAGATCCAGGATTCGTCCTGGCCTGCGACAGGGCGACCCGAGATCGTCGGGCCGTGGATCCTGATTGGCGGGTCGGATGGTGGCTTGCACGGGTACAGCCAGGCGGATGGCCGTCTCGTCTGGCGTGCTCACCTCGGCCGTCCCGTCGAGCTGGGTGCGGTTGTATTGCCCGACGGTGATTTCCTGGTCTTCGGTGGTCGGGGCGACTTGCAGCGGTTGCGCCCATGAACCGGTACGCACGGGCAGCGCTCCATGCCACGGCGCTGATCAGCGTGGTCCTCGCCGCGTCAGCGGAACCGCTGAACGCGCAGGACTCGATTCCACCGATGGTGCATAGGGTGCCAGGAGTAGCGAAATACGGGAAGTGGGCCCTGTTGGCCGCGGCGGTCGGCATGGGGCTCAAGGCCTCGAGCGAACATCACGCCGCCGATCACGCCTTTGACCGCCTGAAGAGTTACTGCTTCGACGACCCGGCCCGGTGCGACCAGCAATCCAATGGACACTATCTCGACCCGGTTTCCGAGGGCTACTACCAGACCTCCATCGCCGCCGATGGCCGGGCTCGCCGCTGGCTGCTCGGAGGCGAGGGATCGCTGCTGGCCAGCGCGGGTCTGTTTGTCTGGGAGCTCACCCGACCGAAGCATCCACCGAAGAACATTCCCTTCGAGCCGACGGTGGAGGTGGTGGGACCGCGCACCCATCTCGGCCTGCAGGTGCCGTTCTAGCCGTCAGCCCGTCCGGAACAGCTCCAGGGCGCGGGGATAGCGCCCCAGGGCGCGCTCCTTGAGCGGCTGGTGCCGGGGGCGTGTCAGCAGCGGATCCACCTCGAGGATCGCACGGGCCTCGTCCCGCGCGCGGCTCAGCAAGTCGGTGTCATCGGGGAGCCGGGCCAGCCGAAGCTCGAAATCGCCCGCCTGACGCGACCCGATGAGGTCGCCCATCCGCCGCTCTTCCAGGTCCAATTCTGCGATCTTGAACCCGTCGTTGGTCGCCGCGAAGGCCTTGAGGCGCCGACTGCCGGGGCCATCGGCCAGCAGGATGCAGTAGCTGGCTTCCGATCCCCGCCCGATCCGCCCCCGCAGCTGATGCAATTGCGCCAGACCGAATCGCTCGGGGTGCTCGATCAGCATCACCGTCGCATTGGGGACGTCGATGCCAACCTCGATCACCGTCGTAGCGACCAGCACGTGGATTTCGCCGAGTCGGAATTGGCGCATCACCTGGTCGCGCTCGGCCGGCTTCAGTCGGCCGTGCACCAGCCCCACCGCGAGGTCGGGCCAGAGCGCGGTGAGCTTGGTCGCCATCGTGGTGGCAGCGCGGAGATCGGCGCGCTCCGACTCCTCGATGATCGGCAGAACGACGTAGGCCTGGCGGCCGTCACCGCACTGTTCGTGGACGAACGTCAGAACGGCATCGCGCTGGCTCGTGGCGCGCACCGCCGTCTTCACGGTCCCGCGGCCCGGTGGCCGCGACTTGAGCACCGAGCAGTCGAGATCACCGAACCTCGTCAGAGCGAGCGAACGCGGAATCGGCGTCGCGGTGAGGAGCAGCACATCCGGCGCATCGCCCTTGGCCATCAGCCGGGCGCGCTGCTCCACCCCGAAGCGGTGCTGCTCGTCGATCACCACCAGACCGAGCCGCTGGAAGGCGACATTCTCCTCCAGCAGCGCATGAGTGCCGACGACCAGCCGCGCCTGTCCCCGTCCCAGCCGCTGCTTCGCGGCCAGCTTCTCAGCCACGGTGAGCCGGCCGAGTAGCAGTTCCGGCCGGAGGTCGAGCGGAGCGAGGAGCGCGCTCAGTGTCGCGTAGTGTTGCTCGGCCAGCAGTTCGGTGGGCGCCATCAGTGCGGCCTGGTAATCGTTCTCCAGCGCCAGGAGCATGGCAAAGAGCGCCACGACGGTCTTGCCAGTGCCGACGTCGCCCATCAGCAGCCGGTGCATCCGTTCGGCCGTCGTCATGTCGTCGGTGATTTCGCGAATGGCCCGCTTCTGGTCGGCGGTGAGCGGCCACGGCAGTGCATCGGCCAGTGCCCGCGTCAGGGTATGCCGGACCGCGAACGAGATGCCAGTGCGTCCGCGCTTCGCGAGCAGCCGGGCGCGCGCCAGCATCAGCTGCAGATCGAAGAGTTCGTCAAAGGCAAGCCGGCGGCGCCCCGCCTCCGCCTGCTCCACCGTGGCCGGCCGATGCACCGCGCGCAGCGCATCCGCCACCGGCATCAATTGCAGCGCGACCCGCTCCGCATCGGGGAGCGGATCCCGCGAAAACCCTATCAGCCCTTCAAGATGACGATCGACTACCGATCGGATCACCTTGTGGCTGAGCCCCTCAGTCGCCCGGTAGACCGGCAGCACCCGCCCGTTGCCCGCGACTTCAGGTTCGCCCTCGGCGCCATCGGACAGCACCACGAATTCGGTGGGGGCGAGTTGTCGCCCGTGATAGAACTTCACCGTGCCGGCCACCAGCAGTGTCTGACCCACCTCGATCGTTCGGTCGAGAAAGCCCTGCCCTGGCCAGGCGCACTCCAGCATCCCGCTCGCATCGCGCAACACGGCGGTAAAAATCCTCAGGCCACTACGCGTCGGCATGAGCCGTTTGGCAATGACCTTCCCGACGCAGGCGACTTCGTCGCCGATGCGTGCGGTGGCCAGCGACGTCACGGTGGAGGCGTCGAGGTAGCGAAAGGGGATGTGCCAGAGGAGATCCTGCGCCGTGTGGACTCCGAGACGCGCAAAGCCCTCTGCGCGGCGCTCACCGATGCCTTTGAGAAATTTGACCGGGGTGTCGGGGCGGAGAAGAGCCATTAGCTGTCGGCCGTTCGCCGTTGGCAGGTATGCATCAGCCGTCAGCCTTCAGAGAGACATCCGGTCTGAGGTGGAGCACTATCGTCTCTTGCGCGCCCTGAAAGCCAATGGCCAATGGCTAACGGCTAACGGCTGACAACTCACTCCAGCAACCGCTCAGCAAACGCCTTTGCCTCGAACGGCTCCAGGTCCTCCACCGTCTCGCCCAGGCCGAGAAACCGGATCGGCAGACCGAGTTCGCTGCGCAACGCGACCACCGCGCCGCCGCGGGCGCTGCCATCCAGCTTGGTCACGATGACACCCGTCGGCTGGACGGCCTGCATGAATTGCTTGCCCTGCTGAATGGCGTTCTGCCCCACGGTCCCGTCGAGCACCAGCAGCGTCTCATGGGGCGCGCCGGGCAGCTTGCGCGTGATGACCCGGATTACCTTGCGCAGTTCATCCATCAAGCCGTCCTGGGTATGCAGCCGCCCCGCCGTGTCGATGAGCACGGTATCGCATCCACGCGTGGTCGCCGCTTCGATCGCGTCATAGGCGACGGCGGCGGGATCGCCACCCGGCGCCCCGGCTACGCAGGGTACGCCGAGGCGTTCGGCCCACACCTGCAACTGCGCGATCGCACCGGCGCGGTATGTGTCCGCCGCGGCGAGGAGGACCTTCCGGCCTTCCCGCTGGAGCTTACGGGCCACCTTCGCGACGCTGGTCGTCTTCCCCACGCCGTTCACGCCGACGAAGACGATGACCGTCGGGCCGCTGCCCGGTGCCCGCGCGATGTCGCCGGGAGGCAGTCCGGGCATCTCGAGGATCTTCGCGAGACGCGCGCCGACCGCCGCCTTCAGCTCCTCCTCGGTCTTGAGCTGCCCGCGGCGGACTTGATCCTCGACCATCTGCACGACATCAATCGTGGCCTGCACCCCGAAGTCGGCCTCGATGAGCGTGCGTTCGAGTGCCTCGAGGTCGGCGGCGTTCATGCCGCGCACCAGCGCACCAACGTCAGTCAACGCGACCCGCTTGACCCGCTGCCAGAGCGAAAGTCTGGGTGAGTCGCCGATTCGAGAGGTTGCCATGGGTGGGGAAGCTAGCGGGGGGCGGGGAGAAGCTGGTAGCGGACAGCTATCTCAGTCCCATCCTCCGCCGCACCATCCACTCCACCGCCAGACCCGCCACCGCCAGACCGAACAACCAGAGCCATCGCCGGCTGTTGGTCTGCCCGACATTCGCGGTCGTCGGCGCATCCCGCGGCTGCAGGACGACGGGGCGCGACATCCATTCCTCCGACCAGGTATCGATCCCAATGAGACCAGCCCCACCGCCCGCGAGGGTGTAGCGATACTGCCCCGGCGGGGCCCAGAGCTCGGCGTGACCGCTGCCATCGAACCGTAGCGTGTCGATCCGGGTCGCGCCGTCGGAGTGCAGCGTCACTGCGACCGGGACCGGCGTTCCGCTGCCGCTCCATTCGAATAGCACCGGCCGACCGTTGGCCACGACTGGCCGCACCGGACGGGCCCGGCCGACCGTGGAATCTGCGCCACTCAGGAGCCACGAGATCGTGCCGGCGACGAAGGCACGGTAGGCCTGATCGCTGGCGCCACCACGAAACGACCAGCGCCAGAATCCATCCGCCGCGGTCATCACGTCGCGCCGCGTCCCGTTGACCTGGCCGATGTGCACCGGGCGATCGGTCCCCCGGCGAGCGAGCTGCACATTGATGCCCACCCAGGCGTTCGGCGCCGGTTCGATCGGAGTCGCCTGCAGCAGCGGTGGGAACGAATCCACCGGTGCGCCGACGAAGGCCGCTGCCACCGGCGACGCCGCCGGCACCGAGGCGTACCATTCGCCCGCAATGACCGTCTCCCCTCCCTCACCACTGGGCCAGCGCCAGATCCCACGCGCGCGGGATCCATGCGCCAGGCCCGCCGCACCCTTGAGGATGAGCAGGTCCGCCTGACGAGCGGCCTGCGTCACTTCTTCGGTGCTGACCGGCGCCAGCGTGGCCATCGAGCGCCAGCGCGTCGCCTCGAGCCTCTCGTACCCACGCACGGGGAGTTGCGCCACGTCGCGCAGGGCCCGGTACAGAAATCGGGCGTCCCAATCGGTGGGACTCGCAAGCAGCACCACGCCGGGGGTCGGCGAGACGGTCAGCAGCCAGAGTCGCGCATTATCGCGCGGCTCGGCATCATTCATGGTCAGCGCCACCGTCAAAGGCACCTGCCCGGAGAGTCCCGCCGTGGGGAAGGCAAATGTCACGGTGGCCGCCCCATCCGTTCCCAGACGAACCGACCGACGGGCCAGGACGCGCCGGCCATGGCGAACTTCGAGTCGGACGGAATCCCGAACGGCGCCGGAGGCGCGGACTTCCGACTCCAACCGCACCGTGTCGCCCGCCGCCACTCGATCCGGTCCGGCGAGCCGACCGATCGCGACATCGGGCCCAGCGCTGCGCGGGAAGCCGCGCACGCTGACCCGTGCGAGCGCCTCGGCGGAGAGGTCGTTGATATCGTCCAGCTCGCCATCACTGACCACGATCACCCGGCGATCCGATGCCGCAGCCGCGCGCAACGCCGGCCCGAGGACCGAACGACCAAGCCCTGGCAGGGAATCGAACCCGGGCGGCCCATCCCCGAAGAGCTGGACGTTGCCCCAGGCCCGCGCGGAATCCAGCGCCTCCTTCCAGCGCCCGCCTGCGGCACTCATGCTCAGGCTGCCATCCAGGAGCACGAGGGGGCGACTGACCGGCCCAGCGGGGGCGGCACAGGTGACATCGAGGAGGAGGATGCCGAGCGACGCCCACACGATCGCCCGGGCGACCGCGGCGGGCCAGGCCCGCGCACCGGCTCGCTCCAGACGAGCATAGGTGAACCACGCGAGCGCCGCCGCTGCGCAGAGGACCAGCACTAGGCGCACGTGAGCGCGTCCTCGAGAGAAAACTGTCCATCGTAGAGTGCCCGCCCGACGATGACCCCGGCGAGGCCGGCCGCACGCACCGCGCGCACATCCGCCAGCGTGCCCACGCCGCCACTGGCGATGACGGAGGCGCCCAGCTCCTGCAGCGCCACCGCGCCGGCCAGATCGGGACCACTCAGCATGCCATCGCGCCCTACGTCGGTGTAGATGATCGTGCGCACGCCTTCGGTCAGCACCCGGCGGCAGACCTCTGTCGCATCGAGTTCGGTTACATCGACCCATCCTCGGATTGCGATCTTGCCGGCCCTGGTATCGAGGCCGACCGCGATTCGTTCCGGGCCCGCGGATGCGACCACCGCGCCGACCAGCGCGGGATCGGTCACGACCGCCGTACCGAGCACCACGCGGGCGACGCCGAGCTCGAGCACTTCCGCGATCGCTTCCGCGCGGCGCAAGCCGCCGCCGACCTGTACGCGCACCCGCTCACCAATCCGTTTCACGATGGCGCGCACGGCAGCCAGGTTTTCGCCGCTGCCGAACGCCCGGTCGAGGTCGACCACATGGACCCAGCGCGCACCCGCGGCCACAAACAGCTCCGCCTGCGCTACGGGATCATCATGGTATCGGGTTTCGCGGTGCGATTCACCCTGCGACAGCCGCACGACGCGACCAGCGCGGAGATCGATGGCGGGATAGAGATCCACGGGAGAACGCCCGGGACCGAGCGTCAGTTGGTGGTGGAGCGAGGCAGGGTGCCGGATGCGATCGACCGGCCCGCACCAGCAGGATGGGAAAGCATCATGGCGAGGCGAGCCCGCTCGCGGTCGAAGTCACGGTCCTGCGCCAGCGGGACCTGCTCGCCACTGCCGAGGTCCGCGCTGGAGGGCGGTCGGGCAACACCGTTGATCCGGAACTCGTAGTGCAGGTGCGGCCCCGTCGCGAGCCCGGTGGAGCCGACATAGCCGATGACTTCGCCCTGGTGGATGTGTTGCCCGATGGAGAGTTTCGCGGCGTAGTCCTGCAGGTGTCCGTAGCGGGTGACGATGCCGTTGGCGTGACGCAATTCTATGAAGTTGCCGAACCCGCCGGTCCACTCCCGCCGCACCACCACGCCATCGCCGGCCGCCATCACGGGTGTCCCCGGATCGGCGGCGTAGTCGGTGCCCTCATGCTTCCGCACGATGCCGAGGATCGGATGGAAACGACCGCTGCTGGGCAGCGACGAGATGCGCCGGAACTGGACCGGCGCGAGCAGGAATGTGCGTCGCAGGGAGCGGCCATTGGCGTCAAAAAATCCCGCGCTTCCATCCGCCAGCTTGAATCGATACGCCGAGTACGGCGCGCCCCCGATCACCAGCTGGCTCGCAAGCACCCGACCGTACCGCACCTCCCCATCGTCTGAAATCAGCCGCTCCGCCAGTACCTGGAATCGATCGCCGGAACGCACATCACGACTGAAGTCGACCTGCCACGCGAAGACGTCTGCCAGATCCCACGCCAGACGCACGCGGTCCTCTGGGGCGAGAATCGTGTCGGCCGTTGCGAGATTGAGCGCATCGTAGAGCGACGACGTGATGGTGCCTTCGAGAACCATCGGCTCGGCCCGCCACCGAATCGGCTCCGGGACCGGATACCAGCCATCCCCCAGCAGGTGCAGCGCCGTCCGCTCCTGCGGGGCACTGCGGAACATCACTCGGGTGGGAATGGAGTCGCTGAGGCGGCGCCGGAATGTGAAGACGAGTCCGGGGCGGAGCCGGCGCGGGTTGAAGCCCTGCGTCACCCCGATCTGGCTCAGCGCAAAACCGGGGAGGCCCTGGCGGACGAACAGATCGGAAAGGGTCTCACCGCGACGCAGGGTGTCGACGGTCTCCCGGAACAGTTCCGGCAATGAGAATGTGGTCCGGTGCGCTCCTGGCCACGGCCACGCCCCCCGGAGGGCAAAGATGCCGGCGGCGAGCAGAATGCCGAGCGAAATCGCGAAACGGCCCCAGACCCGCACGTCAGTCCATCTGCCGGCGAATGAACGTCGGAATTTCCATCTCGGGAACATCGCCCGGATTGGAAGGCCGACGCGGCTCGCCGCGCACCGCGCCGGGGGGCGGTGTGACCGGGGCGGCTGGCGGCGCCGGCACCCGGTTGCCCGAGGGGAACTTGATGACGCCCGGCGCGGCCTTCCCCGGTGCCGTGGGGGTGACGACCGGCGTTTCGATCCGGTCGAAACCGGTCGCGATGACCGTCACACGGACTTCACCCTGCATCGACGGGTCGGTCGCGGCGCCGAAGATGATTTCGGCCTCGTCGCCCACGGCGTCGTGGATGATGTCGTTGATGGTGGTGGCCTCACCGAGGGTGAGGTCGGTGCCGCCGGTGATGTTGATGAGCACGCCGCTGGCGCCAGCCACCGATACGTTGTCGAGCAGCGGGCTCGAGATCGCCTGCTGCGCCGCTTCCATCGCCCGGTTTTCGCCCCGGCCGATGCCGGTACCCATCAGGGCCGAGCCGCCGTTCTGCATGATGGTCCGCACGTCGGCGAAATCGACATTGATGATCCCGGTCTTGGTGATCAGGTCCGCGATCCCCTGGGTCGCCTGGAGCAGGACATCATCCGCCTTTTTCAGCGAATCCTGGAACGGGATGCCCTTCCCCACCACGGCCAGCAGCCGCTCGTTGGGAACGACGATCATCGTATCCACGGAATTGCGCATTTCCGCGATGCCCATCTCGGCCTGCCGCATCCGCTTCTTGCCTTCGAAGAGGAACGGCTTGGTCACGATACCAACGGTCAGTGCGCCCATGTCGCGCGCCATCTGCGCGATGATCGGTGCCGCACCCGTGCCGGTGCCGCCACCCATCCCGCAGGTGACGAAGACCATGTCCGCCCCCTGCAGGATGGCAAGCACGTCGTCGCGATTTTCCTCAATGGCCTGCCGCCCGATTTCTGGCCGGGCACCGGCCCCGAGCCCGCGCGTCAATTTGCGGCCGATCTGGATCTTGCTGTTGGCCCGGTTGGTGCCAAGCGCCTGGGCGTCGGTGTTCACCGAGATGAACTCCACGCCCTGCAGCTGCTCCTCGACCATCCGGTTGACGGCGTTACCGCCGCCGCCGCCCACGCCGATGACCTTCATCCGCGCGGCCTGCGCTCCGTTTTCTTCCAGTTCGAAGATCATGGGGTAACCTCTCGGGCCTGCGTCGGGGTCAGAAGAAGTCCTGGAGCCACTGTCGCACCGGCATCACCCACTTTTCCACCGCCTGAGACCGGCGCTTCGAGGCGCCGACACCAGAACCCTGCACCAGCTGCTTCGCGCCGTAGAGTGCGAGGCCGGACACCACTGCGAAGCGCGGGGCCTCCACACTGTCAGTCAGTCCCGCGAGACCCTGTCCCGGCTTGCCCACCCGAACCGGCATGGCGAATACCTCACGGGCCAATTCGATGACGCCCGGCGCCTGTGCCCCGCCGCCCGTCAGCACCACGCCGGCCGGAAGCCGCTGATGGTAACCCGCCCGGGTGATCTCGTCCTGGGCAAATTCCAGCGTCTCCTGCAGCCGCATCCGCATGATGTGGGCGAGCACCTGGCGATGGGCCGACCGCGCGCCCTGCCCCGGGGTCCCGGGCAATTCGACGATGTCGGAGTCCGGCACCAGGCCTTCCCACGCCGCACCGTGCCGCTCCTTCAAGCGCTCGGCATCCTGCTGGGTGACCTGGAGTCCGTGCACGATGTCGCTGGTGACGTGCCCGCCCGAGATCAGCAGAGAGGCGGTGTGTCGGATCTTGCCGGACTGGAAGATAGCGACGTTGGTGGATCCGCCGCCCAGCTCCACCACGGCCGTGCCCAGTTCCCGTTCATCGGGGGTCAACACGGCGAGCGAGGCCGCCAGCGGCTCGAGCACGAACTCCGCCACGTGGAACCCGGCACCTTCGACACATTTGCGCAGATTCTGCGGCACGCTCGAGAGGACGGTGACGAGGTAGACCTGGGCATCGAGCCGCGAACCGGTCATGCCGATCGGTTCGCTGATGCCCGGCTGCATGTCCACAAGGTAGTCTTGCGGAATGGCGTGCAGCAGCTCGTGGTCCTTGCCCAGCGGGACGCTGGAGGCGACATCGTTGACCCGGGCGACATCCGACGTGCGGATTTCCCCACCCGTCACGGAGACGACACCGGTCGAGGTGAGTCCGGCGACATGTTCGCCGGCGATGCCGACGTACACCGAGCCGACCTCGACACCGGCCATCCGCTCCGCGTCTTTCATCGCCTTCGCGATGCCGCGCGTCGTCTCCTCGATACCGCGCACGACTCCGCGACGCACCCCGTTGCAGCGTTCGACGCCGAGACCGAGGATGCGGGCCGTCGGCGCGCGGGATTCGCCCTGCACCTCGGCGATCACCGCGGCAACCTTGGTCGTGCCGAGGTCGATGGCGGCGACCAGGCGATTGGGCGAGACGGTCACGCGGCCCCCCAGCGAACCACCACCTGCCCGGCGAAGCGAGCGTCGAGGTCGGCGTACGGCCGGCCCTTCCTGTCGAGATCCTGCGCCACGAGTGTCACGGCTCGAATTACCTCCGCCGGCGCATCGGGCCGGAACCAGTACCGCTGACCTTTCACCGCGAGCACCACATCGTCCCCGGCGCGCCACCCGGTCACCACGTTCGAGAACAGCGTCACATCCACCTCGCGCACCCGAGCCAGCAATCGGGTCACGAGGGAATCCGCCTCTTTCACAATGGGCAGGTCGGGCGCGGAGACCGTCGGATCGAACGGGAGCACACGGGCGTCCTCGCCGAGCAGTCGGAGCTGGCCCTTCCGCATCACCAGCGCAACTGGTGGCGCTTCCCGAACCGTGACCACCAGCGTCCCGGGCAGCCGGCGGCTCACCACCACATCCGCGAGCCCGGGAATCGAGTCGGCGGCGCGCTGCACCCTGTCGAGGTCGTCGAACAGATTCATCCCCTTGGGAATCGGCAGCACCCGGACGACGTCCGCCGCACGCAGGTTGGCCAGTCCCCGGACATCAACCTTGCTGACCCGGAAGAAATCCATCCGCCGCACGGCGCGCGGCACCCCGACGAACAGCAGCAGCACAAGCCCCGCGACACCGAGGATCAGCCACCCGGGTCGGGTCAGGCGGCTCGGAGCCACTGGACCAACTCCCGTCCCACCCGCGTGATGTCGCCGGCGCCGAGCGTGATGATGATGTCGCCCGGGCGCGCGAGCTCCAGCAGTCGATCGTGCAACCGACTCTTGTCGGGCTCGAACAGGACCTGCACGCTGCCCTTGCCCTCGGCCTCCGCCGCCTCGGCGACGCTGCGGCCCGAGATGCCAGGCATCGGCTGCTCGCGGGCGGCGTAGATCTCCGTCACCAGCGCGACATCCGCCGCGGCGAGCGCGACACCCATGGCGGTCCCATGTGCCGCCGTACGGGAAAAGAGATGCGGCTGGAACACCGCGACCAGACGCCGGCCGGGAAAGGCCTGTCGTGCAGCCGCGATGGTGGCGACCAGTTCGGTGGGATGATGAGCGTAATCATCTACAAAGCTGATTCCGCGCGCATCGCCCAGCCGCTCAAACCGTCGTCCCAGCCCGGTGTAGCTGGCCAGCGCGTCCAGGGCCGGGCCCAGGGGGCCGCCCAGCGCGAGCACCGCGCCGAGCGCGGCGGTGGCGTTGCGGAGATTGTGGATCCCCGGGACGGAAAGTCTGAGCGTCACCTTGCGGCGATCGGGCAGCGTCACCGTCGCACGACTTCCGCCCGGCTCCTGCTCCACCTCGGAAATAGTCAGGTCGGCATTCTCGAAACCGAAGCGCCAGAGCCCCGGGCCATCGCCGCCGCCATCCGCCTGTGAGTCAGTGCGCCGCAACATCTGCGTGACCCGGATCGCACCGGGATCATCGGAACCGATCAGCACCCGCTTCGCCCGGCCCGCAAAGGTATCGAAGGCGGCTTCCAGTGCCTCCAGGCTGCCGTAGCACTCGAGGTGATCCGCCTCGACGTTGTTGATCACGGCAACGGTCGGCGTCAGCGTCAGAAACGCCTGATCGTACTCATCCGCTTCGACCACGAAGAGCCGATCACCGCCGAGCTTCGCGTTGCCACCCCACGCGTCGACTCGCCCTCCGGCCAGCCCGGTCGGCGAGAGACCGGCCGCCGTCAGTGCCTCGGTCGCCATGACCGTCGTGGTCGACTTGCCATGCGTGCCGGCGATGGCCACTACCTCGCCCGCCGCGACGAGTTCCGCCAGGGCGACTTTGCGCGGTACCACGGGAATGCCCAGTGCCCGGGCCCGCTCCAGCTCAGGATGATCGGGCCGGACCGCCGCAGTGACCACGACAGCGCGCGCACCCTCGACGTGCGCGGGATCGTGTCCCGTCTGCACCGTGGCACCGAGCGTGGCGACGTCCGCCGCGCCGCTCGGATCGGGGTCGCAGCCGGTGACCGGAACCCCGCGCCGGCGAGCAATGAGCGCCAGCGCGCTCATGCCGGCGCCGGCTATGCCCATGAAGTGGACAGGACGCGGATTGACGGGGTTGAACAGATCCATGGTTGGAGAGCTAATCTAAGATCCTGCCGTAGCTTGCGAAAGCGGCAAAGCCTCAAAAAAGCTCCAGCAGATGTCCCACGATCTGGTCGGCGGCGTCGGGCTTGCCCCGGGCCAGGGCCGCGGCGGACATCCGGGCTCGCGCCGCCGGGTCTCGCAGCAGCCGGATCAGCGTCAACCGGGATTGTTCTGACCCGAGCTCACGCTGCAGAATTATCTCCGAGGCTCCCGCCGCGACGAGCGCCTCGGCGTTGTACCGCTGGTGATCTTCCGCAGCCGTCGGCAGCGGAACGAGCAGTGACGGCAGACCCCAGGCGCAGAGCTCGGCACCAGTCATCATCCCCGCGCGGCCGAGCACCAGGTCGGCGACCGCGTAGGCATCGGCCATCGGATCGAGGAAATCGAAGACCTGCACCGCGGGGGGCCGGTGGTACTTCAGGTATCGCTCGTTGCTGCCCCGGCCCGTCGCCCAGAGCACGACGCTCCCCTCGCCGCCGCCGGACTCAAGGAACGACGCGATCCAGTCGTTGATCGCGATGGCGCCCTGACTGCCCCCGGTAACCAGCAGCACCGGGGCTGCGCCACTCCCACCCTCAAGACCGAAACGTCGCAGGGCGGAGGTGCGTCGAGAGGGATCGGGGGGCGTGATTGGATTTCCGGTGTCGAATACCGTCGTCCCCGACCCGATGCGGAGCCGGTTTCGCGCCTCCGGCAGACCCAGGTAGAGATGACGGACCCGGGACGAGAGGAGGCGCGTGACGAGGCCGGGAAAGGCGTTCTGCTCCTGCATGGCCGTGGGAATCCCGCGACGGGACGCCTGCCAGACCGAAGGTCCGGAGGCGTACCCCCCGGTTCCGATCACGGCGACCGGCTGCTCGGCCTCGAACACCCGGTTCAATCGACCCAGCAATTTCGTCGCGACGAAGGGCCAGCGAACATTCTTCCACCACTGGCGCCGGTAGATCGGCTCGACCGGCAGGAGGTGATAGCGGAAGTCGCGCGTCGGGAGCAGGCGCGCCTCGATGCCCCGCTCCGCGCCCACCAGCACCGGCTCAAGATCTGGGCGGCGTTCCCGGAGACGGCTGGCGATGGCGAGCGCCGGCATGAGGTGCCCACCCGTGCCGCCACCCGCCAGGATCACGACCGGTCGGCGGGTCGTAGCTGGAATGGACATCCGGCTCGGCTCGGCCATCAGTGCTACTGCTTCAGGGAACGGGGTCGCCCGTCCGCCGTCCCGCCCGATCGTCCGGCCGGCTTCCCCCGCATTCGCCCCACACTCAGTAGAATCCCAGTCGAGACCAGCGACACCACCAGGCTCGACTTGCCGTTGGAGATGAACGGAAGGGTCAGTCCTGTCGTCGGCATCAGGCTCAGACTCACCGCCATGTGCAGCACGGCGGTAATGCCGACGGCGGCGGTGAGGCCAGTGGCGAGGTACTGGCCGAAGGGATCCTCGGCCGTCCGGGCGATCCGGAAGCCGAGCCAGCAGAAGAGGCCAAATAGAAACACAATGAGGACGATCCCGATAAAGCCCCACTCTTCACCGATGGTGCTGAAAATGAAGTCGGAATAGGCGTAGGCCAGATAGCCGAATTTCTGCTGCCCTTCCCCCAGCCCCACGCCGAACAGCCGCCCCGACCCAATCCCCACCAGCGACTGATGGATCTGGCTGGTCGGGTCCGCTCCGTTGAGAAAGATGTTGAGCCGGTTGGCCCGGTAGCCCGCGCGACTGATGAGCTGCAGTCCGCCGATGATCGCCGCGATCCCCAGCACGAGGAAGTGGCCGATCTTGGCGCCGGCGGCAAACAGGATGACGCCGCCCAGCAGGATGATCAGCACCGCCATGGACATGTTCGGCTGACGCAGGATCAACAGCGCTGTGAGGCCGATGATGACCAGAAAGGGGGTCATCCCCTTCTTGAATTCGCGCACCTGCTGGCCCTTTTTCGTCGCCAGCATGGCGCACCAGATGATGATCGCCAGCCGCGCGACCTCCGAGGGCTGGAAGGTGACGACGCCGAGGTTGACCCAGCGCTTGGCCCCGTTGAGCGAGGGCGCGAAGCGATGGGTGCCCGGCAGGATCGGCAGCACGAGGAGGCAGAGGCAGGAGAGCATCAAGGGCCACGCCAGCGGACGCAGCCGCCGGTAGTCCATGCCCGAGATGATGATCATCAGCACGCCCCCCACCAGCGCACCGATGAACTGGCTCAGCGCGAACGAGCCGCCCACCAAGGAGCCATCCCGGTTGCGCACCAGGCTCGAGGCGCCGTAGACCATGGCGATGCCGACCGTCACCAGCGTGGCCGTGACCACCACGAGCAGCCGGGTCTCCCAGCGGAACTCGCCCGGATGGCGGATGCGCGGGGCGGTCATCGTTCGGCCTCCTTCAGCGCGCCGACCGCCGCCCGGAATTGCGCGCCGCGGTCCTCGTAATTCTGGAACATGTCATAGCTGGAACAGGCGGGCGACAGCAGCACCGCGTCGCCCGGGCGGGTGAGCTCGCGAGCGGTGCGCAGCACCTCCGAGAAGTCCGTGCCCCGGGCCACGACGGTGACCAGGTCCTTCAGATCGTGGACGATCTGGTCGCGGGACTCACCGTACGCAACCACGGCACGGCAGCGGTCCCCGGCCGCTGTAGTGAGTGCCGTATACGGCTCGCCCTTGTGCCGCCCGCCGAGCAGCAGGACGAACGGCTGCTGCAGCGCCTGGACCGCCACGAGGGTGGAGGCGACGTTGGTCGCCTTGGAATCGTTGATCCACACGACACCGCCCACTTCACCCACCGGCTCCATCCGGTGCGGCAACGCGCGGAAACTCCGGAGCCCCGCCGCGATCGCCGCCGGGCCTGCCCCGGCCTGGATGGCGATCAGCGCCGCGCAGAGCGCATTGGCGACGTTGTGGTCGCCGAAAAGCGCCAGTTCCGCGCGCGGGAGGAGTGAAGTCTCACCCAGCATCAGCGAACCGGCCGCACGATCGTACCAGCCCTCCGCCCGGCCCTGCAGTGAGAAGCGAAGCCAACGGCCGGCGCGGCCCGCCGCGCGACGCTCCACCTCGGCATCATCGGCGTTGATCACCCAGACCGAGTCCCGACCCGCGTTGCGATAGAGCAGGTCCTTGTCGGCATAGTACGCCTCCAGGGTGGGGTACCGATCGAGGTGGTCGGGCGCGAGATTGGTCATCGCACCGACAGTCGGGACGAGTTCATGCGTGTCATGCAGCTGGAAGGACGACGCTTCGACCACCGCCCACTCCGGCGGCGGTCCCTCGAGCGCCAGCGCGGCGAGCGGAGCCCCGATGTTCCCGGCCGCTTCGGCACGGACGCCGGCGACCTGCAGCAGGTGCGCTGTCAGCGCCGTCGTGGTCGTCTTGCCGTTGGTGCCGGTAATCACGGCGTACTTCACGTCCGGCATCGCCGCGAAGCCGACATCAAGTTCGGAGATGACCGGCACCCCGGCCTCGAGTGCGGCGCGAATCGGTGGAGCCATGGGCGGAACGCCGGGCGAGACGACACACACCCCGGCCCGCGCAATCCGCGCGAGATCGTGCCCTCCGAGCTGGACCTCGGCGCCGGCGCGCCGCAGGAGTATATCGGGAGGCGGGCCCGCGGAGTGACTCTCGGCTGCCGGATCCGGCGAGGCATCCGAGGCGTAGACCGGAATCTGCTCCCGGCGCAGCAGCTGGGCGGCCGCCACACCACTGCGCGCCAGCCCGATGACCGCCGCCTCCCTGCCTGTTGCCCGCCACACCGCGAAGCTCATCGCAGCTTCAGCGTCGCCAGCGCGAGCATCGCACAGAAGAGTCCGAGGATGTAGAACCGGGTGACCACCGTCTGTTCGGCCCACCCCAGCTTCTCGAAGTGATGATGCAGCGGCGCCATGCGGAAGACCCGGTGCGCGTCGGCGTATTCCTTCCCCCGGCTTCGCTTGTACCACTTGTAGACGCTGGTCTGCACGATGACACTCACCGCCTCGGCCACGAAGACGCCACCGATTATGACCAGGAGAAACTCCGCCTTGAGCATGATCGACACGGTCCCGAACGCCCCACCCAGCGCGAGGCTTCCGGTGTCGCCCATGAATACCTGTGCCGGATGGGCGTTGAACCAGAGGAAGCCGAGGCAGGCGCCGAGCAGCGCGGCGCAGAAGATGGTCAGCTCGCCGGAGCCAGGGAGGTAGAAGAGATTCAGGTAGGTGGTCGCGTCCACCCGGCCGAAGAGATAGGCGAAGAGCGCGAAGGCCCCGGCCGCGATCGCGGACAGTCCAGTCGCGAGTCCGTCGAGCCCGTCGGTGAGGTTCACGGCGTTGCTGCTGCCGGTGATCACGGTGGTCACGAAGGTCACGTAGAGCCAGGGCGAGAACACCACCAGGAAGAACTTGAAGAACGGCACCGTCGTGCCGGTGGCCGGAATCGTTTCGACCGGCACCACGGGGAAGTAGCACAGCAGCACCCCGAGTACGATGCCGAACGAGACCTGGCCGACGAGCTTCCACTTGGCCACCAGCCCCCGCGACTTGCCCTGGACGATTTTTAGGTAGTCGTCGACGAATCCGATCGCCCCCATCCAGAGCGTCGCCAGCATCGCGAACAGCACGAATCGGTTGTTGAGCGGAGCCCAGAGCAGTGTCGGCACGATGGTCGACAGCAGGATGATCGCGCCCCCCATCGTCGGCGTGCCGCGCTTGCCCTGGTGGCTGGCGGGGCCCTCGGCCCGGATCACCTGGCCGATCTTCCGCTCCCGCAAGTTCCGGATCACCGGCGGGCCCACCACAAACGCGAGCAACAGGGCGGTGACGGTGGCGCCTGCCGCCCGGAAGCTGATGTAGTTGAACAGATTGAAAATGATGTAGTGCTTGCCGAGCGGAGCGAGCAGGTGGTAGAACACGGCGCCTCAATGTGTCGAGTGGTCCTGCCCGGTGAGGTGCGGAAGTATACGCTCCAGAGCCGCACCCCGGGATGCCTTTAACACGATCAGCTCATCGCCATGAAGCCGCTCCTTGAGCAACGGGCCCATGGTGGGGGCATCCGGGGCGGTGAGCAGCCGGCCCTTGAGCCGTTCGGCATAGGGCGCGAGCGCGGGAACAAATTCGCCCACGGCGGCGAGCAGGTCCGGCTCGAGACCGACCAGCGCGGCGGCCACCGCGGCGTGGTGCCGTGCGGCCTCCTCGCCCAGCTCCCGCATGGTCCCGGCGACAAAGACCAGGCGCCGGCTCCCCCGCATGGAGCGCGCGGTGGAGATCGCGGCGAGGAAGGATGACGGATTGGCGTTGTAGGCGTCGTTGATGATCGTCAGGCCGCCGGACTCGATGAGCTCGCCCCGGCCACCGGGAATGCGAAGGTTCCGCAGCGCCTCCGCCGCGGCCACCGGGTCCAACCCGAGTTCACGTGTCAGCGTCCAGGCCAGCATGGCATTGCTGGCCTGATGTTGCCCCAGCAGCGGCAAGGTGATCCGCAGATCATCCACTGCGAGCGTTGCCCGGCCGGTGGAATCCATGGAGACCGACTGCGGCACCCGGTCCGCGCGCGCGAGGCCGGCGGTGATGACGACCTGGGCCCGGCTGCGGGCCCGCTCGCCCAACGCGGCGGGCTCGGTCCCGACGATCGCCAGCGGGGTGTCGTCGAGCAGATCGAGCTCCTCCTCCAGCACGCCGTCGAGGGAACCGAAGCCATCGAGGTGCGACAGCACCACGTTGGTCGTGATGACGACGCTGGGAGCAATGATGGTGCGGGCCCGGGCCAGCTCGCCCCGAACGCTTGCCCCCGCCTCGATCACGAGCGCTTCGGTATCCTCCGGGGCAGCGAGAATCGTCTTCGGAATGCCGACGAGATTGTTGTCATTGCCCGGCGTCGCGTGCACCCGATACCGCGTGGCCAGCACCGCCCGGCACATCTCCTTCGTGCTCGTCTTCCCGTTAGCGCCGCCGATCGCGACGACCGGCCCGGTAATCATGCGCCGGCGCAGCTGCGCCAGCCTGCCGTAGCCTTCGAGCGTGTCGTCGACAGGATAGAGCAGCAACCCTTCAATGGCAGGCGTACCACTGCGAACGACGGCGCCCGTCGCCCCGGCGTCCCGGGCGGCAACCAGATGATCGTGGCCATCGAAACGATCGCCCTTGAGCGCGACGAACAGCGCACCGGGACCGATCGTCCGGGTATCGGTGGACACCTGGGAGTACGCGGTGGGCGTCAGGACGCTGGGCAGCCGCAGCGCCTCCCGCACCAGCGCATCGGTCCATCGCATCAGGTGGCTCCCAGCGCGCGCACGATTTCGCGTTCGTCGAATGGAACCTTCTCCGTGCCGATGACCTGATACGTCTCATGGCCCTTGCCGGCGAGCAGCACGGTGTCTCCCGCGACAGCCTGGCGCAGTGCTTCGGCGATGGCCTCGCGCCGATCGACGTGGCGTCCGTGCGGCACCTGTCCCATCCCCTGCTCCACATCGGCGATGATCGCGTCAGGATCCTCCGTCCGCGGATTGTCGGAGGTCACGATGGCGAGGTCGGCCAGCGTGGCCGCGATCCGGCCCATCACCGGTCGCTTCCCGCGGTCCCGGTCCCCGCCGCAGCCGAAGACGACGATCAATCGTCCGGGGGTCAACGGCCGCAGCGCCGCGAGCGCGCGCTCCAGAGCATCGGGGGTATGCGCGTAGTCCCGCAGCACAACAGACGGACGCTCGGCGATGCGTTCCATCCGCCCCGGTACCTGGGGCGCGGCGCTGAGCCGTTCCCCGATCTGCTGAATGGGCAGGCCGAGCCCCAGGCCGCAGGCCGCCGCCGCGAGTGCGTTCGCCACGTTGAAATCGCCCAGCAGGGGGAGCGACACGTGGGTCGGGCCTGCGGGCGTATCCAGCTGGAAGGTGCTCCCGGCATTCCCGAGGTGCAGGTCGATCGGACGCACCTCGGCCCCGCCGTTGAGTCCAAAGGTGAGGCGTCGATGACCGCGCGGCAGCGCCGCCCAGGATGGATCGTCGAGATTGACGACCTGTACTCCGCCGGCATCGAGCAGGCCATCCAGCTTGAGTTTCGCGGAGCGGTAGCTCTCCATCGTCCCGTGATAGTCGAGATGATCGCGGGTGAGATTGGTGAAGACACCGGCGGAAAAGCGGAGCCCATCGAGTCGCCCCTGATCCAGCGAGTGGGACGACGTCTCCATGACGACGTGAGTCACCCCGCGCGCGACCATCAGCGCCAGCGTGGCCTGCAGGTCGATCGGTCCCGGTGTAGTGAGTGACCCGGCGGTGGAGGAGACGGCAGTCCCGTCGCCATCAAACGCACCCAGCGTCCCGATGCTGCCCGCCGTCCCACACCCATTCAGGATGTGCCGGACGAGGGCGGTCGTGGTGGTCTTGCCATTGGTGCCGGTGATGCCAACCAGGGTCAGCTGCCGGCCAGGATCGTTGTACCACCACCGCCCCAGCACGATGGCCGACTGCCGACCGTCGGCCACGATCACTTCAGGCACCGACGAGCCCATGGCCTGCTCCACGACCACCGCGATGGCACCACGCTGGACCGCGTCGGCGATGAACCGATGGCCATCGGATTGCGAGCCGCGCACCGCCACATAGACATCACCGTTCGACACCGCGCGGCTGTCGGCGGTCACGCCGCGGATCAGGAGCGCCGCCGTGGGAGCGCCGAGCAGCAGGCCTTCACGGTTCAGTGCGGCCAGCAGGTCGGCCAGAGGACGCTGGCTCATTCGGCCCAGACCGTGACCACCGTCCCGTAGCGCTCCGATTCCCCCGCGGCCGGCGTCGTCCGGGACACCTTGCCGGCGCCTCGCACGGCCACCTTGAACCCCCGGCGGTGCAGCGCATTGGCCGCGCGGCGCAGGGTGGTTCCGGCGACATTGGGCACCAGGCTCTGGCCCGGGGGATCCACCTGTTCCGCCAGCATGGGCAGGCTCACGATCTCATCGCGCGATGCTACATCGATCGGTGCGGCGTCCGGTTGCCGCACCACAGTCGCGGTGTCCTGTCCGGGTCGGCCCAGCCGGAGTCGATCGATCGCGCTGGTGCGCGCCGCCAGCGCTTCCTCCAGCATGGTCCGCGTGATCGGTGCGGCGGTCTGGCCGCCGAACACCTTGACCCCGCCGGGATTGTCCACTTTCACGATCACCACGAGCTGCGGATCCTCGGCCGGGAAGATCGCCGCGAACGACGCAGTGTAAGTCCCCGCCTTGTAGACACCCCCCTGATTCCGGACCGCCGTCCCGGTCTTGCCGATCAGGCTGTAGTTCCGCAGTTGCGCCCCCTCCGCGGTTCCGCCGGCGGCGACGACGCTGCGGAGATACTGGCGCAACGTGGCCGCGACTTCCGGTGGCACGGCCCGCCGCACCGGCTCCGGCTGATGCCGATAGAGCACCTGACCAGACGGGTCGCGCACCTCACGCACCAGGCTGGGTGTCAGCAGAATGCCGTTATTCGCGATGGATCCGTACGCCGCGGCCAGCTGTATCGGTGTCACCTGGAACTCGTACCCCATCGCGATGCTGGCCTTGCTGTAGCCGTCCCATCGCTCCGGTGGCCGGGTGACGCCGCGGGCCTCGGAGGGATACTCCACGCCCGTCGGGCTGCCAAAGCCGAAATCCCGCAACGCCTCGAACTGCTCGACCGCGGACAACCGGTCGGCGAACTTCGCCATGGCGATATTGCTGGACACCTGGATGGCCTGCGCCAGCGTCAGCTCACCGACGCTCTTGTGGGCATCGTGAATGGAACGGGTGTCGCCACGGGAATTGACCGGCATCTGCCAGACCCCGTTTTCGGCGAAGACCGCATCGGTCGGCGTCACCCGATGCCGGACGAGCAGCGCGGCGGCGGTGAAGAGTTTCGCCGTCGAGCCGGGTTCGAACGGGTCGGTGAAAAAAGAGGCCTTGGTGGAGACGACCTGGCCCTCGACCGTCTGGCGCGAGGCCAGCGCCAGGAGCTCGCCCGTCGCGGGATCGAGCACCACGACGTCGCCGCCGCTCGCCTCATAGTCCGTGATGGCCTCGTCCATCGCGCGTTCCGCGATCTCCTGCAATTCCGCGTCGATGGTCAGGTACACGTCGCGACCCGCAACCGGCTCCCGCTCGTTGCGCGCCGGCGAAGCGTAGCGCCGCCCCGCCCGGTCCTTGAGCACCACCGCCAGACCGGGCACGCCGGTCAGGGCCGAGTCCAGGGCGAACTCCACGCCACTCACACCGCGGGCGCTGTCCGGGCGCAGCGCTCCAATCACTCCTCGCGCGAGCGAGCCGGCCGGATAGTGCCGGGCGTAGTGTCCCTCGAGGTGCACGCCGTGCCTGCCCCGAAGCGTGCGCACCTGTGATCCGCTGAACGGCCCGCGATACCCGATCCACTTCCGGGTGCGCACGTCGGACGCGACCTGTGATGGCCGCATCCCCAGCGCGGCGGCGATCGCCTTCACGTCCTCCGCCCGCTCCCGAAGCTCATTGGGGGCGACTCCCACCTCGAAATATTCCTGCGTCAGGGCCAGCGCCACACCGTTGCGGTCGTAAATTCCGCCCCGACGCGCGGGCAGTACCAGAGTCTCCTTCCGCACACTGTCCGCCTCGGCCCGCCAACTGGCCCCATCGATCAGCTGCAGCTGCGCTGCGCGGCCGAGCACGAGGAGGGCACCCAGCAGCAACACGATTTCGATCAGGGTGAGTCGCAGTGTGAGCTTGGCCATGCGTCAGCGCTCCGCGGGGAGGCGGAAATAGACGAACTCGCTATCCTGGGGAAAATGCAGGCCCAGTTGGGCCGCTCGGGCACCCAGGACGCGCCGGCTGGAGGCGAGCCGGATTTGCCGCTCGAGCGCGGCCTTCTCCGCCTCCAGCGCGCCGCGCTGCTCCTTGAGCACGCCCAGACGACGCGACGTGGCGATCGCCCAGGACTGCCGACCCTGGATGACGACGGCCACGGCCAGAAAGACCAGCAGCCAGATCATGACCCAGAACCGGCCTCTAGGATTCTTGCTTCCGGAAGATGCGGAGGGTGGCACTCCGGGCCCTCGAGTTTGCCGCGGTTTCCGCCGCGGCGGGATGAATCGGTTTCCGCGGCTCCAGCCGCCCGAGGGCCTGACCACGACAGGTGCAGATCGGGAGCGCGGGCGGACAGATGCAGCGACGAACCCACTCCTGAAATGCGTGCTTTGTCACCCGGTCTTCGCCGGAATGATAACTGATCACCGCCAGACACCCACCCGGCCGGAGCGAGTCGCGAAAAGCCGGCAGCGCTCGCGTGAGCCCGTCGACTTCCTCGTTGACGGCGATTCGGATGGCCTGGAACAGGCGCGCGAAGTCGCCGGGGCCGCTGCGCGGGCCGAGGGCCGCCCGGATGGCATTCACGAAATCGTCGCTGGTGCTGAACCGGACCGTGGCGCGGCGCCGAACGACCTCCCGGGCGAGCTTGGCCGCATATCGCTCATCACCGAGTTCCGAGAAGACGATCCGCAGCTCGTCGACCGACGATTCGTTCAACAGATCAGCGCCGGTCGGGCCCGTCTGGCTCATCCGCATGTCGAGCGGGGCACCAGGCCGAAAGCTGAAACCGCGTTCCAGCTGATCGAGCTGGTGCGACGATACCCCGAGATCGAGCAGGATGACATCGGGGTGGAAGGCGGCCACCGCCGCGAGCGCCTCGTCCGAGGCATACGGCGCGTGCAGATAGGTGATGCGCTCGTGGCCCAGACGGGCGCGCGCCGCCAGCAGCGCATCGGGGTCCCGATCGATGCCGAGGAGCTCCGCCCCCTGTCCCCGGAGCAACTCCGCATGCCCGCCACCGCCGAGCGTCGCATCCACGATGCGGCGAGCGCCACGCGCTGCGGCAGCGATTTCAGTCGCCAGCACGGGGAGATGGTAGCTGGATGCATTCATGCGCGTGGCCAACAGGGAAGAAACAACACACCCCGCCCGCAGAGGCGGACGGGGTGTCGGGTCATGGACCCACGGGGCTGACGGGGCTCGAACCCGCGACCTCCGCAGTGACAGTGCGGCACTCTAACCAAGCTGAGCTACAGCCCCAGAAATGAGCCGGGCAATATAGGCGGGGCTGGGAGGCCGCGGTAGTGGCTGCGGGAAGCAAACAGCCGCCAGAGGTTGGCTCCTGGCGGCTGAATCCTCAAAGCTGAATGCTGAACGCCAGCGGCTACCGGCAGTACACCTTGATCATCGACGCCGTGCGCGGCTTCTCGCTCGTGATGTAGGCGTTGAGCTGATCATACGTCTTGGACTGGCTCGCGCCGGTCCCCTGAATGTACGCAGTGGCGCCGGCGAGGGCCTTCTCCGTTTCGGCGATGAGGGTCTCGATCTGACGGGTCGCATCGCACGATTTCTGCGACTCCGCGTCCTTGTCCGCCGGAATAATGAGGTTGACCAGCGCCAGCCCGAGAAAGTAGTTCGCGATCGGCGCGTAGCGACCTTGCGGGTTGGCGATCGTGATCACCCTGCGGAACCCGTCGGCCGCGGCCTTCCAGTCCGGCGGCGGCTGGATGAGCGGTAGGGTGCCATTCAGCAGCAGGCCCGCCGCACCCTCTTTGGACAGCGAGTCACCGTACATGACGCCGAAATCGATGAACGGGGCAGCCAATGCGTTCTGTTTGGCATCCTGATAGACCTTCGCCTGCTGGAGCGCGAAGCCCACCGCCGCCGCACTGTCGTACTTCACCAGCAAGTTCAGAGATCCGGCGAGACTGTCCCCCTGGCCCACCTGCGCGTAGGCGCCCACCACCTGCTTGAGCAGCGTGACGTTCTCCGGGAACCGCTTCAGAGCCTTGGAGGACCAGTTGACCAGTCGCACGCTGTCCGGCTTCTGGCTCGCGAAGACGAGGTACTTCACATAGAACGCCGTGTCCGCGCGGGCGGAGTCGAGCGTGATGATCTGCTCCAGATCATCCAGAGCCCCGCTGTAGTTCTCACGGAAGGCGCGGGCGTTGGCCCGCAGTTCGAACAGGTCGATGTTCCCCGGATCGATGGCCAGTCCTTCATCGGCCACCCGCTCGGCCAGCTCCGGCTTGCCGTACTGCAGGAACTTCTTGAAGACAAGGTCGCGCAGTGGCTGATTGGTCGGCGCGATGCGCAGCATCTGCTGCAGCGCCTCGATGGTCTTGAGGGTGTCGCCGGCGACTTCATAGCCGGCGGCGAGTTCGGTCCACGCCGCAAGACTCAACGGGTCGCCCACCACGGCATCCTGAAAGAAGCGGGTCGCCTCCGTGCTGTCGGCCTTCTTGCCCCGGGCCTGGGCCAGCTTGCCGAGACAGAAATTGGCGAGTCCGTGCTTGGGAACCACCGCCAGCGCCTTGCGACCGGACAGCATCGCCTTGTCCGGCGCGGTCTTGCTTTGATCGACGCAGGCCTTGGCATCGGGGAACGCCTTCAACGCGCCGGCGAATCCCTCCGCAACCCGAACGCCGAGATCGGCGGGCGCCTGGCCCGCGACCTGGGTGACGGTCACGACGTTCGCCGCATCATCATTGATCCCGCCAAAACGCGAGGTGACGACGTAGCGGCCGCCCGGGTCCTTCGCAACCGTGGAGGCGACCATCGCCTTCGAATTGAGCGCCTGCGCCAGCACCCTCGTGGACATCACGGTGAGGATCGCGTCCTTGGGGTAGGAATACGTCGTGAGCGCCTCGTTCATCTCCACCCGAGTGAGTACCCGGAACTGGGAACCGACGAGTTTCTCGATCTTGCCCCGCATCCCGTCCGCGATCAGGACCGAGGGCGCACTGTCGGCGGCATTGAAGGAGTGAGGATTGCCGACCAGGAGCCGGGCCGCGTTACTACTGGTCCCGGTCTGGCCGGTGGAGGGCCGCCGGGTGGGAATCTGCCCGGGGAGCGGTGCGACGGCACCGGTGACGCCGGCGGCGCACAGGGCCACGAAAAACAGACGAGCCACACGCATCAAGGAATCTCCAGAGGAGAGGGGGTGCCGGGTACGCGATGCAACCATCGTACCGGAATCAGGCGGTGATGGGCGAAGAGGGATTCGAACCCCCGACATCCTGCGTGTAAGGCAGGCGCTCTAACCAGCTGAGCTATTCGCCCTTAGCTGAGAGTCGACCCGCCGCGGCCAAGGGGCGGGGTGACGGCGTCAGAGCGCGATGCCGAGCGGGAACAGGACGCAATACCCCAGCACCAGCAGCGCTGCAGCCCCCGTCGTTCCGCCGGCGTGCAACCAGAGGTACCCCGCGACGAGGCTGCCGAGGGCGGCGGCGAGCAACAAGACGTTTCGGCGTCCGAACCGGAGAGCAGGTCCGGACACTGCGGGGTCAGAAGTTGTCATGGCTATTGAGCTTACTGCGCTGGCCCCTCAGGGTCAACCGTTTCGTCGACCGTCGGGGACAGATTTTCGTCCAGCGGCTGCTGCACATCGGCCGCGACCACCCACCCGCTGTTCAGCGCCACGCGGCGCGCGGCTTCCCGTCCTTGCCGCAACCACGCCAGCCCGAGCACGAGCAGCGCCATCACCCCCCAGAGTCCGCCGGCCGCGAACCAGGTGAGCAGGCTGTATCGCTGACGCAGGGCGTGCTGCCAGCTCTCCTCGAAGCGATCAATGTTCAGGCCGGTGGAAGTCTCCACTGCGGCGTCGAACGGCTGCCCCGCCGCGAGGTGGTCGATCACCCGTTCGATCGCACCATCGGGTGGCCGGCGGGCCAGCTCGGCGACCGCGGAGGCGGCCAGGGTGTAGGCGAGGTCGGCTGAGGACGCGCTCCCCCGCAGCATGGCGTCGAGCGTCTCGAACCGGGGCAGCTTCCCGGTCGCCACGGCCAGGTTGAGCTCCAGGGCCTCCATCCGGCCCAGCTCCCCCGACGCCCACGAAGCGTAGCCCTCGTCGAACCACAGTGGCACACGGGCGCGCACCGCCTCGCGCAGGATCAGGTGAGCCAGCTCATGCCGCAGCGTCTGGTGCAGGTCCGGCAAGTCGGCGCGCAACATGATCGTGCGCGCGGCGGGAAAGGCGAGTCCGGCTCCCCAGCCAGGCGCGCGGCCGTGGGACAGCCGGAACAGCTGGGCGGAATCGTCGGCAATGACCAAAATGAAAGGGCCGGACGAGCGACGGCCGACGCCGGGCCACAGCCGGGGTCGATCCGCGTCCTCCGCCAGGGCAACACCAAGCGCCTGCCGTGCGGGGGAAGCGATCACCGTCACCTGCCCCACCTGCACAGCGGGCTGGCCCTGGAGCAGGGCCAGGGCGAACGTCAGGGCGTGGAGCGCGGCGGCTCGCCTCCGGACGCGGTGAGGTCCAGCATTTCCTTACACCGCTTGCCCCAGGAGTTGAACTTGTTCGCCTTGAATCCTTCGGTCCAGACCCGCGTGGCGCCTTCGCGATCGTCCATGAACCAGGCGGCGCGGCCCTGCTCGTAGTACGCCTCGATGAGGTTGGGGCCGAGTTGCAGGGTCTTCTGGAAAAAGGTGACCGCATCCTCGAACATCTCGCGCTCGAGGTAGACGAGGCCGAGGTAGTAGTGGGCGTACAGCGTCGCCTTCCGGTCGTTGTCCAGACGGATGGCGCGGGAGAGATGTTCGATCGCCTCACCGAAAATCCGCTTCTTGAGGCAGATATAGCCGACATTGATGCGCGCCAGCGAGTTGGCCGGCTCCTTCATCAGGACGCGGCTGAAGGTGGCCAGTGCGTCGTCATAGTCCTCCGCCAGCATCTGCGCCCAGCCCAGGAGCGACTGGGCCTGGATCTCCGAAGGGGCGAGTTGCAGGGCCTTTTCGAGCTGACTGATGGCGCCGGCATAGTCCCCAAGCGAGATGAGACTCCACCCCTTCTCAATGTACGTTGAGGCGCCGATGTGATCCTGCTGCACCACCGGGCGTGCGCCGGTGAATTGGGGCGCCTGCGCACTTTCCGTGGAGGCGGCCAGCTGCTTGTAGCGATCCACCAGTACACGGATCTCTTCCTTGATCTGGCCCAATTCGCCCAGCGCGACGTCCACTCGCTTGAAAAACGTGATGATCTCGCGCTTGGTGGCTTCACGCTCCGCCGCCGAGCCACCCCGGTCGAGGCGGGCCGCGATCTCCTGATACTGCTGACGATAGCCGGCGACGAGCGGATCGGTCAGGGGAGTCTGACTCACAACATTACCTCCGACAGGGCCAGTCGCTCGGTGCTCGAGAGGAGGCGCCCGGCGTGCAGCACAATGATTGTCCGGCCCGGGCGGGCAATGATGCCACTCACGTATTCCGCGGCGAGCCCGCGGACCATCGGTGACGGCGGCGTGATGGTCCGGGTATCCACCCGGAGGACCTCACGCACCTGATCGACCACGACCGCCACCGGTTCCTCCTCCAGCTGCAGCACCATCACCCGGGTCTCCTCGACATGCTCCGCCGGCAGCCCGAGCCGTTTGCGGAGGTCCACCAGGGGCACGACGCGACCCCCGTACGGCACGACCCCTTCGAGAAAATCCGGCGCGTTCGGCAACGGGCTTGGCGCCTCGAACCGGGTGATCCGCTCGACCTGGAAGATGCTGAGCGCGAATTCCTGGGTGCCCAGCCGGAACACCACGAACTGCAGTTCATCATCGGTCGTCATACCCCCGCCTCCCGGGCCCGCCACTGTGCCACCAGCGCCTCGAGGTTGAGAATCGGAATCCATTCCTTGCCCCGCCGGATCGCTCCAAGGGCCAACCCGGCGAACTCCGAGCCCTCGGGAGGCGCCAGGATCGTCACGCCGGACACGGTGTCGGCCTCCTCCACTTCCAGGGCGATCGTGGTGCCGGCCGCGCTGGCGAGCACGACGGTTGCCGACACGCCGCCGTCCGGACAGGCCTCCTGCGCGAGCAGCGCCCCGAGATGCAACAGGGTCACCAGCCGTCCGCGCGCCACCGTCACGCCCCGCACCGCGGGCAGCGCGGACGGCACCCGGCTGACCGCGCCGAGCTCGGTCACCTCGATGACATCTTCGAGCCGAATGCCGACGTGGCGACCAGCGGTGCGCACCAGCAGGATGCCGCTCCGGGTCATCGTCGTGGGACCTCGCGCAGGAGGGAGCCTACGCGTTCCGCCATGCTCCCGAGCGGCAGTACGAGATCAGCGCCACCGGCCTCCACCGCTGCCGCTGGCATCCCGTAGATCGTCGACGTCTCCTTGTCCTGCGCAATACCGACACCTCCGGCGTCGTGGATCGCCCGGAGTCCCGCGGCGCCGTCCCGGCCCAGCCCGGTGAGCACGAGGCCGATCGCGGCGGGTCCGAACAGCCTGGCCACGCCGTGGAACAGGGGATCGGCGGCAGGCCGCACTCCCCAGACCGAGGGCTCCTGATCGAGTTCGAGTCGCAGCCCCATTGGCCGGGAGAGAACGCGCAAATGATAATCCCCCGGCGCCACGTAGGCGGTGTCAGCCCGGACCGACATGCCGTCCTTCGCCTCCATGACGTGGTACGCGCTCAACCCGTCGAGTCGTTCGGCGAGGCTGCGGGTGAACTTGGGCGGCATGTGCTGCACGATCAGCACCGCGGTTTCCAGTCCGACCGGCAGGGCGGGCACCAGTTCCGCCAGCGCCCGCGGCCCGCCGGTCGACGCGGCAATGGCCACCACCCGACGCGCCTCGCCTTCGGCACGAGCGAAGATGGCCTGCGCGCCGCTGGAGCGGGGACGGGCCAGGACCGGGACCCGGCGGACATCGGCGGCGGCCGCGGCCCGCAGCGCGCCTAACAGGTGGGGCGCCATCCGGATGGCGGACATCCGTCCCTGCGTGTCCACCTTCGAGACCAGCTCCAGCGCGCCGAGTTCGAGGGCGCGGATGAAGCCCGGTGAGCCTTCGCCCGCGTAGGCGCTGACGACGATGATCGGTCGGGGCATTTCCGACATGATGTAGCCGATCGCGTCGAGACCGCCAAGTTCCGGCATTTCGAGGTCCATCGTGATGATGTCCGGTTGCAGGCGGTGCACCATCTCCAGCGCCTCGGCACCATTGGACGCGGTGCCCAACACCCGGAACTCGTCCGAACTTCCAATCACCTCGGAGAGGAGTCGCCGGAAGAACGGACTGTCGTCCACCACCAGGACGGTGGGCCGGTCAGAGGATTTGTTCACCCTGCCCCACCGAACGGACGACCACACGGCCTGCACCGACATGAAACCAGACCGACCGGCCCACACCCCCACCGACCAGTTCGCCGACGATCGGAATGGCCAGGCTGCTCAGCACCTCGCGCGAAGCGATCACATTGCGATCGCCCATCTGCATGGAACCGGAGGGAGCGAGTGCGGCGAACATCGCGGCTCCGCCGACCAGCCGG
This sequence comes from Gemmatimonadales bacterium, assembly GCA_039934355.1. GTDB lineage: Bacteria > Gemmatimonadota > Gemmatimonadetes > Gemmatimonadales > GWC2-71-9 > JADJOM01. The sequence continues at coordinate 37,913 of JBDTMI010000021.1, forward strand.
GCCACCATGCGGCGGCGTTCCGCGCCGAGGCCGGCCATCGCGTCCAGCACGGCGGGAATGGCGGTCTGGGGAAAGCGGCCCGGGTTCTCCCCGGTCCGGCTGAGGGAGCGTGACGGAAGCAGGACGTGCGCCATTCCGCCGACGCGGGCCACCGGATCGTGCAGCAGGATGGCCACACAGCTGCCAAGCCCGAGCGTGATCAGGATTGAATCCGGCGGGCCCACCCGGAGGTCCGCGACCCGCACCAGGATTTCCTCCGTCATCACGCCGCGCGGCAGTAGATCCGCTCGCGCGGCTCCACCAGTTCAAAGCGGACGCGTGCCGATCCCAGGATGCTTTCGACCTTGCCGAGCACGAGAAAGCCGCCGGGCGCGAGCGCGTCGGCGAAACTCAGCATCAGTCGGTCCTGCGTTTCCCGATCGAAATAAATGATCACGTTGCGGCAACAGATGAGGTCGTAGGGCGGCGAGATCGGGGGCTCGCGCGTCAGATCGAGGCGCTGGACCGTAACCCGTTCACGGAGCTCGGGAAGGATCTGGCGCTGATCGCCGGGGAGCGGCACCGTGAAGCGCTCGATCATCGCCGGCTCCGTCTCATCGAAGGCGCGCTGCCCATAACAGCCGGCGCCGGTCCGTTCGAGCGAGGCCCGATCGATATCCGTGGCATCGATCCGGACCCGAGCAAGCCACTCGCCCCGCCCCATCCGCTCCAGCACCACGGCGGCAAGCATCGCCAGGGTGTACGGTTCCTCACCCGAGGCGCATCCCGCGCTCCACACCCGGAGATGTCCCTGCCGCTCGGCCAGCAGAGTGGGGAGCACGTGCGCCTCCAGCCAGGACCACGTTTCCCGATTGCGGAAGAACTTGGTGACGTTGATCGTCAGCGCGTCCAGCAGGCGATCGAGCTCCTCCGGTCGCTGGTCGAGCACGTCGAGGTAGTCGAGATAGCCCTCCACCCCGCACGCGCGCATCCGTGAGGCGATCCGCCGCTTCAGGCACCGGTCCTTGTAGACCGTCACGTCGAGGCCGGCCCGACTGGCAATGCGCTGCGCCAGCGCCAGGAATCCCGGCTCCTCGGTCTCACTCATGCGGTGGCGTCCAGGGTGTCAAGATTGGCGCGCGCCAGCTGGTGCCCCGGATTGAGTTCGGTCACCCGCTTCCAGCAGATCCGCGCGCGCTCCTTGTCCCGCCGCTTGAAGGCGATGTTGCCCATCTTGAAGTAGAGATCGTCGCCCAGATCGGGGCTGAGCTTGGCCGCTCGCTCATAGGCCTCAAACGCATCATCGTAGCGTCCCGCGCGGTACAGCAGGTCGCCGAGGTTCTTGGAGATCTGCGCCATGGTGGAGTCCTCGGCGATCGCGGTGCGCAGCATCATCTCCGCGCTCGCGAGATCGCCGGACAGCTCCTGCAGCACCGCCAGGTTGTTCCGCAGCGTCGCGTGCGATCCATGCGTCGCGACCCCCAGTTCCGCCACCTCGAGGGCGCCGACCAGGTCGCCCTGACACGCCACCGCGAGCGCCATGGCCCAGTACCATGTCGGCGGCCGGGTCTTCTCGCCCAGAAGCTCGGCGGCCCGCTGGAGCCGGCTCACCGCCACCTCGGGATCGTTTCGCTTCAGGGCGGTGACTCCCCAGCCCACCATGATCCGCGGATCCTCGCGCGAGCGTGACGCCGCCTCGGAATAGCAGGCCTCCGCTTCGGTCAGGCGTCCGAGCTGTTCAAAGGCAAAGGCGAGATTGTGCAGCGCCGAGGCCTTCCGCCCCCCGCGATCCGCCGCCAGCTGCAGGGAGTCCACCGCCTCGAGCCAGCGGGCCTGCTTCAGGGCGATCAGTCCGAGGTAGAAGGGCGCGCCGGGATCTCCCTCGCGCAAATCCGCGACGCGACGGAATTCACGTTGTGCCTCGTCCAGCATCCCCGTCTTGTAGAAGGCGACGCCGAGATTCTGGTGCTCCTGGATCCGGACATCGTTGGCCCGTTGCGGCACCGGTCTGGCGGATGTGCCCACCCGGCGGATGAAGCCGGCGGTAATCAGTCCGTAGAGCGCCTGGGCCGCCTCAAATTCGATCAGCGAGCATTCGTCGATCACCTGGCGAACATCCCGGGTGCCATCGAGGAGGGGGAGAATGCGGTCCTGCGCCGGCGAGAGTTCCACCTCGTCGCCCGGTGCGTGTTCCGGATCCACCGCGAAGATCAGATCAAAGCTGGGAATTTTCTTCTCGATCTGGCTCCACTCGTCGATCCGCCGCGCACCCTCGAGCAACAGCGACTCGGGATTGATCGACACGACGTATAGCTGCTGCTCCGGCCGGACTCCGGTCTCGAAGTTGAACGTGCCCTGGGTCCAGGTGAACAGGTGATAGACGGCTTCCTCGATCTGGATGTGCAGCAGGCGATCGAGCTGATCCTTCTGGACCGCGCCGATTTCGATCAGGATATCGCCGAGCCGGCGATCGCGGTGCACCTCCTGGGTGCGGATCGCCTGGTCGAGCTGTTCGGTGGTGACCAGCTGATTCTTGCGCAGCAGGTCGCCGATTCGATCGCGGCGATTCACGATCGACGCGTACGAGATCCGCCCATCCTCGAAGTAGATGTAGCCGAAGTTCTGCCGGTCGGCGACGGCGAGGCAGCCGGTACGCTTGCCGAGCGCGAGCAGCTGCAGTACGTCGGGCAGGCCCGCTTCCTTGAGACTTCCCTTGATCGCCATCAGCGGAACTCCTCAATGAGGCGGTCCGCGATGCCTGGCCAGTCCCACACCATCTTTTCCCGGCTGCGCAGGCTCCCCACCGGCGAAAGCAATCCGCTGGTGCGGGTGCCCATGGAACGTCGCGCGGGCGCTGCCGGATTGCCCTCCAGCACCTGGCGCGCCAGCCCGGTCGACAGCGGGCCCTCCCCCGCGTCCTCGGCGGCGAGGACCCGTTGGACCAACCCCTGAAGCGCCCGCACATTCTCCACCGGCCGACTCGCGAGGTAGGAGGCGATCTCCGGGTCGACATCGGCCGAGCGGGCCCGAAGCTGGCGACTGACGATCGCCTCGCGTACGTCCCGATCCGGCTCCGGCAATTCGACGACCAGCCCGCCCTCCAGGCGAGTCACCAGCCGCGGCTCCATCCCCTCCAGTGCTTGCGGCGCCACGGTTGACGTGAACACCATCTGCCGGCCGCTCTCGGCAAGCACATTGAACAGCCAGAACAGCTCTTCCTGCGAGCGGTCCTTGCCGGCAAGCAGGTGGACGTCATCCACCAGCAGGACGCTCGAGCGCCGGAACCGGGCCCGCCACCAGGCGACCCGATTGCGGTCGATCGCCTTGATCAGCTCGTCCACCAGATCTTCCGCCCGCAGGCAGGCGATCAGCTGGCCCGGGCCCGCCAATGCATTGCCGATCGCGTGGAGCAGGTGCGTCTTCCCCACGCCTGCACCGCCGATGATCACCAGCGGATTGTATTGAGTGCCGGGCGCCGCGATGATCGCATGCGCCGCGCGCACCGCCATCCGGGTGCCGGCGGACTCGACGAAATCCTCGAGCTTCCAGATGGGGGCGGGAGTGGGCGGCGGACTCAGTCCGTCGCGCGCCTTCTCGACTTCGCCGATCGCCTCCTGCAGCCGATCCGGATCCCGGAACAGCGGCTGCCCCGCGCTGGGCGCGTCGAGTTCACGCGCCTCAATTTCAAGCTCCCGGAGGCGGGCGATGTCGGCCTCGAAGTCGCGCAGCGTCGCGTCCGGGTCCAGCGGCGACTCTTCCTCCAGCAGCTGCTGCAGACGCGCGGTACGATACCCTTCGCCCTGCCACCGCATGACCGCTTCCGCCACATGACCGCGCCACGCCTCCACCTGCCGGGCGAGGGCATTGGAGATTTCCGAGAGAAAGCTGCTGAACTCGTCGCCGGTGGGGAGGCCCTCGAATCTCGCTGCCACCTCGGCGACCGCGTCGCCTGCCGGAGGAGCCACATCGGTTCCGCCGACCGCTGGCTCGGCCGGTGCCGGCCCGCGCACCGATGCGGGCATCGTACGCTGGAGGACGGTACGGGCCTCCGCGGAGGTGAGCGGCGCGTCGGTCACCGCCTGGAACGCGACCAGGCGGTTGAGTGCCCCGATGAGCTCGCGGATACTCGGAATCGCCAGCGAGGCCACCGCCTCGATCACGCTGGGATCGAACGTCGCCTTCCGCTCCTCGGCGTGGCGGCGCAGGATCGCGACACGGGTTTCGTAGTCCGGTGCGGAAATGTCGATCACGAGCCCGCCGGCGAATCGCTGAATCAGCCGGTCATCCAGCGCCTCGATCTCGGCCGGGGGCCGGTCGCTCGAGAGGACGATCTGGCGCCCGGACGTGAGCATGGCATTGGTGAGACGCAGCAATTCGGTCTGCATCTCACGCCGGTGGGTCAGGAACTGCACATCGTCCACCAGCAGCATGCCGACGTCGGTGTAGCGCCGCCGGTAGGCCTCCCCCTGCCCCGCGGCGATTGCGGCATGGAAGGCCTCGATGAATTCATCCAGCGTGAGGTATTCCACCGTGAGCTGGGGATTGACCTCGATCGCCAGGTGCCCCATCGCCATCAGCAGGTGGGTCTTGCCGAGACCCGAGCCGGCGTAGAGAAAGAGCGGGTTGTACACCGCCCCCGGCGACTCCGCGACCGCGCGCGCCGCCGTCGCCGCCAACCGGTTGGCAGAGCCGACGACGTAGCCGTCGAAGCGATAGCGGGGATTGAGCCGGATACTCATGGCGTCCCGTTGCCACCCGACGCGAGGCGCTTGAGCACCAGTTCCGAGATGCCTTTCAGCGTCTCGAACACCCCCGCCCCGCGCAGGGCGTCACCGGGAAAGCTCCGATAGCCGCGGAAGTTGAGCGCCTCGTCGAGGTCCGGCATGGTGAGAATCAGGTCGGCCGGCAGGTCCTGCTTGTTGTATTGCAGCACGATGGGAAATGTGCGCACATCGACTCCCTGCCCCAGGAGGTTGGCCTGCAGGTTCTGCAGGCTTTCGATGTTGTCTTCCAGCCGGCGCGCCTGGCTGTCGCCCACGAACACGACGCCGTCGGCTCCCTGCAGGACCAGCTTGCGGGTCGCGTTGTAGTAGACCTGCCCCGGCACGGTATAGAGCTGGAAGCGGGTTGTGAACCCGCTGATCACCCCGAGATCGAGCGGAAGAAAATCGAAGAAGAGGGTGCGATCAGTCTGGGTCGCGAGGCTCACCATTCGGCCCCGTCGCGCCTCCGGGACGCGCCCATAGATGTACTGCAGGTTGCTCGTCTTCCCCGAGCGGCCCGGCCCGTAGTAGACGATCTTGCAGGTGATTTCGCGAGTCGTGAAATTGACGAGTGACATGGTCGCTAGCGTCCGAAAAGGGCCCGCAGGCTCGCGTTGAGTTCGCGCTCGAAATCCGCGGCCAGCACTTCTTTTTTGCGCATCGGCTCCGGTGGGGTCGCCGCCACCAGCTCCTCCACCATCTGTTCCAGGTACATCTGCACCAGCCCCACCTTGGTTTCGCCGCCATAGACGACCAGCGCGATCCAGCGTCCCCGCGGGGTGTCAAACCAGGTCAGCAGATGGGCCTGACGGACTCCCTGATGGGCCATCACGCGGAAGGCGGGCCACTGCATCTGGAACGCGAGTTCGCTGCTGGAGGCGACGATGCCGGAGCCGAGCGCGGCGGCGGACATGAGATCGAGCGCGCCCACGAAACCATGCTGGGCCACGACCTGTCCGGAGGTGGTCATCAGCAGCGCGAGACGGGCCGACGACCCTCCCATGAAACGGTCCAGCGGGGCGACCACCCACGGCTCAATGGCCCGCATCAGCCCATCCGCTCGGCCAGGCGGAGCATCTCGAGGCGCAACAGACCCAGGGGAACATCCCGCCCCGCGATAGCAACCAGGACGAGATCCGCTGCAGTCGGGGCGACGAGCAGTGAACCGTCGCTGCTCTGCAGGTGCAGGAAGCGTGGGGCACCCAATCCGCCGCGCGCGGCGAGTTCCACGGAGCGGCTCGCCAGCGTCGCCGCCAGCGCGGCCAGCGCGGTCCCCTTGAGCCCGCCCATCAGTGACTCGGCCACCGGCAGACCATCATTGAGTGCCACGACCATGGCACCGCGAATGCCACGGAGCCGGGTCAGCGCGTCGAGCATCGCGGCGTAGTCGGTCATCGCACGCGCTCCAGCCACGCGCGAGCGGTTTTCGCGGCGCGCTCGGCAAAAAAGGCGAGCTGCCCGGCCGGGAGATCGGCGTCCATCGCCGCCAGGAGACTGGTATCGGGCGTCGGCTTGAGGACGCAGGCACTGAGCTCGGTGCCTTCGATGGTGAGGTGCGTCCACTCCCCGAGTTCGAGCATCCGTGCCGCCCGCGCCGCCTCGAAGGCGGTGCCCGCGAGCACCGCGGCGGCATCATCGCTCACGTCGCGCCCGCTGGTGGTGACGAGCCCGCCACCGAGCCGCAGGCCATCGACGTCGACCAGCAGGAGCCGGTGGCGCGCGCCATCGAGACCGGCGAAGGGATCGTTGCTCTCGGTCGTCGGGACGCGTCGCGTTGCCGGTTCGGAGGGAGCCTGCGGCAGTGGGGCGTCCCAGATTTCGCCCCCACCCGCGACCCGCTCCACCGCGAGCCGTAGTCCACTGTCGGTCGGATCGAGTTCGGCCGCGAGGCGAAGGTGATACAATGCGTGCTCGTGGTCGCCGGCCCGATAATAGAGGAAACCGATTCCCTTGTGCGCCCCGATGTGTTGCGGCACCAGGCGTAGAACCGTGTCCCATTCATCGAAGGCGTTGGCGTAGTCCTGCTGGTCCGTCAGAATGCGGGCGAAGAGATCGTGTGCGTCGGGCAGGTGCGGATACCGGGAAAGTCCCTGGATCGCGACCTTGTGCGCGGCGTCAGCCTGCCCGCGCTGCCGCAGCGCTTCCGCGAGCCGGAGGAAGATCAGGCTGGAGGGATCGGCGGCGTACTGGGCGCTGAGTGCTCGAATGTCCTCAGTCACGCGATCCTCGCAGCGCGAGATCCAGCGTGAGCGCCGCCTGGCGAATTCGATCCACCGCGGGCACCTGGGCCTCCTCCTCCGGCGGCCGGCTGGCGAGCCGGGTCCACTGCTCCCACACCTGGGCCGCTTCACGGAACCGACCGACGGAGGCGAGCGCCAGTCCGAACAGGCGGTGCGCGGGTGCGGAGATCGGATCCAGCTGGACCGCCTGCCACAGGGCCTCGGCCGCGTCCGCATGATGCCCCGCGGCGAGCAGCGCGCGCCCGTGCGCCAGGTGTGCCAGCGGTTCCTGCGGATGGGTCGCGACCGCCTGATCGGCCGCGCTCACCGCTCCCTCCGGATCGCCGGCCCCGAGCAGTTGATCGACTTCGCCGAGCAGGATCGGCAGGTCGGCGTCGCCCAGCGATTCGAGGGCGCGGCGTGCAGGGTCATCCAGCAGGATAATGCCAGCGGTCGCGAGTCCGAAGAGTGTCCGGGCGACTTCGAACTCGGGCCGGCCGAGGCCAGAGGCGAGATCGCGGACCGAGCGCTCCCCGTCGATGACCGACAACACTTCCCATTCCGGCGGCAGCAGGTCAAGCGGGGCCGCGCTATCAAGCACCGGCGCGAGCCGCGCGACCAGGCCGAGGTGGGCAATCTTCTTCTCGATCCGGGACCATTCGTCGGTGCGCCGGGCCGCCTCCATCAGCACCTGCCCTGTCGGGATGCGTCCGTCGGCTTCCGTCGGCCAACTGCCGTGCTTCCCTTCTTCGAAGGCAAAATAGCCTTCAGACCAGCCGACCAGCTCGAAAACGACCTCCTCGACCTGCTGACGGACATAGCGGCTCAGGTCCCGCGACGACACCAGCCCCTCGGATACCAGAATCTCGCCAAGCCGACGAGTGTCCCCGGCGGTCTGCAGTGCGCGGGCGCGGCCGAGGTCATGTTCGCTGACCCGGCCCGCGCGCACGAGGAGTCGGCCCAGCGGATGAGGGTTGCTCCGGATCTCCGCGCCCACGACGGCGCCCTCCTCGAAGAACACGGTACCGGCATTCTGCCGGAGGTCGGAATCGACGCGCAGCGTGCCGGTCTTCCGGCTCAGGTCCAGCAGCTGGAAAACGTCGTGGATGGACAGTTCCTTCAGGGGGCCTTCGATCGCCACGGGTCAGGCCGCTCCGGCAAAAATGTGCTGCAGGTCCCGGGCGGAACGGGCATGGGTCCGAGCCGCCTGGGCATACGGGCCCGACGGTTCCACCTGGACCACCCGCTCCCAGGTGCGCACGGCTTCGGTGTAGCGGCGGGTGCGCGCCAGGGCCACACCCCGGTGAAACAACCCGGCGTCGTGATCGGGATCGAACTTGAGCAGGCGATCGAGCGCCTCGAGCGCCTGTTCGGGGCGGGCGTCCTCGAGCAGGCAGCGCCCGAGGAGCAGCATCGCGTCGAGATCCCAGGGCTCGGTGAGCAGCACATCAACCAGGAATTCAACCGCACCAGCCGCGGGTTCCGTCCGTCGCATCAGGTCGCCCAGCAACAGCGCCGCCTCCATATAGCTCGGCAACAACTCGAGGGCATGTTCGTAGGCCAATTTCGCGGCGGTCCAATTTTCCCGCCGCTCCTCCAGCCTGCCGAGGTCGCGCCAGACCTGGGGAATGCCGGGATCGAGCTGCAGGGCGGCCTGACAGGCACGGATAGCGCCCTCCGCATCACCGAGCCGCTCGGCGATGGCCGCTTCGAGCTGCAGCAGGTCGGGTCGGCCCGGCTCGAGCTCGCGCGCCCGACGCAACGTGTCGCGTGCCATGGCGGCCTGCCCCGAGGCAAGCCGGACCCGCGCGACCGTCACCAGCGCTTCGACCTCATTCGGCAGGGCGCGTATCAGCCGCTCGGCGTGTTCGCTCGCCTCCGCCCCACGTCCGAGGGCGAGCAGGGCGCGCAGGAGGCCAAGCAACGCGGCAGGTTCCACCGGTGAGATGACGAGTGCCTCGCGAAATCGCTCCAGCGCTTCGCCGTGGAGCCCGCGGCGGGCAAAGATTTCACCCAGCATGGCGGTCGCACGAGCGGGCTCCGCTCCCCGCGACAGGGCCCGTTCGACCTGCGCGGCGGCGTGTTCCAGGAACCCCTTGGCGATGTAATCCGAGGCGAGCGCCAGCGGATCCTCGCTTCCGGCGGCGGGCGCCGGGCGTTCGACCGGCTGGAGGTCGTCGAAAATCCGGTCGAGCAGGCGTTCGTCGAAATTGAACTCGTCTCCGACCTGCTGGGCGGTGACATCGGCCGAAATCTCCGGCACGATGGCGATCTCCGGATGCTCGTACTGCAGGTCGATGGTCAGCGCATATTTCTGGGCGACGTAATAGGGCTCCAGCTCCAGCGCGCGCTTCGTGGCGCGCAGCGCACCGTCAAAATCCCCCAGGTGGCTGAGCGTAAAGCTGAGGTTGTAGTGCGCCGAGGCGTTGGAGGGATCCGCTTCCACCGCGCGGGAGAAGGCATGACGCGCGTCCTCGAACCGCTTCAGCTCCACCAGCACCAGCCCGACGCCGTTCCACGCGACCGTCTGTTCCGGATGCACGGCCAGCACCTGGCGGTAGGCCTCGAGCGCGAGCTGCAGCCGGCGACGGTGAAAAAGCGCCAGCGCCAGGTTCAGGCGAGGCGCCACCAGGTCGGGCCGGGCCTTGAGCGCCCGCTGAAACGCCTCGAGCGCCGCGTCATTGTCCGGGGTCTGGGTCCGCAGGACCCCAAGGTTGTTCCACGCCAGGGCGTAGTCGGCATCGGTGGTGACCGCCTGCTCGTACGCCGCAGCGGCTTCGTCCCGTCGGCCCGACTGGTGCAGGCAGACGCCACGCTCATTCCACAACTTCGGGGACCCGGGATCCTCGGCGAGCAGCAGGTCGTAGATCTCGAGCGCCGCGGCGAGATCGCGCCGGATGAGGTACACCTCCGCCATGGCCTGCCTGACGAGACGTGGCTCCTCCCCGGCCTCCTGCGCCAGGCGATACTCGCGCAGTGCCTCGGTGTAGTACCCCTTTTGCCGGAAGGCGAGGCCCAGGTTGTAGTGGGCGAGCGTGGATCCCTCGGCCACGGAGGGGCGCGGCGACTGCGTCCGCGGCGCGAGGGCGCCGGTGCCCTGATAGCGGGTCAGCGAGAGATTGTGCTGGGCGCGGGCAAAGGTCGGATTCAGCGTGGTGGCACGGGTCGTGGCCGTGCGGGCCTGCTCATGCATCCCGAGGTCGCCGTACACGAACGCCAGAAGGTAGAACGCATCGGCGTTGTCGGGATTGCGTTCCACCGCCTCTTCGAGCGCCGCGCGCGCCTGCTCGGACAGCCCCCGGTTGTAGAGCGCCTCGCCGTAGTAGAACAGGGTGACGGAACTGTTGGCATCGAATCGCCGGGCCAGTGCGAATGCTTCGGTGGCGGCTTCGAGGTTGCCCCGTCCCCGCTCGGCCAGGCCGAGTTGCAGCAGGCTCGCGACGTCGTCGGGGCGGCGGGACAGGATCGCCTGGAATTCCGCTACCGCTTCCTCCCAGTGGCCTAACGCGGCGCAGGTCCGGCCAAGTTCCCAGCGTGCGGTGGTATCCGCAGGGTCCCGTCGCAGTCGTTCCCGCAGCTCCGCGACGCGGCGGTCGTAGTAGCCGGTGGCGTGATAGGCGATCTCGAGATTCTCCTGCGCACACTGCATGCGCGGATCGAGCTCGAGTGCCCGGAGGAAGGCGGCGATGGCCTCGGGGATGAGGCCTTTCTGGTAGTAGAGAACCCCGAGATTGTTGTGCGCACCCGCATCGGCCAGGTCGATGCGCCGGGCGAAGGAGCGGAGGACCGAGAGGTCGCGTTCGGACAGCGCGGGTCCGGTCACGACCGCCTCAGCCGACGCGAATGGCGTCGAAGATGGCCCGAAGGCTCGCCAGGTCGGGAAGCAGGAGGAAATGCCCGCGCAGGCGAAGCCCCGGGTCTTCAAACAGGAACTGCGTCTCAACGCAGAAGACGTAGTCGCGATCGTAGCCGAAGTTCATGTAGATGGACGTGAGCACCGCCCCGATGAGGTCGATCGCGAGGCTGGGGACCGACGGGACGAGCATCATCCCCATGAAATCGCTCAGCGCATTCATGTAGGCACTGGAGAGAATGTTGCCTACCTCCTTGAGCCCCGATTGCTCCATCTCGCCGAATTCGGTGGTGGTGCCCATCTCGCGGCGGAGGAGGAGATCGCAGAGCGTGCGCGCGGAGGGCTCGGGAAACAGGACAAGGGTGCGGCCGGTGAGGTCACCCATCATGTGCATGAGCACGGCGGCCACGACCTCATCCGCCTTGCCGAGGATCTCGGGCACTTCCTCAAGGCGGGTGATGTTCACCTCGGGGACGCTGATCATGATCCTGCGATTGGTCAGCTGCGACAACGCGGTGGCGGCGTGGCCGGCGCCGATATTGGCCACCTCCCGCAAGGCGTCGCGTTGCAGCGCGTGCAGTTCCCTCACGTCGTCCATCAGACCTCCTCAGACCAGCGCGGCCGGGTCCACGATTAATGCCGGAGTCCCGTCCCCCAGGATTGTCGCCCCGCTGAAGACCGGCAACGTGCCCAGCGGCGCGTCGAACGGCTCCACGACAATTTCCTGCTGTCCCACCAGCGCATCCACCACGACCGCGACCCGCCGCTCCCCGATCTGCACGATCACCGCCGGCTGGCGCCCCGGCGGACGCGGGCCGGTCACGCCCAGCCGGTCGCGCAATCGCACGGTCGGGATCAGGCGCTCCCGGAGGACGTAAGCTTCGCGTCCCTCCAGCGCGGCGATCCGGTCGGAATGAAACGCGACCGTTTCGGCGACACCGGCCAGCGGAATGGCGTAGCGCTCGTCCCCCACTCGCGCCAGCAGCGCCCGGACGATCGCCAGCGTCATGGGAAGCCGCAGCGTGAACGTCGTCCCCACTCCTACCTGCGTATCGATCTCCACCGAGCCACCCAGCCCGCGCAGCCGCGAGATCACCGCATCCATCCCCATGCCCCGGCCTGAGACGTCAGTGAGCTGTGCCGCGGTGGTGAACCCGGGCCGGCCCAGCACCCGGAGCAGCAACTCGTCGGGGACGTCCTGCGCTTCCGCCGGCAGCAACCCGACCTGAATCGCCTCGGCCAGCACCCGCTTCCGGTCGACGCCGCGGCCGTTGTCGCTGACCCGGATCAGCACCGTGGTACGGTCACTCGCGGCACTCAGCCGCACCTGGCCTTCCTCCGGCTTTCCCTGTCGCGCCCGTTCCGCCGGGAGCTCGATGCCATGGTCCACCGCATTGCGGAGCAGGTGAATCAGTGGCTCGCCGATATCGTCGAGGATGGCGCGGTCGAGCTGCGTCTCCTCGCCCTCGACCTCGAATCGTACCCGTTTGCCGAGCTGCCGTGCCAGGTCCCGGACCACCCGCGGGAAGCGGTCGAACACCTGCCATACCGGTGTCATCCGGGCCTGAACGACCTCGCCGTGGAGATCGGCCGTCACCCGCGCGATCCGCGAAGCCACGGCCCGCAGCTCCGGCTCGGTACTCACCTCGGCCAGCTCCATCAGGCGGGCCCGCGCCACGATCAGTTCCCCGACATGTCCCATCAGCGCGTCGAGCCGGCGCAGGTCGATCCGGATCTGCCGGCCCCGCCCCGCCGCCTCCGCAACGCGTTCCGCTTCCGCCGCGTCGATCGTGACGTCCAGGATGTCGCCGGCGCCCCGCACCGCGGCCATCACCTGGTCGGCGCTCGCCGTGCCGGCCAGCTGGAAGCTGAACCGGCCATCGAAACCCTCCTGTTCGATCGTCGCCAGCGGAGGACGGACCGCCGACACGGCGCCGAGCGCTTCCACCTTGCGGAGCGCGAGCATCGCCCGGGCGCCCCGCATAGTCGCGCCGGGAGTCACAACGACCTGGATCAGGCGACTGGCCGCCACCTCTGGCGCGACCACCGCTGGCATGCCGCCCGGGGCCGGGATCGCCCAGCTCCCCGTCGGGGCGGTGGCCACCGATGCCTCATCCAGTTCGGCCAGCAGGGGTGAGAAATCCAGCCTGGGATCCCCGCCGTCCACGGCAACTCCAGCGCCCTGCTCCAGGGCGTCGATGATGCGGAAGAACAGGTCCGCGATTTCCCGCCCGCTCGAGGGATCGCTGCGCAGCAGGTCCAGGACGGTTTCGGTGCGGTGGGCCAACTCGGTCAGGTTGGCGTAGCCCATCGCCGCAGCCATGCCCTTGAACGTATGTACCGCCCGGAACAGCGTGACGACCGGTTCCGTGGCCGTCGGCCGACGCTCCCATTCCAGCAATGCCTGGCCACAGACGCCGAGTTGTTCCCGACTCTCCGTGACGAAGAGGGCGGCGTAGCGGGAGAGATCCATGGCCTCAGCCGATAACGCGCTGGACGGCTTCGAGGACCCGGGAAGGCTGGAATGGCTTGACGACGAAATCCTTGGCGCCGGCCTGAATGGCCTCCACCACCAGCGCCTGCTGACCCATCGCGCTGCACATCAGGACCTTGGCATCGGGATCAGCCTTGCAGATCTCCCGCACCGCCTCGATGCCCCCCATATCCGGCATCACGATGTCCATCGTCACCAGATCCGGCTTGAGCTGCCGGTATTTCTCCACCGCTTCGCGTCCAGTCTCGGCCTCCCCGACGATTTCGAACCCAGCCTGGGCGAGGATGTCGGAGATCATGGTCCGCATGAAGATGGCATCATCGCAGACCAGCACGGTGTGACTCACAGGTCCTCCCTCGAGATCGACCAGGAAACGCGAACGCGCCTACCCCAGCACCGGCGCCATCAGGGCGACCGGATCCAGCAGTGCGAAGACCCGATCACCCTGGCGCCCCACGGCCTGCACCAGACTCGGGTCCACCCCGGGCAGCGCCGCCCCAGGCGAAAGCGACTCCTCAGCAACCTCGGCCAGGTCCAGCACCTCATCCACAATCAGTCCGACCAGCCGTTCGCCCTGGTGCAGCACCAGCACCGAATCGGCCGGACCCGCCGGAGCGCCCAGCAGCCGGCGACCATCCACCACGGTGAGCAGGGTGCCCCGCACATTCATCAGTCCGGCCACCGACGCGCTGGCCCCCGGAATTCGAGTCGGAGGACTGATTGAGATGACCTCCCGTACGCTGGTCGCCGGGGCCGCGCAGATCAGCGAGCCCAACCGGAATATTACCAGCTTGAGATCAGCCATGTGCTTCAAAGAAACCAAGATACCGGAGGGCCTGAGAGGGAGCAACGGGACACTCGTCCCCCATGGCGCTCGCGAGCAGCGGCCCGAGGTCGGCCGGCCAGTCCGCGGTGAATTCGAGCATGGCCTCGGTGATCGGATGGCGGAAACGGAGCCAGGCAGCGTGCAGTGCCTGCCGGGGGGCCAGTCGTTCCAGCGCCTCCGCGGCGACACGCTTCTGGTCCGACATCCGCCTGGATCCGCCCGCACCATAGACCGGATCGCCGACGACCGGATGTCCGACATGGGCGCAGTGCACCCGAATCTGGTGGGTGCGGCCGGAGTGGAGCTCAAGCCGCAGCAGATCGACCAGTGGAAACCGGGCGATCCGGTACGCGTCGGTCCGCGAGGGCCGACCCTCCGAGGTGACCACCATCTTTTTCCGGTCACGAGCATGCCGACCGATCGGGGCATCGATGATCAGCGGACTGTCGTCGATATGGCCCCACGTCAGGGCGGCGTAGCGACGCGTCATCCGTCGGGCGGCGAGCATAGCGCCGAGCCGGCGGTGGGCGACATCAGTCTTGGCGATGACCATCAGCCCGGAGGTGTCGCGATCGAGCCGGTGCACGATGCCCGGCCGACCTTCCGCGCCACCGGCTAGAGTCGTGCCTCGGGAGACGAGGGCGTTGACCAGGGTGTCGTCCCAGTGCCCCGGCGCGGGATGCACCACCAGGCCGGCCGGCTTGTCGAGGATCGCCAGGTGGTCATCCTCGAAGACGATCGTCAGCGGGATGTCGGCGGGCACCAGCTGGCGCGGCGCGACATCAGCCGGAAATTCGATCGCGACCTGTTCACCGCGTGCGAGCAGGCGCGAGGCCCGCGCCACCGCGGCACCGACCGTCACCCGCTTGTCGGCCACGAGACGTGCGGCCTGGGTGCGGGAGACGGCGAGCTGGTCGGCCAGGAAGCGGTCGATCCGCTCGGTGGTCGGGGCCAGCACCGAGAATGTGGTGTGCGTCATGAGCAGGGAGGGACCTTCGCGTGCCGATGGCAGGACTTCGAGTGCCGGAGGGAGCAGCGGATCGGCGTCCATCACTCCTCGGTCCGGGCAATCAGCGGGTCGACCGGCGTGGGCGACTCCGGCGGCAACGGACGACCCGCACCTGCCTGCGTTCCCGCCTCCCGGCGCGCGTCCTCGCGCCACAGCGAGATCGCCAGCGCGACGGCACCGCACGAGACCGCCATGTCGGCCACATTGAACGTCGGCCAGCGCCACTGACCCACCCCGAGATCGAGGAAGTCCACCACGCCCTGCGTCGAGCGAATCCGGTCCACCAGGTTCCCGAGTGCGCCGCCGCTCACCAGTCCCAGCGCCAACTGGCGGAAGCTGTCGCCCACGTCCGCATCCCGGGACATTCGGAAAAGCGCGACGAGCGCGACCAGCGCCACCACCATGAAGATCCAGCGGGAGTAGGGCCCGAGGTCGAGGCCGAACGCCGCGCCCGGATTGTAGACCAGCCGGAGCTGAAACCACTCCCCGAACACCGAACGTCCCGACGAGCGCAGCAGGTGCGCCTCGGCGAGATACTTGGTGATGAGATCGAGAACCAGGACCGTGATGCCGGCGCCCCAGTAGAGCCGGCGGTCAGCGCCGCTTGCCATTCTCTTCTTTTTCCTTGCACTCGATGCAGAGCCGGGCGTGCGGCAGCGCTTCCAGGCGCTCGACCGCGATGTCTTTCCCGCACGAGTGGCACTGTCCAAATTGATCGGGCGTTTTGTACAACCGCCGCAGCGCCTCGTTCACGTGCCAGAGATACCGGCCCTCCTGCGAAGCGAACAGGAACTGTTTCTCCCGTTCCATCGCGTCGGTCCCCTGATCCGCCATGTGCAGCGAATAGGAAGAGACATTGCCGTCGGCGTTCTGCAGCGTCGCCGCGAAGGACTCGTCGTAGTATCCCAGCTCCTTCATGACCCTGGCACGCTCTTCCATCAGGAGCTTCTCGAAATGCGTCAGCTGCTTCTTGTTCAGTGGCATGTCCCTGCCTGTGATCGCCGGTGGTTCAGGCGCCGCCGTCGTGGCGACGAATGCTGAAGGTCACTGCCTGCCCGTCAATGTCGACCGCCTGCGTGAGATCGGCGGCCGGATCCAGCGTTCCGAGGGTGAGTCGCCGGGCCAGCGTCTCGTCCTGGATGAACTGCGTGTGGGTGGTCGCGGCCTGCAACACCACGTCCGGCCCGGTCACGCCCAATGCAATGCGATCGGCGACGGTGTAGCCCGCCTCCCGTCGGAGCCGCTGAATGTGGCTGATGAGTTCCCGGGCGAGACCTTCCGCGGCCAGTGCCGGGGTGAGCGTCGGATCGAGGGCGGCAACAAATGGCCCATCGCTGGCTACCAGCCAATCCGTCGTGACTTGGCGCTCAACCGCCACATCCTCGGGAAAATAGGCGAACGGCCGCCCATTTTCATCTGTGACTTCAGCCGGGCCGCCGGATTCGAGGCTCCGGAGCTGATCCTGGGTCAGCAATTGGGCCGCCGCCGCGGCGAGGGGAGTGTCCTTCCCGTAGCGCTTGCCGAGGGAACGGAAGTTCGCCTTGGGTCGCAGCCGGACCAGTTCCGTGTCCGACGCGACCGGCTCGATCCGCTTCACGTTCACTTCCCGCTGGAGGATGGCCAGCAGCCGGTCGAAGGTGGGGCCGCGCGCCGCCGCAGGCACCGCGACCTGCATCCGTCCGAGGGGCTGACGGACCCGCAACTTGGCCGTCTCCCTGGCCGCCCGGGCGAGGGAGGC
>JBDTMI010000022.1:0-52067 GCA_039934355.1 Gemmatimonadales bacterium
CCGAGAAGTACCTGATCCTCGTCGAGAACTGAGTCCGGCGAATCGATCGCCGCACGCCCAGTTGCACCACAGCGAATGGCCCTCCGGTGAACAACCGGGGGGCTGTTTCGCTTGCAACAACATTGACCTTTTCCCCGGTATATGGTAAGAAAGGGCCATGATGCATACTCAGATGGTCGAACCCCGCCTGGCCGACCGGCCTGAGGCGCCCGGCCACGCCCCCCGGCCACCCCGTTCTGACGACGAACCATCCCGCATATCCGCGGCGCTGCCGCCGGACCTGTTGGAGCAGGTGCGGGGGCGGGTCCGAGTTCTCGCCGGATTCTTCGTCTTCGCTTTCGGATTCGATCTGCTCCTCTTCGTAGGCTTCTGGGTCTATTCCAACATCAAGGGTGCGCCGCTGCCGCCGGATACCGTGCAGTCCGGCACATTCCAATGGTTGAACCTGGGGGCGGTGCTCGCCTCGTGCGGACTCTGGTGGGCGGCGCACCGACAGCGGGTGTCGCCCTCCCTCCTGCACACTATCGGCCTGGCCTATCAGGTCGCCCTCTGTTTCACCATCGCGATCATCACCTTCTGGCAGTATTTCATCGGCACCGGGTTCCTGCCCAACATGACCTGGATTCCCGCGGTAGTGATCATGTTCCCGCTGATCATGCCGGGTCCGCCGCGCCGGATGCTGGCCGCGGCTCTCGCCGCAGCCGCGATGTCTCCGGTGGCGCTGGGGGTGCTCGAGCTCACGGGCAAGGTGCAGGTGCCCGACCATGGCGAGTATTTTCGGGTGAGCTTCGCACCCTTTGCCGCCGCCGCGTTCGCGTATTTCGGCGCGCGAGTCATCTACGGGCTGGGGCGGGAAGTGGTGCGGGCCCGGGAGCTGGGGAGCTATCAGCTGGGGGAGTTGCTCGGTCGCGGTGGGATGGGCGAGGTCTACAAGGCGACACACCGGATGCTGGCCCGACCCGCCGCGATCAAGCTGATCCGTCCCGAAATGGCGGGGGGAGAGAATGGTGGCGCGCAGCTCGCCCTGGTGCGCTTCCGTCGAGAGGCGGAGGTGGCGGCCAGCCTGCGCTCGCCGCACACCGTCGAGCTCTACGACTTCGGCGTGACGCAGGACCAGACCTTCTACTTCGTCATGGAACTGCTGGAAGGGATGGATCTCGAATCCCTGGTGCGTGAGACGGGGCCGGTCCCCGCGGCGCGGGTGATTCACATCCTCCGCCAGGTCTGCGAGTCGCTGGCCGAAGCACACGCCCGGAACCTGGTGCACCGCGACATCAAGCCGGCGAACATTCACGTTGGACGACTGGGCCTGACCTACGACTTCGTCAAAGTGCTCGACTTCGGTCTGGTCAAATCCGTGAGCACGGCGGGCAGTGACCAATCACTCGCGACCGCCGCGGGGCTGGTGGCGGGGACCCCGGCCTATATGGCCCCCGAGATGGCCCTCGGCGAGCGCTTCGATGGCCGGGCGGATCTTTATGCGCTGGGGTGCGTCGCCTACTACTTGCTGAGCGGGCAGCTGGTGTTCGAAGCTTCGAACGGGTTCGGGATGATCACCAAGCACATGCGAGACACACCCGTTCCACCGTCGGAGCGGGTGGAACTCCCGATTCCCGCGGGCCTGGAGCAGCTCGTGCTCGCCTGCCTTGCGAAGGACCCGGAGCAGCGGCCGCGCAGCGCGCTCGAATTCTCGCGTTCGCTCGCGGCGGTCGACCTGGGGTCGTGGAGCGGGGAGCAGGCGATGCAGTGGTGGAGCGTGAATCGAGGCGCAGTCGCCCTACCCCAGGGGATGTAAGGGAAGCGTGCCTGCTCCCCAGCTGATTGGCCGTCCCATCGGCAATACCCCGGCCGAGCTGCTGACTTCACGTGGCGGCCGCCGTGCCCTCCCCGACGACATCCTCAAGGCGGCGTCCCGCCGACTGGGCGTCATGTCGCTCATGGGGGCGGTGCTCTGGCTGCTTGGCGCCGGGCTGTATCATTTTGCCTTGTGGTTTCAGAGCGGCGGGGATCCGCAGTACCTGTTGCCAACTGCGTCTGACGCGATCACCGGCGCCAGCGTGCTCCTGTCGCTGGCACTCTTCGCCTATTCTCGCCAGCCTGGCCGTGACCCTAGATTCGTTCTGGATCTCGGCCTGGTCTACCTGGTGCTGACCGCCCTCGCGCTCGGCCTGGGCTGGCACTGGCTCCCGATGCCGGTGGTGCACTCGGTGGGGCCCACCATCACCTGGGTCGGTCCGGTCATTCTGATGTTCGCCGCGATCGTGCCGAGCACCCCGGGAAAGGTGGGGGTGGCGGGATTCATCGCGGCCTCGATGAACCCGGTGGGCATGCTCGTCGCGAGGGCCCGGGGCACGTGGGACTTCGGTCCGGCGAGCAATGTGCTCCTGATGCACTATCCCGATTACCTGATGGCGGGTGCCGCCGTTGTGGTCGCGCATGTGGTGACGCGGCTGGGCATGGAGGTCAGCCGGGCGCGTGAGTTAGGCAGCTACCAGGTGGGCGAGTTGCTGGGTCGCGGCGGGATGGGCGACGTGTACCGGGCCACGCATCGGATGCTGGCCCGGCCGGCGGCGATCAAGCTCATTCGGCCGGAGGTGGCGGGCGGACCGCAGGATGGCGCCGAACTGGCGGTGAGGCGGTTTCGACGCGAGGCCGAAGTCGCGGCGAGCCTCAGGTCTCCCCACACCGTCGAGCTGTACGATTTCGGCGTAACGGAGGACAACACCTTCTACTTTGTGATGGAATTGCTGGACGGGATGGATCTGGAATCCCTGGTGCGAGAGCAGGGTCCGGTGCCCGCGGCGCGCGTGATTCATATCCTGCGCCAGGTCTGCGAATCGCTGGCCGAGGCTCACGCCCGTGACCTGGTGCACCGCGACATCAAGCCGGCGAACATCCACATCGGACGGCTGGGGCTGACCGCTGACTTCGTCAAGGTCCTCGACTTCGGCCTGGTCAAATCCGTGGCGGGAGCAAGTACGGAACATTCACTGGCCACGGCGGCTGGTTACACCCCGGGCACTCCCGCCTACATGGCTCCGGAGATGGCGCTGGGGGAGGCCGTCGATGGTCGAGCGGATCTCTACGCGCTGGGCGGTGTCGGATATTTCCTGTTGACCGGGCACCGGGTCTTCGAGGCTGCCAATGGTTTGCAGATGATCGCAAAGCACCTGCGGGAGGTGCCCGTGCCCCCGTCGCAGCGGACCGAACTTCCCGTGCCGCCGGGGCTGGAGCGTCTGGTGCTCGCCTGCCTCGCGAAGGACCCGGCACACCGGCCACGGAGCGCGCTGGAATTATCGGCCTCGCTCGCGGCGATCGATGCGCAGCCGTGGAGCGGGGAGCAGGCGGCCCAGTGGTGGCGGGTCCACCGGCCAAATTGAATGGCGGCACGACGACTCCAGCACCATCGCGTGACCGGGCCGGTCCCCCACTCCATGGGCTCCGGGTCGGGGCAGAGCCTCCCCAGCGACGTGATACAGCAGACCTGCAAGCGCGTCGGAGCGGTCGCGCTGGTCGCCGCCGTGCTGTGGACCGCCGCGATTGTCGTCAACACGCTGGCCACGTCGTTCATGGGCCACCCGGCTGTGATCGAGGAAGTGTGGCCCTACCCCGGCCTGGGCATCAGTCTCATCGGCCTGGCTCTCTCACTCATCCTGGTAGTGTTCAGTCGACGGCTCAGCAATCGGCCGCAACTGCTGCTCGACCTCAGCGCCGGATTTCTGATCCTGAACTGCCTGCTCGCCGCCATCCTCAGCCAGTGGGTGCCCCCTCCGATCGTGCCTCGGGTTTCCTGGCTGTGCATCCTGATCCTCGCCCACCCGGCCATTCTTCCGACCGCGCCCGCGCGGACCCTGCTGGTCTCCGTGGTCGCGGCGTCCATGGACCCGGTGGCGTTGGGGATCGCCGAGTTGCGCGGGGTCGCCTTCGAGCATTCCCCCTACTATCTGGTGTGGTCTTTTCTGCCGACCTATCTCTGCGCATTGATCGCGGTCGTGCCCGCGCGCATCATCCGGGGGTTGGGGCAGCAGGTCCGACGGGCCCGGGAGCTCGGCAGCTACCGGCTGGAGGAGGTGCTGGGGAAGGGTGGCATGGGCGAGGTGTATCGGGCCACGCACCACATGCTGGCCCGTCCGGCAGCGGTAAAGATCATCCGGCCGGAAGTGCTGGGGAGCAGCTCGCCCGATCATGCCCGGGTCATGATCGAACGATTCCGCCGGGAAGCCGAGGCCTCTGCCTCGCTGCGTTCGCCTCACACGATCAACCTGTATGATTTCGGGATTGCCCACGATGGCACTTTCTTCCTGGTCATGGAGATGCTCGAGGGACTCGACCTGCAGACGCTGGTCGAAACCTTCGGGCCATTGCCAGCGGAGCGAGTGGTGCACCTCGTGAGTCAGGCCTGCGAATCGCTGGCGGAGGCCCACGCCCGCGGCCTGATCCATCGCGATATCAAACCCTCCAATATCCTCACCTGTCGCATGGGGCTGACGGTGGACTTCGTGAAGGTGCTCGATTTCGGACTGGTCAAGGCACAGGGCGACGCGGGGCGGCAGGACCCGCTGCTCACCGCGCCCGATGCAACCGCGGGTACGCCGGCGTACATCGCGCCGGAAGTCGTGTCCGGTGGGACAGCCATGGATCATCGGGTGGATATCTACGCCCTCGGTTGCGTGACGTACTGGCTTCTGACCGGCCACCTGGTGTTCGAGGGAAGGAATGCGGTGCAGCTCCTGGTGCAGCATGCCAACGCCGCGCCGGTTCCGCCATCGGCACGGATCGAACTCGACATTCCGCCGGCACTCGATGCGGTGGTCCTCGCCTGTCTCGCCAAGAACCCGGCGGATCGGCCTGCCACCGCTTCGGACCTCGCGGCTCAACTGGCGGCGGCGGTACCGGGGAATCGGTGGACCGAGGAGCGTGCGCTCCGCTGGTGGGAACGGCACCATCCGGAAGGGGTCGCAGCCGCGCCGACCAGTTGCACCGGCCGCACCCTCATCAAGTCGATGGGATCGGAGTGGAACCTGTGAGTGCACCGATGCCGGTCGGCACCCCGCACCGGGAGGCGAGCGGCCTGGATCGCACGCTCCGGCTGATCTCGGACGTGCACCCCGGCGAAGGCACCTCAGCGCTGCTGCTGGCCCTGAACGTCTTCCTGCTGCTGACGGCCTACTACGTCATCAAGCCGCTCCGCGAAGCGCTGCTCCTGTCCACCAACAGCGCGGAGACCAAGTCGTATCTCGCGGCGGGGCAGGCGATCCTCCTCCTCGTCCTGGTGCCGGCCTACGGGTTGCTGGCAGATCGGCTCCCCCGCCGACGGTTGATCACCGCGGTCACCGGGTTCTTCGTCCTCTGCCTGGTCGCATTCTATGGGCTCACCCGCGCGGCCGTCCCGGTGGGCATCCCGTTCTTCCTGTGGGCCGGCATCTTCAACATGATGATCGTGGCGCAATTCTGGGGGTTTGCAAACGATCTCTACACCCGGGAGCAGGGCGAGCGTCTCTTTCCCATCATCGCCTTCGGCGCCTCACTGGGGGCCGTGACGGGGAGTGCCGTGACGGGGAGGCTGATTCCGTTGCTGGGCATCTCCGAATTGCTGCTGGTGGCGGCTGGTATTCTCATCCTCGCGCTGCTCCTCGGCAATCTGGTGGACGCACGGGAGCGGGCCCGCTGCGAGGCCGGGCTCCCGGCGCGGTTCACGACCGCGGAGATCCCCGCCGCCACCGGCGAGTATCTGGTCCAGGGCAAGGCGGACGCGGAGAAGCTCACCGTCTCGATGTCGGGCGCGAAGGGCCGCCCGGGAACCTTCCGGCTGGTCTTCGCCGAACGCTACCTGCTGCTCATTGCCCTGCTGGTCCTGGTGGTAAATTGGGTCAACTCCACCGGCGAATACGTGCTGAGTCATACGGTGGCGCGCGCGGCAGCGGATGCTGTCGCGGCCGGGACGGCGGACGGTCTCAGCGCATCGCAATACATTGGCCGGTTCTATGCGAATTTCTTCTTTGGCGTGAATGCGACGGCCCTTCTGCTGCAGCTCTGCGTCGTCTCCCGGCTGCTGCGGCACTTTGGCGTGCGAACCGCGATCCTCGTGATGCCGCTCATCGCGGTCATCGGATACGCACTTCTCGCCTTTCTCCCGATTCTCGCGGTGGTCCGCTGGGTGAAGACCGCCGAGAACGCCACCGACTACTCATTGCAGAATACCGTCCGCAATGTGCTGTTCCTGCCAACCACCCGAGAGCAGAAGTACAAGGCCAAGCAGGCCATCGACTCGTTCTTCGTGCGTTCGGGCGATGTGCTGTCGGCCCTGACGATTTATGTCGGCACGACCATGCTGACGTTTGGGCCCAACCAGTTCGCCATGGTCAACCTGGCACTCGCCGGGATCTGGGTGGTGCTGGCGCTGTGGATCGGCCGGGCATACATGAGGAAGACCGGAGCATCCGCCTGACCCGGTTCGTGAGTCCTGTCGCCCACCATCCGCTTGCTGACGGAAGGTTCCATCCCATGTCGAACGCGCTCGTGCGCTGCGCGCTCCTCGCCACCCTGGTCACGCCCCTCCTCGCGGGGAGTGCGACGGGGCAGGCGGTGCCAAGCTCCGGCCCACCAGCGGATTCGATCGTGCACCTCGCTATCGCCCGGCGGTACTCCGCCAGCTGGCCCAAACGGGCACTGCTGGGCGGGGGATACCGGGATCTGTGGGTCATGCCAACATCCGTGCCGGTCCTCGACCTGGCGACCTTCGGCGGCGGCCTGGTGCCGATTTCCAAAGGCGGCGGCCAGCAGACGACCTCCTTGCGCCTCCGCTCCGCGGCCGGGCAGGACTACTACTTCCGTTCGATCGACAAGGACCCGACCCCCAATCTTCCCTCCCAGCTGCTCGGAACGGTTGTCGCCGACGTGGTGCAGGACCTGACCAGCTCATCGCACCCCACCGCGGCGCTGATCGTGGCGCCGCTCCTCGAGGCTGCGGGTGTGCTCCATGGCGAGCCGCGGTTCTTTGTCCTGCCCGATGATGCGCGGCTGGGGGAGTTTCGCCAGCAGTTCGCCGGACTGATCGGCATGCTCGAGCCGCGGATCGCTACGCCGGTCCCGGGTCAGCCGATGTGGGGAGGCGCCACGGAGATCATCCAGGGAGATTCGCTCTTCGCCCGCGTGGCACGGAGTCCCGACGACCGGGTCGATGTGCGGGCGCTCCTCAAGGCACGACTGATCGATCTCCTGGTGGGCGACTGGGATCGCCATCGCGACCAGTGGTCCTGGGTGCGATTCGGCGAGACACTCCCACGACGCTGGGTGCCAGTCCCGCGTGACCGGGATTTTGCCATGGTGCGCTCCGATGGGCAGCTGCTGCGCTTCGCGCGATACAACTTTCCCCAGTTGATCAGCTTTGGTCCCACGTACCCCGAGGTGCTGGGCCTGACCTGGAACGGCCGCGAGCTGGATCGATCATTCCTGGCGGAGCTCGAGCGCCCGGTGTGGGATGCGGTCGTCGCGGAGGTGCAGGCCGCGATCACGAACCCGGTAATCGAGGCCGCGGTGCGTCAGATGCCGCCGGAACACGTGGCCCTCGTCGGTGCGGCCATCACCACCGCCCTGCAGCGACGGCGGGATGCGTTGCCGGAAGTGTCGGGGCAGTTCTATCGCATGCTGCTGGCGCAGGCGGAAGTTCATGCGACGGATGAAGCCGAGATCGCGGAGATCACCGCGCCTGACCGGGAGACGGTGGAGGTCTCGCTGCGTCGGCATTGGGCTGACGGCCCCGATGCGTTGCCCTATTTCCGCCGCCGCTTTAACCGGAAGGAGACTCACGAGATCCGACTCTTCCTCGGCGCTGGCGGTGATACCGTGCTGGTTCACGGTGCGGCGCGGCCGGGGATTCGCCTCAAGGTGGTGGGGGGGAGCGGTGCCGACGCGCTGATCGATTCCACGCGCGGCGGACAATCACGGATGTACGACGTCGACCGCGGAACGGTGGTCGCCGGCGGCGCCTCGCTCGACCGGCGGCCGTACACGCCACCGCCCAAGCGTACCCCGACCGAAATCCCGGCCCGCGACTGGGGCGAGCGGTGGCGCCCCGGCATCCTGGTGAGCGGCGGCCCCGATATCGGTCTGCTGGTCGGATTGAGCCGAACCCTGACGGAGTACGGGTTCCGCAAACTTCCCTACGCCAGCCGGCATCGGTTTCGCGCCGGCATCGCCACCGGGCCGTGGTCCTATCGGGCCGACTACCTGGGTGAATTTCGACGGGAGAGTTCGCCGGCGTACACCGAGGTCCGTGCCCGCGCGTCGGGGATCGATGTGTTGCGCTTTCACGGATTCGGCAACGAGCAGCCGGCTACAGGGACGCGAGCCTTCTACCAGGTGACCCAGAAGCAGTATTCCGTCGGACTCTCGATGGTGCTGCCGATGGGTCGTCACGCGGAAATGAGCCTCGGCCCCAACGCGCGCTACGTCACCACGGACAATCGGGCGAATCGTTTTCTCACCACCCTCGCCCCCTATGGCGACGGCAACTTCGGGCAGGTGGGGGCCCAGCTCTCGCTCGCGCTCGACAGCCGCGATCGGACCAACCCGCGGGCCCAGGGTGTCAATCTCACGGTCGCCGGCAGCGCCTACCCCGGAGCGTGGGACGTCCGGCTTGCCTACGGCGAAGTGCACGCTGAACTTGGCACCTATCTCGACGTACGGGCCCCACTCGATCCGGTCCTGGTGGCGCGAGTGGGCGGGAAAAAGATCTGGGGGCCGTATCCCTATTTCGATGCCGCCTTCATCGGCAACAATGGCACGGTGCGACTGGGTCGCGAGAATCGGTACGCCGGCGACGCCGCGGCGTACGCCAACTCGGAGCTCCGACTTTCCTTCGGGAAGGCATTTCTCGGCGCGCCAGCCCAGTTCGGCGTCCTGGGACTGGCGGACGCCGGCCGGGTTTTCCTCAAGGGCGAGCACTCGCGGGTCTGGCATGGCGCGGCCGGCGGCGGGATCTGGCTATCCATTCTCGATCGCTCGAACCTGTTGAGCCTCGCGGTGGCCAGGAGTGAAGAGCGGACGGCGTTCTACTTTCAGGCCGGCTTCGGCTTCTAGCCCCGTGGCCGCATCCGCATCCGACCGCGCAGCTCTCACCGCGGCGACCGTGGCCAGTGCGCTCACGATCGCTTTCCAGCTCGCCGGCAAGGCGACACGCGACGCGCTGTACCTCTCCACCCACGATGTCGCTACGCTCCCCCGGATGGTGATCGGGGCTGCGCTCCTCTCCGCGCTGCTCACGATCGCCCTCTCCCGCCTGATGATCCGTCTCGGGCCCGGACGCGTGGTGCCCGCCCTGTTCGTCGCGAGCGCACTTCTCCTGCTCGTCGAGTGGTCCTTCGCCGACGGGGAACGACCGGTCGTGGCGGTGTTGTTCTATCTCCACTTCAGTGCGCTGGGCGCGCTGCTGGTCTCGGGGTTCTGGGCGATCATCGCCGAGCGTTTCGACCCGCGTGCCGCCCGGGGGAGTATCGGTCGCATCACCACCGGCGCCTCGATTGGCGGCCTGTGCGGCGGTATCCTCCCCGGGTGGATCGGCGCCGCCCTGCCGCTCACCGCGATGCTGCCGCTGCTCGCCCTGTTGCACCTGCTGGCGGCCGCGCTCGTGCTGGTCCTCCGGACCTCCGCTCCCGCCGCGCCGGACATCGTGCCCGGGCCATCGGGTCTCTTTCCCATTGTGCGGGCATTCTCGGCTTCGGCGTATCTGCGCGGGCTGGCCTTGCTGGTCGCCCTGACGGCCATGGCCGAGGGATTGCTCGACTGGACCTTCAAGGCGCGCGTCACGGCGGCATCGCCCAGTGGTGAGGAACTGCTCCGATTGTTCGCCGGGTTCTACACCGTCACCGCCCTGCTCGGCATCCTGCTGCAGACCGCGGTGCTCCGGACAACGCTGCACCGGCTGGGGCTGGCCCGGAGCGCCGCGCTCCTGCCCGCCGGCGTTTCGCTCGGTGCCCTTGGCGGCCTGCTCGTCCCGGGCATGGGGTCGGTGATGCTGGCGCGGGGGACGGAAATCGTTCTGCGAAGCGCCGTGTTCCGCGGGGCGTACGAACTGCTCTTTGCTCCGGTGCCCACGGGCGAAAAGCGCGCGACCAAGCTCATGGTTGATGTGGGCGCCGCGCGGCTCGGCGACATGGCTGGCGGGGCCCTCATCCAGTTCGTCCTCCTGGTCGCCGCCGCGTGGGCCGGCGGTCTGCTCCTGGCCGCCACGATCGTGGTCGCCCTCGCTTCGCTGTTCGTGGCCCGTTTCCTCCATCGGGGATACACGGCGGCCCTCGCGCGAAGCCTGACGCTGCGCGCCGAACAGCTCCCCACCGCAAGCGAAGACGGATCGGCCACGTTGCTGCAGACGGCCGGTGGTTTTGATCTCAGCCAGCTCCGCCTGCGGCCGCCGGCGGCCAGCGTCGCGGTCCCCGCCGAGGATCGGCCATCCGCGCCCATCTCAATGCGACTCACCGCGCTGGAGAGTGGCGCCGCGGAGGAGGTGAAAGCTGCCCTGAAGGACGGGCCGCTTACGCCATCACTGGTGGAGACAACCATTCGGCTGCTGGCCTGGGATCAAGTCGCCCCAGCCGCCGCCACGGCCCTGGTGCTGGTGGTGCGGCAGGAACTGGCAACGCTGATCAGTCACCTCCTGGATCCGGATGAGGAGTTCGCGATTCGCCGGCGACTGGTGCGGGTCCTCGCGGAGTGTCCCACCGCTGAGAGCATCGAGGCGCTGCTCACCGCGCTGGGTGATCGTCGCTTCGAGGTGCGCTACCGGGCCGGCCGCGCGCTGCATCTGTTGTCAGTGCGCCATCCGGAACTGCGGGTCAGCAGGGAAGGGGTGCGGAGCGCACTGCTCACCGAGGTGGCGGTCGGGCGCGGCGTGTGGGAGAGCCGACAGCTCATCGATGCGGCGGACGAATCGGAGGCACCGCTCGAGGCCGATCTGGTGCGTGACCGTGCCAGTCGGAGCCTGGAGCATGTGTTCACTCTGCTCGGAATGCTATTGCCGCGCGAACCGCTCCGACTCGCCTACCAGGGCCTCCACACGGATGATCGCCACCTGCGCGGCACCGCGCTGGAGTACCTGGAGAGCGTGTTGCCCCCCGATGTACGGGAAAAACTCTGGCCCTTCCTGGAGCCGGGCGAAGTCCATTTGCGTCGAGCCCCGGGGAACCCCGAGGAGCGGGTCGAACGACTGCTCCAGTCGCGCGAATCGATCCTGCTCGCGCTGGGGGCAGTGCGACGGCCGTCGGGACCGGTGCAGTCATGAGACACCCCAGAATGCGCCGGAATACGACCGCTCTCCTGTTCGTCACGGCAGCGCTGGTGATCTCCTGCCATTCCCGCCGCCCGGCCAGCGACGCTCACCATCCCCCTGACTGGCCGCTCCTCTTGACGGTTTTCGACACAGGTTGTATATAACCTGTCGGTTATGCAAACAATCACTGCTGGTCGGGTGACATCAGCCCGGCTCGACGCCACCTTCGCCGCCCTCGCCGATCCCACCCGCCGGGCCATTCTTGCCCGGCTCGCTTCAGGGCAGGCATCGGTGACCGAGCTGGCCAAACCGTTCGCCATGAGCCAGCCGGCGATCTCCAAGCACCTGAAGGTGCTGGAACGCGCCGGCCTGATTTCGCGGCGGCTCGATGCCCAGCGCCGGCCTCGTCGGTTGGAGGGCAAGCCACTCGCCGAGGCCAACGCATGGCTGGAGCGCTATCGCCGGATCTGGGAGGGCAACTTCCACCGACTGGATCTCCTGCTCACTGAATTGAAAGCCGAAGGGAAGCACCGCGGTCCCACCAAGTGAGAGGAGCAGCTCCCAGATGATGCACCCCGGCAGCACCATGACAATCACGACACCCAGCGATCGCGAGATCGTGATGACGCGCACCTTCGATGCGTCGCGTCAGCTGGTGTTCGACGCGTATACCCGGCCGGCGCTGGTCCGGCGCTGGCTCCTGGGACCGCCCGGCTGGACCATGCCGGTCTGCGAGATTGATCTTCGGGTTGGCGGCCGCTATCGCTACGTGTGGCGCAAGGCGGGCGGAATCGCGATGGGGATGGGCGGCGTCTATCGCGAGATCGTGGTGCCGGCGCGCCTTGTCGCGACCGAAGTCTTCGACCAGGCGTGGTATCCCGGCGAAGCGATCGGGACCGTCCGGTTTGTCGAGCAACACGGCCGCACCACCCTCAGCATCAGCATGCGGTACGACTCGCTGGCCACCCGAGACGCGGTGCTCAAGAGTCCCATGGAAGAGGGGGTTGGGGCGGGGTTCAACCGGCTCGCCGAACTCCTGACGGAGTCCGTGGACACGGGCGGCGTCCGATGAGCATCCCGATCCCGGAACCAGTCGCCTGACTCACACCGAGGAGAGGGTAATGCAGAAGGTCACCCCGTTCCTGTGGTTCGATGGTCAGGCCGAAGAGGCGATGCACTTCTACGTCGGCATCTTCCAGAATTCGAAGGTGCTGGGCGTGAATGGTCCACCGGGCCAGGCGTTCTCGGTCACGTTTGAGCTCGATGGCCAGAAGTTCCACGCCCTCAACGGTGGCCCGCAATACACCTTTTCTCCTGCGGTCTCCTTCCTGGTGAATTGTGAGACCCAGTCTGAGGTTGATGACCTGTGGAGCAAGCTCACCGCCGGCGGTTCGGAGGAGCCCTGCGGCTGGCTCAAGGACCGCTATGGGTTGTCGTGGCAGATCGTGCCGTCGATTCTCGGCCGGTTGATTGGTGACAAGGACCGCGAGAAGGCGGGCAGGGCCATTCAGGCAATGCTGAAAATGAAGAAGCTCGACATCGCGGGCCTGCAGCGGGCCTTCGACGGAAGCTGAACTGATTTCCGTACTCGGGCCGCCAGGACACCCATGCCGCCGACGCACCGCACACCCGCCAGAACACACGTCACCACGGTGAAGCCCTCACTCGACACCGAGGTCCAGGCGGCGGTCGCCTGGCTCAGACGCAACGCCACCAAGGCCACCCTCGCCGGCATGGCCCGGTACGCCATCCCCTCGGGCAACGCCTTTGGCGTGACGATGAGCCAGTTGAAGGTGCTCGCGAAACAGCTTGGCCGGAATCACGCGCTCGCCGTCGGCCTGTGGGACACCGGCTTCTACGATGCCCGAATGCTCGCCACCCTGATCGACGAACCGGCGCGCGTCACGTCCGCACAGATGGAGCGCTGGTGTCGCGACTTCGATAGCTGGGCCATCTGTGATACTGCTTGCTTCGCGCTCTTCGACAAGACGCCGCACGCCTGGCCGCTGGTCGCGAAGTGGGCCGGGAGCCGGCAGGAATACATCAAGCGCGCCGCCTTCGCGCTGTTGTGGGGCCTGACGACGCACGACAAGCAGTCGGGCGACGCGCCATTCCTCCGGGGTCTCCAGCTGATCGAGCGCGCTGCGGTCGATGAACGCCACTTCGTCATGAAAGCCGTGAACATGGCGCTGCGTGCCGTCGGCAAGCGCAATCCCGCGCTCAATGCTGCGGCCGTCGCGGTGGCCCGCCGCCTGGCCGAGTCGCCAGCAGCCGCGCCGCGATGGATTGGAAAGGATGCGCTCAGGGAGCTCACGAGCATTACCGTGATCCGGCGGCTCGAGAGGGTGTCTAAACGGGCTGGGTGATCGCCGGTGCGTCCAGGTCGAGGCCGGCAATCGTTTCGGCGACGCGAGCCACCAGCCGTTCGGCCGTAAACGGTTTCTGAAGCAGATCGCTGGTGGGACCAGGTGGCCCCGGCCAATGCAGCTCCTCCGCCGAAAAGCCGGACATGAAGAGGATGGGGAGCGCCGGCCAGCGTTTCCGCAGGCGCCGCGCCACCTCGGCGCCGCTGATGTCCGGCATCATCAGGTCGGTGAGCACGAGCTGGGGCGGCCCATGCCGGTCCACCAGCTCGAGCGCCTCGGTGCCATCGGCGGCGAGCAGGACGCTGAAGCCGCCGCGTTCCAGGATGCGGGCCGCGAGCTCTCGCACGGCAGGCTCGTCATCGACCACGAGAATCATTCCACCCGTGCCCAGGACATGGGGGGGCGCTGCCGGTGTGTCCCGCCGGCGAGTTCCATGCTCTGCGACCGGGAGGATGGGCAGGTAGACCGTAAACGTTGCCCCCTCCCCAAGCGCGCTCGCCACCGTGATGTAGCCGTGGTTCTGGGTCAGGACTCCATGGGCGGCGGCCAGGCCGAGCCCCGTCCCCTGGCCGACAGGCTTCGTGGTGAAAAACGGATCGAAGATCTGCGCCAGCGTCGTGAGGTCCATGCCGGTGCCGGTATCCTGTACGGCAAGGCTGGCGTAGTGACCCGGCGGAATGACCCCGCCGCCGCCGGCCACAATACCAGGCTTCACGTCGGTCATCGCGGTGGCGATCGTCAGGGTGCCGCCGGCAGGCATCGCATCGCGTGCGTTCAGCGCAAGGTTGATGATCACCTGCTGCAGCTGGCCTCGATCGACCCACACCTCGAGTTCGGAGTCGGTGGCCACCACCAGCCGTTGTTCGTCGCCCAGCAGGCGGCGAACGACCGGCTCGGCCTCGCGCACGGCGGCCGTGATGTCCACGACCTCCGGCCGATGGACCGCACGGCGGCTGAAGGCGAGCAGCTGTCGGGTCACCGCGGCGGCGCGATTGGCGCCCCGGATGATCTCCCGCACATCCGCGGCGCATTCGGGAGGCAGACGGGTATCCCCCAGCAGGAAATCGCTGAACCCCAGCACCACCTGCATCATGTTGTTGACTTCGTGGGCCACGCCGCCGGCGAGCGAGCCCACCGATTCCATCCGCTGCGCCTCGTGGAGGCGTTCGTCCACCCGCAGGACCGCCTGCTCCACCGCCAGGCGCTCGGTGATGTCCCGAATGACGAGGTGCGCGGACGGGCGACCATGATCGAGGAACGCGACCGCACGGACCACGACCTCCACGGTCGAGCCGTCGAGCCGTCGGAAGGTGTCCCGGACCGGCGGCGCGAGTTCGGTGGCGCTGAGGACATCGAGCAGCTGCGATTGGGCCGCCTTGAGGTACGGCGGGTCGAGAAAGGTATCGATCGGCAGCCCGACGAGCTGGGCCATGTCGGTCGCACCCGCCAGCTTGACTGCGGCGGTGTTGGCGAGGACGACCCGCTCGCCGTCATGAATCAGGATTCCGTCCGGCGCCATCTCGACCAGCTGCTGGTAGCGCTCGCTCTCCTGCCAGCCGGCTCGGCGGTCCTTGAAGGTGGGCATGTCAGGCAACCATTCAGGTCCCGCGCTGATGCGCCTCGGCTTCGTAGCGCGCACCCCTGCGACTCACATAGCGGAGCTGCATCAGTCGATCGAGAATGAGATTGATGGCGGTGGAGGGCAATCCCGTCAGCTTCGCAAGCTGGGCCGGCAGCATCGCACCGGACCGGATTACGACGTCGAGCACGCTGACTTCCTGTTCCGTCAATCCGGGATGGCTCGGGGGCCGAACCCGCAATTGCCGGGTGGGCATGCCACTGATGATGCCATCATAGTCGCGCAGCGAGTCGCGCAGCTGCACGCCAGTGGCCGTCAACTCATAGGTGCGGAATTCCCGGCTGTGGGCGCTGCCTCGCATCTTCACGACAACCAGCGCCTTGCGCAGCTCGCCCTCGATTTCCACGTAGCGCTGGCTGAGGATGTCGTCGGTCAGGAACGACACCTGGTAGCCGGTGAGCTGCATCCCGGTGTCCCCGTCCCGATCCACCACCTCGACGGTCGAGAAGATCGTGACGCCGATGCCGGTGAGGGCGCCGATGAGTCGATAGAGCGACTCGCGGAAGTCCTCGCGGAAGGCGGGGGCGAGCGCCATCTCGAACCCCGAGATCGAATCGATCACGACCCGGGTCGCGCCGATGGCCTGGACCGCCGTCCGGATCTCTTCCAATGTCTCGTCCACCGAGAGGTCGAGAGGTCGCAGGTAGATGATGCGCAGTTTGTCCTTCCGAACTGCTTCGCGCAGGTCGACCTCGATACTCTTGGCCCGTTCGAGGTACACGTCCGGGTGCTCCTCGAAGATCGCGATCACCGCGGTCTCGCCTGCGGCGAGGCCCGCCGCGACAAACTTCATCGCGAAGGTGGTCTTGCCGGTGCCGGTCTGCCCCGCCAGGACCAGCGAGTCGCCGATCGGGATACCGCCGCCCATCATTTCGTCCAGACCCGCGATCCCGGTGGAGAGCCGCACACCGGAGCGGGTGCGGTGATCAGCGAGGCGTTCCGGAGTGCGCGGGAAGACCTGAATGCCCGCCTTCGTGATGCGCATGGTGTGCAGCCCGGGCATCGTGGCCATCCCACGGCTCTTGATGATCTGGAGCCGTCGGACGACCGAGCTCCGGTGGGCCTCCTGTGACAGCCACAGGACGCCATCCGCGACGGTGAAGACCGGGTCCCGCAGTTCGTGATCCTGGTATTCCCCGATGAAGAACGAGGTGACATCCCACGTCGTCAGGTACAGAGCCAGCCGCTGCACGAAATACTCGAGTTGTCCGGGCGGGGCGGCCTGCCCCCAGGCACGGACCAGCGACCGGTACGAGTCCACCGCGACGAACGCGGGGCGCAGCCGGTCCACCTCGGCGAGGATGCGGATCAGCACAGCATCCAGGTCTCCGGTGAGCGCCTCTTCGCTCAAATTCAGGAGGTGGACGTCAGTCCCGATGCGTTTCGAATCGAAGAAGGCGAATCGCTGCTGATAGCGCAGCATCTTCAATGTCGTTTCACCCAGCAGCGTGATGTAGAGACCAGGCCGCTTCGCGGTGGCATTCGCGAACAAGAGTTGCATCCCCATCGTCGTCTTGCCCGAACCAGGCCCGCCGGCGATCAGGTTGAACGAGAGCGCCGGCAGGCCACCGCCCAGAACTTCGTCGAGGCCCGGCACGCCGGTCTTGACGAGGTCCACACGGGCAAGGGTGGCTGCCGCCAGTTTGCGGGCTTTCTTCCTAGCCATTGGTGCCTCCACTCGCCGCGACCGCTGCGCCTTTGCGCACTCCCGGGACACTCGTCTGCTCCACCAGTCGCACCGCCATGTCTTCTCCGATGATTCGTCCCAACAACTCGATGAGCACCGTGACGAGAGTCACGATGCCGGCCGCCAGGTCACCGACGCCGTGGGTCTCGATCACCAGCTTCGTCGCCGGCACCTCTCCCCCGAGGCAGTGCACCCCGGCCAGCGCCCGATGCTCGGCCAGCGCCGCCTCGCGCGCACGACCCACCAGCCCCCGATATCCATCCGCCCCGATCCACCGCCCGAGGTCCAATCGGAGCTGGGTGAGGAGGCGGTCACTGGCCGCGGCGACCTCATCGGGATCGGTCGCGGTACCAATGCCGCGCACCCAGAGCCGGCGGGCCACGTCAACGGCGGCGGGAGGTCTCGTCGTCATGCTGGCCCCCCCCCCCCCGCCTAACGTCGGCGGAACTGTGGGTGAAGCAAATCATCATGCTGGCCACATTCACTGGAATGGGACGGGGCATCGGTGCGCGTTGGATTGGCCTGGGTTCGGCACGCGTGAATACGCTGCGACTCACGATGGCTCCGGTACCGGGGGAGTTCTCCATCCATCACCGAGCTCCCTAACGACCCGGATTGGACTGAAGCTTGCCGCCGCCTGTTCCGCGCGACAATCGATCAAATGGGCGGGGGCAGGGCTAGTCCCTTGGATTGAGGCCGGCCTCTTGACATTCACAGCCTTATGTTGAATTATCAGCAGTGCTGAATTGTCAGCATATGCCGGATCGTCTCCGGTCGAACAGACTCAGGGAACCCAGACCATGCGCCAGCGCCCCGCCACCGAGGACCTCAGCCGCCGCGAGCGGCAGGTCATGGACATCCTGCACCAGAAGGGGGAATCCACCGTGACCGAGATCATGCGGGTCCTCCCTGATCCGCCTACCTATTCCGCGGTCCGCTCCATCCTGCGGATCCTGGGGGAGAAGGAACTGATCGGCTATAGGGAAGACGGGCCACGCTACGTCTACTTCCCCGCCAAACCGACTGACAAGGCGCGCGATGACGTCCTCGCGCACGTGGTTCGCACCTACTTCGCCGGTTCGCCGGAACAGGCGGTGACGGCGCTGTTGCGACTCTCCGAGGCCAACCTCAGTGACGCCGAGGTGGCGCGACTGCGTGCCAAGATCCGCGGCACACGCTTGAGCGGAAAGTAGAGGCGGTCATGACAACCTCCAGCACCGACTTCGTTGCAAGCGCCTTTGTGGCGTTCCCAGCGGCGCTTCCCGCACTGGTGATCCTGCTCAAGATGACCTGTGTGCTCCTGGCGGCACTCGCGGTCACCGTCACGATGCAGCGGGCCCCGGCGGGGTCCCGCCATCTCGTCTGGCTCGTGGCGCTCGGGGCGCTGCTCCTCCTGCCGGCCCTCGCGGCGTGGGGGCCGCTGCCGATTCGGGTGCTGCCGGAGCGGTTCGTCGCAGCTGCGGAGGCTGATCCTGTCGGTCTCCCCGCTGAACCGAGCATCCCTGGCGCCGTGGGTTCCGTGGATAGAGTGGATCCAAGTCGACTCCCGTCGGCCACTCCAGGGGAGGTCGTCGTTCCGAAATCCTTCGATATCGGCTCGACGCTGCTCGCCCTCTGGGCGCTGGGAGCGCTTCTACTTGTCGGCCGCCTGGCGCACGGCGCCTGGTCGGTGCGACGTATTGTGCGGCGGGCGCGGCTGCTGGAACACCCGGACTGGCAGACGCCGCTGTACCAGATTGCCGACCGGCTGGGCCTGGAGGCGGCGCCCGTTCTCCTGCAGAGCGACCTGGTGAAGATGCCATTCGCCGCGGGTCTCTTCACCCCCCGGATCGTACTTCCGGCGGAGAGTGAACTGTGGAGTACCGAGCGGCGGAGCGCCGTGCTGATCCATGAACTCGGCCATGTCCGGCGACGGGACCTCATCGGGCACACGCTGAGCCGCATCGTCTGCGCACTGTACTGGTTTCACCCGCTGGTCTGGACCGCGGCGCGGCGGCTGCGGGCGGAGAGCGAGCGGGCCTGCGACGATCTTGCCCTGGTGTTCGGGGCTCGACCGAGCGACTACGCCGAGCATCTGCTGGACATCGTCACCTGTGTGCGCGACCACAACACGCCGGCGGTGGCGCTCGCGATGGCTCATCGCAAGGAATTCGAGGGACGCATGCTCGCGATCCTGAATCCGGACCTCCGTCGCAGCGGCCCGAGCCGGGCAGAAACCACCGTGCTGGTCGGGTCGCTCGCGGCGCTCGGCCTCCTCGTCGGTGCCGCGTCACCCATGCCGCGCGCGGTTCCGCGTCAGGCGGCGGTCGCTCAGGCCGCCCCCGATGCGCCGCTCACGGTGGTCGGAGACAGCGCGCGTCGGGCGGTGGTGCCGGGCGTCACTTCGCGACTCGCCTTGCCGGTCGCCACTCCGCGGCCAGCGGCGAAACCCGAACCCCTCGCCCATTCCGTCGCGGCCACTGATGCAGCCGCGGGCCCGGACGATGAACGCGCGGCGGTGCTGGCACGTACGCTGCGCACCGATTCGAACGCGGAGGTACGGCGAGTGGCGGCGTGGGGACTGCAACGCTTCGCCCGGACCGGGATCGCGGCTGACGCGCTGGTAGCGGCGGTGGGGAGTGATGCCGACCCGACGGTGCGCGAGATGGCGGCGTGGGCCCTGGCGAGTGCTCCGCGGAACGCCGCGGTTGCCACTGCGCTGGTAGCGGTGCTGCGCCGGGATCACGATGCGGGGGTGCGCAAGGCCGCTGTCTGGGCGCTCGGTTCGACCGGTGACGCCGTTGCCGTGGAGGCGCTGACTGGTGTGCTCGGCGACACCGATCCAGAACTGCGCGAGATGGCCGCGTGGTCCATCGGAAGTTGCACTCCAGACCGCGTGCCCGCCGCGCTGGCGCGGGCGCTGTCGGATTCGAATCGCGACGTCCGCCTCGCCGTGGCGTGGGCGCTCTACCGGATCGGAGATGCCGAGACTGCAACTGCCCTTGATGCCGCCTTCCAGCGCGAGACCGATCAGGAGGTGCAGCATGGCCTGATCAGAGCCCTGAGCGAGATGGGCGACCAGTCGATCGACGCGCTGCAGAAACTGGTGACCTCGCCGAACGCCGAAATGCGCACCCTGGCCATCACGGCGCTGGCCGGCGGTCACGCGGGCGGACCGTGGCCCTGGCCCCGGCCGTGGCCCCGGCCGTTTCCCTGAACCGTTAGCCCTAGTCGGCGCCGCGACGCTCACGGTGCCGTTTCGCCTGTCGCGTAGTGCTGAAATATCAGCACCAACACCGATACCCGCACCCCTGGAGCTTTCATGCTACGCCTCGCCGGACTTCGATTCGCTGTACTCGCGCCACTGGTAGCCCTGCTGCCGACTCCGTCGCTCCGGTTCGAGGTGTCGGCGGATATTCAGGAGCTGATCGGGGCGGCAGTCGGCGCGCCTCCCGCGCTCTGCGTCATGGCCGCACGCGGAATCTGGCAGGATGGCTGGGGTGGCCGGACCGATGCGCCCGCCTCGCCGCTTCCCACGCCAGCCTCATTTCGCGCCCGTCGCGATGGCCGCGGTTCGTTGTCGGCCGATGACGTGCAATTCCTGCTGCAGAGCCTGACGACCGGGGACGGCTGTGTGCGCGAGGTGGCGGTGCGGCTGGTCGCTCGGACCGAGAATGAAGCAGCCTCTACCGGGTTAATCGCCCGACTGGGTGCAGCGGACTCCGCGCTGCGACTGGTGGCGGCGATGGGTCTTGGCCTGGCTGAGCCGCAAAGCGCGGTCGACCCGTTGCTGCGGGCCATCAGGGACGTCGCAAGCGGGGTTCGCGCCAACGCCGTCTGGGCGCTCGGTCGGATCGGCGACGGGCGCGCGGTGCGTCCGGTCGCCGGTGCCCTCGGCGACCGCACCGACGTGGTGCGCGAGGCGGCTGCGGGTGCGCTCGGAAGGCTCGACTCCAGCAGTGTGGTGCCTGCGCTGGTACGGGTCCTTCGCGACGACCCGGTCGCGTCGGTCCGCCGCACCGCGGCATGGGCGATCGGTCAGCTCGATGCCAGGGTGGCGAGCCAGGAGCTTTCGGCCTCACTTCGCAATGACAAGGATCCTGGAGTTCGCGAGATGAGTGCCTGGGCGCTCGGCAACGGGAACGTGAGGTCGGCCACGCCTGCGTTGCTGACGGCGGCGCGGGGCGACAGCGACGAGGCGGTGCGCGAGACCGCCGTCTGGTCCATCGGGCAGCAGGGCGACAACGCGGCTGCGGCCGGGCTGGGGCAGCTCCTGGCGACGGAGAAAAGCGCGCGGGTTCGGAGCACGGCGGCGTGGGCCCTCGGTCAGCTCGACCTGACCTCGGCGCCCAAGGGACTGATCGATGCGCTTGAGGACCAGGACCCCAATCTCCGACTCACCGCGTCATGGGCACTCTCCGAAATTGGTGATGAGGCGGCGGTGCCGGCGCTCCGTGCGGCGCTCTCGCGCGAGCAGGATGCCCGGGCGAGGAAGGCTGAAGTCCGGGCGTTGATCCATTCGGGTGAACGGGCGGAGCGGTTGACCGAGCTGCTCCAGGACAAGGATCCGCAGGTGCGCGAGGCCGCGATCCGGGGTCTCGCCGGACACAATCGGGTGGATCCCTGGCCCTGGCCCCAGCCACGGCCGCGGCCATTTCCCTGATCTTGCCGGGCAACCATTCGCTGGTCAGCGGCTGTCAAACGGCACACCCTTTCTCCCATCGGCTTCCGGTGATCACGCTCCTGGGCTTGGCTCTCATCATTCAGGGAGAGGCGGTTGTGCTTCCGGCGCCACCCACGCCGCCAGCGCTGACCGTCTCGAGCATCCGCGCGACCATGGCCACGGTTGCCCCGGTGCTCGATGGCCGGGATGACGATGCCGTCTGGCGATTGGCGCCGGTCGTCGACCAGTTCCGGGAGGCTCGGCCGAGCGAAGGGGCCGAGCCGAAGTTCAGGACGGAGGCGAGATTCGCCTATGACGCGGAGCACCTTTACGTCTTCGTCCGGTGCTTCGATCCGCATCCGGACAGCATCGTGAGCCTGCTCTCGCGGCGGGACGACCAGACTGCCTCCGATCACGTCACCCTGATGA
The DNA here is from genome assembly GCA_039934355.1 of Gemmatimonadales bacterium. Classification (GTDB taxonomy): domain Bacteria; phylum Gemmatimonadota; class Gemmatimonadetes; order Gemmatimonadales; family GWC2-71-9; genus JADJOM01. The sequence goes on from JBDTMI010000022.1 coordinate 22,030, forward strand.
TCGATTCGTACCACGATCGCCGCACCGGGTACGAGTTTGTGGTGACACCCGGCGGCGTGAAGGCGGACTACGCGATCTACAATGACGGGAACGAGGACGTGGCCTGGGACGCCATCTGGGATGCATCGACGCAGGTCGACAGTCTCGGCTGGACGGCGGAATACCGGATTCCGCTCTCCCAGCTTCGGTATTCAACCAAGGGCGACGGGACCTTTGGCATCCTGGTCTGGCGGGAGATTCAGCGCCTCACTGAGGTGGTCACGTGGCCGCTCTTCAGCCCCTCGAAATCCGGCTTCACTTCGCAGTTCGGCGAGCTGACGGGACTGGTCGGGTTGGGCAGTCCGGGCGGGGTGGAGGTGACGCCGTATCTCGTGACGAAAAACGTCGAGGGTCCAGCGTCCCGCAACTATGAGCGCGATCAACGGCTCACTGCTGGTGGCGACGTCAAATACCGCGTCACGTCCAACCTGCTCTTGAATGCCACGGTCAATCCCGACTTCGGCCAGGTGGAGGCGGATCCTTCCGAACTCAACCTCGGCGCTTTCGAGAGCTTTTTCGACGAACGTCGTCCCTTCTTCGTAGAGGGGAAGGGGCTTTTCACCTTCAACGTGAACTGCGTAGTGGTGGTGGACTGCTCGACCGGCGAGGGTCTGTTCTATTCCCGGCGCATCGGGCGCTCACCGCAGCTGGGCGACGTGTACGGCGATGCATCCTCCGCCACATCGTCCCGAATCCTCGGCGCGGCCAAGGCGACGGGCCGGTTGCCGGGCGGCTTCTCGCTGGGAGTGCTGGACGCGGTGACCGACCGGGTCGAGGGGCCGGGTGCCTCGACGCTCGAACCGACGACCAACTACAGCGTCGTGCGCGCGAACCAGGACTTTGACAATGGGAATGGCAGCGTCGGCGTCATCGCGACAGCGGTGAATCGTTCGCTCGACCCGTTCAGTGAGCCCTGGCTGCATCGGAGTGGATACAGTGGAGGGCTGGACGCGCGCCGCCGGCTGGCTGGACGTTTTGAGCTCTCGGGATCGCTGGACCTGAGTCACGTGGAGGGGAGCCCGGCGGCGATCGCACGGACCCAGCGCAGTTCGGTCCATCTGTACCAGCGGCCGGACGGGCCGTTGACCTTCGATTCGACCCGCACGTCGCTCACCGGCAGCAACATGGAATTCCGGTTCGCAAAGGTGGGCGGCCGGCGGCTGTTGTTCGAGACCGCCTATCAGCGGCGTTCGCCGGGGTTCGAGATCAACGATATCGGATTCCTGCGTCAGGCGGACCAGCAGCAGTGGACCAGTTGGGCCAACTTGGCCTTCCGCACCCCGAACCGGTTGTTCCAGCAACTGCGGTGGAACTTCAACAACTGGAATTACTGGAGCATCGACGGGCTGCCGACCGAGCGCGCCTTCAACTCCAACGTGCACGTTCAGTGGACCAACCGCTGGTGGCTTCACCTGGGCGGCACTCTTGGCCAGGTCGGTTCGACCTTCTGTGATCGTTGCGCGCGGGGCGGCCCGGCCATCCGGCAGGATCCCTATCTCGCACCGTGGGGTGGTATCGAGGGCGATGATCGTCATGCGCTGGTCCCCGGGTTCTGGGTCAACTATTTCCGGGGAGATCAGGGGCATTCGGAGTCGATCAGCTTGCAGCCGAGTGTGGACCTGAAGGTGTCCACGCGGTTCAGCACGTCGCTCAGCGCGAACTGGAGGCACAACCGGGACGATCTGCAGTACTTCGGGACCTTCACGGACTCGGTCGGCGCGTCGCACTACACCTTCGCCCACCTGGACCAGCATACCTTGAGTCTGACCTGGCGGCTGGGCTACACGTTCACCCAGAATGCCTCGCTCCAGGTGTACGCCTCGCCGTTCATCTCCAAGGGCACATTTGGCAACGTGCGCGAGGTCGGCGCTGCGAGGTCCGCTTCCTACTCCAGTCGGTACACTCCGTACGGCGATACGGTCGTTACCTCGGATCCGGGGGGATTCAACTTCCAGCAGTTTCGCTCGAACGTGGTGTTTCGCTGGGAATACCGGGCGGGATCGACGCTGTTCCTAGTCTGGAGCCAGGGGCGGGAAGGGAATGCCGACGTCGAAGGGTCCAAGGGGTTCGGCGGGGATCTCGGCGATCTCTTCAGCCGTCGGACCGACGACACCTTTCTGGTGAAACTCTCCTACTGGTTCTCCCGGTAGGCGGGACCACGATACCCTCTCCGCAGGGCTAGCCTGACGGGCTCTTCAGCAGATGCGCGGCAGCTGGTCTCCCGGCAACAGGTCCACGATCCGGTTGCCGCCCATCGCGGTCCGGAGCACCACGTAGCCGGGGTGGGTGGCGACGACTTCCCCGATCCGCAGAGCGTCGGCGCCGAGCGGGTGGGAGCGGAGCGCCGCCAGCGCGGCCTCGGCGCCATCGGGCCGGACAATCGCGACGAGCACCCCCTCATTGGCGACGTACATCGGGTCGAGGCCGAGCAGGTCGCACGCCGCCGCCACGTCGTGGGGCACCGGCAGCACCGTCTCGTCCAGTGCCATCCCCACGCGGGAGGCCTGGGCGATTTCGTTGAGGGCGCTGGCGAGTCCCCCGCGGGTCGGGTCGCGGAGCACCATCACCATGTCTCCCGCCGCAGCGCGAAGGCCGGCCACCAGCGGGGCGAGATTCGCAGTATCGCTCTCGATGGTGCTTTCGAACGCGAGCCCCTCGCGCACCGCCATGATCGCCATCCCGTGACGGCCGATCGGCCCGCTGAGCAGGATCACGTCGCCCGGCCTGGCCCGGTCGGGTCCGGGCCGGAATGCGGAGTCGGCGAGGCCGAGTCCGGTGGTGTTGATGTACATCCCGTCCGCCTTCCCCCGCTCCACCACCTTGGTGTCGCCGGTGATAAGCGGCACGCCGGCAATCCGGGCCGCCTGGGCCATGGAGTGGACGATTCGCTCGAGCAGCTCCATCGACAATCCCTCCTCCAGCACGAAGCCCGCGGTCAGGTACGCCGGTGTTGCGCCCATCATCGCCACGTCGTTCAGGGTGCCGTGTATCGCGAGCGCGCCGATGTTGCCGCCAGGGAATTCCAGGGGACTCACGACGAAGGTGTCGGTGGAGACCACGATGTCGGCCCCACCGAGCGGTACCACGGCCCCGTCGCCCAACCGGCCGAGGATGGGATTGCCGAAATGGGGGAGGAACCGGTCGCGGATCAGGGCGGCGCTCATCTTGCCGCCCGAGCCGTGGCCGAGCTGGACACGCTCGGTTTCGACCAGGGGTACGGCGCAGGATGGACCCGCAAACTTGACTCCGGTCATCGCATCACCCTTCGTGAGCCGCTGGCGTGCGGAAGCGGGCGTAGTTGAAGTAGGCGGCACAGGCGCCTTCGGAGGAGACCATCGGCGCTCCCAGCGGATGTTCCGGGGTGCAGAGGGTCCCGAAGGCGGGGCACTGTCTCGGCTTGAGGTTGCCCCGCAGGACATCGCCTGCACGGCACTCGACCGGTTCATTGACGCTCATGGACTCCAGACCGAAGCGCAGTTCGGCATCGAAATCGGCATACTCCTCTCGCAGCATCAGACCGCTGTTCGGAATGGTGCCGAGCCCGCGCCACTGACGGTCGGTGAGGCGAAACACCCTATGGACCAGCTCCTGCGCCGGCGGAGTGCCGTCCCGCCGAACCGAGCGGGCGTACTGATTCTCCACCTCATGCCGGCCCTCTTCCAGCTGGCGGATCGTGAGCAGCATCCCTTCAAGGATATCGAGCGGCTCGAAGCCGGTGACGACGATCGGCACCGCATAGCGTTCCGCGATCGGCTCGTATTCGGTCCAGCCCATCACCGAGCAGACGTGACCCGCCGCGAGGAATCCCTGGACCCGGTTGTCAGGCGCGTCGAGGATGGCGATCATCGCCGGCGGGACCGTCACGTGGGACACCAGCACGGTGAAGTTGGGAACCCGAAGTTCCCGCGCCCGCCAGACGGCCATGGCATTGGCCGGCGCGGTGGTCTCGAATCCGACGGCGAAGAACACCACCTGCTTGTCGGGGTTGCGGATGGCGAGCTCCAGCGCGTCGAGCGGGGAGTAGACCACACGGATGTTTCCGCCGCGCGCGCGCACCTGCAGGAGATCGCAGCTGGAGCCGGGCACCCGCAGCATATCGCCAAAGGAGGTGAAGATCACATCGGGGCGTGCGGCCAGGGCCAGCGCCTTGTCAATCTGCTCCAGCGGGGTGACACACACCGGGCAGCCAGGACCGTGGATCATTTCGATGGCATCCTCGAGCAGCTCATCGATCCCCTGGCGCACGATCGTATGGGTCTGGCCACCGCACACCTCCATCAATGTCCACCGGCGGCTTGCCGTCATGCGGATCCGGGTGATCAGCCCCTGGGCCAGGGAGCCGTCGCGGTACTCGGAGAGGTATTTCACGCGGCCTCTCCGGTGGTCGGTCCGGCGAGTCCCTGTTCGGCGACCTCACGCATCCAGTCCAGCTCCTCGAGCTGGCTCATCTCCTTGAGAACCTCGAAGGTCCGGCGCGCTTCGGCCTCATCCACCCTGGTGATGGCGAAGCCGACATGCACGACCACGTAGTCGCCCACGCTCACTTCGGGAGCGACGTAGGCGAGGCAGACTTCGCGGCGCACCCCGCCGAAGTCCACCGTGCCCATGAGCAGACCGCGATCGTCACTGATGTCGAGAATGCGGCCGGGAATGCCGAGACACATTGGAGGCCTCCGTGACAGGTGTTGGTGCCATCAGACTGACGCGAGCATCGCGGCGGCCATCGCGGCCTGACCGTAGCTGATCGCGCCATCGTTGGGGGGCAGGAGCCGCGGCACCAGCACCCGGAATCCCCGACGCTGGAGCTGCCTGCGGACCGAGTCGAGCAGCCGGGCGTTCTGGAAGACGCCGCCGCCCAGCGCGACGGTGCGCAGGCCCGCCACTTCGGCGGCCCGTGCCACCATCAACGTCGTCGCATGGGCGACGCTCTCGTGGAAATCGGCGGCGAGATCCGCGATGTCGGCGCCATGCAGGCGGCGCCGGGCCAGCCAGGTCAGCAGCGGCAGCGGATCGAGCTGTGCGACACCATGCTCATCCACGTCCAGCGCCACATGGAACTCCGAGGCTGCCCGTTGTCCGGCGAGGCACTCCAGCTCCACGGCGGCCTGACCCTCGTACTCGACGCAGTGCCTGACGCCGAGGATCATGGCGGCGGCGTCAAACAGCCGTCCCATCGAGGAGGCCATCGGGCAGTTGAGTTTCCGCGCGATCTGCTGTTCGGCCAGCTGCACTTCGTGGGCGGGGAGCCGCGCGAAGATTGGTGTCATCACGGTCCGCGCTTCGGAACAGAGCGAGGCGTACCCCAGCGCCGTCCGCCACGGCTGTCGCACCGCCAGATCACCGCCCGGAAGCGGGGCGTAGCGGAGATGCCCCACGCGCTGGAGGCCGGTGAGGTCGCCGGCGAAGACTTCCCCGCCCCAGACGGCACCGTCCTGACCGTACCCGGTCCCGTCGTAGGCGACGCCGATCACCGGCTCCGTCACGCCATGCTCTGCCATGACCGCCGCGATATGAGCCTGATGGTGCTGCACGGCGATCGTGGTCGAGACGCCCAGTTCGTGCGCGACCTTGGTCGAGAGGTAGCCGGGGTGCAGGTCGTGCGCGACGGCCTCCGGCTCGACCCGGAACAGCCGCCGATACACCACCAGCGTCCGGCGGAAGTGCTCCAGCCCTTCGAGGTTTTCGAGGTCGCCGATGTGCGGACTGACCCAGGCGGTGCTGCCCTGCGCTACGGTGAAGGTGTTCTTGAGGTGGGCACCGACGGCGAGCAGCGGGACGGGACATTCGACCGGCAGCGGCAGCGGCAGCGGCGCAAAGCCTCTCGCGCGTCGGTGGAGGATTGGTGCGCCCGCCACCACGCGCAGCACTGAGTCGTCGGTGCGGGAAAGGATGTCGCGGTCGTGCATCAGAAATGCGTCGGCGATCACGGCCAGGCGCCGCCGGGCCTCGGCGTTCCCGATGGCGATCGGCTCCTCGCTCAAGTTGCCGCTGGTCATCACCAGCGGCCGGTCGACGGCTTCCAGCAGAAGCAGGTGAACCGGCGTGGAGGGCAGCATCACGCCGACCGTGGCGAGTCCGGGCGCGAGCGATGGCGCGAGACCGCCACCGTCCGCCGCCGGGAGCAACACCACCGGCCGCTCGCGACTGGCCAGCAGGGCGGCCTCGGCGTCGTCCACATCGGCGATTGCCCGCGCAACCTCGAGTGTCCGGACCATGACCGCGAATGGCTTGGCCTCCCGCCGCTTCCTCCGTCGCAGTTCGGTAACGGCCGATTCGCTGGTCGCATCGCAGGCGAGATGAAAGCCGCCAAATCCGCGGAGCGCGAGGATGCCACCGCCGGCGAGCAGCTCGGCCGCGTCGCGAATCGCGCCCTGGTTCTCCGCCGAAATGCATCCCGCAGCTCCCGCCTCGTACCAGAGCATGGGTCCACAGGCATGGCAGCTGTTGGTTTCCGAGTGGTAGCGCCGGTCTTCCGGGGAGTGGTATTCGGCGGCACAGGCGGGGCATGGCGTGAACGCCCGCATGGTGGTGCGTTCCCGATCGTATGGCAGCCGCTCGATCACGGTGTAGCGTGGCCCGCAATCGGTGCAGGTGATGAACGGGTAGCGGTAGCGACGGTCCATGGGATCGGTGAGCTCGCGCTCGCAGGTGGGACAGAGCCCCACGTCCGGCGGCACCCGCAGGCGGCCGCCGGGTCGCTCGGCACTGGCTTCGATGACGAAATCGGCGAACCCCTCAGGCTCCACATCCTCGACCGCGATCTCCTCGATCCGCGAGAGAGGTGGGGCTTCCAGGCGCAGCTCGGTCAGAAAATCATTGATCTCGATTCGTTCGCCTTCCAGGGCGAGCTGTACATCTCCCGAGGCGTTCCGTACCCAGCCGCCGAGTCGATGGCGGAGGGCCAGTCGGTGAACGAATGGCCGGAATCCGACGCCCTGGACCACGCCACGGACCCGAATGCGGCAGGCGGCCTGGTGGAGCGGCGGCATGGTGGTCACGCGAGCGCCGGGGTCCGTACCTGCTGTCGGAGAAAGTCAAACCACTCGTCGAGTCCCTCTCCGGTTTTCGCGGACGTGAGGAAGAAGCGGAGCTCCGGGTTGACCTCGCGCGCGCAGGCAATGGCCCGGTCCAGATCGAAGTCGAGATGGGGGAGGAGATCGATCTTGTTCAGGACCGCGTAGCGTGCCATCCGGAACATCTTGGGATACTTGAGCGGTTTGTCTTCCCCTTCGGTGACGGAGAAGACCACGATCTTGGCCTGCTCGCCGAGGTCCCACGACGCGGGGCAGACCAGGTTGCCGACGTTCTCCACGAACAGAAGTCGGGTGTGGGCAAGGTCGATCGCATCCAGGGCGGCGGACACCTGGCTGGCGTCGAGGTGACAGGCACCGCCAGTCACCACTGCCTGGACCAGGCGCGTGGTGCGGCGCGCCAGACGGTCGGCGTCGTTCTGGGTCTGCACGTCCCCGGTGACGACCGCAATGTCGAGTTCCTCGCCCAGCGTATCCAGCGTGCGCTCAAGCAGACTGGTTTTTCCCGAACCGGGAGAGGAAACCAGATTGAAGGCCGTGACACCCGCCGCCTGCAGCCGGTCACGCACGAGGCAGGCCAGCTCATCGTTGCGCGCCATGAGCCGTTCCCGTATCTCAATCGTCCGGACGGCCATCATCCACCTCCAGGAAATTGAGCCGAAGTGCGTCCCCGGGCACCCGCTCGAGCACCGCGGTTGCTCCGGCGAAGGGCGGATGCGCGAGCACCGCCTCGAGGCAGAAGGCGAGGTTGTCCGGCTCGACGCCGGCGTCGTCACCCACCGTGACACCGACACGGAGCAGGCGGCCCGGATGCGCCGCCATCTGGTCCTCGACCAGCCTCGCCACCTCAAGCGCGAGGCTCAGCTCATGCATCGGTCACCGCCACCCGTGGTTCGCATTCATGGCCCCAGGCCACCAGGCGGTCGATCACCAGTTGCGCGACCGCGTCCACCCGGGTTTCCAGCAGGGGCGACAGGCCGAACTGCAGCTCGACCAGGGCCGGTTCGGCGCCGAACGCCACGGTCTCCTCCGCCAGGGTCCCACGCAACTCGGCGAGGGCCAGCACCTCCTTGAGGTCGACCTGGTGAGGTGAGAATTTGTGCGCGATGTACATCGGGAGTTGGTCGCGTTCGAGGGTGATGAGGTCGCCGGGGGCCACGCCGCCCCGGATGGCGTCGATCAGAATCAGCCGGTCAGCATCCTCGATGAGTGGCAACAGGTTCATGCCCCAGGTGCCGCCGTCCACCAGCTCGATGCCCGGTGGCACGTCCCACTCGCGCCGCAACCGCTCCAGCACGGCAAGACCGAGCCCGTCATCTCCCATCAACGGGTTGCCGAGTCCGAGGATCACCGTCGAACGGCGATCCGCTTCAGGTGTCATCGGCATCGATGAACTTCTCGTGCGCATCGACGAAACGGCCGCCGCTGATGATCGAGGAGACGACCCCGGTATGCTCAAGCGTGTCCGCTCGCATGGCGAGATAGATGTGAATGGGAATGAAGATGATGAGCACCCAGGTGACGACGTGGTGGAGGAAGCGAACCATCTGGATGCCGCCGAGCAGCAGCTCAACCCAGTTGAACGAGCGGTAGAACAGCCCGCTCGGGTTGGACTGACCGTAGAGCGTGAAGCCGGTGAGGACCATCGTGGCCGCGGCCACGTAGATCCCGGTGTAACTGAGCTGCTGCATCGGATTGTGGCCGAGGTAGGCCGGCGCGTGTCGCTCGAGCAGCATGTAGTACCGGACCTGCTTCCACATGTTGACCCAGTCCCGCTTGCGCACGGGAAAGAGCGCGGTAAACCGCTCGAACTTGTTCCCCGCGAGCATCATGTACGCGCGGATGATCGCCGTCATGACCAGCGTGGCCGCGGCGGCGAAATGCACGAAGCGCATCCGTCCCATGACAAAGGGATCGGACGACTCGGAACCGCCGGTAATGAAAAAGGGCTTGCCGATATAAAACCCGGTCACCGCCAGCACGACAATCGAGAAGGCCGCCAGCCAGTGCATGACGCGGGTCGGGGCATCCCAGAGGTAGACCCACCTGTACTCGCCGGTGGGCGGCGAAAGCTTCCGCCCCAGCCAGAACATCCGCTGTTTCCGCCGCTCCGGCCCGAGTGGGACGGGTGGGGCGCTCATTGGACCTTGACCTGCGTGATCAGGTTGCCGCCCGCGTCGAGCACGTGGACCCCGCACGCCATGCAGGGATCGAACGAATGGATGGTGCGCAGGATCTCCAGTGGCTGGTCCGGTCGCACCAGCGGGTGGTTGTCCACCAGAGACGCCTCGTAGGGACCCATCTGGCCCTTTGCGTCGCGGGGCGAGCAGTTCCAGGTGCTCGGCACCACGCACTGGTACCGGCTGATCTTGCCATCCTTGATTTTCACCCAGTGACCCAGGCCGCCACGGGGGGCATCGAGCCAGCCGAACCCCTTTGATTCCGTGGTGGGCCAGGTGGACGGCTCCCACTTCTCCTTCGAGAAGGTTTTGGTGTCGCCGCTCTTGATGCGGGCCACCAGCTGACCGTACCAGCCATCCATCTTCCGGGCCAGCAGCACGGTCTCCATGCCACGGGCCGCGGTGCGACCCAGCGTCGAAAACAGCACCTCCGGTCCCACTTTCAGCGTGTCCATCACGGCCTTCACCATTTCCTGAATATCCTTGTGCCCGTGGGCGTAACCGACCAGCATCCGGGCCAGCGGGCCCACCTGCATCGGCATGCCATCGTATCGGGGCGCCTTCATCCAGGTGTACTTCTTTTCTCCCTGCAGGTAGGTCCAGGGCGTCGGAGGCCCGGTGTACTTGGCCTTGGTCTCGCCATCGTAGGGGTGGAGGCCGACGTCATCCCCACCCTCGTACTCGTACCACGAGCTGTTGATGAATTCCTGGATCTTCTCGGGCTCGAAGGGATGGACCTTGGAAAGATCCTTGTTGAGAATGATCCCGCGGGGAAAGTAGAGCTTGTCGAGATCATCGATTCCGCCCTCGGGGAACTCGCCGAAGCTCATGAAATTCGGCACGCCGCCGCCGATGGAACCCCACTCCTTGTAGTAGCCGGCAATGGCCACCAGGTCGGGCCAGTACACCTGCTCCACGAAGCGCTGGGCGCGGGTGATCATGCCCTGGATCTCGGAGAGCCGGACCATGTTGATGGTGCCGGTGTCATCCAGGTTGATGGCGGACGCCATGCCGCCCACCAGGAAGTTCGGATGGGGATTCTTGCCGCCGAAGATGGTGTGCAGCCGGATCACGTCGCGCTGCCAGTCAAGCGCCTCGAGGTAGTGCGCCACCGCGAGGAGGTTCACCTCCGGCGGAAGCTTGTAGGCGGGATGGCCCCAGTAGCCGTTGGCAAAGATCCCCAGCTGTCCCCCGCCCACGAACTTCTTCACCCGATTCTGCACCTCGGCGAAATACGTCGCCGAGTTGTTGGGCCAGGGCGAGATGGACTTCGCGATGCGGGAGGTGCCCTCGGGGTCGGCCTTGAGCGCGCTCACCACGTCCACCCAGTCCAGCGCGTGGAGGTGGTAGAAGTGGATCACGTGATCGTGAATGAACTGCATCCCGTGGATCAGGTTCCGGATGATGCTGGCATTCGGCGGAATCGTGATGCCCAGCGCGTCCTCCACCGCCCGGCAGGACGCGACCGCGTGCACCACGGTGCAGACGCCGCAAATCCGCTGGACGAAGGCCCAGGCATCCCGGGGGTCGCGGCCCTCCATGATGATCTCGATGCCGCGGAACTGGGTGGAGGAGGCCCAGGAGTCCGTGATCTTCCCATTCTCCGCCTGGACCTCGATGCGGAGATGCCCTTCGATGCGCGTGACGGGATCGACGACGACTTTGGTCGCGGCCATGATGTGCCCTTTCCCCTACGTGTTGGGAGTGCCGGGTCCGCCGTCGCTTGATTTCATTTCAATGACCGGCAGTTGGCGCTTGCGTTCACGCATCTCGTGGACACCCGTCGCGGCGGCGTGCGCGAGGACGCCCGCGGTCGCGCCGATGGCCAAGGCCGCGCCAAGAATGTCCACCCGCTGCTCCACCCCGAAGCCGCCGACGTCGGGGAGCCGACCGTAGAACGGCGTCATCGTGTCCCAGAAGTCGCGCTCGGTACAGCCGATGCACGGATGGCCCGCGCCGATCGGCCAGGAGGTTCCGCTGTTCCACTGGAAGATCGGGCAGGGGGAGAACGTTGCCGGACCCTTGCACCCGACCTCGTACAGGCACCACCCCTTGCGGGCCCCCTCGTCATCGAACGTCTCGACAAACTGGCCCGCGTCGAAGTTGGCGCGGCGCGAGCACTGGTCGTGGATCCGGGCCCCGTAAGCGAACAACGGGCGTCCTTCGCCATCCAGCGCCGGGAGGCGGCCAAACGTGAGGAAGTGAATCAGCGTGGCCGTGATGACATCACCGATGGGGGGACAGCCGGCGATGTTCACCACCGGCTTGTCCTTGATGATCTCCGAGACGCCGACCGCGCCGGTCGGATTGGGTCGGGCGGCCTGGATGCTGCCCCAATGGGCGCAGGCGCCCACCGCCACGACCGCCGCTGCTCCCTTGGCCGCCTCCTCGATGATGTCCCGCGCGGTCCGGCCACCAATGGTGCAATAGATCCCGTTTTCCTTGGTGGGGATGGAGCCGGTGACCACCAGGATGTACTTGCCGAAGTTGGCCTTCATGGACTCAGCCTTCGCCGCTTCTACCGCCGTGCCGGCCCCGGCCATCAGGGTGTGCTGGTAGTCGAGCGAAATCATGTCGAGGATCAGGTCACCGATGCTGGGGTCCCCGCTCCGGAGCACGCTCTCTACACAGCCGGTACACTCCTGGAGCTGCAGCCAGATCACCGGCGGGCGTTGGACAGCAAGCAGGGCCCGCACCATCCCGGGCGCGGCCGACTTGCCCACGCCCAGCACGACGCACAGACCTCCGCAGTACTCGAGAAAATCGCGGCGCGAGACGCCGCGGCGTCTCAGTTCGCCTTCGAGTTCGTCACCGTCAATAGTCGGGATGGCATAGGGCAGGGACATCGCAGGCGCCTCTGGTCGGTCGTGACTCGGGACCAACGGCCCTGGAGTGGCGGAGGGGGCGCCCTGGGGAAGCGGGTCGTCCTGTCTGCCTGACGGGCCGGGAATGTTCCCACAAAGTGCAGGAATCCATATGAAGTGTTGCTGAAGACTCAGTGAATGCCCCGGATGGATCTCGACTTCACCGGCCACAACGGCCAGGCGACGGGGTGACGCGGCCGCAACTCACGCCTGGGCGTGCTGATTTCCGGCCCGGGCGACCGGACAGTCGGCCCCCTTCTCAGGTGCCAGTCGTGGCTCGGCGCCGAGCCAGTAGAGCCCGTTCGCCATGATGCAGTACCCCGTGCCGGCAAACCACACCATGGCGGAGCCGACAAAGCCGGTGAACAGCAGCCACCACGGACTGTGCAGGAGAGAGAGCGTCGAGGCGATCGAAATATTGATCCCCACGGCCAGGTAGATCCGTCGCTCGAGATACCAGGCGTCCGTCTGCAGGAAGTACAGATTCCAGCGGGTGGGTTCGGTCCTCCCGAGCATCGGGGTGAAGCCAAGGCGCTTGAGGACGTTCCCGACGACGCAGAAGCCGGTGAACGCGACGACAATCGAGGAGATCCCGGTGGCGATGATGGCCAGGACAAACCGTGGATCCACCCACGCCGCCAGTGCGGTGCTTGTGAGGAGGACGAACCCCGCTATCAGCCAGACGGTTCGCTCGATATACCAGGTATGGGTCGGGACGATGTAGACGCCGGAACGAAATGCCATCGGAACTCCTTCATGGGCGCGGGTGAACCGTGCACCTGATGTTCACTCCCGCTTCTCTCGGCCACGTAGCAGCATTGCAACCGGGGTAACGCGACGGTCGCAGGACAGAATAGATATTTCGCGAGTGACCGGGCAATCGATCAAAAGGATGAGTTCTGGGTCACGCACCGGGCGCAACAGTGCGACCCGGTGTGAGCTGGAGCTAGCCCGGGACTCATTCCAAGGAGGGATGTTGATTCGTTCGTCTCCGCCTACAGTGCATGCTGCAGGTGACAGGCGGTTCCCTCCCCACTGAATGAGTGTCTTCCATGAGCAGTCTCCGCGTCGCCAACGCTCCCAGGGTCCATCAGGGCCCCGAGGCCGGGAGCGAGAAGTCAACGAACAACAAGGCACCCTCCATGAAGGCGCTCGTCTACCACGGGGCGGGCAAGCTGGCGCTGGAGGACAAGCCCAGGCCCGTCATCGTGGCGCCAACCGACGCGATCGTCCGGGTGACCAAGACCACCATCTGCGGCACCGATCTCCACATCATGAAGGGCGATCTCCCCGCGGTCACCGACGGCCGGATCCTCGGCCACGAGGGGGTGGGCGTCATCGACGCCGTCGGGGCAAGTGTGGCGAACTTCAAGGTGGGTGACCGGGTCCTGATTTCCTGCATCTCCTCGTGCGGAAGGTGCACCAACTGCAAGAAGGGGATGTACTCGCACTGCGAAAATGGCGGAGGCTGGGTGCTCGGCAACATGATCGACGGCACCCAGGCCGAGTACGTCAGGATTCTGTTCGCGGACAATAGCCTGTATCCGATTCCCGCCGGCGCCGACGAGGAAGCACTCGTCATGCTGAGCGACATCCTGCCGACCGGGTTCGAGTGCGGTGTCATCGACGGGCAGGTGAAGCCGGGCGACACCGTGGCGATCGTCGGCGCCGGACCTATCGGGTTGGCGGCGCTGCTTACGGCGCAGTTCTACTCGCCGGCCGAGATCATCATGGTCGACGTGGACGAGAACCGCCTGGAGGTCGCCCGGAAGTTCGGCGCCACGACGGTCGTCAACAATACCGATGGCAAGGCCGCCGAAAAAATCATGGCACTGACCCAGGATCACGGCGTGGACGTGGCCATCGAGGCCATCGGGATCGCCGCCAGTTTCGACATCTGTCAGACCATCGTGACAGCGGGGGGGCGGATCGCCAACATCGGCGTGCACGGTCAGCCGGTCCAGCTGAACCTGCAGATCCTCTGGTCCCGGAACATCACGCTCACCACCCGGCTGGTCGACACCATCACGACGCCCCGGCTCCTGAAGACGGTATTGTCGGGCAAGGTGCAGCCGAAGCAGCTGATCACCCATCACTTTACCCTGAAAGATGTCCTGCAGGCGTACGAAACCTTCGGCAACGCAATGAAGGAGCGTGCGCTCAAGGTCATCATCTCGAATGAATAGAAGGACGGAGCTCGAGCACCGGGGCCACTTCGCCCCCCTCGAAGCTCCCGCGCACCTCGGCACGGACGTGCGACAATTCTTTCGCAAGGTGCGATAGAAAACCGCCATTCCCTGCGTATCTTGGAGGCGAGGGCGCGATGTCGCGCTCCCGCCACTTCGAGGTGCGCCATGTCCGATCGTCCCGGCTCCCCGCTGGACCCCGTCAAGACCGAAGCTTCCCCGATGGCGCTGATCGCCGAGGGGCTCTTCCCCACCTTTGCTCCACGCCAGGCACCATCCTCCCGGTCCCAGGCGGTCGCGTACGCCATCGCGCGCAGTTGCGCGGAGGGCGCTGAGGCGGAGCACCTGGCCCGGCTGGCCCAGCCACCGATCGAGACGAACCCCATTCACATCCGCGGGCGTTCGGCGTCGGCGGCGGGACTTCCAGCCATCCTCAACACCTTCAGAGTCGCACTGCCGCAGATGGGTGTGCGGGATACGCTGCGTGCCTTCCGCACCGTCAATCAGGTCGACGGCTTCGATTGCCAGAGCTGCGCCTGGCCCTCTCCCGATGGCAAGCGCCACCGGTTCGAATTCTGCGAGAGTGGCGCCAAGGCGATGACCTCGGAGGGCACCCATCGCCGCATCGGAGCCGACTTCTTCCGCCGATGGTCGGTCGACGAGATCGCGGAACAGTCCGACGCCTGGATGGAACAACAGGGGCGCCTCACCGAGCCGGTCATCCGTCGGCCGGGTGCCTCGCACTATGAACCGATCGAATGGGAGGATGCCTTTGCCGTGGTCGCCAGCGGGCTGAACCAGCTCCGCACTCCCGATGGGGCGGCGTTCTACACCTCGGGCCGCGCCAGCAACGAGGCGGCCTTTCTCTATCAGCTCTTCGCGCGCGATTTCGGCACCAACAACCTTCCCGACTGCTCCAACATGTGCCACGAGTCCTCCGGCACGGCGCTCACCGAGAGCCTGGGCCTCGGCAAGGGGACGGTGACGCTCGAGGATTTCGAGCAGACCGACCTGATCATCCTCATCGGGCAGAACCCGGGGACCAACCATCCCCGCATGCTGACCTCGCTGGAACATGCCAAACGCAATGGCGCGACGATCATCGCCATCAACCCCCTGCCGGAAACGGGGCTGTTGCGCTTCACCGATCCCAACCCGGAGGAGTATCCCACGCCGCTGCATTTCGTCGCCGGCATCCTTGGTGCGGGCAGACCGCTGGCGGATCTGCACCTGCCGGTACGGATCAATGGGGACATCGCCCTGCTGAAGGGAGTGATGAAGGTGATGCTCGCAGCGGACGCCGCGCATGGCGGCGTCCTGGATCATGACTTCATCCGGGACCTGACCGACGGCTTCGATCAGCTCAAGGCCGACCTCGATGCGACGTCCTGGGAAGCGATCGAAGCGGGATCAGGGCTCTCGCGTATCGAGATCGAACGTGCCGGACAGCTGGTCGCGCGGTCGAAGCGGATGATCTGCTGCTGGGCGATGGGTCTGACCCAGCACCGCGATGCGGTCTCCACAATCCAGATGCTGGTGAATCTCCTGCTGCTCGGCGGACATATTGGCCGTCCCGGGGCCGGAACCTGTTGCGTGCGAGGTCACTCGAATGTGCAGGGCGACCGCACGATGGGGATCTGGGAAAGGCCGTCGGCAGGGTTTCTCGATGGGTTGTCGCGGGAATTCCAGTTCATTCCACCGCGCCACTTCGGCAAGGATGTGGTCGACACCATCGCCGCGATGCACGACGGTGAGATCGAAGTATTCGTGGCCCTGGGCGGCAACTTCCTGTCCGCCGCCCCGGATACCGTCTGCACCGCCCAGGCGCTGCGAAGTTGCCGGCTCACGGTGCAGATCGCGACCAAGCTCAATCGCGGTCACCTCGTCACCGGGGAGACAGCGCTGCTGTTGCCCTGCCTGGGTCGCTCGGAACGGGACCCCGGTGGCGTGCTCACGGTGGAGGATTCGATGGGTGTGGTGAGTGCGTCGCGGGGGCGCGCCGAGCCGGCGGGTCCGGCGCTCAAGAGCGAGGCGGCGATCATCGCGGGGATCGCCCATGCGGCGATCGGTGGTCGTTCCCGGATCGATTGGCGCGGACTGGCGGGCGATTACGCCAGGATCCGGGATCACATCGCGCGGGTGATCCCCGCCTTCGCTGACTTCAACGCCCGGCTGGCGCAGGGGCCATTCTACCTCCCCAACGCCGCGCGCGAACGGCGCTTCACCACGAAGAGCGGCAAGGCCGGATTTCATACGGCACCTATCTCCACCCACTCGCTGGGTGAAAATCATTTTCTGCTGACCACCATCCGCAGTCACGACCAGTTCAACACCACCATCTATGGACTCGACGACCGCTATCGTGGCGTGCATGGCGGCCGGCGAGTCGTGTTCATCAACGCGGAGGACCTGGCGAGTCGAGGGTGGCGGGCGGGAGGGCGGGTGGACATCACCAGTCATTTCGGCGACGAGCGGCGGGTGGCGCGGGGTTTCCAACTCGTATCGTACTCCATTCCGAAGGGATGCCTGGCCACCTATTTCCCGGAGGCGAATGTGCTGGTGCCGCTCGGCAGCGTGGCGGAGCGGAGCAACACGCCGACCTCGAAGTCGATCGAGGTGAGCCTGGCGCCGTCGCGGGCGGCGGGCACGTAGCGGTGAAGGAGTCTTCATTGTGAGGCTGGGTTGCGTCATCGGTTGGGGGCGGATACTTATGGTGCGCTTCCCGACCACCCGACTTTGCGCCGTTGCTGTCAACCCCGGAGGTCCGAGTCATGGAGAGCGCTCGTGAAGAGTCATCCGTGCAGGGCGCGAGCGCGCTCACGCGCGCGCTCTGCCTGTTGATCCTGGCCCTGATGGTGGCCGCCGGCGCCTATGGGGCTGCGATGGCGTTGCGCTACTTCCGACAGATCGGTGTCTGACCCCCGGGGATTCCATGACCAAACGACACACGCGCATCTTCTTCCTCGGTTCGACCGGCCTCTTTTCCCTGATCTTCCTCGCCCTCACCGTCGACAGTCACCGCCAATTCTCCACCCTGACGCACAGCGACCAGATCACCCCCGAGGTGATCGCCGGGAAGCACGTCTGGCACCGGAAGAACTGCATCAACTGTCATACGCTCCTTGGCGAAGGCGCCTACTATGCGCCGGACCTGACCAAGATCGCCGAGCAGCGCGGTGCGCCGTACCTGCGCGCTTTTCTGGCCGATCCCGCCAAGTTCTACAATGAGGAGCGGGACCGGCGTCTGATGCCGAACTTGAAACTGACGCCGCAGGAGATCGATGAAGTGATCGCCTTTCTCGGCTGGGTCGGGAAGATCGACAACCACGGCTGGCCGCCGCGGCCGCTTCTCGTGTCCGGCGCGAGCATTCCGGGCAGCAATGTCGGTGGCGCCACGCCGCAGGCCGCCTCGGATGACCCCGTGGCCATCGGTCAGGCGCTTTTCGGCCAGGCGCCGCCAGGGTGCTTTGCCTGTCATTCGGCATCCCCCGGCGTCAATCTCGTGGGACCGTCACTCGCCAGCATCGCCACCACCGCCGCCGGCCGCGTCACCGCCGCGGGCTACACCGGCAAGGCCACCGATGCCGCGGGCTACATCCGGGAGTCGATTCTGCAGCCGAACGCGGCCCTGGTCGCAGGCTCGACCTACTCCAGCAACGGTCAATCCATGATGCCGCCGAACTTCGAGCAGACGCTCCAGCCGGCGCAGGTGGACGCGCTGGTCGCCTACCTCATGACTCTCAAGTAGGAGGCGCGGACATGCGCTATCGCACGCAGGCCGTTGCCTACCCCTACTTCGTGGTGGCCCTGCTCCTCTATGGGCTCCAGATGGTGTTCGGCATCCTGTCGATCGCGAAGTATCTCGGGCCCGACCCCATCAAGGCATTTCTGCCCTTCGATGTGAGCAAGGAAATCCACACCAACGTGCTGCTCGTCTGGGTCCTGACCGGGTTCATGGGCGCGACCTACTGGCTGGTGCCCGAGGAATCGCGGACCGAACTCCACTCGCCCCGCCTCGCCTACTGGCAGCTTGGGCTGTGGACCACGGCCGGCGTGACGGCGGTGGTCGGGTACCTCTTCGGCTGGACCGAGGGGAACAAGCTGCTGGAGCAGCCGATGCCGGTGAAACTCGCCATCGTCGTCACGATGCTGATGTTTCTCTACAACATCGGCATGACGATCTGGAAGGCGAAGAAGCTGACTACCACCGAGGGCGTGCTCGTCGCGGGCCTCGCGCTGACCGCGATCCTCTACCTCCCGGCGCTCCTCACCTACGACAATTACACCGTCAGCATCTACTATCGCTGGTGGACGGTGCACCTCTGGGTCGAGGGCGTGTGGGAGATGGTGCAGGGCGGCCTCCTGGCTTACCTGCTGATCCGGCTCTCCGGCGCCGACCGCGAGGTGATGGAGAAGTGGCTCTACGTCATCGTGGGGCTGACCTTCATCGCCGGGATTCTCGGCACGGCGCACCACTATTACTGGATCGGTGTTCCCACCTACTGGATCGCGTTCGGCGGATTCTTCAGTGCGCTGGAACCGCTCGCGTTCCTCGGCATGGCCATCTATGCCTACATGGCGATGCGGCGTTCCGGGCTGGCCCATCCCAACCGGTTGGCACTGCACTGGACCCTCGGCAGCGCCGTATTCTCGGCGCTGGGCGCTGGCATCCTCGGACTGGCCCACACCTGGCCCTCGGTCAATAAATGGACCCATGGCACCATGATTACCGCCATGCACGGGCACATGGCGTTCTTCGGGGCCTACGTCATGATTGTGCTCGCCATGATCACCTATGCAATGCCGGGGCTCTTCGGCCACGATCAGGAGGCCGGAGAATCGCCCACCGGACTGTGGGCCTTCTGGCTCCAGATGGCGGGAATGTTCGGGATGACGATGGCATTCGCTGCCGCCGGCATCGGGCAGACCTATCTCGAGCGGATCATGGGCCTCGGGTACCTGGAGACCCAGCACAAGATCCAGGTGCACTTCCTGATGGTACTCGCCACCGGGCTGCTCTTCACGCTCGGCGTCGGTCTTTTCCTCTACGACTTCTTCTTCCTCGCCCCCAGACGGCGGAACGCACCGGTGACGTGGCCGGCGGCGGCGGAGGCGCCACGCTGAGCCCATGAGCGTGCAACGGATGCCGGTCGCCGCACGGAGTCTTCCCGATGGGCTCCGCCATCCAGGCGGTGACGAGCCCTTCTATTTAGCCACCGGCGACGAAGTGGCGATTTTCGAGGAGTGTCACCGGCGCGGACTCGGTGTCATGCTCAAGGGCCCCACCGGGTGCGGCAAGACCCGCTTCGTCGAGCACATGGCGTGGCGACTCAAGCGGCCGCTGGTGACGGTGGCCTGTCACGACGACCTCTCCGCCAGCGATCTGACTGGACGGTGGTTGATCCGGGGTGGAGAGACCGTGTGGCAGGACGGGCCACTCGCACGGGCCGCACGGCTTGGCGCCCTCTGCTACCTCGACGAAGTCGTGGAAGCCCGTCAGGACGTCGTGGTGGTGATCCACCCGCTTACTGACGACCGCCGGATGCTGCCCATCGAGAAGACTGGCGAACTGCTCGAGGCGGCCGCGGGGTTCCAGCTCGTCGTGTCCTACAATCCCGGCTACCAGCACGTGCTGAAGGACCTGAAGCCGAGCACGCGCCAGCGATTCGTGTCGCTGGAGTTCGATTTTCCGCCCGCGGTGCTGGAACGCCGGATCGTGGTGCATGAAGGCGGGGTCGACGACGCGACGGCGGGGGCACTCGTTGAGCTGGCGGGCCGGATTCGGCGTCTCCGGGACCGCGGTCTGGAGGAGGTCCCGAGCAGCCGCCTGCTGGTGGCGACGGCACGCCTGATCGCTGGTGGCATCAGCCCGGCGCAGGCGGCACGCGTCGCCCTCATGGGCCCCCTCACCGATGACCCTGATCTGCTGGCGGCCATTGGCGACCTGATCACCGCCACCTTCTGACGCCGTGGCCGAGCCCGAAGACGTCATTGCCGAAGCCGCGCTGTTTGCGACGCGGCGGGTGGGCGAGCTGTGGGCCCGGCACACCGAGAGGTCCGGCGATGCAGCTCCCCGCCTGCAGGATCTGCGGCGCCGGGTGGAGCTGTTCGTCGCGGCGGTTTTTCCGGATGCTCCCGGGATCGGCATCGCCGAACCACCCGCCGTGCCAACTGTCCTCACTCGTCTGAGCCGCTACCGGACCTCGCACCTGTACCCGCAGGCCGCCCTGCCAAAC
Organism: Gemmatimonadales bacterium; assembly: GCA_039934355.1. GTDB lineage: Bacteria > Gemmatimonadota > Gemmatimonadetes > Gemmatimonadales > GWC2-71-9 > JADJOM01. The sequence continues at coordinate 42,566 of JBDTMI010000022.1, forward strand.
TGTGATGCTGCACGCATTCGGCTGCCGGGGCATCTCGATGACGTGGCGACGGAACAAATCCCCGATCGATATCGGCTCCTGGCGCTGGAGCAGGCGGCGCGCCTGCAGCGTGGCACGTTTGCGGTCATGCCGATGGCGGGCCTGCTGCTGCGCGACCTCTACCTGCTCTCTGAAGCCGCCGCGGTCGATCGGATGCTGGTGCACCTGTTCCCGAAGATCGCCGGGGAGGTCCGGGTCGCCCGACGGGACGCTGCCCAGCACCGGCCCGTCGCTCGCCGGGCCGTACCCATCGAAGTCGCGGTCGAGCGCCTCACCCTGCAGCTCCTCGCCGCCGAGCCCGGTTCGCCCCCGGAGCCATTCATCGTCGCGGTCACTCCGCAGGCCTCTCGGGGGTGGGCGGAGGAGCAGTGCCTGACACTGGCGACGCTGACCGGGCCCTATCGGGGAACGGCACCGGTCCCGCTCTGGGGCACCTTGTCCGACCGGGTCGCGGATTCCCTGACACAGTGGGCCGGGGTGGAAGTCCCCTCTGCCGCGCCGGGCCGATCGCGCATTCTGGCTCGACGGCCTCGACCCCGCGAAGCGGCCGAGAATGAAGACGATGCCGAGCCCGGGACCTGGATGGTGCGGGCTGATGATCTGCAGGAGAAGGCGGAGGATCCCGCCGGTCTCCAGCGTCCGGCGGATCGGGATCAGCAGGCGGATCCGGGCGACCTGGCGGAGTCACTCGCCGAGCTTCCCGAGGCTCGGCTGGTCCACCGACCTGGAGCGGTGTCCGAGGTCCTCGCGGGGGCGGAGCCGATCCCGCGTGCGCTCGGTCAATTGACCAGCCCCAGTCCGACGGGTCTGGCGTATCCGGAGTGGGACTGGCGGACCGGAACGTACAGCGGTCGCGCGATTGTCCGGGAGCGGGACGCAGCGGTGGGCAGTGTGGCGTGGGTCGATGCCGAATTGCGCCGCCATGCCGCCACGATGCGCACGGTCCGCCGCGACTTCGAGCGGCTCCGGCCCAGACGGGTCGCGCTCCGACGCCAGCGGGACGGTGACGAACTGGACCTGGATGCACTGGTCGATGCCTACGCCGATCGCCGGGCGGGCGGCGCAGCCGACGATCGGTTCCATATCGACACCCGGCCAGTGCGACGTGACGCGGCGATCGTCCTGCTGGTGGACGTCAGCGCGTCGACCGATGGGTGGGTGGGAGGGACTCGACGTATCATCGACGTGGAGAAGGAGGCGCTCCTGGTCGTCGGTGAGGCGCTCGCTGCACTGGGGGACCCGCATGCGATCCTTGCCTTTGCCAGCGCGGGGCCCTCGCGGGTCACGGTCCAGGTCCTCAAGCGCTTCGATGAGGCAGGGGCGACCAGCCTCGCTCGCCGCCGCATCGCCGGTCTCGAGCCTGACGGGTACACCCGGACGGGCGCGGCACTCCGGCATGCAACTGCGGCGCTCACGGGCCAACCGGCGCGACACCGGCTGCTTCTGCTGCTCTCGGACGGGCGGCCCAACGACGTGGACGAATACGAGGGCCGCTACGGCATCGAGGACACCCGGATGGCGGTGGCGGAGGCGCGAATGCAGGGGGTGCGCCCGTTCTGCCTGACGGTCGACCGCGAGGCCCCGCGGTATGCGACCCGCCTCTTCGGCCGGGACTTTGCGGTCCTGACGCGCGCGGAACGGCTCCCCACCGTGCTCACGGCGCTGCTGCGAGATCTGGTGCGCGGCTGAGCTCGCTGGCGACTTGAGCCGGTGCTGGATGATTCGCACCACGAAGCGGTGGCAAACGAGACGGCCCCTCGCCGGTAGTGGCGAGGAGCCGACGACGAAACTGCAGTGGGCGATGAGGGGCTCGAACCCCCGACCTCGCGCATGTGAGGCGCGCGCTCTAACCAGCTGAGCTAATCGCCCGATCTTCGGGAGGGCAGAACCTACAACCGAACCGCACCGGATGGTAGGGCCCCTCGCTTCGGCACGCGCATCTGAAGGCCCGCCTCTATCCGACCGCCGCCCGCACCTCCTCCGGGGTCACCACTGCCACACCCTGCTTTCCCACTTCCACGCCGGCGGCCAGGTTCGCGAGTCGCGCGGCATCGAGCAGCGACGCCCCTGCCGACAGTGCCCCCGCCAGCCAGCTCGTCACCGTGTCCCCCGCGCCCGACACATCAAAGACCTCGCGCGACTGCGCGGCGATCCGGGTCATCGCGCCCTCTCCACCCACGAGCAGCATGCCTTCCGCACCGAGGGTCACGAGCAAGTGCGTCACATTCAGTCGCTGTCGCAGCCCAGGCAGGGCTTCGAGTCGCGCGGCGTCGACGGTCGCGCCGAGGGCCCGGGCGAGTTCCGGCCGGTTGGGCTTGAATACCGTCGCCCCGGCGAAAGCAAAGAAGTTGCGGTACTTCGGGTCGACGATGATCGGAATCTTTCGGCTGGACGCCGCCGCGATCGCCGTCGCGATCAGCGCCGGCACCAGCACCCCCTTGTCGTAATCCTCCAGCACCAGCGCATCGCTGTCGGCCACCGCCGACTCGGCCCGCCGGATGAGGGCATTGAGGGCGGCGCCCTCGAGCGGTGCGTCGGATTCCTCATCGACCCGAATGAGTTGCTGGCCCCGGGCGATGATCCGGGTCTTCACCGTCGTCGGACGCGCCGGCATCGTGAGCACGCCATCATCGCTGAGCCCCGTCGCGAGGAGTCGTGCGCGCAAGGCGCTCCCCGCCACATCGTCGCCCAGGACACCGACCAGTCGGGCCGTGCCGCCGAACGCCACCACATTTGCCGCCACATTCGCGGCCCCGCCGAGCGCCTCGCGTCGTTCGGTAATGGACACCACGGGAACCGGTGCCTCGGGAGAGAGCCGGGTGGCCTCGCCGACGAGATACCGGTCCAGCATGAGGTCGCCGACGACCGCGATCCGCTGTCCCGCAATGCCCGCGAGCAGGGCCTCCACCTGCGCGGCGGTCAGCGGTCCCGCCTCACTCGGTGATGTCACCTCAGAACTGCCCCGCCGCGCCCAGCGCCAGCGTCGCCGTGAGCTGACCGACAAACCGGGTGCGGCTCCTGCCCGCGACATGGTCGGCGTTGTCGATCAGGTGCACGCCCATGTTGCCCCGCAACGCCAGCCGACCCTGCTCTCCGGAAAGCCCGAGTGCCGCGCGCCAGGTCCGCTCCACCGTCCCGATGAAGAGCGTCGGCGTGTTGCCGCGAGCCGTGCCCTGCGGAAAGGGATCATTCAGCGTGGCATCGCCCTGACGGAGCAGCGTGAGCTCCGGCGTCACCAGCCAGTGGCGCGCGACCAGCGCGGAGGCGCTCAGGGAGAGTTGATCGTTGCCGGAGAAATTCCGCCCCAGTCCGACGCCGCCATCGGTCAAATTCTCGAATGGATCGCTGGCTCGGAAGGCGAGGCTCGTGGCCTGGGTGTACGCGGCACGCCATCCGATGCGGCGCACCAGTGGGCCGGTCGCGGCCAGCGTGAAGCCGTATCGATCGGGGACCCGCGTCGGTCCCGAACGGTTTTGATATTGAAAGTCGTCCAGCGCGAACTGCCCCTGCAGCGCGAGCCGTCGGCCGGCGTGCCAGTGCAGGTCGAGCCCCATGAGGATGTTGCCCTGGTCGCCCAGACCGTACTGATTGGCCAGCAGCAGCAGCGTGACGGGGTTGCGATACCGGCCGTCGAAGTTCCGGTCCACCCCGGCGAGGACTACCGTCTCCCACAACCCAAGCCGCAGCCGCGAATGCAGCCGGACGTCGGCGCGGTGGGCAAAGAAGTAGCGGTGCACCGTCTGGCCCAAAGAATCGGTCGCATCGGTCAAGCTCGCGGCGTGCGCGCTGAGGCGGAATCGATCATTGCCCAGTTCGATTCCGAGCTCCGGCCGGGAGTAGCCATAGTTGCTGACCCCGAACCCCGGCAGTCCGACTGGTCCCCAGTTGCGGTCCATCTGGCCATAGAAGAGTCGCAGCCAGCGAAATTGGGCCGAGATGTAGCCATCGATCTGTCGGCCGGTCACATCCAGATTCTTGCGGCCGGGCCAGTCAGGATCATCGAGCAGTCTGCGCTCAATCGCCGGTCGGCTCACCGCCAGCAGATTCCCCCACCGCCCCACCATCCCGATCTCGAGGTAGGGCTCGACGCTCCCCTGGCCGGCCCGATGCAGTGGATCGCGCCGGCCCTCGGTGTAGGCCTGCGCCCCCGCTCGCGCGAGCAGGCGCCACGTCGCGTCCCCGCTGTCGGGCCGCCATGCAAGTCGAAGCGCGGCCACCAGCGCGGTATCCCGGGTGTCCGGATCAGCGTACGCGCTGTCCAGCATGCGCATCGCATCGGCGCGCCGGAACGGCCGGATCATGGGCGACGGATCGGCCACGTCGCCCACCGCGATCAGGTGCTCAAAGGCCGGCAGGCGTGGATCATCCAGCGCGACATACGGCGAGGCCTGGGCGCCGACAGCGACGGGGAAGAGGAGAGCGGCGATGGCCGGGGCGAAGCGCATGGGCTGAACATAGAGGGGAACGCGCCACCTGGTAGGGCGGGCGTCCGTGCCCGGCATCGTGAATTCCGAACCCGGGGAGTGGCCGGGTATTCTGACGGCGGGAGCCTTCCGGCCGCGAACCCACAATCATCGGTACGGCGTTTTCGATCGCGGGCACGGAGGCCCGCGCTACCCAAATGTTCCGTTTGCCCTATTGACGTCTCCCTCCTGCTATTTTGCTTCCCCATGTCCGACCAGTTGAGAGTTGAGTCCATTCGGGGCGATCTGGTCGAATCGGTCCACCAGGTGTCGGTCGCCGTGGTCGATCATGCGGGACGCCTGGTGGCGAGCGCGGGTGAGCCGGAGCAGGTCACCTTCTGGCGCTCCGCCGCCAAGCCGTTCCAGGCCGTTGCGGTTGTGGCCGACGGCGCGGCGGATCGGTTCGGCTTCGATTCCCGGGAACTGGCCCTGACGTGCGCGTCGCATTCAAGTGAGACAGCGCACATCCAGGTCACGGAGTCGATGTTAAGGAAGGTGGGGCTCGGCGAGCAGGCGCTGGCCTGCGGTCCCCATCCGCCCCTGTCGACCCAGGTGTACGAGCATGCGCTGCGGCATGGCCTGAGCATCACCCCGCGCTGGAGCAACTGCTCCGGCAAGCATGTCGGTATGCTCGCGCTTGCCCTGACGCATGGCTGGCCCGTCGACGGGTACGAACGTGCTTCGCACCCGGTGCAGCAGCGGCTGCTGGTGGAGATCGAGCGATGGACCGATGTTCCTGCTGACCGGATGCGCTTCGGCGTCGATGGCTGCACCGTGGTCTGTTTCGGTCTGCCGCTCCGGTCAATGGCGCTGGCCTATGCGCGGTTCGCGGCCAGCGCCGAGCCGCCGATGGTCCGGCTCCGCAACGCGATGGCGGCCCATCCGCATCTGATCGCGGGCAACGGGCGCATCTGCACCGATCTGAACGAGGCGACAAGCGGCGCCATCATCGCCAAGGTGGGCGCGGACGGGATTCACTGCGCCGCGATCCCCGCCGCCGGCCTGGGGGTAGCAGTCAAGGTGGCCGACGGCGACATGCGAAGCTCCGGTCCGGCGCTGCTCGCGGTTTTGCGGCAGCTCGCCGACCACCGGTTCGTGACGCTCGATTTCGACCGGGCACCGGCGAATCTGGTGCGACATATCGAACTTCCGACGATCAACACCCGGTCGGCAGTGACCGGCAGTCTCCGCGCGAGGGGTGCGCTGCAGTTTTCCGTCTAGCGCCGCCGCGATGCGGTACCCATGAGAGAGAGTGAAGGCACCACACTGATGTCCAGGCAGGACCTGCTCGATCCACCGACGCTTCACCTCGTCCGCTTCGCGGCCGCGATTGCCCAGGGCTATGAGCCGGACCTGCGCAACGGCGCGTCCGCCTGTCGGGCCAACCAGGTGCCGATCCCCTGGGTGGAGGAGTTGTTGCTCCAGTCCACACTGATGGTGGGGTATCCGCGGACGCTCATGGCCGTCTCCATCTGGCGCAAGACGGGTCGCGTCGCGGCGCCCGCCACCGATGCGGAAACCGACTACACCGGCGTCGCCGAGTGGACCCGGCGCGGCGAAGTCACCTGCGAGATCGTCTATGGCTCCAACTATCGCCGCCTGCGGGAAAATGTGAAGGAGCTCCATCCCGCGCTCGATGCGTGGATGATCACCGAAGGCTACGGTCGCACGATGTCGCGTCCCGGCCTCGACCTGATGCGGCGGGAGCTGTGCATCGTCGCCCAGACCGCCGTGCTGGAGACGCCCCGTCAGCTCCATTCCCACCTGCGGGGGGCGCTCCACGCCGGCGCCACCTTCCAGCAGGTGGAAGGCGCCCTCGGCGTCGTGAACCAGCTGCTCTCGTACGACCAGTGGAAGAAGATCAAGGAACTGTGGCAGGGTGTCCGGGACGGCTGGGAGCCAGAGGAGTAATGGTGGCGACGCATGTTTGTTGACCAGGTCACGATCCGGGTCGCCGCTGGCGCCGGCGGCTCCGGCGCGAGTTCGTTTGCCCGGTTCAAGTACAAGCCCAAGGGTGGGCCCGATGGGGGCGACGGCGGGCGGGGCGGCTCCATTTTCCTCCGGGCCGACGCGAACCTCGCCACCCTGCTCGACTACCGCTACCGCACCGTGTGGAAGGCGGAGCGCGGGGTGCACGGCATGGGCAAGACCATGACCGGCGCCGGCGGCGATGACCTCTACCTCCCGGTGCCGCCCGGCACGATCGTCAAGGACACCGGCACCGGTGATACGATCGGCGAAGTCATGCACGACGGCGATGAACTGCTGATCGCCAAGGGTGGCAGAGGGGGGCGCGGCAACTACCACTTCATGTCCTCCACTCACCAGGCGCCGCGGGAGTGGGAACCAGGCGGCGAGGGCGAGGATCGCCAGATCGATCTCGTGCTGAAGCTCATAGCCGATGTCGGACTGGTCGGGGAACCCAACGCCGGCAAGAGCACGCTGCTCTCGGTCATTTCCGCGGCCCGGCCCAAGATCGCCGACTACCCCTTCACCACGCTCGAGCCCAACCTCGGGGTGGTCGGATTGTCGGACAACCGCACCTTCGTCGTCGCTGACATCCCCGGCATCATCGAAGGCGCTCACACCGGCAAGGGCCTCGGCCTCCGGTTTCTCCAGCATGTGGAGCGGACCCGGCTGCTGGCTTTTCTGATTCCGCTCGACGCCCAAGATCCACAGGTCGTCTTCGACCAGTTGCGCCACGAGATCCGCTCCTACAGCGAAACCCTGTCGCAGAAGCCATTCATCGTCCTGCTCTCCAAGCGGGATCTGCTGGCCGCAGAAGACGTGCTGCCAACGATCGTCGCCCCGGAGGCGACGGCCCAGCTCAGCTTCAGTGCTGTTGCCGGGACCGGCCTCGAGGAGCTGAAGGCCTACCTCTGGAAAGCTGTCAATGGCATCCGCAAGCAGGACGCCGTCGAGGCGGAGGCCGCCCGGGATCCGGTTCGATGGCCGTAACTGACGAACGCGCCGCCTACGTGGCGCTTGCGCTGGTGCCCGGAATCGGCCCGGCGCGACTCACCGAACTCCTCACCCACTGCCACACCGCACTCGGCGCCCTTTCGGCGCCGTTTGAGTTTTTGGGCACCGTGCCCGGAATTTCTCGCGCCGCGGCCACCGCGATCAGTGCGGCGACTCCTGCTGCCGGCGAAGCCCTCCTCGCGCAGGTCGAGGCGATGGGTGCCCACGCACTCCTCCCCGCCGATCCCGATTTCCCCTCGATGTTACGCGAGATCCCCGATCCCCCGGCGTTGCTCTTCGCCGTTGGGGATCTCTCGCTCCTCACCCGTCCTGCGGTGGCGATCGTCGGCAGCCGGGATCACTCGACGTACGGCGGGGCGGTCTGTCGGATGATCGCCGAGGCGGCCGCTGGGGCCGGGGTCGTGGTGGTGAGCGGGATGGCCCGTGGACTTGATGCGATCGCCCACCGGGCCGCGCTCGACGTCGGTGGCGCCACGATCGGCGTGCTGGGGAACGGCCTCGGCGTGATTTACCCCGCCGCCAATCGGGAGTTGTATGGCGCGGTCGAGCGTGACGGGCTGCTGCTCACCGAGTTCCCACCGGGTGAGCGACCGGGTGTCGGTGCGTTTCCAAGGCGGAATCGACTCATCAGCGGCCTGGCCCGGGTAACGGTCGTGATCGAGGCGGCGACTGCCTCGGGCACGCTGATCACGGTCGGCACGGCGCTCTCCCAGGGGCGGGATGTGATGGCGGTGCCGGGCAACATCACCAGCGCCACGTCGGTGGGCACCAACCGGCTGGTGCAGGATGGGGCGGAGCCGCTGATTGAGCTGGGGGACCTATTGCGGCACTATCCGGAAGCGGGCGCGGCATCCGGTCACGCCATTGCTTCCCTCACGCCTACCGCCACTCGGTCTCACACTGGCGAAAGGTGGAACAACCCGCCTACCGCCACTCAATCGCCCACGCTCGACCCTCCGAAACTCCCCGCCGACCTTCCCGACGCCGAGCGCCGAGTCGCCGAGGCACTGAAGGCGGGCCCGGCCCCGGTGGACCTTCTGGTGCTGCGTTCCGGATTGCCGACCTCCCTTGCGCTTTCAGCGCTGTCGATGCTCGAATTCCGCGGGTTGATCCTGCAGGACGGGGGCGTGGTGAGGTGGGACATTGAAGGCGAGGGACAGCGTGCTAGATTGAAGTAGCTAAATCACTTGGCTCCCTCATGACAGCTCCGCCAAACCTCTCCTGCGTTCGCTGCGGCGAGCCCATCACCCCGGGTGCGCGCTTCTGCATGAAGTGCGGCTCGGATGTGTCGGGCGAGCAGGGGAGTGTGGCGACGGCGATGATGCCCGCGGCGCAGGAAAAGGAGGCCACCGACGAAGTCCTGGCCCTGCTCCGAATTGCCACGATCGGCGAGTACGAGATTCATCGCGAGCTGGGGCGCGGCGGCATGGCGACAGTGTACCTCGCCCATGAAATCGCGCTGGACCGCAAGGTCGCCATCAAGGTGATGTCCCCTGCGCTGCACCTGATGGGCGAGGGCATGGCGGAGCGATTCAAGCGCGAGGCTCGCACCGCCGCCAACCTGAGTCACCCGCACATCATCCCGATCTTCACCGTGAAGAGCGCCGGCAAGACGCTCTACTTCGTGATGAAGTTCATCGCCGGCCGCTCGCTTGAGGCGATCATCAAGGACCTGGGCCCGATGCCCATCCCGATGGTCAAGGCCATCCTGCAGCAGGTCGGCAGCGCTCTCGGGTACGCCCACCGGCACGGCATCGTCCACCGCGACGTGAAGCCGGCCAACATCATGGTCGATGAAGAAGGCTGGTCGGTCGTCACCGACTTCGGCATCGCCAAGGTGGCGGAGAATCGTGGCCTCACGATGACCGGCATCGCGGTCGGCACACCGTCCTACATGAGTCCCGAGCAGTGCGCCGCCAAGGACATCACCGGCAAATCGGACCAGTACTCGCTCGGCATCGTTGCCTACGAGATGCTCACCGGCAAGCAGCCCTTCGAGGGCGACTCGGCGATGGCGA
>JBDTMI010000023.1:0-52040 GCA_039934355.1 Gemmatimonadales bacterium
CGACCTTCACCTCGTCGGGCGCGGAGGCCCGACCTTCACCTCGTCGGGCGCGGAGGCCCGACCTACCCTTCACCTGAACTCCCGATGCCGCTCACCCGCTTCCCCGACCACGAAGACAAGCGGGTCTTCCTCTCCACCGTACCGTCGCTCAACCTGCCGCCCGCCCAGTCGGCATTCAGCGACCGGGTCGCCGTGGTCGTCCTCTGGCTCGACCAGGACTCGCCCGCCCTGCAGGAACTCAATCAGGAATTCGCGCTCTCGCTGATCGAGAAAGGCGGTCTCACGATCGTGCTGGGTGGCAGCGGGGCCGAGGCGGCCGCCACCATCTTTGACGAGGCCGCGGCGGAGACCACGCACGCCGAGCGCGAGGACGAGGCGATCGTGCTATGGACCGATCCCGCCGGAACCGTGGCCGACGTCCTCTTCACCGCTGCCGAGGACGCGATGCCCCCCGACGCGTTCGCGGGCGACCCCTGGGATATCGTCGTCTGGGCCAAGAGCACCGATCCGGCGGTTCCCACCCTGCGCAAGGCGCTCGCCACCCTCGGGGCGATCATCGATGAGCGCTACGAGCTGGGCGGAGAGGACGACGCATGAGGTGGGTCCTGCTGGCCCTCACTGATGTGCTGATGCTGATCGGTTTCGCAGGCGCCAAGGGGTGGGTGCACGCGCCTTGCCCCGCGCAGCAGTAGGGGACCCATCATGCGGCGCCGCGATCTGCTCCTCCGAGCCCTGCGGCTCCGATGCCCGGCCTGCGGTGGTGGTCCGGTGTTCGTCTCCTGGGTGCGCATGTGCCCGAGCTGCCCGAGTTGCGGACTGCGCTTCGATCGCGAGCCGGAGGGAGGCTACTGGGTCGGCTCCAATACGATCAACCTGTTCGCGACCGAAGGGGTGTTCGCGCTGACGTTCGTCGGCGTCCTGATCCGCACCTGGCCGACGCCGCCATGGGATCTGCTGCTGTGGGGTGGGATGGTGCTGATGGTGCTCTTCCCGATCCTGTTCTATCCCTGGTCCAAGATCCTGTTTGTCTCCCTCGACCTCACCTTCCGGCCCCCGGAACCGGGCGACTACGAGAAGCCGATCGAGCGGGCGCCGGTGGTGAGGGGGAGGAAGGAGTGAGGAGTGAGGAGTGAGGAGTGAGGAGTGAGGAGAGAGAAGAAGTAGCGCAGGCGGGACGCCTGCCCCACATACATGGTGCTCAATACCATGAAGGGGTGAGGAGTAGGGAGTGAGGTGGAACTGCTTTTCCTCCTCACTCCTCACTGCAGTCCGCCTACCACCGCGCCATTGTCCCCCGCACATCGACATGCACGAAGGGACCGTGCACCGCGTTCGCCCGATAGACGCCGATACCGCCGGTGAGGCCGGGGTGGGCGCCTTCGACCCGCTCCGCGATATCGGCCAGCCAGCCGGCATCACGCGTCGTCACTCGTCCGTCGCCATCGAGATCGTCCATTCGGCCGTCGCCATCCGCATCCACGTAGATATCCGCCGCGTCGCCATACATGTGGCGACTGTCGCCGGCCCGCCCGCCGCGGGGCCCGACGCCGAGGGCGTTGTACTGCGGAGTGCGGAAGCCGGACATCACCCGCACTGCCGGGATCCGCCCGCGGGCGGCGAGCTCGGCGCTGATCAACTCGAGCTTGTCGAGCAGCGGCAGCCGGATCACCAGCACCTTGGGCCAGACCGACTGCTGGTCGTGCGTCAGGAAGTCACTGACGACAAAATGCGTCGAGAGCGGCGTCTGGGCGTTCTCGGCGGTGACTTCGAGGAAGCCGGCCGGAAGCTCGTAGCGCGGATGGCGGCGGCTGGCGCGCTCGCCGGGCCAGAAACCGACGTGATAGCTGTGCCACTCGCCATTGTGCCGGGCGGTGAGCGGGAAGAACGAGAGCGCCCGGATGGGGATGCCGTCGGGAGCCGTCAGTCCGGTGAGATGGACGCCGGGACCCTGGGCGGCGAGGGCAGGCACCAGGGTGGTGAGTGGAGTGGGAGCCGCTGAATCGGCGGGGAACATCACCGCGCGGAGTTGACCGCTGACGCCGAGGAGGGAGGAGACGTCGGGCTGGAGAGAGTCGGAGGCGGGACGGACCGGGACGGCCGGGGCAGAGGAGGCGGGCGCCGCCATGGCCAGCACACCCGCCATCACAAGCAGAATGACGAGCAGTACGCTCGCGCCCGCCCAGGCCCGTTGCCACGTTGAGAGTCGCTTCATACCCACCCCGGTCGGTTCAGCCCTTCGAGGGGCGGAAACGTAGTGGGGTGGTCGGAAGAAGCGCACCCTGGGTAGGGCGGACCCATTGGTGGGGCGGACCAGCGGGTCCGCCCTGCTCTACCGCCGCGGGTACGGATACCCCTTCCGCAGCAGCCGATCGAGGGTGCGGTCGTGCCCGTAGATGTCGGGGTAGAAGAAGAGGTCGCCGTTCTCCCGTGCCACCGCCGTCGAGTAGATGATGAATACCGGGATCGGGTGGGTGAGGTCCACGCGCTGGGCGACCTCCGCCGTCATGGCGGCGCGGATCCGTTCGTCGGTCCAGTCGGGCTGATCGTGCAGCACGAATTTCGCCAGCGCGAAGGGGTCGCCCAGGCGGATGCAGCCATGACTGGCATCACGCCGGGTGCGCTCGAACATCGTCCGGGAGGGGGTGTCGTGCAGGTAGATGTTGTTTTCGTTGGGCATGATGAACTTGACGCCGCCCAGCGCGTTGTGCGCTCCGGGGACCTGCCGGACCCGCACCCCCTGCCCGATCCGCTCGACATTCTCGCGCCAGGGCAGCACCACGCCGCCCCCCTCGACCAGCTCGTAGCGGTTGCGCGTCAGAAACTCCGGGTCCCGGAGCGCCGCCGGCTTGATCTCGTTGAGCGCAATGGTCGGCGTGACGTCCCAATACGGCGAGAACACCAGGTATCCCATGTCGGCGGCGAAGACCGGCGTCTCGTTCTGGAAGGCCTGTCCGACGACCACGTTCATGCCGAGCAGACTGGTCTCGTCGTTCCGCATGGCGCTGAAGGCGTAGAGGCGAAAGGCGGGGATGTTGACGAATAGCGGCGACGCGCTGTAGGTGCGCGGCATCCAGCGCCACCGTTCCAGCGTGAGCTCCATCTGCCGGATGCGCGGCCCGAACGGACTGCTCAGCCGCCCGCGAGTCGAATCGCCGATAACGCCATCGGGGGGGAAGCCCTGCCGGATCTGGAAGCGCTTCAGCGCTTCGACCACACCGCCGTCATACAGGGTGTCGAGGAGCGGGGCGGAGGTGGTGTCCCGGTCGTCGCCCAGCAGGCGCAGCAGCCGACGCAGCGTCGGCACGCCCCCGTAGGCGGACCCGGGACGGAGTTGTCGCGGCATCGGTGGCAGGACCACGAGGGCGGAGTCGCGCGACAGCGCCTGATACCTGACCAGCGACGCCAGCAACAGCCAGTACTGCAGGAAGGGGGGCTCCAGGCCGCGCATGACATCGCCGGGCCAGGGACTCGTCGTCAGGGTGTCGAGCGTCGCTGCCACGTCGAACGAATCGGCGGGGAGCTTGAACGTGACATGCACCGCGGTCGGACTGACCCGCCCACGCCGGAGCGCCAACGCAAAGCGCGCCGCCGACACCGACAGTGCCACGTCGAGCCGGGCCCGGCTCTCCTCGGTCGCGCCTCCCAGAATCCGGGTCACCGCCAGCTGACCCTCCAGCCAGCTCACGTCGTAGTCCTCCCGATCGAGCCCGCGGAACTCCGCTTCCCGGAGGATGCGCAGCAGCGTTTGTGCTGGCGTCGTCAGGGTGTCATTGCTCTGCCAGATCGGAGCCCACCCATGCCGCTGATAGAGCCGAGCCAGATCGACCTGGACGTCCCGGAGGTCGGGCCAGCGCAGGTCGGGATGACGGCCGCTCTCGACCAGGCGCTCGATCGCCTCGTCGCGGTGCGGCCGCTGGGCGGTCGGCGCCAGGCGGTACGGTGCCAGCAACAGCACCGCCACAGCGGGGAGCAGGACGGTTCGCATGGGTCGGAGAACATAGCGATCAGTGGGAGAAGGGCTAGGTTGGGGCAGGGGTTCAGCGTTCCGCGTTTAGCGTTCAGCGTTCAGCGTTCAGCCGTTGGCCGTTGGCCGTTGGCCGTTGGAACTACGGTTCGAATTGTCGTTGGTTCCCTACTCATGAGCGCAATGCCCATTCGCCCAGTCGCCGTCGTGCTGAACGCGGGTTCCGGTGCCGGCGAGACGGAAGCCGCGGCCACCGAAATCCGCAGTCGCTTTGCCGCTGCGGGTCGCGAGGTCCAGGTTACGCTGGCCACGGACACTGCCAGCCTGTCGCGCGCCGTGGATGAGGCGCTGGCTGCCGGCGTCTCCGCCATCGTGGCGGGCGGCGGCGATGGCACCGTCAATCTTGTGGCCGCCCGGCTCATCGACAGCCCCACGCCACTGGGAGTCTTCCCGCTCGGCACACTCAATCACTTCGCCAAGGACCTGGGTCTGCCACTGGAGCTGGGGCCGGCCATCGACGTCGTCTTGTCGGGACACACGATGCAGGTCGATGTTGGCGTGGTCAACGGTCGCTGCTTCCTCAACAATTCCAGCCTGGGACTCTATCCACGCATCGTGCGGCTGCGGGCCGCCCGGCCGGCCCATGGACTCGCGAAATGGCTGGTCGCCACCTGGGCAACCATGAAAGTGCTGGGAGAGGTACCGGTCATGGGGGTACGAATCCAGGTGGATGGCCAGCCGGTGCTGCGCCGTACCACGCTGGTCTTCATCGGCAACAATGAGTACCGGATGGCGGGGCTCGATGCCGGTACCCGTGAGTCGCTCACCACTGGAACGCTGGTACTCTACGTGGTCCGCGGAGGCGGGCGACGTCGACTCGCCCGTCTCGCGTGGCATGTGCTGCGGGGCAAGGCAGAGGAATCCGATGCGCTGGAGATCTTCCGGGTCACCGAAGCGACCATCGAATCCCGGGGTCGCCAGATGGAGGTCGCCCTCGACGGCGAGGTTGTTCGCCTCCCGTTGCCCCTCACCTATCAGATCCGACCCGGTGCGCTCGGCGTCCTGGTGGCGGGAGGCGCTGGCAGCTCGTAGCTGGCAGGTGGCAGCTGTCTGCCCCCACCTACCTCCCCCGCCCCTCCACTGGCCACGACGTCACCACCACTCCGCGCTCCAGGCCCCAGACCGTTTCCTGCAGATTCACCGAAACACAGACGTGATTCGGCACGACGCGGACTCGATCACCGATCTTTGGACGCCGCGCCGACCGGGTGAGATCCAGCAGACCGTGTTCCTCCGACAGTCCACTGACCACGACATTCGGATCATCGAGCAGCGCCCCGAATCCGCCCCCCGATCCTCGCAATTCCTCCTTCGACAGCGCCTTGGACCCGGCGTCGATGACCGCCTGCCCCGGGACGGTGGTGCTGACCACCGTGGCCAGCACCGAGTAGGCGCATTCGCTCCAGTCACAGACGCCGATCGCGGCCGTCGTCCGATCCGAGAAGACCGTGGTCCCCGCGCGCACCTCGGTGAGACCGGGCATCTCGTGACTCCGCCAGACGCTGGGCGTCGAGCCACCGCTCACCACCCGCGGAGGAAGTCCCGCCTCCCTCAGTGCCGACAGAAAGTGCGAGAGCGTCGTCGACAGCGCGATCAGCGCCGGAGCCTGATCGTCGACCGAGTCGCGGATGTGACCAGGATAGAAGAGCACGCCGTCGTAGCGCACCCCGCCGGTGCTGGCGACGGCCCGCGCCAGGCGCACGGCATCCGCCGGCGACTGCACCCCGACCCGATGCATCCCGGCATCGAGTTCGATCAGGACCCCCACCTCCCGGCCGGCGACCAGGGCCGCGCGGCCCAGCGGTTCGAGCACATCGATTGAGTCGAGCGCCACGCGCAGGCGCGCGGGCCATGGATCGAGTCGCATCAGTCGCGCGAGTTTGGCCGGCCCCACCGGGGGATAGGCCAGCAGCAGATCATCCGACAACCCAGCCATGACTTCGGCTTCACGCAACGTGGCGACGGTGAGGCCGGTCGCGCCGGCGCGCAGCTGCGCCGCCGCCACGAGGGGCGACTTGTGGGTCTTGGTGTGCGGTCGCCAGCCCAGCCCATGCGCTCGACAGTAGGCCGCCATGCGGGCCAGGTTAGCGGCCATGATGTCGAGATCGACCACCGCCGCCGGGGTTTCAAGCTGATCGAGATCCACCCGCCTACGCCTTGAGCGATTTCAGGTCGATGACGAACCGGTACTTCACATCGCTCTTCAGCATCCGCTCGTAGGCGGTGTTGATCTGCTGGATCGGGATCATCTCGATGTCGGAGACGATGCCCCGTTCGGCGCAGAAGTCGAGCATCTCCTGCGTCTCGCGGATGCCGCCGATCAGGGAGCCGCCGAGCTGCCGGCGCTGGAAGATGAGCTGGCCGATCGACGGCGACGGATGCGGGGTGTCCGGCACACCGACCAGGCACATCGTGGCGTCGCGCTTCAGCATGCCGATGAAGGGATCGAGATCGTGGGCCGCCGCTACGGTGTTCAGGATGAAGTCGAAGCTCTTTGCGTGAGGCACAAGTTCGGCAGGATGTTTCGTGATGACGACCTCATCGGCGCCCAGGCGCAGCGCATCCTTCGTCTTCCCCGGCGAGGTCGTGAAGAGAACCACGTGGGCGCCGAGAGCGTGCGCGAATTTGACGCCCATGTGTCCCAGTCCGCCCAGCCCGACGATTCCGACCTTCTGGCCCTGGGCGACCTTCCAGTGCCGGAGCGGCGACCAGGTCGTGATGCCGGCGCAGAGCAGCGGCGCGACGCCGGCCGGGTCCAGCTTGTCCGAGACATGCAGGACGAAATCCTTGTCGACCACGATGCTGTTCGAGTAGCCACCGTAGGTCATCCCGCCAAGGTGCAGGTCGGGGCTGTTGTAGGTGAAGGTGGTGCCGGCACAGAACTGTTCCAGGCCCTCCCGGCAGTCGGCACAGGTGCGGCAGGAGTCCACCATGCAGCCCACCCCGGCCAGGTCACCGACCTTGAACCCGGTGACTCGGGCGCCGGTCTTCACCACCCGGCCAACGATTTCGTGCCCGGGCACGACGGGAAAGGTGGTGCCCTTCCATTCGTTGCGCACCTGGTGGAGGTCCGAATGACAGACGCCGCAGAAGAGGATCTCGATCTGGACGTCGGTGGGACCCGGGTCGCGACGCTCGAAGGTGTAGGGTCCGAGCGGCGTAGTCGCGCTCTGGGCGGCGTACCCGATATTCTTGGTCATGCGGAAACTCCAATTGCTGATGCACCCGCCTGCGACGGGCGCTGTGATGACTGATCCAGCCTCTTCCGGCCTCTCCGGACACCGGGAAGGTAAGAGATCGATCGCAGGCTGGCGATGTGCGCGCGGACGACCCTCGGGCGCAGCTTTCCGCTGACCTGCTCCATTCTCACTCCCGCCCGGCGCCCAGCGCCGACCGCCTGATGTCGTTCGCCCTCGCCACCTGCGCGGCCTATCCGGCGCTCACCGCCGATGATCAGCACCTGGCGCGCGCGCTCACCGCGCGGGGCATCGACTGCGTCACACCCATCTGGGACGATCCCCGGGAGGAGTGGCGCGGGTACGACGCGATCGTGATCCGCTCATGCTGGGACTATCACCAGCGCTCCGGCGAGTTCCTTGCCTGGCTGGACCAGCTCGAGCAGCACGGCGCCCGCGTGGTTAATCCGATCCCGCTCCTCCGGTGGAATCTGCAGAAGAGCTACCTGCGCGACCTTGCGGAGGCCGGAGTTCCGGTGACGCCGACGGCCTGGATCGGTCGGGGCGACACGACACCGCTCGCCGAGGTGCTACGACGCCATGACTGGCCGGAGGCGGTGGTCAAACCGGTGATCTCGGCGACCGCCTCCGGAACATGGCGGGTGGGACGTGAGCCGAGCGAGGAAGAGGAGGCGCGCTACGCCGCGCAGGTCCGGCACTGCGACATGATGGTGCAGCCGTACGTCAGGAGCATCGAGGCAACGGGCGAGTTGTCGTTCGTCTTCCTGGGCGGCCGGTTCTCCCATGCGGTGCGGAAGCGACCGCGGGTCGGTGACTTCCGAGTCCAGTCGGACTTCGGTGGCACCGTTGAGCTGGCCGAGCCGGGCGACGGGTTGATTCAACAGGCGGCTGCCGTGGTGGCTGCCGCACCTCTGTCCCCGCTCTACGCCCGAGTCGATGCCTGCGAGGTGCACAGCGATCTCGTCCTGATGGAACTGGAACTGATCGAGCCGGTGCTGTTCTTCGCCAACGAGCCGCGGGCGCCGGTCCGGCTGGCCGACGCGCTTACCGCCCTGCTCTGAACCGGCGAAACTCAAAGCGCCGCTGCGCACACCCCTACTTGATGAAGGTCCCGTCGCGCAACTCGCTTACCGCCTGACGCAGTTCCTCCTGGGTATTCATCACGATCGGGCCATGCCAGGCGACCGGTTCCTCGATCGGCTGGCCGGACACCAGCAGGAATCGCATACCATGCTCACCGGCCTGCACCGTCACCTCGTCACCGCGGTCGAACAGCACCAGCGACCGATTCCCGATATCCGACAGGCTGACCTTGTCTTCGGCCCCAGCCTCCTCGCTCTTCACCGCCTGCGGGGCGGAGGCATCGCGGAAGCTCCCGCTGCCTTCGAAGATGTAGGCAAAGGCGTGGCGGGTGACTTCCACCGGCAGGACCTTGCGCTGTCCCGGTGGTACCCAGACATCGAGGTAGCGCGGATCGGCGGCGACGCCGTCGACCGGCCCGGTGCGTCCCCAGAAGGAGCCGCAGACGACCCGTACCCGCACGCCGTCGTCATCCGTCACTTCGGGGATGTCCCGAGCGGACACGTCCTGATACCTCGGCGCTATCATCTTCAGCGTACTTGGCAGATTGGCCCAGAGCTGAAAGCCGTGCATCCGCCCCTGTGGGTCCCCCTTCGGCATCTCCTGGTGCAGGATGCCGCTGCCGGCGGTCATCCACTGCACGTCACCTGCGCCGAGCGCCCCGTGGTTGCCGAGACTGTCGGCATGATCGACCGTGCCGGTCAGGACATAGGTGATGGTCTCAATGCCGCGGTGCGGATGCCAGGGAAAGCCGGCGCGGTAGTCGGCGGGGACGTCATTGCGAAAGTCGTCGAAAAGGAGGAAGGGATCGAAGTCGTCGGTGTTCCCGAACCCGAAGGCGCGGTGCAGGTGTACCCCGGCGCCCTCGATCACTGGCTGCGATTTCACGACACGCTTGACGGGACGAATGGACATGGTGAGGCCTCGATTCAGTACCGCGTTCGGTTAACGGCCGTTAGCCGTTGGCCGTTCATAAACTACATTCGCCTCCGCCTCGCACCGACCCCTACTCCCTCGTCACCGCCGCGCTATCCGCGGCGAACAGTCGCAATCGCACCGGCTGCGGCGTCGCGACCGCATCCTCAACGATAAACCGGACGCGGCGCACCGCCTGTGGTGCGAACCGATCCAGTTTGCGGTAGCCGATCGTGGTTCCGCGCGAGAGGGTCCGCCAGTCACCGCCATTCGAACCCTCCAGCCGGTACCGGGCGACCACTTGCCCGCGCTCGATTTCCTCCCGCAGATCCGCGATCCCCACCATCACACTCTGACCCGGCACGCCGAGCTCCAGCTCCGCCACGGCAGAGCGGGCTCCGGTGGCGCGCCAGGTGAAGGTGCGGTCCCCGACGAGATCCTGACGGAATAGGGTATCGAGTGATCGACGCATTTGCGTCAGGCGGGCCACGTCAGTGGCATGCAGCAGCCCGTCGCGGGTCGGCGGCACGTTGAGCAGCAGTTTCGAGTTGCGTCCCACCGAGGTGAAATGGAGCTGGATCAATTCCTCCACGGTGTGCACCTGGTCGTCCTCGGCCGGATGGTGGAACCAGCCGGGCCGGATCGAGGTGTCGGTTTCGCCGGGGCGCCAGAGCGGGCCATCGGGATCGCCATGCAGCAGCGCTTCGGTGACACCGTCTCCACTGGCACCCGGATATGGGACCAGCGCGGGATTCACCGTCGACCAGTTGGGGTCGCCGGCTTCGCCATGCTCGTTGCCGATCCAGCGGATATCGGGTCCCGCGTCGGAGAAGATCACCGCATTGGGTTGGAGTTTGCGGACCAGCGCGAAGACGCGGGGCCAGTCGTACACCTGCTTCCGGCCGTTGGGCCCCTCGCCGTTGGCGCCGTCGAACCAGACTTCGTGGATGGGACCGTAGCGGGTGAGCAGTTCGGTGAGCTGATCACAGTAGAAGTCGTTATACCTGGGCGAGTCCCCGTACACCGTGGCGTTGCGATCCCAGGGCGAGCAATAGAGCCCGGCGCGGAGGCCGTTGACCCGGCAGGCATCCACGAATTCCCGAACCACGTCGCCCTGCCCGCTTCGCCAGGAACTGCGCGCCACCGAGTGCTGTGTGGTCCGACTGGGCCAGAGGCAGAAGCCATCGTGGTGCTTTGCGGTGAGGATCATCGCCCGAGCGCCCGTCTGACGAGCGGTCCTCGCCCACTGGCCCGCATCGAGCGCGCTCGGAGCAAAGATGGCCGGATCCTCCTTCCCGTCACCCCATTCGCGATCGGTGAATGTGTTGACGCCGAAGTGCAGAAAGAGGGCGAGCTCATCCCGCTGCCAGAGGAGTTGGGACGCCGAGGGCACTGGCCGTGCCGGCGGCGGCGCGATCGCGTCGCGCCAGGGAGATCGGGCGGCGGCGACTGCGCCGGCAGCCGCGGCGATGAACTCACGTCGGGTCGGTGGCGCGGAGTCGCCCCGGTGCACGCAATCAGGCTTCACCATTCGCCTACTCCTCACTCCTCACTCTCAACACCCCCCGCAGTCGGATATCCCGCGACGAGGCGCCGATCATCAGCCGAAAGTCGCCCCGCTCCACCACCCAGTGCATCCCCTCATCCAGCATCTGCAGCTGCTCGCGCGTCAGCGTAAACACGACCTCCCGCTCCTCGCCCGGCTCGAGGTGCACCCGATGGTAGCCCTGCAGCTCCTGCACCGGCCTGGCCACCGTCGCCAGCAGGTCGCGGACATATAACTGGACCACTTCATCGCCCGCCCGCGGTCCAGTGTTCCGGATCCGGCACCGCACCACCGCCGTCCCGCCCACCTCAATCTCGGCCGGAGATATGCTCAATGCCGAGTACTCGAAGGTGGTGTAGCTCAGCCCGAAACCAAAAGGGAATAACGGTGCGCCGGTGAGATCGAGATAGTCATCACCCCGCCCGGTGGGCTTGTGATTGTAGTGCAGCGGCAGCTGCCCTTCGGCGACCGGAAACGTGATCGGGAGCCGGCCGGCCGGGTTGTAATCGCCAAAGAGCACGTCGGCGACCGCGGCACCACCCATCTCTCCCGGATACCAGACGTCGAGGACACCCCGCACCTGGTCAATCCATCCCGACATGGTGATCGCGCTTCCGCCGACCAGCACGACGACCACCGGCGTGCCGGTCCTGGCCACGGCCTGAATCAGCGCCTCCTGGTGGCCGGGCAGGCCGAGAAACGCGCGATCCCGGAATTCTCCCTCCTCGATGCCGGCGACGACGATCGCGACCTGGCTTTTCCGCGTCAGCGCGACGGCGCTGTCGATCCGGTTCTGCCAGTCGTGGGCGACACCAGCATCCCAGACCAGTCGTACCCGTCCATTCCCGGTGGTCTCGAAGTATTCCAGTCGGATGGCGTAGGACCGGCCGGCACGAAGTGCGACCGCCGCGACCCGTTGGCCGGACGACTGCTTGACCCAGTTGTCGATCACCAGATGATCGTCCACATAGAGGCGGTACCCGTCGCTCCCCACCACACCCAGGCGGGTGGCGGCCGCAGGGGTGGTCAACCGTCCGGTCCAGCGGACGCTATACCAGTCGAGTGGAATCTCCGGTGCCGCTGACGCGAGCGTCCAGGCGAAGTCGATTGTCGGATCGGCGCGTACCAGGCGCGGCACCCCGTCCAGCGTGGGGTTGTCAAAATATTCGCCCGTCAGGCCCGGCAGTGTCCGGCCATCCAGCGTCGTCCCCAACCCGGACGCCGGGACCACCATGTAGTCGGGCGACACCCTCCCTGGCCCTGGCGCATATCTCACTCGGACTGATGCACCCGCCCGTCGCCGCACTCCCTCCAGGATCGAGACAGCCCGGGTACCGGTGCCGCTATAGCCGCCCAGACGGGACTCGACCGCGTCAGTCCCGATCACCGCGATGGTACGGAGCGAGGAATCGAGTGGAAGGATGCGTCCCTCATTCTTCAGGAGCACCATCGCCGCGCGCGCCGCTTCACGCGCCAGTGCTCGATGATCGGGATGCCCGTTCCACCAGGCCGCGCTGTCTGGATCGACGTACGGTGCATCGAACAGTCCGAGATCGAACTTGACCCGGAGCACCCGGGCCAGCGCGGCATCAATCACCGAATCAGCAATCATGCCGCTCCGAAAGGCGTCCCAATAGGGCGCATGCTGCTCATAGGAAGATTGAAAAATCACATCCAGGCCGGAGGCCATTGCGTGGCTGGCGGCGGAGGCCGTCGTGGCCTCGGTGTAATGCAGCACGGTGGCTCCGCCGGTGGCCGCCGCATCGGAGATGACGAATCCGCGGAAGCCCCAGGAGCGCTTGAGCTGCTCCGTCAGCAGCCAGCGGTTCTGGGTCGCGGGTACCCCATCCACCGAGTTGTATGCGCTCATCACCGAGCGGGCACCCGCCTCTACCGCGGCCTTGAAGGGGGGAAAGAAATATTCCTGCAGCCTCCGCTCACTGTCCTCGATGGGATAGCTGTCCCGTCCCCCTTCTCCCACGTTGGCCACGAAGTGCTTCGGCGTCGTCACGATGCCGGCACGCTCCATCGTGCCGATGTACGCCCGGCCCATGGCGGAGCTCAGCAGCGGGTCCTCCCCGTATGTCTCCTCGACTCGGCCCCACCGCACGTCGCTCGCGATATTGATCACCGGGGAGAGCACCTGCCGCACCCCACGGCTCCGGCTCTCACGCGCGATCGCGCCCGCGACCCGTGCCATCAGCGCCGTGTCCCAGGTCGCCGCCAGCGCAATGGCCTGGGGGAAGACCGTCGCGCCTTCGCGCGAGAGTCCGTGCAGCGCTTCATCGAATGGGATGATGGGAATACCGAGCCGGGTACGCTCCACGAAATAACGCTGAATCGCGTTGATCCGTTCGGCGTGGGCCCGCGCCGCCGTGCGACCGGTATCCATTCCGGTTGGCGCGATCTGGAGTCCGAAGATGCCGTGGGAGTAGTCGTGCGCCAGATCGTCGAGACTCCCCGGGATCATGAAGAGCTGCCAGAACTTTTCCTGCAGTGTCATCCGGGCCGAGAGGTCCCGCACCCGTGCTTCGGACGAAAGGCGCGCGTCGCGATACGGAGGATGGGTCTCGGCCTGTGCGCTGCCGGCGCGAGGCAGCAGGAGGAGTGCCAGGATCGGCGCTGTGGCGATGGGTGTGTGCCATCGGACGGCGTGCATGGTCACGGCTCCTCGTTGCGTTCGGATGGGTGAACCTACGGGTCCGCCGCTACGGCCTGCGCCACCTATCACCTATCGCCTATCGCCTATTCCGGCATCGCAAAGAACAACCGCAGCGCCGCCAGCGCCGCCGGGTGGAAGGTGGTGCCGTGGGTTTCCTGCTCCATCGGGACGAAGGTCCATTCCAGGCCGGGGGGCGGGGTCCGTTTCAGCGCCTCAACCAGACGGTCCACCCCTTCGCGCATCTCACCCCCCTCATCCGCGATCGTGAGGTAGAGACGGCGCCCCGGTGGATACGGTCGTCGCGCGAGCAATCCTGCCGAGGCCTTCGACAGCGACTGGCGATCCCACCAGAGCATGGGACTGACGGCGATGTAGCCCCGAAAGAGGTCCGGCTGGCGCAGCAAGGTTTCCACCACGAACATCCCTGCCGCCGACTCGCCCATCAGCACCGTCTCGTCCGTCAGGCGAAAGTGCGACTCCGCCCATGGCTTGAGTTCGGTGGTGAGAAAGGTGCGGAAGGCGGCGGAGCCACCGCTGGTCGGTGCCAGCGCGCGGAAGCTGTCGATGATGGTCGGATGGATCAGGTCGTGACGCCGGTCAATGCCCTCGATGCCGATCACCACGAACTCCCGCATCCGTCGGAAATCCGCCGCGAGCGACGCGATACCCGCGATGTGAAGGAAATCCTCCTGGAGGCCACCGTCGAGCAGGTACAGCACCGGATACGGCTTGCCACTCGTCGCGTAGCCGGGCGGGAGATAGACCAGGATCCGCCGAGTCTGGCCGAGCACCGCCGATGGCAGTGCATAGCGTTGCGCGATGGTGACGGGCTCGCCCAGCGCGCTCGCCTGCGCGGCGAGTGGCGCGGTACGCACGGTGAGGGCGACGCCAGTCAGAGCAAGCAAGGATCGCACGGGATGACTCCTGACGGGGAGTTGGTTCAGCATCCAGCATCCAGCACTCAGCATTGAGCGCTCAGGGGCGAGGCACTGACCGACCCGTCCAGTTCCACCACTTGAGCCTGGCTTCGTCACGCATCTGCTACTCCCTGGTCCCCGTCGCCTGCCCCCGGCTGAACCGCCAGGTGTCGAGCCGCCGAATCCGGTCGATCCCGCCGCTGAACAGCCCGTTGTGGCCCGAGGAGTCGGCCTCAAAGACACCCTCGACAATCACATACCCGGGCACCGTCGCGGTGATCGCAGCCCGGAGCGAGTCAGGGATCACCAGCCAGACACCATCGCGAGTGAAGCCGTGCTCATACGATTCGCGCGAAATGAACAGCGCCGTTCCCTCCGGCTCGAGCGTGGCGTAGCCGAGCAGCTGCACCGGCAGCCCGTCAAAGGTCTCCGGGCGGCTGATCAGCTCCTGAAGCGCCGGAACGTAACGGGTGCAATCATGCAGCCCGAGGCTGTTGACCGCCGCGCATCGCGACTGGAGGTAGCGGGAGGACCGGGAGCAGGCGCCGAGGGTGAGCAGGAAGAGGAGTGCCGCGCAACGACGGGGGGAAATCACGGCGGGCTGAGTCCCTGGGTGCGGGAAGGTGGCAGGTGAGCAGCCAGCCACACCTCGGCCGCTGCACGGTCGTGGAACGGGACAATCGCGCAGAAGGGCTCAACCAGCATCCCGAGCATTCGCAGCATGCCGAAACCGAGCTCCGTCTGGACGACCACGGCGGTCGGACCGAGTGGGCCCTGCTGCGCCGCGAGACGCAGCCGCTCCACCAGGTGGCGAACGTTGTCGGGGGTGAATTGTACCGTGGCCCGGACACCAACGATCAACTCCGGGTATCCCGCACCCCCTTCAGCGACCTCCGCCTCCCAGTGTGCCACGAGATCAGCCCAGGTGATGGGACCCTCGGCGATGGTCTCCATACGACGCTGGACATGGTCGATGACGTGAGTGATCGGCACGCGGACTCCACGAGGATGTCCCGTCGGCGGCGGGGGTCGCGAGGGTATGCAGAATCTTAAGCAGGATCCGACGCACGGGGGAGCAGGCAGGGAGAGGGAAGACGGGAAAGGAGAAGGGGGAAGGGAAACGCTGATGGCTGAATGCTGAACGCTGATGGCTGAATCTCCGGACGGACGGTGGGGAACGAACCGATGCCCCGAGAACCGACTGCAGATGGCCCGGGAGGGGATCTGTTCCCGCCCCGATCGGCCCCGTACCTTGGTCCGAAGGCAGCATGCGCTGGAGCGCCGGGAATATTCGCGAGGCTGCCACCGTCATCCATGGTTGCTCTCATGGCGCTCCCCTACATCGTTCACCCAGATTGACCGCATGACACTGCCCGGGTCGCTTGCGACACGACAGGACCGATTCGAGGTGCTGGTCTTCCCGCATCTCGACCGCCTGGTCGCCTTTGCCACGCGGCAGGTCGGCAACCTTGCCGATGCCGAGGACGCGGTGCAGGAGGCATGTATCCGGGCGTGGCAGGGATTCGACCAGCTGCGGGATGAGGAGCGGGTCCGTTCCCGGCTGTACCAGATTCTCCGCACCACGGTGTGCGACCTGTGGGAGCGGGAGGGACGGCGGCAGCGGCTGGCGCCGATGGAACCGCTGGCGCAGGACAATCTCCCCCTCGGCGACGAGGCGGGACCGTTCGAGCACCTGGTCAGCGCCCTCTCGCGGGAGCAGGTGGATCGGCTGTTGGAGGCGATTCCGGCGGAGTTCGCCGCCGCCATCGAGCTGCACGACCTCGAGGGGTTCGGCTACCAGGAGATTGCCGAGATGACGAGTATACCACTCGGCACGGTGATGAGCCGGATCTATCGTGGCAGGAAACTGATGGCTGCCATCATCGCGACCCACTCCGCGAGCTGGGAAACCAGCGAGGGGCGGTTCACCCCCTCCGCAGCACTCACGCAGAAGCGCAAGGCATGACTGACATCGATGGACTTGGGTTCGAAGCAGAGCCGGACGCGTTTGCCGGCCTGCTCGGCGCTTACCTCGACGGGGAGCTGCCGGAGGCGCGGCGCGAGGCGGTCGCTCGGCACCTGCGCACCTGCCAGTCATGCCGGCGGGCGCTGCGGGCACAGACCGCGATTCGTGATCGCCTCGCCGTCGAGATGGCGCCACGCGCCACCTCCGCGCTGCGGGATCGGGTGCGCACCGGTCTGGTCCCCCCCACGACGACCGGCACACCGACGGTGGTGCCGCTGGTGCGCTCCCGAGTTCAGCCGATCGTGGCGTGGGCGGGGTGGGGCGTGGCCGCGGCGCTCGCGCTCGTCCTCCTGAGCCGCACGCGCGCTGCACCGGCCGCCGCCGGGATGTCGATGTCCATGGGGACGGGGGTACCGCTCGTGCTCGACAGCGTCCCGGTTTCGGTCATCGACTCGGCGCTCGCCAACTTCCAGCGGGTGGCGGCGTCCGACCTGCCCGGAGCAGAGGCGCTGTCGAAGGTGGTGGGTCGGGTGCCGTTCGGGATTCCGGCCCTCGCCGCGCCGCACATGAGGTTGATCGGCGCCTGGACCACTGGGCTGGAGGGCGAGCTGGTTGCGGTACTGGCCTATCGCTGCCACGATCGGCTGGTGGTACAGTACGTCGTGTCGGAACAGCAGTTCTTCCGGGTGGCACGGATCCGCGACGCGATCGCCCGGGCGGGCCTCTACGCGGCGGGACGGGATGGTCTGCACGCCGTGGCCTGGCCCGGTCCCGACAGTGGTTCGCTCCTGATCGGCGCCTTTTCCGCCGCTGATCTCGCCGCGATGCGGAGTTGATCGAACAGCTTCAGCGAATCACTCGCGGCGCCCCACCGCAGACAGCGTTCACCTGATCCCTGCTAGAACGGCGTCTCGATCCCCCGGCTCTGCGGCGAGAAGAACCGCGGACCCGTCTCCGTGATGTACAGGCAGTCCTCCAGCCGAATGCCGAATTCCCCATAGATGGAGATCGTCGGCTCGTCGCTGAAGCACATCCCCGGCCGAATGACGGTCGTGTTCCCCTTCACGAAGTTGGTCCACTCGTGCCCATCCATGCCGATACCGTGACCGGTGCGGTGCGGCAGTCCGGGCACCGTGTAGCCGGGTCCGAACCCGGCATCGGTGATCACCTTTCGGGCGGCGGCATCCACGGCGCCGCAGATAGTGCCCACCTGTGCCGCGGCAAACGCAGCATCCTGCGCCCGGCGTTCGAGGTTCCAGATTTCGGTCTGCCGCGCCGACGGCCGGCCGAAGACCGTCGTCTTGGTGATGTCGGCCTGATAGCCCTCCAGCGCGCACCCCGAATCCATCAGCACGATGTCGCCCTCCCGGAGCTTCTGCGGCTGCACCGTACCGTGCGGAAACGCCGACGCCGCCCCGAACCCGACCAGAACCCAGGGATCGCTGCCGCCCAGCCGGACCAGGGCCTGCTGCTGGATTTCCTGCAGGTCGTACTGCGTCATCCCCTCCCGAAGCAGGGAGAAGGTGACCTTGAAGGCCGCCATCGTGATGTCATTCGCCCGCTGCATCAGCGCGAGCTCGGTGGTCGACTTGATCATCCTGCATCCCGCCGTGACCGAGTCGGCGCTCACCAGTTGCAACCCCGGTGCGGCCTTCCGCAGGCCGTCCATCACGAAGAAGCGCACCCGCTCCTCCACTCCCACCCGACCCGCCGTGACGCCGCGGTCGGAGAGTATCCCCGCGATCAGCCGGTAGGGATTCTCATCCTCCTGCCACACCCGCACATCGTTGGTGAACTGCAGTCGTTCCCGGGCGCGTGCCTCCTCGAACCCCGGACAGATGAACGCCAGCTCCCCGTGCGCGGGCAGCACCGCCACGAAAGGCCGTTCCGACTCCGACCAATGCATCCCGCTGAAGTACTCCATGCTGGTGCCCGGCTCGAGCATGATGGCGCCGAGCCCCTGCTCCTGCATCAGGCGACGCGCCTTCTCCATCCGCCCCCGACGTTCGTCGGCACTGATCGGCACGACCCCGGCGGTCATCGGCGTGAGTGCCTGCACCGCGCCTGGCAGCGCGCAGGGATCGGGTGTCGGCCGCACCTCCCCGGTGAGTCGGCCAAGCGGCAGCGCGCTCCCGCCGACCAGGGTGGCGAGGAGCCCGGTGAAGTGTCGGCGGTCTAGGCCCATGAATCGAAATCCTTTTCGTAGGGAATACCGAGGCCATCCAGCCATCGTTTCACCTCGTAGTAGTCGGCAAAACGTTGCTGGACGAGTGACAGGAGGTGATGGTCGCCGCACAGCGCAAAGGGAGGCGCCCCGGACTCCGCCGAGGAGGCGGTCTGGGGCAGCACCCCCTTCAATTTCACCTCTGGTTGGGGCGCATCGGTCATGGCGATCGAGGGCTTTCCGAGGTCGGCGATAACGATTCCCGGAATGCTATCCGGGCGGCGGTGGAGGCGACAGTCGGCAGGCGATGGGCGGCGGATGGCGGTGCGCTTGCCTCCGTTGCATTCACCGACGAGCTTTGCCGCCTACCGCCGCGCGCCTCTCGCCTGACACTCGCCAACGCCGAGCGACGATGAAATACCATCGCATGACCATTGAGGTCGAGTCGCCCGAGGAATTGGGGTACGGCCACATCCGGAACAACCTCTCGGAAAGTTCGATCTCCGACCGGATCCTGGGAGAGTTGACCGTCGACCTCTCCGGCCTCACACTGCTCTACGGCGAGCATCGGGGCGACCTCCGGCTGCGCGAACTGATCGCGCACCAGGGCGGAAGCGCCGCGATCACTGCGGCGGATGTGCTGGTGACGACGGGCGCGGCCGGGGCACTCTTCATCGTCGCGACGGCGCTGCTGGAGCGGGAATCCCACCTGGTCGTCGTCCGGCCCAACTACGCCACCAACCTCGAGACCCCGCGCGCCATCGGCTGCTGCGTCACGCATGTCGACCTCGCCTTTGAAGCCGGCTTCCGCCTCGATCTCGCCGCGCTCGAGGGCGCCATCACCCCAGACACCCGGTTGATCAGCGTCACCTGCCCGCACAATCCGACGGGAACGATGCTGTCGTGGGACGAACTTGGGCAGCTCGACCGCATTGCGGAGCGGCACCGGTGCGTACTGCTGGTGGACGAGACCTATCGCGACCTGACGTACGGCACGCCCTACCCGACCGCGGCGAGCATCAGCCATCGGGTCGTGGCGGTCTCTTCGCTGTCCAAGGCGTTCGGTACGCCGGGGCTGCGGCTGGGTTGGCTGATGGCGCAGGACCAGACGTTGATGGAAACCTTTCTCGCGGCCAAGGAACAGATCGGCATCTGCGGCAGCGTCGTGGACGAGCGGCTCGGCATCGCGGTACTGGAGGACCGGCAGCCTCTGCTGACGACCAGTCGCGCCAGGAATCTCCGGCATCTGCAGATCGTACGGGAGTGGATTGCCGGGGAGCCGCTCATGGAATGGGTCGAGCCGCGCGGCGGCGTGGTCTGCTTTCCCCGGATGAGACTGCGGCCGGAATTCAACATGGACCGGTTTTACACGTCGCTGCTCGAAACCCATGGCACGTACGTCGGACCGGGGCACTGGTTCGAGATGCCGAAGTGGTACATGCGGATCGGATTCGGCTGGCCCACGGAGCCGGAGCTGCGCGACGGCCTCACGGGGATCTCGGCGGCACTGCGAGAACAGGGCTGACGTCAGCCCGGCCCCAGCTCCTCCAGGTACCACGCCTCCAGCCGCTGCCTGGCCCAGGGAGTCTTGCGGAGAAACGTCAAGCTCGACTTGACGCTCGGATGGTGCAGGAAGCAGCGCACCGGAATCCGATCCCCCAGTTCGGCCCAGCCGTGCCGCGCCACCAGCGTGGTCACGATCGTTTCCAGCGTGATGCCGTGCAGCGGATCGCGGGGATGGGTCATCGGATGGGACCCGTTCATCTGCGGGGGAGCCTGCCGAGCGCGCGCTCCAGTTCGTCCGCCATGATGTCCGCTTCCCGGATCCCGAAGACCATCGGCGGCTTGATCTTGAGCACGTTGTCGAATGGCCCGTCGGATGAGAGGAGCACCCCTGCATCCCGCATCAGGTTCACCAGGTCGCCGGTCTCTTCGGTGGCCGGCTTGAGCGTGTGGCGATCGCGCACGAGTTCCACGCCGAGGAACAATCCCTCGCCCCGAACATCGCCGATCAATTGATGGTGCCGGGCCAGCGCCTGCAACCGGGCCTTGAGATGTCGGCCGGTGACGAGGGCGTTGGCCTGCAGCTGCTCCCCTTCAAGCACATCCAGCACCGCCATCCCCACGACCGCCGACACGGGATTCCCGCCGAAGGAGGAAAAGAACTCCATGCCGTTGCTGAACGCCGCGGCGATTTCCGGGGTCGTGATCACGGCCGCCATCGGGTGTCCGTTGCCGATCGGCTTGCCGAGCGTGACGATGTCAGGCACGACATCCTGCAGCTCATGGGCCCACATGTGCGAGCCCACCCGCCCAAATCCGGTCTGCACTTCGTCGAGGATGACCAATCCGCCGGCAGCGCGAACCAGGCGAGCGGCCTCTTTGAGATACCCATCGGGATAGATGACCTGCCCACCACAGCCGGAGATGGACTCGGCGATGAACGCCGCTGGTCCCTGCCTGGTCTTCCCGCGAATGACGTCGATCTGCTCTGCGACCGATGCGCCATACGCCCGACCCACCTCGGATCCGTATCCCTTCAGCGCGCCACGATACGGATCGGGAAGCGTGGCGATTTCGACGTGATCCGGTTTCCCGCTTCCGCCCTTGCGATTGAACTTGTAGGGGCTCACCTCGATCAGTGCGCTGGTATGTCCGTGGTAGCCCCAGTCGAGCGTGATGACATTGCGCCGCCCGGTGGCGGTACGGGCCATCCGGAGCGCGAGCTCGTTCGCCTCCGAACCGGAGCAGACGAGATAGACCACCGATAGCGGCTTGGGAAACGTCGCCCCGAGACGCTCGGCGTAGTCCAGAATGGTGTCGTGCAGGTAGCGGGTGTTGGTATTGAGCACACCCGCCTGCCGCGCCAGCGCCTCGACCACGCGGGGATGGGCATGTCCGACGTGGCAGATGTTGTTGACACCGTCGAGGAAGGCCCGCCCGGTGTGATCAAAGAGATACGCCCCACGCCCGCGCACGATCTTGAGCTTCCTGCGATAGCTGACCGACAACGATGGCCCCAGCAGCCCCGCGCGCCGCTCGAGCAGCACGGCGGGACCGGCGGGGTCCGCGACGAAGCTCTCCGGCGCCAGTCGGAGGAGGAGGTTCGGATCGGGGCAGATTGATCGCCACACCGGCCAGAGGCTGGGCTGCCCGACGCCGGGGAAATTACCCGACAGGTCAAGCCGATCGGTGATGATCTGGAAATGCAGATGGGGGGCCCACCCGCCATTGACGTCCGCCGTCCCGATGGAGCCAATGCGCTGCCCGGCCTTCACGGTCATCCCGGCGTGCAGGGCAGCGGGCGATTCGCGGGCGAGGTGGCCGTACAGCGTGAAGAACTTCGCCCCCCCCGCGCCGGCCTCGTGTTCCAGGATCACGGTGGGACCGTAGTCCAGCGGGGCGCTGTTGTCGGCGACACTCAGTACCCGGCCGTCGAGTGGCGCATGCAGCGGCGTGCCCGGCTCGAGGAAGATGTCGATTCCGAGATGCTGCGAGCGTCGCTCCGGCGATGCCGGTGTACGGTAGTGGTCGGCCGCATAGACCGAGCGGACATCGCCGTAGGTGCCAATGGCGAACCGGGCATCGTGGGCCGCAAGCTGTTGCTTCAGCCAGGCCCAATATGCGTCCGGGTCCCTGGCGTGCTCCATCCCCGGTGCACCGACGGCCAGGGACACCAGGTAGCGACCGGAACGGTTCAAGTCGAATTCGAACAGCGGACTCGGAGCACACGCAGCCGAGGTCAGCCACGCGACGACGGAATCGTGCGCCGCGACGACCGGGAGCCCCGCTGCCTCCCGCACGAACGCAGCCAGAAATCGCGGGTTCATCTGATCGAGGCGGGCGAGCAACCGGAACGCCGGGGCCTGCGAGATCAGCAGGTAGTCGTTCTCCGGAAACTCCCGGGCGCGGTGCGACGAGACGCACACGCTCACGGCGAGCCGCGCCACCACCAGGTCGAACAGGAGGTCGGCCTCGTCCGGCTCCAGGGGAGAGGCCGCCGCGTACGCCGATATCAGAGGATGCGCGGCCGCGTACAGATCTTCCATGTCGAGCAGAGCGTACGCCAGCGTCACCGCGAGTTCGTTGATGCGACGACCAAAGGTCATGTCGCCGAAATCGATGAGCCCGGTGACGCTGCGGCCGTCGTCGCTCACGATGAGATTGTTGTCGTTGGTATCCTGGTGCAGCACGCCCGCGCGCAGATGGCGGAGCCGGGGGACGGCGCGCGCCTCGTATCGCGCAAAGGCGCGCGCGACGAGGGGCCGGTGTTCCACCGCGACGTCCGCCAGCCACGGCTTCACGGCCAGCGCCTCGTCGAGATTCCACAGGAATTGCGGGCGGTGGGCGATGGGATGGCCAAACCCCTTCATCGCGTCGGCGAGCCGCCCAATGAGTGCGCCGAGGCTGCCGAGCAGGGTGGGCGTCTTCTCCACCTCGGAGAACAGCTGTCCCGGCAGGTAGGTCAGCAATCGCACCGCGTATACCGAGGCTCCCGCATTCCACTCGGCCATCTCCGTCCCCTCGACGGTCGGCACCAGCCGGGGAACGCCGAGGTCGGGAGCCGTTGCGGCGAGGTGTTCCAGCAGCGCGTTCTGCAGCGCGAGGAACGCGCGGTCCTCGAGCGCGTTGGCGATCTTCAGGACGTAATGGCGTCCGCCCGCCTCGACCAGAAAGTTCTGATCGCGCTCACTGACCAGCGGCGCCGCAGAACCGGCCAACCCGTATGCGCGCCCGAGCAGCGCGCCGACGTCGTCCGTGCCCAGGTGTGGCTTGGGGTGATCGAACACCGACGTTTCAATCACGGATGGTCTCCGACAGGCGTCATTCCAAAACGGACTCGTGGGTGCAGGGTCCAAGTCCGGCCCCCCGCTTCCATGGAGTATGGTTCCAGTCTGCCCGCTGCACCACCCATCCGACCCGTGACAAGCCGGCACAGAGCTACTTCCTGTCTCCTATGCCCTGCTCACTCAGAAATTTCGCCATCAGCGCCGACAGCCACACCCAGGCAAGCACGACGACCGCCGTGAAGGTGAGGATCACCGCCGGCGCCTTCGACCCCGACCCTATCCAGGCAAACCCGGCGAAAAACCCTACGCCGGTCGCGGCCGACCAGAGCGCCCAGCCCCGCTCCCCGCCTTTGAAGAACCGCCGCGCGAATACCAGGCAGGCGGCGATCAGTGCGAAGAACCCGATCCCGCCGGTTACGAAATGCAGCATGCCATGCTGCGTGATGATCACCGGCGGCCCCGGCGGTGTGCCAACGGGGAAGCCATCCATCGGATCCGCAACAAAGATCCCGGCCCCGATCAGACTCAGCCCGTAGACGCCGAGCAGCAGCGGGCCCCAGGTTCCGGCTCGACCAGGATGCAGCACCCGACGGATTCCGATCGCGCCGAAAATTACGAGCAATCCACTGAGCCCGAAGTTGGCGACCTGGATCCATCCCAGGTCGCCATTGCTCATCAGGCTGAGCGCATGCCTCTGCGGGTCGAACCCCTGGCGCGTCAGCATCTGGATTGCGCCGACGAGAACGTACAACGGTCCGGCCGCCACTCCGCTTCCGAGAAGCAGGCGAGTCGATCCCCGGGCCGGATTCACTTCTTGTTCTTCTCGCTCTGGGCCCGGGTGCGAGCTTCCTGTTCCCGCAGCTCCGGCGTCAGCTCGGCGCCAAAGTCCTCCATTTCAAAGAGCGGCCGAATCTCGATGTCCGAGGGCGTCATCATCGGGTTGGGGCAGCGCTTCACCCATTCCAGCGCCTCATCCATCGACTTGACCTGCCACAGCCAGAAGCCGGCGATCAGCTCCTTGGTCTCGGCGAACGGCCCGTCAATCACCGTGCGCTTCGGCCCGTCGAACCGGACCCGCTTCCCCTTGCTGCTGGGGTGGAGGCCGTCGCCGGCGAGCATGATCCCGGCCTTCACCAGCTCCTCGTTGAACTTTCCCATGTCGGTCAGCAACTGCTGGCTCGGCATCACACCGTTTTCGGAGTCAGCCGTCGCTTTGACGATCACCATGACACGCATTCGGGCAGTCCTCATATGGAGTTGACTCGTGAGCCAGCTGGGGCTTTCGACAGCACGCGTTGAGCGTTCAGCATTCAGTGTTCAGCTTTCAGCGCTGAAACGATTGCCCGGGGAATGGCCGGCTCTACCATCACGTCGAACGGGTGGGGCCGGAATCGACAACGGTTGGCTGGTTGCTGGAAGTGCCAGCCGTCAGCCGTCAGCTGTCAGCCTTTCCGCACACGCCGCCGCTCGTGCCAGCAGGATCGCCCGCTCCCGCGCATTCCTCGTCAACTCCGCGCCGCGGCGGAATTCCTCCCGAGCCTCCCGCATCCGGCCCACCTTGACCAGCAGGTCGCCCCGCACGCTCGGCAGCAAATGATATGACGTCAGCGTCCCCTCCGCGACCAGGCGGTCGACTGCCTCGAGGCCCGCCGCGGGACCAAAGGCCATCCCCAGCGCGACCGCCCGATTGAGCTCCACGACGGGTGATGGTGCCACCTGCGCCAGGGCATCATACAGTCCGGCGATGCTCGGCCAGTCGGTATCAGCCGCCGTGACCGCCCTGGCGTGACTTGCCGCGATCGCACCCTGCAACGCGTAGGGACCCAGCGCGCCCCCCAGGCCTTTCGCCCGCGCCAGCGCCGCGAGTCCCCGGCGAATGAGGAGCTGATCCCACCGGGCGCGGTCCTGATCGAGCAGCAGTATTGGCTCGCCTCCGGGGCCGACCCGCGCCTTGGCACGTGAGGCCTGAATCTCCATCAGTGCCACCAGCCCGTGCACCTCCGGCTCCTCCGCCGCCAGGTTGGCGAGCACGCGCCCGAGCCGGAGTGCCTCCTCCTGCAGCGCTGGTCGCATCCAGTCGTCGCCTGCCGTGGCCGAGTACCCTTCGTTGAAGATCAAGTAGATCACGCCCAGCACGGTGGAGAGCCGCTGGGCCCGCTCGGCGCCCCGGGGCATTTCGAAGGGCACTCGCGCCTCAGCGAGAGTGCGCTTCGCCCGCACGATGCGCTGGGCGACGGTCGCATCGGGGACCAGGAAGGCCCGCGCGATTTCGGGAGTGGAGAGGCCACCTAACACGCGGAGGGTGATGGCCACCTGGGACTCGGTCGGGATCACCGGGTGGCAGGCGGTGAAGATCAGCCGGAGGAGGTCGTCGCCGATGTCATCGTCGACTGCCGCGTCAAGGTTGGGGACCGCTTGCTCCTGCTGAGCCTCGAGTTCATGACCCAGCTGCCGATGCTTCCGTTCCAGCATCTTGTCGCGCCGGAGGAGGTCGAGCGCCCGGTGCTTGGCGGTGGCCATCAGCCAGGCGCCGGGCTTCTCGGGAACGCCTGACTGGGGCCACTGCTCCAGTGCCGCCACCAGCGCATCCTGCGCCAGTTCCTCGGCGGTCCCGACGTCCCGCACCAGCCGGGCGAGGCCGGCGATGAGCCGGGGAGCCTCGATCCGCCAGACGGCGTCGATCGCGCGGTGAGTTTCGGAGTCGGTCACGCGGACAAGGTGCAGGAGAATGAGCGAATGGACTTCACTGCAGCCTGACGAGGCTCACGGCGACTTTTCCACCGGGGATCCAGCACCATTTGCTGCGAGCACCCGCTGGATGATGCGGTCGAACGCTTCCTGGGGCCGGGCGCCGTCCAGCATCACCCCATTGATGAGGAATACCGGAGTACCGCTGAAACCGAACGACTCGAACTCGGCAAGATCGGCGTCGATGACCGCCTTCACCTCCGGGCCGGCGGCATCCCGTCGGGCCCGCGCGAGATCGGCGCCGGTCTCCCGCGCCGCCATCTCGAGGTAGGCTATCCCTTCCCGGCCCAGTCGCTCCTGATTCCCGAACACCAGGTCGTAGTAGTTCCACGCCTTCGTGGGATCCTGCCGAACCAGCGCCTCGAACATCTCGGCGGCGGGACGACCGTAGGGATGACTGGCGAGCGGCGTCTGCTTGAGCAGGAGGCGAACCTGATCAGGATACTTGCGCAGCAGCGCCTCCAGCACCGGGACGTCCCGGCGGCAGTACGGGCACTGGAAGTCGGAGTAGATCACAATCGTCACCGGCGCTTCACGCCGGCCCCGAACCGCGCGAGCGCCAGCGAGAGAAGGCCGACGGGGTGCGGCCAGCTCGCGTTCGATGCGTTCGTCCTCCGCCACTGCCGCGCGGGCCTGGGCGACCTTCTGGTAGGAATCCGACGCCGCCTGCAACGCCTCCATTATCTCGGCGGGATGCTCCCGGATAGCCTCGGCGAGAATCTCGGGATGCTGCTTGAGGGTGGCCTTGAGCTTGTCGGGAGAGGGGGAGCATCCGGCCAGCAGCAGGAGCAGACCCGGGGCGAGCGCCCACGGTCGAGACATCGAGGCCCTCGGTGTGAAGGGAAAGGTGCCGCACAATCTGGAGCCCGTGCGAGGTGATGGGTAGGGGTTGACCGCAAGAACCGGGTGGCGCCCTGGTGGCGCATGAGCGATCGTTGCCCCGGATATTTGCCTTGGTCGTCATGCAGCCCTGACCGCCCCGCGCGCGGAGTCCCCGATTCCCATGCCCTCAGCCACTCCTCCCCTTCCCCCGGCACTCCAACGCGCCATCCACCACGCTTCCCAGTGGCTGGACGGACTGGATGATCGCCCCGTTGGTGCCGTGACGGATCTCGCGACACTGCGGGCGCGCCTTGGCATTCCCCTGCCCGAGACGGGCACCGATCCGGCGCGCGTGATCGATGATCTCGTGGCCATGACGGAAGGTGGGCACCTCGGCAATGCCGGCGGGCGATTTTTCGCGTGGGTGATGGGCGGCTCCCTCACTTCGGCGGCAGCGGCCGACTGGCTGACCACCATGTGGGATCCCAACGCGGCGCTCTATGCCTGTGCGCCCGCCGCCGGGGTCGTGGAGGAGGTCACAGGGGAATGGATCAAGGAGCTGCTGGATCTTCCTCGCGACGCTTCATTCGCTTTCACCAGCGGCTGCCAACTCGCGCACTTCACCTGCCTCGCCGCGGCGCGACACGCCGTGCTGCATCGGACCGGGTGGGATGTCGGCGTCGATGGACTCAGCGGCGCGCCGCAGATCAGGGTGCTGGTGAACGAAGAGAGTCACGGCTCAATCACCCGGGCGGTCAGGTTCCTCGGCGTGGGAACCCGGCACCTGCAGGTACTCCCTGCCGACCACGATGGCCGGATCACACCGGCGACGATGGCCAGCGCCCTGGCGGATCAGCCCGGCCCCACGATCGTCGTGCTGAATGCGGCCGACCTCAATATCGCGGCCATGGACCGGTTCGCGGACCTCATTCCGATGGCGCACGCCGCCGGAGCGTGGGTGCATATCGACGGCGCGTTCGGATTGATCGCGCGGGTGAGTCGATCCCGGCGGTCCATGCTGGCCGGAGTCGAGATGGCGGACAGTTGGGCGACGGACGGGCACAAGTGGCTCAATGTGCCATTCGACAGCGGGATCGCCATTGTGCGGGACCAGCAGGCGCACCGATCGGCGATGACCGTGCGGGCTTCCTATATCACTGCCGAGGGCCAGGCGCGGGATGAAATCGACTGGAATCCGGAGTGGTCCCGTCGTGCGCGGGGATTCGCCATCTACGCCGCGCTGCGGGAGCTGGGGCGGGCGGGACTCGAGGCGCTGGTCGACCGGAACTGTGCGCAGTGCCACGCGCTCGTCATGGGGATCGGAGGGCTCGACGGCGCTGAGGTGGTGTGGGAACCGCAACTCAATCAGGGGCTGGTACGATTTCTTGACCAGACGCCGGGGGCCACCGCGGAGGATCACGATCGGCGGACCGATGCGGTCATCGCCGGCATCAACGCGACCGGCGAGGCCTTCTTCAGCGGCACCACATGGCGGGGACGCCGGGCGATGCGGGTCAGCGTGGTGAACTGGCGGACGACGGAGCAGGATGTGGCGCGCGCCATCGCCGCGGCGCGGCGTGCGATCGGCTGAACGCGAGACGATCGCGGGGACGGGGCTATGACCCGCTCTGCATCGCAATAATCGCCGGGTAGGGGCAGAGCTGTGACCCACCCTGAATCGCAACAGTCACTGGCTAGGGGCGGAGCTTCAGCTCTGCCCTATCGCGTCAGGAAGGGAGATCACTCCGGTTGCTGCGCTCCCTCGCGATGAGAGGAAACAGCACTCACCCCGCCGGCGTGATCAGAGCAATGAATGGAGGATACGCCCGGAGCGACTCGAACTCCGGAATCCGGTGCAACGCCCAGTAGTCCCCGAATCCGGCGCGGATCGCGGCCTGGATCAGCGCCATCGCGCGATCGGGGTCGTGCTGCAGCGCAGCGATCCGCGCTTGCCAGAGCAGCGGCCGGCCAAAGGTGTAGGGATACGATCGGGACACCAGCGCCCGCGCCGCCGCCCGCACGGCCACCGTGTCTCCCATCCGCCACGCGGCCACTCCCAGATACCCCTGCCCGTCCGGATTCCCGGGCTGCGCGCGATCCACGATCCGCGCCAGCGCCGCCGCCTCCTCCCACCGGCCCGCCTGACAGAGCAGCGAGAGCACCAGACCGCGGTCGGTGCTGGTTGAGTCGGGGTGACCCTGGGCCTGCAGGGAGGCGAGGCTCGCGCGGGCGAACGCGGTCCCCTCATCCGCATACCCGTGGGCCCCGAGCTCCAGTCCGGCGATCATGAGCACCGCGCGCATGCCGGCATCCAGGGTGTAGTCCCCCGGCGCCCACTTCCGGATTTCCCGGTTCAGGTCCGCCACCCGGCCCAGCGCGGCGAGCTGAACGACTTGCACCGCGAGCTCGTCGGAGAGGCTCGGGAACCGGCGCCGGCTCTCCACCCCCGCCTCCAGCGCCCCTGCAAGATCGCCGTTCATGTGATAGGCGGTGGCGAGAAAGGCCCAGTAGCCGGGCCAGTCCCGGAGCCAGCCCCGATCGGTGTCGACCCCGCGGAACAGCGCCAGCGCCTCCCGGGGCCGATTGACCTTGAGGAGATCCTCCGCCAGGAAGACGTCCGCCTCCGCCCCGGGCATGATCCGGCGAATCTCCTCCGAGGTACGCGCGACCTCGCGCCGGTCCCCCGCCAGCGCCGCGCGGGTGTTGTCCAGCGACAGCCGGTCGGTCGCCTGGAACTCCAGTTCGCGGGGCTGGATCGCTTTGAGCACCGAATCGCTCCGGGCGAACTGACCCTCGGTGTAGTAGTTCATCGCGATCCACGCGATCGGCGTGAGGAAGGTCGTGTCGAGCTGATACGCCTGACGATACAGCGCGATCGCCTCATCGTAGCGGTACTGGGCATTCACCGATTGGGCCGAGAGAAAGGCGCGGTAGGCCGCCGGCGTCGGGGGACGGCTCGCGCGCTGTCCGGTCGGGTCCGAGGCCATCGGGTTGAAGTGGACCCGCAGCGCTCCGACCACGCGCTGCCGCAGTTCCACCAGCGCCCGCGAGGGATCACTCAGCGCGCTCCGGATCGGAGGCAGCGCCGCGAGTATCCGGCCGGTGAGCGGATCGCTGAGATGGACCTCGAACGCCAGGCTGTCGCCGACCCGATCGTAGGCTCCCGCCACCACCAGGCCGGCGCCTGTTGCCTCGGCCAGCAGCCGCAGCAGATTCCCGGGCGATCCGCGCCGGCCCAGCGAATCGGCCTCCCGCGCCGCCGCCAGAGCGGAGCGCGGCGCGACCGCGGGCGCCACGCCCTCGTCCACGATTCCCTGGGTGATCCAGTCCGCCGCCATGGCGCCGACGGAAGTGAGGGTTGAGTCGCCGGTGCGGTTCTCGAGCGGGACCACCAGCACCTGATTCGGATCGAGGCGGGGTGCCGGGCGGTGGAAGGAGAGCAGCACTCCAAGCGCGATCACGACGACCGCACCGGCGATGCCGGCAGGGATCGGCACGCCCCACCGGCGTCCCGACTGACGCGATGATGCCGCGGGCGGTGCCGCTTCGGGGACTGCCGCATCGGTGCGGTGGGACCGGGCCGCTCTCGTCGCGCCAGCCACTCCGGCTGCTTCCCCCGAGTTCCGTCGGATCGCCAGCGTGCCCGCGCGGATCTCCGTGACCAGGGCCGCCACCCGCGCATCCGGCGCCGTCTCCAGCTCCTGACGCAGCGCCGCCTCGTGCGCCACTGCTACCTGCAGCGCGCCCGACGCATCATCCGACTCTGCCAGCGCGGACATCAGCCCGATCGCGAAGCCGGTGCTGAGCGGATCGAGGCCCACCAGTCGCCGCCAGTAGCCCACCGCCGCATCCCAGTCGTCGCGCCCCTCCGCCGCTCGTGCCTCCGCGCCGAGCCCGCCTTCCAGCGCGCGACGCAGCGCCATGCGGCGCTCCTCGATCATCGCCTCCAGCTCGGCGGAACCCTCGGCGAAGACGCCGTCGAGGAAGGGGCCCGCGTGGAGCGCGGCGGCCCGGTCGGCATCGCCAGCGGCAATTGCCGCCGCGAATTCGGCCACGTCGGAGCCGAGGTGAGCGGGATCGACGCGCAGCGTCCGGGTGCCGACCAGGGGGTCGATGCCGAGCTCTCGCCGGAGGGTGTAGCGCAACTGGTTGAGGGAGCGGCGGCCGCGCTCCTCGTCGCCTTCCGGCCAGAAAAAGGCGATCGCACGATCCCGGGAAATGCCCCGTTCCCCCGACTCGGCCACCAGGGCGAGGAGGAGGAGTTGGCGCCTCAGCCCCTCCCTCCCGTCAAAGCGGGGGTCCGCGCCGGTGAGCCAGAGGCCACCGAATGTCTTGAGCTGCAGCACGTTGACCGCGTTGGCCGGGGAATGATCGCCGCGTGGCTGCGGCGTGATCGCCGTGACCTAGTGTACGGCACGGTCGACCCCCCAACAAGCGTGCGACGTCCGTCGCCCCGTTTGCGCCAGGGTCCCGCCTTCGCGGAGGCACACCACCCGTGACCAGTCACCGTCCCACCGGCCCCGAGCCTGAGAACGCCCCCCTCCTTGCGGAGGACCAGGTGCGGCTGCGCTGGCTGCGCGAGGACCTGACAAGCTGCCTCGGCGAGGTCGGCGCCATCCTGCGTCGGGCCAGCGGAGGACATGAGGAGGTCCCCGCCTTCCGGATCGCCATCGATACCATGGCGCCAACGACCGGGCCGCACGCCCCACTCACCATCACCTGGAATGCCGCCGATGGAGCGGCGATGACCTACGACTGGCGCACCGGGGCGCTCCATCGCGAGCGCCCGCCCGAATGACGCCGGGCCATGCCTGCAATCATCCGGACAATACGCGTCTACAGGACCGGGACAGCCCCGATCACACAAGGAGACAGTCATGAACAGCCTGAGATTCAACCCCCGCGATGGTCGCGTGATCCTGTCGCTCCTGATGCTGGCGGGAACCAGCGTCACGGCACAGGCACAACGGCTCTCGCTCGCGCCGAACATCGGCATCTACGTGCCGACATCAGAGCTCGTCAAGGCTGCCGCCGGCCAGAGTTTCAAGCAGCAGGTGAGCATCAGCGTCGGGGCCCGCCTGGGTCTCACCTTCGGCCAGCGGTTTGGCGTCGAGGCCTCCGGCGACTACGCACCCAGTGACCTGACCTTTTCGGCGGGCGGCAACACCGCCAGGACCAAGTCGAAGATCATCAGCGGCTCCGGCAAGGCGCTGGTCTTTCTGCTTCCGGCACAGCATCCGATCGCCATGCTGGTGAGCGGCGGGGTCAGTGTGGTAAACCGCAGCGGCGCCGCCTACCCGACCAACACCACGAACGTGGGCGGCGCGCTGGGGGCTTCACTCCGGGTCCGGGTCGGCGGGCTGCTCAGTGTGCAGCTCAACGCCGAGGACTTCCTGTACCACGCCAGGTACCAGGGCAGCACGAAGGCCAGTGCCGTCACCCAGCACGACCTGCACTTCTCATTCGGATTCGGCTCAGGGTTCTGAACCGCACCCCTCCTCCCTTCTCACGTTGGAGCATGGACATGAACGCGACATCTCGCTGGCTCGGAACGGGAATGCTTTGCCTGCTGGCTTCATGCAGTTCCGACCCGGCGGCACCCGGCTTGTCGAATGGCGGGCCACCACCCGGCCTCGATGCCGTGGCGATCCGGCTGGACGTCGACCTGGCGCAGGGGACGGTGCGCGTCGCCTCGGGCGACGCGCCGGCGAATCCCGGCAGCAACCGCAGCTACGCTATGCTCGGCACCAGCGAAGTGACCGCGACCACCAGCAACTTCTCCCGTTCTGCACCTGGGGCGTTCCAGCCTAACAAGGTTCGGGTGCAGTTCGATGTCGCGATCACCAATCGCCTGACCAGCGCCACGCTCGTGCCGTCCACCTTTCCCGGCGGTCCAGGGGGAACGGGGCTGATTCTGTTTCCCTTTCGGGTCACACAGGTCATCGGGGGCACCGCGTCGCAGGTGCTGCCGAGCATCGACTGGAGTGGCAACGGGACGCCGGGGAGCGGCGCACCCCGGAACTTCTTCAACGACTTCGGCTGTACCACCACTGGCGTGACTTCCGACTGCCTCCGGTGGGAACAGTTCGCCAGCCCGCTCTACGCCGGCGAAACCACGCCAGCCCGCCGGGTGGGCTTTGACGTGCCCAAGGCGGTGACCTCGTTTCAGGTGCTGCTCATCCTCGCGGCCGACATCACCAGCGACCTGAACGCCGTCGCCCGTGTGGCCGTCACCCCGCCGACGTACACCATGGCGGATGGCTATTCGGCGCCCTTCTCCGCGGTCGCGTACGACATTCTCAACAACCCACTTCCCTGGGTGACGATCCACTGGACCGCGGCCGACAGCACCGCGGCGGAGTTCCAGTACGGAAGCGCCCTGGTGGGAAGCATCGCAGCGCCAAGCGTGGTGGTCCATGGTCGGAAGGTGGGGTTGACGACGATTACGGCCCGCTCCGGCGGAGTCAGCACGGTCGTGCAGCTCGACGTGCAGGTCAACACCATCGTGCTGGTGCAGCTGTACCTGCCCGATTCAAGCCTCACGGTGGGCGATCAAGTGCAGGGTGATCCGCGCGTGAAGGACAACTCGGGGAACATTGTGCCGGGCTTCCTGCCGACCTGGAGCAGCAGCGACCCGAACGTGGCGACGGTCGATGCGCAGGGCCTGGTCACCGCGGTGGGAGCGGGAAGTGCGACCATCACGGCGACGGCAGCGGCGGCGAGCGGCTCGGTGCCGATCACGGTGGCGTTGCCGGTTGTCGCCAGCATCCAGATCACTCCTCCCAACTACACCATGGCCGACGGTCTCACCGCCGCGTTCTCGGCGATGGCGTTCGACGCCA
The DNA here is from genome assembly GCA_039934355.1 of Gemmatimonadales bacterium. GTDB lineage: Bacteria > Gemmatimonadota > Gemmatimonadetes > Gemmatimonadales > GWC2-71-9 > JADJOM01. The sequence goes on from JBDTMI010000023.1 coordinate 33,674, forward strand.
GCAACAACCCGATGCCCGCGGCGGTGATCACCTGGATCGCCAATCCCACCGAGGCTGCCTTCCAGTACGGCTCCGCGCTGGTGGGCACGATCGACGGCCCAAGTGTGATCGTGCACGGCCGGCTCGACGGCATCACGCCCATCACCGCGAGCTCGGGCGGCGTGTCGGCGGTGGCGAATCTCGACGTGCAGGTCCGCACCATCGTGCTGGTGCAGGTCTACGCCGCGGATTCGAGTCTGACGGCGGGGGAGCAGCAGCAGGCGCAAGTATCAGTGAAAGACAATTCCGGCTACATCGTGCCCTTCCCCGTCTTCTGGACCACGAGCGACGCCAACGTGGCGACGGTCGACGCGAACGGCCTGATCACCGCGGTGGCGCAGGGAACAGCGGACATCATCGCGACGTCCGCCGCGGTCAGCGGTTCGATGCCGATCTCAGTCGCTGCGAGCCCGTGACATTGAGCCAGGGTAGCGCGGAGCCATTGCTCCGCGCTCTCCGCGCGACTCGATGGCGACAGGCCGCGAGCGGACGACACCACGTATGCAACCAGACGTCCGATCTCTCTCAGGAGCACCTCATGCGTTCATTCACGACAGTCTCCACGCTTCTGCTTCTACTCGGCTGCGCCAGCGATCCGGTGGCGGGCCCGCAGGTCCCCGTCGATGCCTCACACATGCCGCATGCCGGCAGCGGCTATACCGTCCGGAACATTAGCTCCAGTCCCACCGATCCCTCCTATGGCTGGTCCATCAACGCCGACCAGCAGGTGGCCGGCTGGTCCCTGACGCCGAGCGGCTCGCGCGCGTGGGTCTGGGCGGGGGGCGTCACCACGCTGCTGCCGTTGCCGCGCGGTGCGGTCGGGTCGCAGGCGTACGGCATCTCCAACGACGGGCGGATCGTCGGCTCCATCCTCACCTCGCGCGGGCTGTTCCCGGCGTACTGGCGCAACAGCGTGACGGCGCCGGTGCTGCTACCGACGCTGGGCTATGTGACCGGCAACATCGGCCTGGGCGTCAACAGCAGTGGCCGGGTGGCGGGACTCGTGCTCGACCGCAACGGGCAGGAGCAGGCCTTTGTCTGGGAGGCTTCCACCGGGGCGTTCGGGCTGTTAGGCACGCTGGGCGGACTGACCAGCCGGGCCAACGACGTCAATGATGGGGGCACCGTCACCGGCTGTGCCGACGATCCGACGGGCAATCCGCGGGCGTACCGCTGGACCAGCGCCGGCGGCATGGTGAACGCGGACCGGTACGCAGGGTCGACGGGATCCTGCGGCCAGGGGCTCAACCGGCAGGCGGACGTCGCCGGTCACTTCTACGGCGGCCCCGGAGGGACTGATACCGCGGCGGTGTTCGATGCGAGCGGCATTCCGCTGCTTGCGGCCCGGATCGGCGGCCAGGCCTGGTACTGGTCGGTGAACGACAACGGCGTCGCGGCCGGATACGCCGACACCTACGCCCTCGGTCTGCGGCAGGCGATCGTGTATCAGCCGTCGGCGGGAATCAGCGTGCTGCCATCGCTCAGCCGGAGCGCCAGCGCGGAGGCACACGATATCAACGGCTGCGGGCGGATCGTCGGAGTGGGCTATGGCGTCGGGGGCGGACCCGACCGGGCGCTGCTGTGGGTGCCGACGGGGTGTTGAGAGGAACGGGGAACGGGGAAAAGGGGGAAAGCAGCCTGAGTGGAGTTGTTGTCATCGCTGGCTCGTCGATGAATCTCAACGTGGGGCAGGCGTCCCGCCTGCCCACACGGTGACGAGACCCTCGGGCGTCAGCCGCAGGTCTCACTGTTGGTCCGGGGGATGACCGCGACGCCGACCGCCAGAAACGTCGTCTGGGCCCGGACCGTTCGGAGTCTGAGCTGCGTGGCGAGAACGCATCCGGTGTCCGGCAGGCGGGGGCCGGGCAGGGTGGCATTGCTGGAGGCCCGGGCGAGCTGCGTCGCCAGGTCCCATGGGTGGGACGCCAGGGTCTCGAGGGATTTCTCCCGCAGGAGATCGAGGGCACCGTTGCACATCATGCCGGACGTGGTGATGTCGGCCCCGGTGAGCACCAGCAGGTTGGCACGAATCGCGGGGACGCCGCTGATGCGCACCGGACAGGACAAGGGTCCGCTTTCGGCGGTGGCGAGCAGGACCACGCGCGCCCCTTCGACTCGGAAAGCATTTGCCCCCGGCTGCAGCGTCAGCGACACCATCGTGCCCTGATCCTGCGCCAGCGCTTCTGCGACCAGCCGGCGTCCCTCCACCGCAGTGACCCGGACCTCATGGTCGGGCGAGACACTGACCTCACGGGCCTGGCCGGCCAGCACCAGCGGGGTGCCGCCAAGAACGGCGATCATCAGTCCCGCGCCACAAATCCTGGGTTCATACATCTGCGTGCTCCCTTGCGATATGGTCGAACAGTAGCAGGGCAGCACCCCGGCTGCTCCCTGCTCACTCCTCTTGACTTCCGACAGGAGAGGACGCATCCTGTGTCGGGTTCCGACAGAAGCTGCCTCCTCCCGCGGAGTCGAGCCGCATGCCTCCCAAACCGACCGACGTCCTCCGTGGCACGCTCGACCTCCTCGTCCTCAAGACGCTGACGCTCGACGCCATGCACGGCTGGGGCATCAGCCAGCGCATTCAGCAGTTCTCGCGCGGCGTGCTCGACGTCAATCAGGGCTCGCTCTACCCGGCCCTCCAGCGCCTCGAACTCAAGGGCTGGATCGATAGTGAGTGGCGCCCCTCCGACAACAATCGCCGGGCCCGCTACTACCGGCTGACCGCCGCGGGTCGGCGCGCGCTGAGCACCGAGACCAATGATTGGCGCCGCTACGTCGAAGCAGTCGAGTGGATCCTGGAGACGGCATGATCATCCCAGGCGTGGTGCTGCGGCTGCGCGCGCTCTTTCGGCGCGAAGCAACGGAGGCGCGACTCGACGAGGAGATGCGGTACCACCTCGAGCTCGAGACCGACAAGAATCTGCGGCTCGGCATGAGCCGGGAATCCGCCCGCCGGCAGGCGCGGCTCGACTTCGGTGGGGTCGAATCGATGAAGGAGGACCAGCGGGACGCGCGGGGCACCCGGCCGCTGGAGGATGCCGTCGCCGATGTGCGCTACGCCCTGCGGGTGCTGCGCCGCAATCCGGTGCTCACGGGGGCCGCGATGCTGACGCTGGCCCTCGGCGTGGGCGCCAACACCGCCATCTTCTCGGTCGTCAACGCGGTCATCCTGCGCCCGCTGCCGTTTCCCCACAGCGAACGCCTCGTGATGCTCTCCGAGGACAATGCCGAGAAAGGCTGGCGGCGCGCCGTCGCGGCGCCGGCCAACTACCTGGATTGGCGTGAGCGGGTCAAGGCATTCGAGGACGTCGCGGCGTACACCGGCGGCGGTGGCGCGACATTGAGCGGCGCCGGCGACGCGCGGCAACTGCGTGTCCGGAACGTCACCGGCAACTACTTCTCGGTCCTCGGTGTGGACGCCGAACTGGGTCGGACCCTGCGCGATGCCGAGACCTGGCAGCGCGGCCCCGGTACCGCGGTGATCAGCCACCGGCTCTATCAGGATGCCCTCGGCGGCAACCCGGCAGCCCTCGGCCGCACCATCATGCTCGACGGTGCGCCGACCGAAGTCGTCGGCGTCATGCCGGCGAGCTTCTCGTTTGCCGCGGACTCCGTGGATGTCTGGCAGCCGATGGGCTGGGATGCCGACAGCCGCTCCCAGGTCTTTTTCCGTCGGGCCCACTGGCTGCGCGTGGTCGCACGGCTCAAGCCCGGCGTCACTCCCGCGGCCGCCGATGCCGAGTTTCAGACCATTGTGGGCCAGCTGCAGCGCGAATTCCCGCTCACCAACCGGGTGATGGGAGCCGACCTTGTCCCGCTCCAGGAGTTTCTCATCGGTGACCTGCGCGTGCCGCTCCTGATCCTGCAGGGCGCCGTCGGCCTCCTGCTGCTCATCGCCTGCGCCAACGTCGGCAACCTGCTGCTGGCCCAGGCGGTGGGGCGGGAGCGCGAGGTTTCCCTGCGACTCGCCCTCGGTGCCCGTCGCGAGCGTGTCGTGCGTCAGGCGCTCACCGAAAGCCTGGTGCTGTCCCTCCTCGGCGGCGCGGCCGGCTTCGCGCTCGGATGGTGGGGCACCCGGGCCCTCGCGGCACTCCAGCCGACCGGCATGCTGCCGGTGAAAAGCGTCCCGATGGATCTACGGGTACTTGCTTGCGTTACACTGATAACGACGTTGACCGGGCTGCTGTTTGGCATCGCGCCAGCGATGTGGAGCGCGAGCCGGGTGCCAGCCGAGGTGCTGAAGGAGGGCGGGAAGGGTGGCAGCGTCGGCTCGCGGAGTCGGCGCTGGACCGATCTCCTCGTGGTCGGCGAGATCGCGCTGGCGCTGGTGCTCACCGTCGGTGCTGGCCTGCTGGTGCGGAGCTTCTACCGGTTGCAGCGAGTGGACCCGGGCCTCGAACCCCACGGTGTCATGGCCATCGGGATCCGACTGCCGGCCGGCTACGACCGCACCGCCCGGCAGGTGCAGTTCTTCACCGCGCTGCGGGAACGAGTGAGCGCGCTCCCCGGGGTTGAGTCGGCGGCCGAGGGATTGGTCGCGCCGTTCGGCGGATCGAGCTTCACCAGCGACTTCCACGTCGCGGGGCGGGCGCCGGACGACTACGGTACCGAAGTCATGCGCGACTACGTCACACCCGGTTACTTCAGCACGCTCCGTGTGCCGCTCCGCGCCGGGCGGTTCTTCACCGATGCGGATCGGGAGGGCGCGGAGCCGGTCGTGATCATCAACGAGGGCATGGCCCTCCAGCATTTCCGGGGAGGGAATCCGGTGGGTCAGCGGATCACCTTCGACAAGTTCCCCGATTCGACCTCGGTCTGGCGCACGATCGTGGGCGTGGTGGGCGACGTGCGCCAGCGGGGCCTCGCGCTGACACCCCAGGTCGCCGCCTTCGAGGCATTCGGGCAGCAGAGCAATAGCTACATGACGCTGCTGGTCCGCGCGCGGGGCGACGCCGGGGAGGTGCTGCCGGCGCTGCGGCGAGTCCTGGCGGAACTGGATCCGTCGATCGCCTTCGCCGAGGCAACCAGCCTCGATGCACTCGTGGCGCGTTCGATTGCACGGCAGCGCTACATCATGACGCTGCTGCTGGTGTTCGCGGCGACCGGGCTGCTGTTGTCGGTGATGGGCGTCTACGGGGTGATGGCGCAGATGGCGCGCCGGCGCAGCAGGGAAATGGGGATTCGCATCGCGCTGGGTGCTGGTGTCGCCCAGGTACAGTGGCTGGTGGTGCGCCACGGACTGCGACTGGTGGCCGGCGGCCTGGGACTCGGTCTGCTGGGATCCTTCGCGGCCACTCAGTCCATCCGAAGCCTGCTCTACGAGGTGGCGCCGGCGGATCCGCTGACTTTTGTCACCGTGTCGATCCTGCTCGCACTGACCGCGCTGCTCGCCTCATGGCTGCCGGCGGCGCGGGCCAGCCTGACCAATCCCGCCGCGACGCTGCGCGACGAATAGCGCCGCACCACGGCGCCTGGGGACGAAGCTTCGCGGAAACGCTCAGCCTGGCGTCGCCCGCATGGCGAGCATCGACCGGTACTCTTTGCGATAGCTCCAGGCCAGATACAGCTCCAGCCCCAGGACCACGGCGCCGATCACCGCTCCCTTGGGGGCGAGGACGGTATCGAACAGGAAGATGTTGACGACCAATGGCGCGATGAGCGCCAGCGCCAGCGGCACGAACCGGTTGGTCAGCAGCAGTATGCCCACGGTGACCTCGACACCCTTGATGAGCGGAATCATGTAACCGGTCTTGATCAGCGCTCCAAAGAACGCCATGGCCGCTTCAGGGAGGGGCGTCGAGGGCTGGGGGACGAAATGCAGAAAACCATCGAGTCCCAGAACGAAGAAGACGAGGCCCAGCAGGACCCGGGCAACGATGGGAACATACCGCGCGAGAGCGCGTGACCGGGGTGGGCCGAGCGCGCTTACATCCAGAGTACTGGTCGTCATGGCACCAACCGCCCGTGCATATCGTTTGCCTCGCCCGAGCCACGCGGCGATTGCCGTGGGCCATCGACGGGCGAGTCGGTGAAACTCCGGCCACCACGATCAAGACTGGGCCACCATCCACCGGGGGACAATCGCTCGTTCGAGTGATCGCGCGGTCAGCTGCTCGCCAGGCCGGGAGGTCGGCCGCCATTCACCAGGAGGCGTCAGGATTCGCTCCCGATTAAAGTTGGTGGCCACTCGGCACAACCCATTCGGCCGCCATCCGCCTGCTCGCCGATCCCTGGAGTGATCCATGCCCCGCTTGCTGCGCCTTCTCCCCCTCCTCCTCGCCGCACCGATCCTCCTCGCGGCCCAGGGCACGCCCGCATGGCGAGTGCACGAGATGACTCGACCACTTCCCGCCACGATCTCCCCGGCCATTGCAACGGCGCCGGTGGCACCGCCGCCCGGCGCGGTTGTGCTGTTCGACGGCACGAACCTCAAGCACTGGGTGGGATCGGATGGGAAGCCGGCGCGCTGGACACTGGGGAAGGGATACTTCGAAGTCCGTCCCGGCGCGGGCACGCTCACAACGGTGGACTCCTTCGGTGACATGCAGCTCCACCTCGAGTGGGCCGAGCCGGTGCCCGCCAGGGGCAAGGGCCAGGACCGTGGCAACAGCGGCGTGTTCCTGATGGGACGCTATGAACTGCAGATTCTCGACTCCTGGCACAACGAGACGTACACCGACGGACAGGCGGGGTCGATGTACGGGCAGCACCCGCCGATGTTCAACGTTGCCCGTCCCGCGGGAGCGTGGCAGAGCTACGATGTTTTCTTTCGCCGTCCCCGCTTCGACGCCAGTGGTGCCCTCCTCTCCCCTGCCCGCGTCACGGTGCTGCAGAACGGTGTGCCGGTCCAGAACAATGTGGAACTCTTCGGACCGACCTCCTGGCTCAGCCGTCTCCCCTACGAGGCCCATCCTGACCGAATGCCGCTCGGCCTGCAGGACCACTCGTTCAAGGTCCGGTTCCGGAATATCTGGGTGCGCCCGCTCCCCGAGGGAAATCCGCCTCCGCCGCCCCACGAGAACTTCCCGGTCGCCGACGGCGTACTTGAAGCATTTGTCGGCAGCTATGACGAAGGCGGGAACGCCGCTTCAGTCCTCCATCGCGACGGGCGGCTCTGGCTCGATGTGGGCGACGGCCCCATGCCGCTGGTCGCGGATGCCAGCGATGTGTTTTCGATCGAGGGAGTCGATGCCACAGCGCGGTTCACGAGGGATGCGACCGGCGAAGTGCACACACTCGGGTTCATCGTGGGTGGCGAGACCCGGAGGTATGAGAAACAGGCCGAAGCGACCCACCAGGTGGGCCGGATCCGGACCCGCCTGGGCGAGATCCTCTTCGTCCTCTCCGACCAGACGCCGCACCACAAGGAGAGCTTCCTTCGGCTGGCAGCCGCGCACTACTGGGACTCGCTGACGTTCAATCGAGTCATCAAGGGCTTCGTCACCCAGGGCGGCTGCCCCGACACGCCGCAGGGATTCAGCGATTCACCCTACCTGCTCGCACCGGAATTCAACGACAGCCTGAAGCACGTCTACGGCGCCGTCGGCGCCGGGCGGGACGATAACCCGGGCCAACTCTCCGCCGGCTGCCAGTTCTATATCGTGGTGAACCAGCACGGTATTCCGCGCCTCGACGGCCACTACACCGTCTACGGACAGGTCTTCAAGGGCATGGATGTGGTCGAGGCAATCGCTTCGGTGCCCAAGGACTCGACCGACAATCCCCTCCACCCGGTCGGGTTGCACATCGACGTGATCACGATGAGCACGGAGGAATTGCGGCGCTACGGCGGCCAGTAGCCTTTTCCTGTCCTCCCGCCGATAGTTCCTATCCGCCGCCCGATACCTGCTGGTGCGGAGGAAAACGGGACGGACACGCGGAGACGGGACATGCGGCGGATCAGGGAGTGGCGGGAAGCGCTCAAGCGCGGTGGGCTGTCGCGGCGGAGAAAGTGGCAACTGATCGCCGCGGTGGTGGGGTTCTACCTGGTGCGTGACCTCCTCTTGTACGTCGTGTTGCCGGCGCTGGTCTGGATCCACGCCCGCTAGCCCGCAGGACGTGGCGCAGCGGCGCCTACCCCCGCATCATCAGCACCACGCCCCACACCGCGAGTCCCGCCCCCACGATCCGACCCACGATGTCACCGCGGGGCACCACCTTCTCCAGCAGCACCAGCAGCGCCAGCGCCCCGACCCAGAGCGGGTTCATCACTCCGCCAACGAACAGCAACCCCATGAGCAGCCAGCAGCAGGCGAGGCAGAGCACACCATGCTCCATGCCCATCCGGAGGGCGCCCGCCGCGCCCTCCCGCCAGTGCGCGGTGAAATGCGCGATCGGTGAGCGGCAGTGGGAGAGACAGGTGGCCTTGAACGCGGTCCACTGATAGAGCCCGGTCAGCAGCAGCATCGCTCCGGCGGCGAAGGCCAGTGGCCGGGATCCGGGAGCGAGATCGAGCAGGGCCACACTCAGGCGCGTCTGCAGCAGCGCGGCCAGCGCGCTGAAGCCGGTCCAGACCGCCAGATATCCGCCGACAAAGGCGGGGACGGAGAGCGCGGCGCGCTGGGTCTGCCGCCGCTGGCGGGCCATCGACATGAAGAGGAGCACCGTCGGCAGGACCGCCGGCAGCATCATCCCCGCCATCATCGCCACCCACATGGCAAACAGACTGAGCAGCGAGGCGGCCGAGGGCCCGGCGAGGCCCATCGACGTCATCTCCATCCCCGGCATGTCCATCGGCATCGTCGCGGCCATACCGGGCGCGCCGGCGACGCGCACCACGTAGGCCCAGCAGAGGATCGTGACCAGGGCCAGCGTCGCGATGACCGTCAGCCGGTGTTCAGGTCGCGTTGTTCCAGCGAGCAATGGCATGGGCCGAGTAGTTGCCGGGATGGGCGAAGCGAACCGTACCGTGCGAGGCCTGCATGGTGGCCGTCGTGCAGACGTTTCCGTCATTCCAGAAGAAGCCGCCCTTGGGATAGACGATGTGCACTTCCTTCTCGGCGCCAGAGACGATGTCTTTGATCGGCGTCTGCTCCAGGTCGAGCACGCCGGGGATCCGGAAGCTCGAGCGGGTCCCGTTCACCTTCATTTCGATCGTGGAGCGGATCGGTCCTTCGAAGGAGGTGATCGTACCGGCCAGCGCCTCCCACGGCATTCCGCCATGCTGACCACTCAGGATCTGGGTGATCGCGCCGGACTGCGCCTCGGTCAGCGACTCATCGACGAAGAGGACGGCGGCTCCGTTGCCCTCGTGGATCGCGCCAGGATACACGCAGATGACGACGAACGTCGCGCCGTCGAGGCGGACCGCACCGAACATGCCCTCCTGCACGCGATAGCCGATCAGGAAGTGGCAACTCGTGTTCGTGGGCATGCCTCCGAACTGGCAGGGACAGTTCGGCGGACAGTTACATGACTCGATCTGGTCGAGCTTTACGTCAAAGCGGGTAACGGTCGGTGCGCTGGGCATGAGACTCTCCATGGAAGCAATGAACTCGGACCGCGGCGATCCGATGAGGGGCCAATATGGGGCGCGGGACCAGGGGGAGACAAGCCTCGGTGCTAGGGCACCGGGGGCGTGCGCGGCTTCCCGATCTGGTACTCCTTCGGCGGAATGTTGCCCTGCAGATACTGGACGAAGTAGTCCCACCGCCGCCGCATGATGTACGCCGCATCCTTGCCGTACCCGTGATGCGCATCCGGCAGCATGATCTCGTCGAAGTCCTTCCCTGCCTTCATCAGGGCGGAGACGACCAGTTGGGTATTGTAGGGCGGCACGTTGTCGTCCATCATGCCGTGGATCAGGAAGAGCCTCCCCTTCAGCCGCGCGGCACGGGACTGGTTGGCGGCCTCGGTATAGCCGGCGCTGTCGCTCGCCGTCACCATCTGCCCCTGGTAGCGCTCCCCCCAGTCGTCCTCGTAGACCCGGTTGTCGTGATTCCCGCTCTCGGCGATTCCCACCTTGAAGAAGTCGGGATAGTCGAACATCGCCGAAGCGGTGGCGAACCCGCCCCCCGAGTGACCCCAGATCCCCACCTTGTCGATGTCGATGAACTGGTAGCGCTGGGCCAGCTCCTTGAGTCCGGCGACCTGATCGGGAATGGTGTTGTCGCCCATCCGGCCATAGTAGAAATCGTGGAAGGCCTTGGAACGGCCCGGCGTGCCCATCCCATCCAGTTCCACCACAATGAAGCCGAGTTCGGCCAGCGCCTGGTTGTCACTGCGGGCGGGAAAGAAGGAGCGCGGCCCGACACTGCCCGCCTGCGGGCCGGGATAGATGTGATCGACCACCGGGTACTTCCGGGTGGAGTCAAGATTGCTCGGCGTGTACATCAGGCCGTAGATGTCGGTGTGTCCGTCCCGCGCCTTCACCCGGACCGGCGTCGGCGCCCGCCAGTTGGAGGCGAGGAGCCGGGAGATATCGGCCTTGTCGAGCGGCAGCACCACCTTGCCCGCGGCGTCACGCAGCACGGTGACGGGCGGTGTGTCAGGCGTCGAGTAGGTGTCGGTGAAGTACTTGCCCGAGGGCGACAGCGACACGGTGTGGTTCGCCACCTCGGGCGTCAGCAGCGTCAGGCCCCGGCCGTCAAAGCCGATCCGGTAGAGATACTCGAAGTAGGGATCCCGCCCCGGCTCGTGGCCGTTCATGGTGAACCAGATCTGGCGAGCCTGTTCATCAACCCGCACCAGGCGGGTCACATCGCCTTCGCCGGTCGTGATCCGGTTCTTGAGCGCCCCGTTGCGGAGATCGTAGAGATAGAGCTGGGTCCAGTTGTCCCGCTCCGACCACCAGATCAGCTCGTTGCTGGCCGGCAGCACCTTCCAGAGATTCTCCGGCAGCGAGGCATCGCCGATCTGGGTGGTACTCTGCTCGTGCAGCACCTCGCGCACCGCGCCGGTGGTCGCGTCCGCTACCCGGAGCCAGGCCTGCTTGTGATCGCGCGAGCTGGAGATGAACGCCAGGTGCGAACCGTCGGGATACCACTGCACGTCGCAGATGGCGCCGTCCTCACAGGCGACGTGGTCGCTGACAGTCGAGCGGTGGGCGTCAGGCGGCATCTGGAGCCGCACCACCCGGGGTCCGCCATCGGCGCGGGTGTCGATAATGACCCGCTCGATCTTGAACACCACGCTGTCACCGGGGAGCGGGTACTTCCACTGCTGCAGCGTGGGGGCACCGGGGTTGGTGCCGGCCAGCACCATGTCGCGCACCCCGCGGCCGTCATGCTGGAAGGTCGCGATGCGGCGGCCATCGGGTGACCAGGTCAGAACCGGATCGTCGCCATGAACCCAGCCGGCGTTGTTGGTGGCGTAACCGAAGTCGCGGATCCCATCGGTGGTGAGCTGCCTCTCCGTCCCCGTGGCGAGGGTGACGGCCCAGAGATTGTTCGCGCGGATGAAGACGGCGGTGCTGCTGTCAGGGGAGAGCAACGCATTCTCGGGCGGTTCAGGCAGCGAGTCGCTGCCGGCGCACCCCGTGCCGGCACGGTCGCAGGTCCACCGCCGCCGGAAGGCGACCACCGTAACCGCCGATCCGTCGGGACTCATCCCCAGCGTGCCGAAGGGGAGCCGTTCCGGCTTCACCGTTGCCCCGCTCGCGCGGCTGAGTGCAGCGGCGAGCGCGGCGTGGTCAAAGGCCGGCACCCGCGTCTTCTTCACCGGGTCAACCAGAAAGAAGGTCGATCCCTCCTTCGTGGTGGCCCGGTACCAGAGCCGGTCTCCAGGGAGCCAGTCCGACTGGCCCACGTTGCCGCTGACCAGCGGGTAGGTGGTCGGTGCCAGCATCCGCTCAGCGCGGGCATAGTCCTCGATGGCAAACTGGTAGGGCTTGGGTGCGGCGGCCTGAGCGGCGAGCAGCGCGGGCAGCAGGAGCACGGTGATGACGGAAACGGGCTGACGGATGCGCATGGAGAGATGGCTGGAGTGGTGTGCGGCTGAAGCCGAGGTGAACGAAGCGATCTATTGTAATTCAGAACAGGTACTGCCGGCATCTTCCGAGGGGACTGCCGGTTGTTCCATTCCGAAGCCATCGTGGTCGGCCGCCTTCGTACGGACAGCGGCGCACCGAAGTTCCGGTGGCCCTGGCCGGGGGCGAGGTAGAGCAGGGTGCGGGTCACCGCGAGACAGCGCTCGATCTCGTCGGCGTTGTTGAACAGCGCCGGCGCGATGCGCACCATCCCGTTCCGCACCGTCACCTCGACCTTCGCCGCCACGAACGCAGCGTGCACCTCGGCCATCGATCGGGTGGTGTAGAAGGTCACGATGGCGGAGCGATTGGCGGGTGGGGTGAAGAGCCGGTGTCCCTGCCGGTCGAGTCCTAGCTGCAGCTGCCGCGCGAGGCCGTCGATCGTGTGCGCCGCGATGCAGTGCGGACATAGAGCGGCGCCACGCCCCACCCGGCGAGGAGCCACTTGTAGGAGCCGGCGCAGAGAATCATGCCGTCCAGCACGAACTCGGTGTCGTAGTGCAGTTCGTCGATCCAGCGGGGTCATGAGAAAGGTGGAAGCCTCCGGTCCTCGGTACCCGCGCGACGTCTCAGTGTGCCTCTTGCGACAGGCCCTCCAGCGACTCGAGCTCCGCCTTGTTGGCCTGGTAGAACTTCACGTTGTCGGCGTTCACGGTCTTTGGGATCTGCTTGATGGCCCCCGATTCGAGCATGCTGGCGGTGAAGCCAGCCTGGAACAGCGCCATCATCATGACCGCGGCCTCGCGCGCGGGAACGCCGGCCTTCCTGAGCGCGGTCGAGAGCTGTGGATTCGATTCGATCTCACGGGCCATGTCGCGGAGCGACTTCGTGTTCGGATCATCCGCATCAACGCCGTCGTCCGCCTCGGAGATCTCCCGTTCCAGCAGGTCCATCCGTGCCTGGTCGGCGTCGGTGAGATCCGCTTGCTCCTGCAGCGCCTTGTACTCCTGCTTCTTCTGGGCCAGGCCACGGTACTTCGGGTCGGCGTCGCGCCCTTTCGCGGCATCCAGGCCGGCCTGATTGAGCTGCCGCAGTCTGGGCATCGTCAGCCGGTAGGCCAGGACCTCGCGGCTGTCAGCCTCATCGGATGCAGATTGAGCGAAAGCCGCGACCGGGACAAGCACGGCGAGCAGAGCAAAGAGGACAATCGGGGCGCGCCAACGCATGGGGATCTCCGGGAGGGCTGAGGTGGCGAAGGTACCGTGGACGCGGGCGGGTGCAAGGAGTAGCCGATTCACAGAGTCGCTTATTCGCCCATCCCTCGCGCCGAGCCGCCCAACCCCCTCACCGCCCAACCGCCCCTCCCTCGCGCCCAATCGCCCATTTGATTTTCGGTATTTCTTCGGTATACTGAATCTCCACCTGCTGGAGGTCCCCTGTGCTGAAGACGCCCGATCTGGAACAGAAGCTCGACGTTCTGATGAGCCTCGCCACCGAGGACCGCGAGGGGATCCCGCCTCGACTGCGCAACATGGACGCGGCGGGGGCGCTTCGGCCGGTCAACATCCGGACCCTCGCCCCGCTCCCGGGGATGAAGATCCGGCTGCTCCGCATCCTCATGACCAACGCCTGCAGTTACAGCTGCCACTACTGCCCCATGCGGCGGGACCGGGAAATGCCGCGGACCCTGCTCAAGCCGGAAGAGCTGGTGCGGATCTTCCTGGGGGCGCGGGCCCGCGGATGGTGCGATGGTCTCTTCATTACTACCGGGATTCCGGGCCGGCCGGTGAAGGTAGTCAACGACCTGATCCAGGTGCTCGAGCTGCTGCGGGTGCGGCATCGGTACGAGGGCTATATCCACGTGAAGCTGGTGGCGGGGGCGGAGCCGGCCCAGATCGAACGCCTTACCGCGCTCGCCAACCGGGTCTCGCTCAATCTCGAGACGCCATGCGGGGCCTCGCTGGCGACGATCGCGCCGGAAAAGAATCTCGCCGTCTCATTGGAGAACCTGGAGCGGGTGCGGCAACTGGTGGCGCTGGAGCGCGCCGAGCGATCTCAGGGGCGGCCGGTCGATCCGCTCCGGCCGCAGGGTGCGTCGGGTATCACCACTCAGTTCGTGGTCGGGGCGACGGCGGATACCGATCGCACCATCCTCGAGAGCGTCGCCCGGCTGCGCGGTCATGGCGAAGTTCATCATGTGCACTTCAGCGCCTTCCGGCCGATCCTCGACACGCCGATGGAGAACATCGCGGCGACTCCGGCGCTGCGGGAGCACCGGCTGTATCAGGCGGAGCACCTGCTGCGGGACTACAACTTCGGCGTCGACGAACTCGTCACCCAGACCAACGGCAACCTGCCGCTGGCACAAGATCCCAAGCTCGCCTCGGCGCTGATGCATCCGGAGCGCTTCCCGGTGGAACTCACCCAGGCCTCATTTGATCAACTGCTGCGAGTGCCGGGGATAGGCCGCACCGGGGCCGCGCGCATCGTACGCGAACGGCGCGGCACGGTGATCCGCTCCTTGAAGGATCTGAACCGCATGGGCATTCAGACCACGCGCGCCGCCGGCTTCCTCTCCCTGCGCGGCCGACGGCTGCAGACCACGCGGTGGACCGAGCAGCTCGGCTTCTGGGCTCCGGAGGACGACGTGGGGATGTCCCACAAGCGGTATCAGGTGAGTCCGGGGACGTTTCGGTAGGAAGGGACTTCGTTTTCTCTGCGGGGTCATCGCGGAGTGAATTGGCCCGGTGCCTCCATCTCACCTCTTTCCTGGGGCGACGGGAGGTGGCGCCGCGCCTGCTGCGCTCCGCCTGGCGCGGTCAGTCGAGCTTGCGTCAGGCAGCCACGCGCGTGCCCCTATTGCACCGGGCCGAGGTAGCGGTCGAGCCACCCCAGCACCTCCCGGACCATGGCGGGCCGTTCAGCACTCACGTCGTGGGGCGTCTCGAGGATCACGTGTCGCTTGTCGGCCTCCGGCGTACCGAGCATCCGGAACAGGGGATTCTGCTCCCGCTCCAGCGAGAAGCTGTAGTCGTATCTCCCGTTAACCATCAGCACGGGAATCTTGAGTCGCGGGGCGAAGTCGGCCTGATCGCCGCCCGGCGGGGGCGGGTCGAGGAAGTACCCGCCATCGAGGAAGACCGCGGCCCATGCTGACGCCGAGGTAGGCAAGCTTGGCGGACACCGTTCGTCGGCAACCGATCAAACGGGGAGAGCGCTTCGGGGTCCGCGTAGATGCAGGTCAGCGAATTCCACGCGCCGCCAAAGATGACCGGCCCAATGGCCGAGCGCGAGGTGTTGCTGGCCTGTACGTGTACCGGCTCACAGATTGGTGCCGACTCCTGCCGCCTTCCATCGGGTCGCCGACTGGCGACCCTGTCTCCTCGGGGGCACATTCAGGGGCCTCTTTACTGGACCCGATGACGAGTTCGCCGGTCGAGCTGACCCAGGCACTGCAGGGCCGCTACACGATCGAGCGTGAGCTCGGCCACGGCGGCATGGCCACGGTCTACCTCGCCCATGATCTTCGGCATGAGCGCGAGGTGGCCCTCAAGGTCCTGCGGCCCGAGCTCGGAGTCGCGATGGGTGTGGATCGCTTCCTCGCCGAGATCCGGACCACTGCCCAGCTTCGCCATCCCCACATCCTGCCCCTGTTCGACAGCGGTCACGCCGCGGGTCTGCTCTACTACGTCATGCCACTGGTCGAGGGGGAGTCGCTGCGGGACCTGCTCGAACGTGAGCATCGGCTGCCACTCGACCGGGCGCTGCGTATCGCGGAGGAGGTCGCCGGCGCACTCGACTACGCCCACAAACGCGCGGTCATCCATCGCGACCTCAAGCCGGAGAACATCATGCTCGCCGAGGGCGGCGCCCTGCTGGCCGA
This sequence comes from Gemmatimonadales bacterium, assembly GCA_039934355.1. Lineage (GTDB taxonomy): Bacteria > Gemmatimonadota > Gemmatimonadetes > Gemmatimonadales > GWC2-71-9 > JADJOM01. Next base: position 49,504 of record JBDTMI010000023.1, read on the forward strand.
CTTCGGCATCGCCCTCGCCGCGCGGGGGCCGGGAGACGGACGGATCACGGAGACCGGACTCTCGCTGGGCACGCCGCAGTACATGAGTCCGGAGCAGGCGGCCGGCGAACGGAACCTCGATGCCCGGAGCGATGTGTACAGCCTGGCGATCGTGGTCTACGAGCTGCTCACCGGCAAGCCACCATTCAGCGGACCGTCGGCCCAGTCGGTGATCGCCAAGCACCTGATCGAGGCGCCACCGCCGCTGACCACGCTCTGCCCGAGCATTCCGTCAGGCGTCGCCGACGCGATCCACCGGGCGCTGGCGAAAGACCCCGCCGACCGGCCCGCCAGCGCCGGGGAGTTCGTCGCCGAGCTGCGCCGGCCGACCGCCGCGCCCCCTGCCGCCAGCCGACCGACCTCCATCGCCGTGCTCCCGTTTACCAACATGAGCGCCGATCCGGACAACGAGTTCTTCGCCGACGGAATCGCCGAGGAGATCATCAACGCCCTCACCCGGCTGCCCGGGCTCCGGGTCGCGGCGCGCACCTCGGCGTTCTCGTTCAAGGGAAAGAACGAGGATCTCCGCAGCATCGGCGAGAAACTCAGCGTGGCGACGGTGCTCGAGGGGAGCGTGCGCAAGTCCGGCAACCGGCTCCGCATCACGGCCCAGCTGATCAACGTCGCCGACGGGTTCCACCAGTGGTCTGAGCGGTACGACCGGGAGCTGGCCGACGTCTTCGCCATCCAGGATGAGATCGCCTCCGCCATCGTCGAGCGGCTGAAGCTCACCTTCGACCGACGCTCCGGCAGCCTGGTGCAGCCCGGCACGGAGAATGTCGACGCCTACCAACTCTACCTCAAGGGCCGGGCGTTCCTCTACCGGCGTGGCCTGTATATCGAACGGGCTCTCGAATGTTTCGAGCAGGCCCTGGTGATCGACCCGGACTACCCACTGGCCCATGCCGCCCTCGCCGATGCGCTGACCTATCTCGCCATGTGGGGGGTGCGGCGCGCCCCCGAAGTGATCCCCCGGGCGCGGACAGCGGTGCGCCGCGCCCTGGAGCTGGACCCGGAGCTGGCCGAGGCGCATTATGTGCTGGCCTGCATCGCCTTCTTCCACGACTACGACGTGGCCACCTTCAACCGCGAGTTCGCGCGCGCGGTGGAGCTCAAGCCGTCCTACACCCAGGCCCGGTGCGGCCGCGCCCTGTACGAGCTGTGCAACTACCGCGGCGACTTCGCCGCGGCGGCCGCCGAGACGGGCCTGGCGGTCCGGAACGACCCCCTCAGCGCCTACGCCGCGGCGACCCACGCGCCTTTGCTCTTTCGGACCAACCGACACGCTGAAGCACTCCAGGAGGCGCGACGGGCCACCGAACTGGACCCCGACTCGGTGATCGCCTGGTTTCACCGCCAGTGCGTCTCAGGCTGGGCGGGTGAGCACGCCGATGCCATCCGATGTGGAGAACGAGCCCTGACGCTGTACCCCCACTTCAGCTGGGCCGAGGCGAACCTGGCCGTGGAACATGGGCGCGCTGGAGACCGGGCGGCGGCGGCGCAGGTGTACGCCGACATGCTCTCCCGGTCGGCGACTCGGTATGTGCAGCCGACGATGCTCGCACTCGCGGCGGTGGGCTGTGACCGGATCGAAGAGGGGCTGGAGCATCTGGTGCGTGCAGTCGACGAGCATGACGCGGTCGCACCATCGTTTGCGAGACACTGGCCCGACCTCGCCCCCCTGTACCGGACCCCCGGATACCGGGAATTGATGCACCGGATCGGTTGGGATTGAGGGCCGCGCGGGAGATCACACCACCGTTTTCAGAGTGAGGGTACGTCATGCCGACTGCGTCCGCGCTGCACGACTTCTCCACCGCTCTTCATGGCCGACTCATTCGACCCACCGACGCCGAGTACGATTCCGCGCGCCGGGTATGGAATGGGATGATCGACCGGCGACCGGCGCTGATTGCCCAGTGCGCGGATGAGCAGGACGTGGTTCAAGCCGTCAACTTCGCCCGGACCGAGAAGCTGCTGGTCGCCGTGCGCGGCGGCGGTCACAACGTGGCGGGCCTCGGCACCTGCGACGGCGGTCTGGTGATCGACCTGTCGCCAATGCACGGGGTGTCGGTGGACCCCAATGCCCGCACCGCGCGGGTGCAGGGCGGTGCGACGTGGGGCGCCGTCGACGCAGCGGCCCAGGCGCATGGTCTCGCCACGACCGGCGGGCTGGTCTCCACCACTGGTGTCGCGGGCCTCACCCTGAGCGGCGGGATCGGCTGGCTGATGCGGAAGCATGGGCTCACGCTGGACAACCTGCTCGCCGTCGAGCTGGTCACTGCCGATGGCCGGCAGCTCCGGGCCAGCGCGGCGGAGAATGCCGAACTGTTCTGGGCGCTGCGCGGCGGTGGTGGCAACTTCGGGATCGTCACCAGCTTCAGCTTCCAGCTCCATCCCGTCGGCCCGATCATCTACGGCGGCGCCATGTTCTATCCGGTGCGTCAGGCGCGGGAGCTGCTGGCCTTCTACGGCAGGTGGGCCGCCACCCTGCCTGA
>JBDTMI010000024.1:0-51074 GCA_039934355.1 Gemmatimonadales bacterium
GTTGAAGCGCGACTCCGGCGTACGGCCTTGGCGAAGGCACCAGTCAGCCGTCCAGCCTCCTTTCTCAGCCCTTCCAGCAATTCCCACCCCTCCTGAGGAAGAATTCCGACATCCCGTGCGAGGCGGAGCGCAAATCCCAGCTCGGCGAGAGAGCCTAGCGAAATGCTCAGGAAGCGGTGCAGCTCCCGCGCGCCCTCTCTTCCGACTCCTTCAGCGATGTTCGCCCCAATTGAATAGGCCGCCGATCGTACTTGGGCCTCAACCCATACCGCTCGTCCCGGGGCCACAAACGGGATACCTTGTACACCTCAACCGCAAGGCTGTAGCTGGCCTGCCAGGCGCGGAGCTTTTCATGAGGGGCAAGCGGGTCGGTGGGCATAGCCGACGATATGTTTCGGCGCTCAACCAACCATCAACCAATCGCCTAATCGCCCAATCGCCCACTCGCCCACTCGCCCAATCGCCCAACCCCCCAACCCCCCAACCGCCCAATGACCCCCTACGACGCAATCATCATCGGCGCCGGCCATAACGGCCTCGTCACTGCCGCCTACCTCGCGCGCGCGGGCCGCAAGGTGCTCGTCCTCGAGCGCCGGGAAATGGTGGGCGGCTGCGCCGTCACCGAGCCGCTCTGGCCCGGCTACAAGGTCTCCACCGCCAGCTACGTCAACAGCCTCTTCCGCCCCGAGATCATCCGTGACCTCGATCTCAAGCGGCACGGCTTCGAGATGCTGCCGCGCAGCCCGTCGAGTTTCACCCCCTTTCCCGACGGCCGCTATCTCCTGATGGGTCCGGACAAGGAGATGACCCATCGCGAGGTGGCCAAGTTCTCCAAGAAGGACGCGGAGGCGCTGCCCAAGTACGAAGCGATGCTGGAGCGGGTGGCGGATTTCCTCGAACCCACGCTGATCCAGACGCCGCCCAACCCCTGGTCGATGGCGCCCGGCAATCTGCTCGCGCTGCTCAAGCTCGGACTCGCCTTCAAGAAGCTGGGCACCGACGGCCAGAAGGCGATCGAGATTCTCACCGGCGCCGCCAATCCGATTCTTGATCGCTGGTTCGAGTCGGAGCAGCTCAAGGCCACGATCGCCACCGATGCGATCATCGGCGCCTTTGCCACGCCTTCGATGCCCGGCACCGCCTACGTCCTCTTCCATCATGTCATGGGCGAGTGCAACGGCGTCCGCGGAGTGTGGGGTTACGTCCGCGGAGGTATGGGCGGGCTCTCCAATGCCATCGCCTCGGCGGCAAAGGAGAAGGGTGCCGAGATCCGGGTGAATGCGGCGGTGTCGAGGATCGTCACGAAGATGGGGCGGGCGACGGGGGTGGTGCTGACCGACGGCACCGAGATCAATGCGAAAAAGGTGATCTCCTGCCTCGACGCCAACGTCACCTTCCTCAAGCTGATGGACACGAAGGAGCTGCCGGCCGATTTCGTCGAGTCGGTGCGCAACCTCGACTACGCCAGCGCCAGCGCCAAGGTGAATCTTGCCCTCTCCGAGGTCCCCAACTTCACCTGTCTTCCCGGCAACACCGTCGGGCCGCAGCACCACGGCACCATCCACCTCTGTCCCAGCCGGGACTACATCGAAAAGGCCTTTGACCCGGCCAAGTACGGCTACATCTCGAAGAACCCAATCGTCGAAGCCACCATGGCGTCTTCGCTCGACAACACCGTGGCGCCGCCAGGCCAGCATGTGATGTCGATGTTCACCCAGTACTTCCCCTACAAGCTCGCGGCCGATGCGGGAACGCTGGAGGAGAACAAGAAGGCGTACGCCGAAAAGTGCATCGACATCATGACGGAGTATGCGCCCAACTTCCGGAAGTCGGTGCTCAACTACCAGGTACTGAGCCCGATGGACCTGGAGAGCCGTTTCGGGCTCACCGGCGGCAACATCATGCAGGGCACGATGTCGCTGTCGAGTCTCTCGTTCATGCGGCCAGTGCCGGGCTATGCCGACTACCGCACCCCGATGAAGGATCTCTATCTCTGCGGCGCGGCCACGCATCCGGGCGGCGGTGTGATGGGAGCCTGCGGCTACAACGCGGCGCGGGAGATCTTGAAGGACGGGTGACCTGGGTTGCCGGAAATGCGGCGACATCTCGGCAGCGCAGCGATGCCCCTCGGAGGGCCTAGGCCACAGGGCACCTCACCACTGAACTGAACGGTGGATCGTCCGCCGCCGGACAGAAAGCGTAGTCTCGCGAGTACGCTATTGTATCGAGGGTCGCCTGGTACTCTGTAGACCTCACATGCTCTGAGAAGGCAGTTCCCCACAGCTTCCGGAGGGGTCGAACCGCTACATCAGCCGCAGGATCACTGAGCCGCAAGCGAGGGACGTTCGGCGGTAGAGCATGACCTTGGAACAACGAGTTGGCGTCTCCCGGTGCGACGAGAACGCTCCGGAAACTTGTCCACTGCGGCGCCACACCGCTGTCGCCGGTTCCAGCAGAATTGCCGCCGGAACTGGGCCTGACTACTCGCCTCGCATCGCAACTATCGGGGCCACCGACGCACCGCGCCATGCCGGGCCGATGCTGGCCAACAATGACACCGCCCCGAGAAGCGCCGCTGCGACCCCACACGACTGGAGGTCGCGACCAGGAACTTCGAAGAGCAGGGCCTCGATGAGGCCTCCCCCAGCGTATGCCACCGCAAGCCCGATGATCGTCCCTGTGGCGACGGGCAACATGCTCTGACGGACGACAAGGCCAACTATGTCAGCGCTCGTCGCCCCTAGCGCCTGCCGAATGGCGAGCTCGGGCCTGCGCTCGGACACGAAGTAGCTGACGATGCTGTACACACCCATCGCCGCTACCGCGAGCGCAATCACGCCGAACGCCGTGAAGAGCAAGGCGCCCAGCCGAAAATGGAGCGACTCGGGCTGCAAGCGATCCCTTAGCGGTTCGACCGTAACGTATGGAAGGTCGGGTTGAAGATTGCGCAAGGCTGCACGAACCTGCTCGGCGGTTGCGCTCGCATCCTCGCGCGTCCGGACCAGGATGTACCCATCGATGAACGCGGAGGCCTTCGGGTGCTGGTCGTAGGCGAGGTAGATCATGGGCACGATTTCGGCATCGAGGAAAGTGCTTCGCTGGTTCTGCACTATCCCGACCACCTGGGCGCAGGCCCCCTTCGTCATTTGTGAGGGAATGGCGAGGCACAGTCCGATGACGTCGCCGATGGGAGCCAGCTTGCGCGTAAGGGCTTCGTTGACAACCACCACGGGCTGGCTGCCGTAGCGATCCTCCTCCGCGATACCTCTCCCGCGAAGCAACGCGGTTCCGACCGTCTCGAAGTACCCAGCGCCTACCCAGTTGACGAAAGGGTTTTCTTCAAAGGCGACCGGCTGCCCCGCAACCTGAATCTCTGTTGAATACCTGAGCCCTTCGAGGGGGGCAAAGTGCGTCAAAGCAACCTGCTCAACGCCGGGGATCTGACGTAGCCGATCTCTGGCGGCGTCGTAGACTGCTCTTCGGCTCAAGGGTTGGTAGCCCGCCCGTACAAGCGACATGGACGTAACGAGGACCTGTTTCACGTCCATACCCGGGTTCACAGAAGCGAGCCGTTGTGTGGACCGGATGAACAGGGCCGCGCCCATCAGGAGTATCGCAGAGAGCGCAATTTGAACGATGACCAGGACACTCCGGCGACCCCCGCGCCTGGGTGGAGTGGCCGTCCGTGATTCTCCTAGCCACCTGCCGGGTTGCGACCTAATTGCGCTGAGGGCCGACACGAGCGCGGGTATCGCACCTGAGAGGATCGCCACGAAGAGCGCGAAACCCAGCATGCGGCCGTTCAACCTCCCGACCCCTGGTGGAAGCGGGAAGCGCATTGTCACAAGAGCGCCCGATAACACTAGCAGCAGGCCCACAGCCGTGCCGAGGAATGACATCACGAGGCTCTCCGCGAGGACCTGACGCACCACTCTGCCCGGACTTGCACCCAGCGCCAGCCGAGTCGCCATCTCCCGTCGACGTGCCGTGGATCGGGCGAGAAAGAGATTGGCGAGGTTCGCGCACACGATCACGAGGATCATGCCGGTCATCGCGAAGAGCCAGAGCGATAGCTTCGCCGCATCGGTGCGACTGGGACCGCTCGCTGCAACAAGCGATCCGACGAAGACACGTGGCGTCGGATCGAGTTCTGGCACGGCGGCTTGCGCTAGTGCTGCGCTAGCCTGGCTCGTGACGATCTGGAGGCCCACGGCCGGACCGAGACGCGCGATGAAATTGACCGCAGCGGTGAATGGGCGTTCGCGCCAGTCACCCCCTGCTTCAAGCATCACACCAAGGGGGGCAGCCATCGCCATGGGGACCCAGACGTCAACGTTTACCGGTCCGATTCCCCGGAATTCCGCCTCCGCGACCCCGACCACAACCAGGTTTTGTCCGTTGATTGCGAGGGACCGGCCAATTACTGCTGCATTGCCGCCGAATTGGTTCTGCCAAAGCTGGTGACTGAGGATAGCTACTGGCGGGGAGCCGACCGTGATATCCTCGTCGAGCTGAAACGGCCGCCCCACCGCCATTGCGACGCCCAGCAAGGCGAAGAAATTGCCGGAGACGACCTGCCCAGACACTTGTCGTGCGTCATTACCACCGCCCATGTCGAACTGTTCGATGTCGAGGAACGCCGCTGTACCAGTGAGTCCCGTGACGCGATCGCGGAATGTTCGATAGTCCGCGTAGGAACCGCCACTGCCTCTTGGTGTCTGGAGCATGCCCTCGTCACGTACTATGTAGAGGCGAATCAATTCCTCGGCGTTCCTTACGCCGGATGGTTGCCTCAGAAATAGCGCCTCCACAATGCCGAACATGGCGGTGTTCGCACCGACACCGATCGCCAGCATCGCCACTCCCATCCAAGTGAAGCCCGGCGACTTGGCCAAGCTACGGTGCGCGTAGCGCACATCGGCGATCAATTCCCCGGCCCATTGGACCCAACGAACCACGCCAGCAGATCGTCGCGGTGTCATCGCCGCTCCTCAGACGCAGAGACTTAGGTTCACTAGCCTCGACATATATCGCAAAATGCAGCGACGGACGCTGGGGTTCATGAACGCATGCTGAAGTTGGTCAAGGTGTCGGTGTTGCCACGAACACTGATTCTTCACTCGACGTGTCTGAATCGAACGCACAACTTGTAGGGGAGAGCCGGCCATCACCTCTCCCCGATTCGTTGCGGGCGACGGTCAAGGCGCCAGGCTACCTTACTGACAGGTCGTTTGGCACCAATGGGACCCCGTGCCGCAGGCGCTTTGATCCAGCAAGCACGCGTAATTCCCACTCGAGTGGTCATTGCACACGCATCCTTTTGCTGCCTCGGCCCGTGCTGGCGGTGCCGTGAACGCGAGCAGTGTACCCATCGCAGCACCTAGGAGCGCCAGACGGGTGAGCTTCCGGGCCAATTGATAAGACGTACCGGACATAATGACTCCTTCTGAAGGAGGAGAGATACTGCGCCTACTGCACGGCTGAGATCTGGGGGCCAGTCAAAGGTGTAGGGCTTGCCACGAACACTGATTCTTCACTCGATGTGTCTGAAGCGAACGTACAACTTGGAGGGGGGAGCCCCGGCCTGCACCTTTCCCCGATTCGTTGCGGGCAACGGTCAAGGCGCAAAGCTACCTCACTGACAGGTCGTTCGGCACCACTCGGACCCCGTGCCGCAGGCGCTTTGGTCCAGCAAGCACGCGTAGTTCCCACTCGAGTGGTCATTGCACACACAGGTTTTTGCTGCCTCGGCCCGTGCTGGCGGTGCCGTGAATGCGAGCAATGTACCTATCGCAGCACCGAGAAAGGCCAGACCGGTGAGCTTCCGAATCAATCGCTGAGACGTTCCTGGCATAACGACTCCTTCTGAAGGAGGAGAGATACTGCGCCTACTGCACGGCTGAGCTCTGGGGGCAAGTCAATGGCTGGCCGCTCTGCTGAAGGAGTCACCCTTCGGCGAAGGATTGAGCGTGAGACCCGCGGCGACCCACTGCAGGATCTGCTCGCTGCCAACCAGGTTCGCGATCAGTCGGTCACCCTGAACTCCAATTGTCGACATCGACAAGTAGGACTTCGTATCGACCGCTCGCTCGACGACGATGACTTGAGGTGATGCCGCTCTCGCGACACCCTCGCGCCAAACGAAGCGCACGACTTCCTCATTGAGCCAGCTGCCGCCAACGGCGACCTGATCGAAGGACCAGTCAAGCCTCCCCTTCCCCAGCTTCGCCAGAAACCGCAGACCAGTATCGAGATCATCGTCGAGTGCAATACCAACAACACTGACCTTTGCATACGAGCTGCCGTACGCCGACCGCATCGCCTGCCGGATGTCACCAATCGCTGCCATGGTGCGCGGCTGGTTTGACCAACCACAGTCCGATGCCGTGATGAGGAACGCGATCAGGTGTGTGCCGTTGGCGGAGGCAAAGGGATTGACCCGAGGGCGTGTACTGTCGGCCTGTGCTCCTGCGGCCCTAGCACGTGAGGATCGTTCAACCCGCAGTGTACTCACCACGACATACGTCGCCGCAACAGATCCGATCAAGACCGACCAGGGAAGCACCCTATTCAGGACGCTACGAAAGGTTGCCATCGGCTAGCGGCTTTCGGTGGAGGAGGGACCTGTGAACGGAAGGATCACAGTCTCGGCTTGGGCGTGGTCGCAGGAGTCGGCCCGGCTGCTGGCCGAGGGCTCGATGAAGGCCTCTGCCAGGCGCACAGTGTACCGACTCGACAGGCACTGGGTCGATTCAATCGGGCGTCTGGTGACTCCGCAGCGACGCGAAGGCCCGCCGGCCTTCGATCCGCCTGGCGAAGGAATCGATCACCAACCCGACGTTGACGAAGACCCGTGACGTCACCACGTACGATAGGTCCGACACCATGAACAAGGTTGCTGCGCGGCCCCCTCCGCGCCATACACCCCCGTCCCATTTCTGCAACAATACCCCGGAACGATTTGCCGCTCAGCTTGACGACCGGGGGGGGGGGGACATATACTCGTTAAGCAGCCTGCACACCGCCGCTCCGAGCCGCGAAGGTCCAAATGTCCCTTGAACTTCTCGACCCCACCTCCGACGAGCTCTACTGGCCGCCCCACACCGCGGGCAACGCACCGCTCGGCACCATCCTTGTCGGTAGGCCGAATAGCACCGACCAACGCGAACTTCCTCCCGAATTTGGCGACAAGCGCTTCCTGCCCTGGTGCCCCACCTGCCTGATCCTGCCGGACAGCCGACTATCACTGGAGTCAACCAACCGCCTGCTGGAGGGCCGTCGCCAGGTCGGCCTGCTCATTCAGGCAGATTTGAAATCGGCTTCTCCCACCGATTTCCGCAACGCGATCCGCACGCGCGCACCACCCAACGCCACTACCCTGGCGCAGTACATCACGCGCCGGACCGGACATGCGGAGGTCATCGCGGTACTCATCGATTGCTTCGAACCAAGCCGCCTCGCGCCCGGCATGTCCCGAAGCAGCGTGAGCCGGAAGTGTCGCGACTTCGGGGTGTACACCGGCCGCGACTGGAAGGCGCTCCACCGCCTGATCGTGGCATCCGACCGCGAACCCACGGCGCTCGAACGACTCGCCCATCTGCTTGGTCTCGACCCGCGCACGCTCCGAGAGGACGCCCACCGGTTTCTCGGCGACCGGGCCAAGCACGCAACCAATTGGCCCGGCTGGGAGTGGAAGGTCGAAGCGGCTCTACGCACGGGAGGATACCCGCTGGTGAACCAGCGCCGACCAAGCCCGGAGGGCACGCTCCGCCGCTCGGCGCCACAGCAGCTGGTGTGACGCGCTCGATCAGTGCGCATGTGGCGGCGTGATGGGCGCCTGCGGCTACAACGCGGCGCGGGAGATATTGAAGGATTAGGCGGCTGGGCGCGACCGAAGGGCCTTAGGAGCGGCGACCGAAGCGCCAGGGGAGCGGCGAAGCCGCGACCCGCGCGAGGGAGTGCCGCGACCCGCGCGAGGGAGTGCCGCGACTCGGCGCGAGGGAGGGGCGGTTTCAAGCAGCTCGACCCTCCGAGGGAGCTTTCCCGGAGGGTCGTTGGCTGTCTGGGGGAGATGTAGTGGAAGGCCACGGTCGCCGCCCAGCGTCACGCCCCGGTCTTGGCCGCGGACCGAATGTGACGCACTACGTCATCTGGGGCATCAAGAGGCAGGAAACGCCCGCCTGCTTCAACCGTAACCGACTGCCTGCCAGGAATCAGCGACTCGTCGTATCGTCTTTCCTCGGGAAGCGACCAATCCTCCGCCCCCCAGAGAATAGACGTCGACACGTTGATATTTCCGTATTCAGAGCGCGCACGCTCCCAGCTTGATGAATGTCTCAGCAGATTTATGAAACCGCGATAATGGCCGCGCCGATTGCCGACCAGGTACATCTCCTTCATGAGAGCGGGGGAGATGGATGCAGGATCACTGACGCCACCGCTCAGCACGGCTTTCATGACGTCGTAATTCCGCAGCCGCGTGACGGTGTCGCCAACAACCGGGATATCGGTCAACCTGACGATAACACGTGCCAGCAGCGATGCCCGCGCCATCCCTTTGCCCTTGTAGTAATCATAGGGATTGATGGGAATAATGCGGACCACGCGCGGATTGTGGCGTGCCGCGATAATGAGTGAAATACTCGCACCGATGGACACCCCGGACAGGATGACACCGGTCAGGTCGAGTTCCTCGAGAAACCCATTGACGTATTTGACAAAAAAGTCAGCATCGTATGGTCCATCGGGGATATCGGAATAGCCATGCCCGGGATAATCGAGTGCGTACACCGTAAACTCCCGTGCCAGTTCTGGAATCACCTTGTGAAAGAGGTCCAGTTGGGTCCGCAGGGTATGGAGCAGTACCAGCACTGGGCCGTTTCCGACTTTCACATAGCGCAGCCGGACCCCGTCAACCGTGACATACGCCGGTTTCAGGCTCCGATCCCATGGCACCCCCTCGGGGGTCTTCGGGACCGGCCGGAGGGCTTCCACCAGGAACGAGACGAGCCAGACGACGACAAGCGTCGCGAAAAGGATGATCAGGAAAGCAGTGACATTCATATCAATCCGCCTCTGTGTGTGGGCCCAAACGGTGCTGGCGTCGTGTTCGGTGATCTCTTCGACGGCCGTGACATGGTCGTCCAGACGAACCCGCGCCGGCGGAGTCCTGAGCAGCGTCGCCGGGCCGCGATATCGCGGCGATCGCGGATGCTTCTCATCTCACAGGTCAATGATGTATTTGTCGTCGTAGAACCTCATGCGCCGCGCCCCGTGGCCTGCGAGGATCTGCCGGGCCGCAGTAACGAGTCGTGGCTCAGACGCGAGCACGGCGATGAGGGAAGCTCCCGCTTCAGCCTCCTCGAAATACTCCTGGCTCATCAACCCTTCGTCCGTCACGGCGGTGCTGACTGAGGCCGCGGCGCGCTGTATCGTCGTACGCTGTTCGTAGATCGCCGCTCGGATCTGACCAATACGGGCGCCATCGTGGAGATGGACCGAGTTGCCTCCAAAGCCCTCTGAGAGCAGGGCCTTCACCGCCGCCGCCCCCCGCGTGGGATCGATCGCTGCCACGATGTAGTTTCTCGGATACCACACCCCCAGCAGCATGGCGTAGAGTCCCTTGAGTTCGATTTTCTCCGATGCAGCACCGGAGCCCTCAGCTGCGCGTTCCTTCGGCATGTGGCCTCCTTGATGAAGCGGGGGAATTCCCGCCTCCTGATCCTATGCTGTGGGACACCCACGTTTACTGTTCGCTCACCCTCACCCGTTCTCTCAGCCCATCTGACCTACGCGGGCAAGCGCATCTGCTTCCGTAGACTCTTGTCGAACGCAGCCGCGGGAACGAAGCGCCGTAGGAGACTGATCTGGCGCGCGACCCGTCCTGCGGTGTAGCGGCGGAGCGGAGTGACCGCGGTGGAGGCCTTGACCACCGCGCGCGCGACCAGCTCCGGCGTGTCGGCACTCTTCATCCCATCCCGCATGACTCCCTCTGCATTCGTTCGTGCCGACTGATAGACGTCGAGTGGCTCGTCTGCCTGGTAGACATTGCCCTCGAAGGAAGTCCGGGTATAGGCGGGCTCGACCAGCACCACTCTGACACCAGAACCTCTGATCTCATGGTCCAGCGACTCGGAATAGCCTTCCACGGCGTGCTTGCTGGCTGCGTACAGGGCCATGAACGGTGCCGGGATCAGGCCCATGACTGAGCTGAGGTTGACGATCCGTCCCGCCCCCTGCCGGCGCATGGTAGGAAGCACCGCCCTGGTCATGCGAATCACACCGAACAGATTGACCTCGAAGAGGGACTTCGCCTGCTCCAGCGATGATTCCTCCGCGCCCGCCACCAGGCCGACGCCCGCGTTATTCACCAGGAGATCGATCCGGCCGGCCTTCTCCAGCACCTGACCGACCGCGGTCGTGACCGACTCGTCACTGGTCACATCGCACGCCAGGTACTCGAGACCCGACGACTTCGTCGCCGGAGGCCGGCGATAGGTGCCAAACACCCGATAGCCGGCCGCGTGAAGCGCCCGCGCGGATGCCTCCCCGATCCCTCCCGATGCGCCCGTCACGATCGCCACCGGCCGATTGTGCAACTTTTGAGTGCCTGACATACCATGTTCGCTTTCCGTGGAGGTTAACAGCTCTATCGACATATGATAGTTATCATATTATTGAGCAAACGCCACCCAGGCACCGGTGCATGGGGTATCAGCCTGTGGGGGTGAGGTGGTTCAGCGCCGCTTGGCGCACCGCGACGGAGAGTTTGGGGTCGTCCACCGCGCGGGCCAGGACCAACGCGCCGAGCGCCGTTGCCACGGTGACCAGCGCCCGCTCATGCGCGCCCGGCTGCCCCCAGTCGGGCGACTGGCGGCCGACCAGATCGATCAGCTCCTTGATCCGGCGGGTCGCGGCCCGCCGCACTTTGGGAGCCTGGCGCGGCATTTCCGAGCCCAGCGCAGCGATCGCGCACCCCGTCTCGACCCCTCCCACATGCCCGTCTGAGAGGTAGGCGCGGAGCATGGCCGCGAGCGCCTTCTTGGGCGGTGTCGCGGCGGCCACCCGCACCAACGCGGCCATCCCGTTGGCGCCCGCCCGGTCGGCCGCCTCGGCCAGCATCCCCTCACGGGACTCGAAGTGGGCGTAGAAGCCGCCATGGGTGAGCCCGGCCTCCTTCATGATCTCGGCCACGCCGGCGCCGCCGTAACCGCTGCGCCGGATGGCGCGGGCGGCAGTCTCCACGATGCGGTCGTGGGTGACTTCCTTGCGGCTGGGGGCGGGTCGGCCCGAGGTGGCGGCGCTCATATGATGACCATCATACTACGAGTGCGCCTCGAGTGCAAGGGGCAGGGATCAGCCCGTCGGCGGACATCCAGGCGAGAATGTGGACACACAGGGGCGACGCCCGACGTCGTGATCGGCAAGGTGAGGCGGGAGGCCGGAGCGCAATGCAACGACCCCCTGAGCAGGTGGCTCAGGGGGCCACGACACGAACATTCTTCGCCAGCGTCTTGAAGCGCAGGCCATTCTTCTGCACCACAGTGATGGTGACATGACCCGTCTTGCTGGTGTTGACGTCCCGGACAGTGCCAGACTTGCCGGCGTGGGTTCCTCCGATGACGGTGCACGAGGCACCATCCTTCACTTGCTTTGTCGCTGCAGGCATCGACTCACTTCCTCCCGGAGTGGTAAATACCTACATCCACTTCGCGTCCCTCTCCCGCACCTGCTTGACGCGGAACGCCGCGATCCGGCGGATCAGCGCCTTGGGCAACGGCTTGTCATAAGGAAACTGGACCGAGCTCTTGCCAGTAGTGTACTTCGCCAGCTCCTTCAGGAACGGCTTCAGCGCCGCCGGCGTCGGCATGAAGTTGAGATGGGTCCGGTAGGCGGCAAAGGCGAAGAGAATGCGCCCGTCATCAAAGGCGGGATTGCCCCACTTGAGCCCCTCCTTCGCCTTCGGCGCGACCCGCTTGAGCATCGCCCGGAGCTCCCGCAGCTTCGGCCGCGCCTCCGCAGGGGCAGCGGCGATGTACTCCGTGATCGTCGTCGGCCCGGTTTTGGCCATTGGGGTCCCTGGGTGCGGGGTTCCAGCCGCGGCAGCGCCACATCGATTGACCGGCGCATTCGAGCGATTCACCTGTGCCGGATAACCTGCCGACTGGCGGCGGCGGCGGCAAACCCGCGGATGGCCCGTGCCGCGCTTGCTTTGTACCATATTGAAGATCAGGCACCGAGCATCCAGGGTCAGTGGAGGCCGTCGATGACGCAGTGGCACCGCCGCATCCAGAAGCCAATCAGACTGTACCTGGCCCTGGTCACCGCATGACCCATCCCAGCGCGGAGTTCCTCGACCTGCAGGCCGCCCTGGCGGGAGAGTATTCGCTCCAGCGCGAGCTCGGTCGCGGCGGCATGGGGGTGGTCTACCTCGCGCGCGACGTGCTGCTCGATCGCGATGTCGCCATCAAGGTCCTGCCGACCCACCTGGCCTACAGCGCCGCGGCGCGCGAGCGCTTCGTCCGCGAGGCTCGCACCGCCGCCGGCCTCTCCCACCCGCACATCGTCCCGATTCACCGGGTCGGCGAGGCCGGCGGCTTCGTCTTCTTCGTCATGAGCTACGTGGAAGGCGAGACGCTGGGCGAGCGGCTCCGCACCAGCGGTCCGCTCTCGCCCGCTGATGCGACGCGGGTTCTGCGCGAGGTAGCCTGGGCGCTGGCCTACGCCCATGGCCGCGGCATCGTGCACCGCGATGTGAAGCCCGACAACATCCTCCTGGAAGCGGGCACCGGGCGCGCGCTGGTCACCGACTTCGGCATTGCCCACGGTGGCGGAGACCTCAGCTCCACGACCGATCCCGGCCGGATCATGGGGACGGCCCACTTCATGAGTCCGGAGCAGGCGGCGTGCGCGCCGGTCGACGGACGCAGCGACATCTATTCACTCGGCGTGGTCGGCTACCTCGCGGTGAGCGGCCGGCTGCCCTTCGAGTCGCCCAACCTCCCGGCACTGCTTGTCAGGCAGGCCAGCGAGGCCGCGCCCCCTGTCGCCCGCTCGGCACCGGGACTCCCTCCCGAGCTGGGGCAGGTGATCGACCGCTGCCTCGAGCGGGATGCCTCACGCCGCTTTGCCGATGGCGAGGCACTCGCGGCGGCCCTCGCGCCGAGGCTCGACGTCCGCCCGGCGCTGCCGCCGACATTGCGTGCCTGGATGGCGGCGCGCAATCCGCTCCTCGTCCCGTATCTCGGCTGGTCCTCCGGCTTCGGCGTTCTCACCCTGATCAACCTCATCGTGTGGCTAACCGGCAACCGCCCCGATGGGCCGGCAGACATCGTTTTCCTGCTCGGGATCACCGCGATGCCGCTCCTGCCCGTCGTTGGCTTCCATCTCAATCAGGCGCGACGACAGTTCCGCGCCGGGCATTCGCTCGCCGACCTGCGGGCGGCGCTCCAGGTCGGGCAACGGGAGCGGGACGAGAACGAGGCCCTCGCCCGCGAAGCCGACGAGAGTCGCACCCGCCGCATCCTCCGTCTGGCGACCGTCGGTTCGGCGACCTGGTTCGCCGTCACAATCGGGTTCCTGCTGGCCGGGGTGATTCACGAGAACCGGGGCGACGCGATCTGGATCTTCGGACCCATGTTCACCACGCTGCTGCTGGGGGCGGTGAGCAACGCCCTCGAGGTCGAGTTCCTTCCGGTCGGAATGCGCAAATGGTGGCAGACCGGAATCCGTGAGCGGCTGTGGAACAGTCGGCTGGGAGAGTGGCTCGCGCGCCGGCTCGGTGCGCCGGAACGCTCGCGCGCGGTGGGTGGCGGTGTCTTTCGGGCGACGGAGGCGGTGCTCGGTCTCGCCGCCTCGGAGCTCTTCGCGGCGCTGCCGAAGGCGTACCGGGAGCAGTTCGCCGAACTCCCGGACCTCGTCTCGGTGCTCGAGGCCCGGGCTGCGGGCGCACGGGCCGAGGTCGACGTCATTGCTGCGCTTGCTCCTTCGGGGACGGTGGATGCCGATATCCTGGCGGCTCGGCGCCAGACAGCATCGTCTCACCTGGCCCAGAGCGTTGCCGCGCTCGAGGGGATCCGTCTCGATCTGCTGCGGCTGCATGCCGGTGCCGTCGATCTCGCGCCGCTCACCACGCTGATGGACGCCGCGCGCCTCCTGGGCGAGGACGTGGGCCGGCTCGCCGATGCCCAGCGTGAGGTCGATGAGGCGACGGGGCGGCGCGCCGGCGCCGACCGAATTCCGACGCCGGTGTAGTCGGCGGCCGGCAGGTTTTCCGGTCAGGATCTTCCGGAGGCGTGACAGCAGCGACGTGCTGCCCTGCCCGACGTCTCGTGCACCATACTGCAGCAGCACTTCGTTGTCGATCGTGGGTGGGTCCTCGGAGGTCATTGCCCGAAACATCACACCACTCCCCGCCGTCGGAAATCGGTCGACAACTCTTCGGGGTTTCCCATGATTCGCTCGATCCGCTCTCCCCGGCTGGTCCGCAGCATCGTGACCGGGGCGGGGCTGATTGCCTCCTGCAGTGGGGTGGTACGGGCGCAGGGCAGTCCGCTCGACTCAATCCCGACGGGTCTCTCACTCGTCGGCGCGGCGTTTGATGAAGCCCGCGGGCGGCTGGTGGTGGTCGGTGGAAATCCGTCGGCGGCAACGACCTCTGCGACCTGGGAGTGGGACGGTACCAACTGGACGTTGGTCACCACCGGCGGGCCGTCCGCGCGCAGCGAGCCGCTGCTGGTCTACGACCGGGCACGCCGGCGCATCGTGCTGTACGGGGGAGATCGCGGCGCCGAGCCGCCGGCGACCGATACCTGGTCCTGGGACGGACACGATTGGCGCCGACTTGCCACGACCGGGCCTTCACCACGGGCGGCATCGATGGTCTTCGATGCCGGGCGCGATCGGATCGTACTGTTTGGCGGTGGCGGACCGAGTGGGGAGCTGCACAACGATACTTGGGAGTGGAACGGCGACCGGTGGAACCTGGTCATCGCGGACAGTCAGGCGGGGAGCCCGCCCCCGCGGGCGTTGTTCGGGTTGGCGTACGATGCCCGACGCGGTGTGGTCGTGCTGACCGCTGGCTTCGGCGGATTCAACCCCGCGACTCGGCAACCGGCCCTGTATAACGACACCTGGGAGTGGGACGGGAGGACCTGGCACCAAGTCGACATCCCTGGCCCGGGAGCGCGGGATCATCTCGCGATGGTCTACGATCCGGAACGCGCTGCCATCCTCCTGCATGGCGGCGGCAGTCCCCAGGCGGGATTGCAGGGGGATACCTGGAGTTACGACGGTACCCGTTGGACCCCGCTGCTGGACGGCGGCCCCAAGCGGGGCAGGCACCGCCTGATCGATGACCCGCGCGGTAGGCGAATTCTTCTCTACGGTGGCTGGGCGCCAGATAACCAGCAGATGAGCGACCTCTGGGCCCTCGGCGCCCACGAAAGCCAGTGGATGCAGGTGGGGCGATAGGTCGGGTCGGGAGGGCGGGGAGGGGACTGGCTAACGTCACAGTGTGGGGTGGTCGAGTAGCGCGGCACGCCGCTCTACGCTAGTCGACCTGGATCAGGGCGATCATGCCGAGGTCACCTTGCCGACAAATGAGGGTTGAGGTGGTCTGCTAGCTGCGTCGTCCCCAGCTTGCTCCGCCGAGTCCGATGAACAGGAAATACACCAGGCCGGGGAAGACGGGGATCACGATCCACCGCCGGAGGGTCATCGGGCTGCCGGTCTGTACCCACTGATAGTCAACGAAGCACACCGTGACCAGCGCAAGGAGCGCCAGGACGTGGATGTACCCCGGCAGCCAAAGACCCCCATGCACCCATTTCGCGAACCCCCAATAGCCCACGAACGCCAGCACACCGAGCGAAGCGAGATACTTCGCGATGTCCTGCCACACCGCTGCAAAGACTTTCACCGCGCCGGCCTCGCTACCACCGCATTCGCGGTGCGCGTCCGGACAGGTCGTCAGCTCGAAGCTCGCATCCTTCAGCCCCTTGAGCGCGTCCCGGTCAACCGGGTCGAAGGAGAGGATCAGCTGAAAGTCGTGGATCGCCTGCCGCAGCGCGATCTGCCGCTCGACCTCGATGGAATAGTCGGCGGAGGAAAGCGCCGCGACGGCGTGAAATTCGAGCGCTTCGCTGTACTGCGGGCGCTGGGAGAGCGCTGCATTGAGATCAGTGATCCCTCGGCCGTTATCGGTGAATTGAACACGGGCGTGCCCACGTTGCACGAGGTAGTAGAACTCGGGGCCATACTGCAGTGCCGCCGAGGCGTGCCGGACGGCCTCATCGAAATTGACGGCTTCGATGGCCATGTCGGAACGATCGGCTTCCACAGCACCGAGAAAAGTGCGCAGCCGCGGATTGAGCAGACTATCCGCCGCGACCTCCGCGGCGAACGTCGCCATGGCCTCGTAGCTGCCACCCCATCGTGGCTGCAACAGGAACAGGTACCGGTGCGGCAGGTAGTGACTGCCAGGATAGAACTTTCGGGCGGCATCGAACAGCGCACGCGCCTGCGTCCTGTCGCCCTGCAACATCATCACTTCAAGCAAGCCGCTGGTGGCCATGAACTGGGCCCCATCAATTCGTAACGCTCCGGTGAGTTCTTCAGTTGCGGGATGCGCGTAATCTGCCACCTCCCCGGACCGGCTCGGCGACGCGTCGCTCGCCTGCCATGCTCTCGCGAGGTACCAATGGGCGCGAGCCGTGCGGGCGTGGGCTGAGGCAGGGGCAGCGGCGACCCACTCGTCGAGCAACGGTTGCAGGGTGGAGTCAGCGGTGGCAAAGGCTCCGGTCGCATCGACCAGGTCGTACTCGAGTTGAATCCGCTTCCTGACGGCGTCTTGCAGTCCGGTGAAGTAGCGATCCAGACCACTAAAGTCACGCTGGCGCAGCATCTGCACCACCACCCGCTTGTCGACCGTCACCCCGGGATACCCGAGAATCTCTACGCTTGCCAGCGGCGGGATGGCCAGCTGCGAAGCCGGGACTCGGTAGATCGCCGGGAACGAGTCTGCCTGCTGCGCAGCCACGTGACCGGTCTGCAGTCCGATGCAGAGTGCAGCGGCAATTGCGCTCAGAAGGCGAATAGGCATGCGGATTCTTGCAGCGGGGGAAGGCGGCGGGTGTGAGCGCGCATCAAAGGTCAGCAGCAACGGGCGATCCCACAAGCCTCGGTCAGGCGGGCGCCTTCGAGGAGCTGCTCTTAGGAGACCTCGGTGCCGACAACGTTGCGGCAGTCGATCATCTCTGCCATCAGGTCCATCTGCCAGCCTGCGTTGGTGCGCCTGAAGAAATGCGGCGGGACCATGGTGTGGCGCGTGGCGGCGCCACGCAATTCCGCCGATCTTCGGCGGTCACTCCCGCCGGTACACCCTCCCCCGTTTGACCACGAGCTGAATCGTCCTGGTGTTGCGGATGTCCGTCCGCGGATCCGCCGAAAGCACCACCAGGTCCGCCAGCTTCCCCACTTCGATCGTCCCGCGGGACTCCTGCGCGCCAAGCACCGCGGCGGCCAGGCGCGTGGCACTGGCGAGCGCTTCTGCCGGCGTCAGTCCGCCAAGCTGGACCAGGAGTTCCAGCTCGGAGTGGAGGCTGGGGAGAGTGAGGGAGTCGGTGTCGGCATCGCCCAGGGTGTCGCTCCCGGCGATGATCGTGACGCCAAGCTGATGCGCCCGGCTGGTGATGGCGCCGGCGAGACGGAGCGTGGCCGGGTCGTCCGCAAAGACCAGTAGTGTCGGCTCGAAGACCGTGTGATGCTGCAGCATGGCGCGGAACACCGCGTCGAGCCCGGTATCGTTCAGGTTAAGCGCTGCATCCGCCGACGTGTGGAGCGCGGTAGCCCGGTGGGTGGAATCCATGGCGCGCGCAACCAGGCTCGCGTGCGAGACGACATCCACACCGGCATTCACTACTTCCATTGGTGTCGCCGGCCGCAAGGCAGCATGAGCCCACACCGGCATATGCTGGGCATGCGCCTCCACTGTCACTCGGCGGGCGAGTTCGCCACTCAGATCCGCATAGAGCTTGATCGCAGTGGCGCCGGTGCCGCGTGCTTCGGCCACCGCCTGATGAATGTCGGTGGTGTCGGTGATGGCCCGCATCCACGGCTCGCCGCCGGCGATCGTGCCGCGGGTCGCGTCGTGGGTGCGCGGGTCAGCAAAGAAGGCGGGCCCGGCAAAGAGAGCGGAGTAGTAGATGTCGGGGCTGGGAATCTCGGCGAGCAGCGCATCCCGTTTGAGACTGGCAAGGCTCCGCACGTCGCCGGCCATGTCCCGCACAGCGGTAATTCCGCCGAGCAACGCCTTCCGCAGCCGTCGCTCGGCGCGGGGCCGGCTGTCCTCGCCGGAGGGATCGGTGGCCAGGTGCACGTGGGTATCGATCAGCCCCGGAATCAGAAACCTGCCCGTCAGATCAAGAGTTGTGACCTCCGGGCTGAGGGGGCGGGATCCGGTGGGAAAGATCGCGACGATGCGTTCGCCCTGGACCAGCACCGTCTGTCTCGGCACCGCAGGACGCCCCGTGCCGTCGATGACTGTGACGCCGACCAGCGCGACCGGTGCGGCGGAATCGGCGGCGGCTGGCCCCTGGGCGTGACTTGTCGCCGTGAGGAGCAGGGACAGGGCGAATCCGAGGAATGCTGCTGGAAGCGGGAGGCGAGCGGTCATGAGGTGTCCCAGTCGATGAGGCGGGGCAGCAGGTGGTTCGAAGCGGGACGAGAGGCAGGCCGCCGGTGCAGTGAGATCCGCTACCGGCGCCAAGGTCAGTTCGCCGGAATAATCAGCAGCACCTCGTCTCCTGGCACCACCGTGATCTCTTCACTCACAGGCATCCGCCCGCTGCCGATGGGATCGCAGAGGAAGTGGAGCGAGACCGGGCCGGTGACCAGGTAGGGCGGAATCGTGAGGGGCGTGACCTGGTTGCCGTTCGCGGTGCCCAGCCGCACTCGCTGGGTATGGTCGAGGACATAGATCGTCACGTTGAGGAAGCCGCGGTTGTCGACCTTGACTATCGTTGACTGCGCCGTTGATGCGGGTGAGGCACTACCAGGGGCGCCGGCCCGGTGACAGGCGAGCAGTGCCGTGAGGCAGAGCAGCGATGGGATCGCGGCGAGTTTCATCTGACCGGCCTTTCGAGAGTGCAGACTAAGCTGTGAACCGGGAGGCGCTCGCGCAAGCGAGGTTGAAACCGCTCCATCCCTTCGAGCGTCCTCTGGCTGGGACCCCTCCGGACCACACCTCACGTCAGACGCACATGTCACCCATCCGCCGTGTCGCGCTCTCGCTCGCTGCGTTGCCACTCCTCCTCGCGGGGAGTGTTACCTCCTCGGCGCTCTGTCAGGCGACGGACTCGCCGCCGCCTCCCGCCTGGTCCACTGGCGTTGCGTACGACCTCGGGCGCAGCCGCCTGGTCGTGTTCGGCGGCTATTTTCGCGGCCTGATCGGCGGGACGTGGGAGTGGGACGGTCGGGGGTGGATGCGGACTGCCGTTGACGGACCGAGCCCGCGCAACGCCCCCGGCATGGTCTACGACGCTGCGCGGGGGCAGATGCTGCTCTTCGGAGGTGACCGGGGTCAGGAGGGTGCCCTGGGAGATACCTGGGTGTACGACAGCAGCGGCTGGCGCCGTCTCGCCGTAGCAGGTCCCTCGGCGCGGTCGATTCACGCGATGGTCTATGACTCCCGCCGAGAGAAGGTGGTGCTGTTCGGCGGTGTCGCGGACGGAAAGACCCTGGGCGATACCTGGGAGTGGGACGGCGCCCGGTGGGCGCAGGTGGCCGACGGCGGTCCTCCCGCTCGCGCGCTGCACGGCCTCGCCTACGATCCACTGCGCGGGGTGACTGTACTGTTCGGCGGCCAGGGCATACTGGCGCCTGACGAGCCATCCTTGGGCGATACCTGGGAATGGGACGGGAGCCGCTGGGCGGAGCGTCAGGCGGCGCCGGCCGGACCGCGGGACCATGTCGCGATGGCCTTCAACCCGAAACGGCAGGCGCTGATGCTCTTCGGTGTCTCGGCGGATGGCGCAGCGGGCGCAGCCGGTGGGGAATCCTGGCTCTACTCCGGTGGAGCCTGGTCCCGGCTCTCGAGTGATGGGCCGCGGCGCGGGGGAGCGAAGCTGGTTCTCGAGCCGGCGAGCGGGCGGATGCTGCTGTACGGCGGTGGGGACGGGGGACCGACCAACGAAATCTGGGCGTGGGAAGGGGATCGCTGGAGTCTGTTGCGGTAGCGGGCGCCGGCCGGGGAAGGCAAGCTCGCTATGCGATGCCTGCCTGCCTGCGAATCCTACCACGAGGTAACACGAGCGAGGCATCCGGCCCGGACTGTCGCACCGGTAAGCCCAGCCTTCGCGAGAAGCTTGCGAGCCGTACCCGACTCCTGCTCGGTGAGCCCGATGAGCAGGTGCCCAGTTCCTGCGCTGGGGTGGCCGTACTCGTGCGCAACCACCACAGCGCGAGCGAGCGCGAACTTGACCTCCATGGCGTTTGGAATCACTGATCCAGCAGGGAGCGGGTGCTTCTTGTCGCCACATCTTCTTCGCTGGCACCAGCGAATGTACGCAGTGCGCGAGCGCTGAGGTTGAAGGGTAGAATCGCGTTCGCCCTGGCCCAGAAATCTTTATCATTCACGGCAGGTCCAGTGCAGAGGCTGAGCCTAGCCTAACAAGATTGGCATCACCTGCCAAGGCGCGTCACGGCCGGCACCCTGTGGCCACCGACCGCAACAATTGTCTCGGCGCCCTCAACTCATGCCGGCTCCGGAAACGCCAGCCCAACCACCCGGTGTCAGCCTAGAGGTGGACCGCCAGGCCGATGGAGATCACCGGATACACCGGCACCTTGTTCAAGTCCTTCTGGGTCTTGTCACGCTGCACATCGAGGTCCGCCTGGAGCGTGGGGTTGCTGGCTGCTCCCGTGGACGTAAGCGTCAGCTTCGGCTTGCCGATCCCGACGCCGAGATCGAACAGGAACTTGACTCGACCACCGCGATCGGCCGGTGTGCCGAACCCGATACCGACGTAGGGCGACGCGCCCGGGAATTCCCCCGTCGCACGCAGCTTGCCGACCTGTGCGCTGGTATAGACGTTGTTGTTGATGGTGAAGGTGCCGCCCGCGGAGGGCTGGCCGTTGCCGGTGATCGTCACCGGGTTGGTGAGCAGTCCCGCGGTGAAATGCATGACGCCACGCTTGGACGGGTAAAAGTCAAGCAGCGCCTCCACCGCCTTCAGCTTGAGATGGGTGTCGTAGGTGATGTCGGTCTGCTGCTTCCCGCTGCTGCTCAAGCTTCCGAAGTTGATGCCGACTCGTGCCGACAGATGGTCCATGATCTGCTTTCCCAGCTCGAACCCGACGCCCAGCGTGCCGAGCCTGAGGGCCACGGCGGCGTCGCTGGTGATCCCGCCTCTTTTGGCCTCGGCCTGGCCCAGGAGGACGGCCGGAGCTGCGGTGCCCGCGAGCAGCAGAGCCACGGACAGAATCCGTACGGAGAGCGCACTTCTCATCACACACCTCGGCAGGAGAAAGGAGGCGGCCCCCGATTGGGGGGCCGGTCGAACCCGGAAGCTGATACTGGTAGTGGCACCAAACGGCGGCGGGAGGGGCCAACGAGGTTACCGGCGCGCTCGCTCCAGGTCGTGGAGGGCGGCGATGCTCTGGGGATGGGTGGGTCCGAATCGGTGCTGGAAGGTGCTGGAGGCGGCCGCGAGCAGGGGGACCGCCGAATCGGTTCGCTGTTTCGCCAGCCACGCGTCGCCCAGGGCCTGCTGGACTTCGGCCAGGCGGGGATCGTCCGCGGCATAGCGGCGGGACGCAACGGTCATGACCTCGCGGAGCTGGGCGATGGCCCCGTCCACATCCCCGAACTTGAGCTGCAGCGCGCCGATGATCCCGGTGAATTTGACATAGAGCAACGCACCGGTGTCGGCGACCACACCGCCGGCCAGGACCCGAGCCCGTCGCGCCTCGTCCCGGGCCAGGTCCATCCGCTGTTGCTGAGCGTGAATCCACGCCAGGTGCATCAACACGACCCCATGGTCGAAGCCCCGGGAATGCGGTAGCTCGATCTGCACCAGCGAATCCGCTTCCGATAGCCGGCCCTGCCGCTCAAGGCAGAGGGCGAACCAGCCCAGCATTGCAGACCGCCTGACCGACGGGTCCGCGCCATCCCGGGCGAAGAGGTCCGACGACTCACGGTAGAGCTGCTCGGCTTCGGCATAGTCGCCCGCCTCGTCGCGCACCAGCGCCAGGTCAGCGGCGATCCCGGCGAGGATCAGCGGTCTGATTCCGGGCGACTGGCGCGCGATCACCAGGACGTGCCGCACCAGCGAGTCGGCGGCAGGGAGATCGCCCCGCCAGAAATCCACCACTCCGAGGTCGTGCATGACCAGGACGCAGGTGGGCGACTGGTCGGCCCGGATCGGCTGGGTGCGGCACAGCGTGTTGGCCTCGCGGAGGAGGGCGTCCGACTCGAGGAGACCGGCGTTCCCCGTCTTCATGGCGGCAATTTCCTGCAGCCCCGCGGCGACATCGACTGCCGACTCCCAGCTCTTCGCTTCCGACGCACCCCGCGCCTGGAGCAGCAGGAAGATCGCGGCAGTCATGAGCGCCACGCTGATCGCGACGGCGGCGGTGAGCCCCGCCATGTGCCGCCGGACGAATTTCCCGGTCCGGTACCCAAGGGTGTCGGGCCGGGCCGAGATCGGGAGACCGGCGAGGTAGCGACCCACATCGCCATCGAACTGCTCGACCGAGTGGTACCGGACCGCCGGATCCGCGCGCATGGCCTTGCGCAGGATTTCATCGACCTCGCCGCCGACCGCAGTGAGGCGGACCTCATCCGCTTCGGCCGCGCGCAGGGCGGCAATCGGTGACCGGCTCGCCACGTCGTAAGGGCGCCGGCCCGCGAGCACTTCGAACAGGACCACGCCCAGGGCGTAGACATCGCTCGCGGCGGAGATCGGCTCGTCGCGCAGTTGCTCCGGGCTGGCGTACTCCGGGGTGAACAGACGGGCGTGCCCGATGGTGGTCAGTTCATCCCCATCCTGGGCCCCAAGCAATTTGGCCACGCCGAAGTCGAGGAGCTTCACGCTCCCGTCGTTTCCCACCAGGATGTTGGCAGGTTTGAGGTCGCGATGCACGATCAGCTTGCCGTGGGCGTGCTCGACGGCCGCGAAGACCTGGCGGAACAGCCGGAGCCGCTGTTCGACCGTGAGGCGGGAGGTCTGGCAGTAGGTCGTGATGGGCGACCCTTCGACGTATTCCATGACGAAGAATGGCTCACCGCGTTCCGTGGTGCCGCCGTCGAGCAACCGCGCGATGTTCCGGTGTTCGAGGGCCGCCAGGATCTGGCGCTCGCGCCGAAACCGCGCCGCGATGTCACGCCCGCCCTCTGGAGTGCGAATGAGCTTGATCGCGACGCGGTGCTCAAAGGCGCCATCGGTCCGGATGCCCTCGTACACCGCGCCCATCCCGCCCTGCCCCAGGAGCCGTGCCAGCCGGTAACGCGCGACGGTGGAGCCGATCCGCTCCGCGCTCTCGTCCGGCCCGCCGACCTCCAGTCGCGCGTCGTCGAGTCGCATCGCGTCCCCACGGAACGCGGCAAGCAGTCGGAGGACCTCGATGCGCAGAGCGTCGTCCTCGCCCGCCTCGCTGGCGACGATTGCCTCCGAGCGCTCGGCAGGCTCGTCAGCGGCCAAGTCGAAGATGGCGCGTACCCGGCGCCAGCGTTCCCGCGCTGCGGCCTCTGCTAGTTCGCCGGACTCAGCTGACACGCCACCCAGGCCTTGGCGAAACGCCAGTCGCGCTTCACGCTGCGGGAAGAGATATCGAGGATCCCGGCCACCTCTTCGACCTCGAACCCTCCGAACACCCGTAGCTCAAGCACCTGCGCCTGTCGTTGGTCCAGCCGGGCGAGGCGATCGAGGAGGTCATCGAGCACGAGGACGTCGAGCGCATCACCGGAATTCGTTGCATCGGGGAGGGTGACGAGGGTGGTGCGGACAGTGGCGTTCCGTTTGCCTGCATTCCGGGCCCGAGCGTAGTTGACCAGGATCCGGCGCATCGTGATGGCGGCGGCGGCGAGGAAGTAGGCCCGGCTTTGCCAGGCAGCGGCCTGCTCGGTGGCGAGGCGGAGATAGGCCTCGTGGACCAGGGCGGAGGTTTCCAGTGTGTGGTCGGGGCGTTCGGACCGCCGGAGCCGGTGGGCGATGGTGCTGAGCTCATCGTAGAGGATCGCGGCAAGCTCCTCGGTGCTTCCAGCCGCAGGACGATCGTCAGCCACCACAGCTCCCCGGTCAATCACGCCGAAATTTAGTTCCGGGCACCGGCCCGGCGTAAGCTCGCCCGCCAGCCAGAAGTCTTTGTCATTCACGGCAGTTCCAGGGCAGGGGCCGAGGTAGCCTAACAAGATGTTGTCCCCTTCGACGACTGCGCTATTGCGGACCCGGAAGCCGCGGCGCCTCGCGCGACTGTGCCAGCATGCGCTCGGTGAAGTCGAGCCGTTCCTGCACCTCGCTGAGCTCTTGGCGCAACTGCGCCACCTCCTGGCCGAGGGAGTCGTCCGCCGGGTGATCGCCAGCTCCGACGCGCAGGCGGGTCTCCTCGATCCGCAGCTGCTGCAGCTTGATGAGACTGCGGAAGATGATCGCCGAGACCGGAATGGCGAGGGCAAAGATCGGAATCAGCAGCGCGAGCGTGTGCCTATCCATTGGTAGACCTGTGCGGGACGACGGTGTGGGGTGCGGTGACGGCGGCGCACTGCCTCCCCGAAAACTACAACAAGGCACCGTATACGGTGCGCCGCTCGACCCTACCGTACTGCCGCCATGAATGCCTGGTATCCCGAGTCGGCCCGCTCCTCATCGGTGGTCTGCACCGCGCCATCCCGGAGCACCCGCTCCAGAAGGGCGCCCGCCGGTGTGCCGTGGTCGCGGGGTACTCCTCCTTCGAGCAGCGCGAGTGCAGTCGCCCAGTGTCGCTGGTCGGCGTGAAACGTCACCGGCGACCAGTCGCCGGCGTCGCCGTGCATCTCGTGCGCGTCGAGGTTCGCCCCGCGGGCAAGCAGAAGACGCGCAGCACCGGGCGTGAGGTCCGGGTGGAACAACACCGAGCGCCCATCGTGCATGGGTGTGTCGGGAGCGAGCCCGGCGTCGAGCAGCAGCGCGAGGACGGCACTGGCACGGTCGCCTGAAACGCGTGTCACCAGTTCGATCAGCGGCTCCTCGCTCCCCATGTCGTCCGCGCGAGGACGCGCCCCCGCCGCCAGGAGCAGGCGCAGCCCCTCGAGGTCTCGCATCGTTCCGCCGTCCGTCAGGGCCACAATCGTGGCCAGCCCGAGCAGTGACTGGCCCCGTTCGTCGTGCGCCGTCAGATCGGGAGCGGGTGTGGAGCGGAGGAGGGTGTCGAGCTTGGCATAGTCGTTCATGACGAGCACGAGCGCTGCGTCGCGCCCCGCCGCGTCGGGGTAGGCGTACTGTGCGCTCGCCTCCATCGGACGCGGACGTTCCCTCATCGACGGATACACCACGCCGAGAATCCATTGCGGCGACGCGGTCAGCGCAATGGCCAGCGCCACCGGTATGGCAGCCAGCGTGCAGGCGACGGCAAGCGCGATCGGCCGTCCCTCCCCCCGTCCGGCCCAGAGCAGGAGTACCGCCGCGATCAGGCTGATGATCACCAGCAGTGCGCCGAGGCCCGGCCCCACCCCGCCGGTCGCGGCGTCTCCGCTGGGGCGGCCGAACAGGAGCACGGCCGCGGTGACAAGATTCAGGGCGACAAGGAACCAGCCGAGGAAGAGGAGGGTGCGTGCCATGCGGGCTCGACTCGGTTGGCGACGTGGATGGCTGGCGCTGCCGGGGGCGAGCCTGCGGGGCAGAGGCGGAAAGCAGTCCCCGCTCCACTCATCGGCCGGCGGCGGAACAATAGCGCGAGTCGCCATACTCGTGGCGCCCTGCTACTCAACTGGTTCTCGGCGCGGAAGCACCGGGCCGCGGATCGCGTGATCTGCGGCAATAATACTTAGGTATTGACCTTAGTAATGTCCGGTGGTAGACTCTCTCAGGCAGAGCAGGTCGCCCAACCAGTCGAACGGTGTTGCCATGGTGCAATCCACAGGCGCTGACGATGTCTTTCATGCCTTGTCCAATTCGACTCGGCGCAAAGTGCTGGAGCAGCTGTCCGCCGGACCAGCCACCGTCAGCGAGCTGGCAGCGCCGTTCGACATGGCACTCCCCTCGTTCGTGCAGCACCTGTCGGTGCTCGAACAGAGCCGCCTGGTGAAGTCGAAGAAGCATGGGCGGGTACGGACGTATGAGATCGCGCCCGAACGGTTCACCGTCGCTGAAGACTGGCTGACCAGGCGGCGTCAGGTGTGGGAGGCCCGACTGGATCGGTTCGACGCATACGTCACCCAACTCAAGAAGAAGGAATCCACCTCATGAGCACGCCCTTCACGATCAATCCGAAGCTTGACTTTTCGCTTGAGCGATTCATCGACGCTCCCCGGCGTCTCGTCTGGGAAGCGTTGACGAAACCGGAGCATCTCAAGGAGTGGTACATGCCCAAACCCTGGGGTCGGGTTTCCAAGTGCGAACTGGACGTGCGGCCGGGCGGCATCTTCAGCATCGACATTGCAATCGCAGACGGTCAGGACTCTCCCAACCTCGGCTGTTTCCTCGAAGTCATTCCGATGGAGCGGCTGGTCTGGACCTCCATGTTGTTTCCCGGGTTCCGCCCGGCGGTGTTTGACGACATTCCGATCACCGCCATCGTGACGATGGAAACCGCGGGAACCGGGACTCGATACGTCTTCACGGCCCTGCATCGGAATGAGGCTGACTGTGAGACCAACAAGTCGTCGGGATTCCTGGAGGGAACCGGGATCGCGCTGGATCAGCTTGTGGCGCACGTGAAGTCACTGAAATAGCGCCGGGAGACTCGCGGGTCGCCGCACCTGACCCGGGGTATCCACCTGAACTCTCGATTGGAGGTTTGAGAATGGCACGCGAAAAGGTCGGTACGAAGGCGAGCGGCAAGGCGGCTGACAGACCAGGGGCCAGCCGGGTCGGTAAGCAAAAGCCGAAGGCAGGTCCACCCGCCAGGCGCACTCCCGCGCCAGTCGGCGCCCCGACGCTGCTCGTCGCAATGACGGGCAGGGCAAGCCCCGCGAAGACCAAAGAAGGGGACGAGCCGGTATTTGCCTACATCCGCAGCCTGCCGCAGCCGCAACGCGGCATCGCCGAACGGGTCGATGCCCTGGCGGCCAGGACGCTGCCGGCCCTGAAGCGCTCCGTGAAGTGGGGAATGGCCTGGTATGGCGTTGGCGACGGCTGGTGCTTCAACTGCGGCGGCTTCGTCGGTCACGTCAAGCTGACGTTCGGGCGTGGCACCGCACTCACGCCCGTACCACCGGTGACGCCGATCGGGATGGGCAAGGACTCGCGGGGCGTGAACCTTGAATCAGTGGACGACCTCGACGAACGCCAGGCCGCGTCATGGATGAAGCAGGCCACGGCCATCCCCGGCTTCGGGGGGAAGAAGCGCTGAGCCAGGCGCGTTCCGGCCGGCGGCGGCGCCCCCCCCACCATTACGCCTCGTTGTAGGCTCTCTCGAGCGCAGCGACGTCGAGCTTCACCATCGTCATCATCGCCTCCATCACCGCCTGGACCTTCTTCGGGTTCTGATCGCGGATGAGTTCCATGAAACGCCGCGGAACAATCTGCCACGTGACACCGAACTGGTCGGTAATCCAGCTGCACTGCAATGGGGTTGCGCCGGCGTTGACGAGCTTGTTCCAGTACTCGTCAACCTCCTCTTGGTCCTCGCAGTCGACAAAAAGCGAGAACCCTTGGGAAAAACTGAAGTACGAGCCGCCGTTGTAGCCCATGAAGGACTGACCACCGATGACGAATTCGGCGGACGTGACGGGGCCGTCTTTTCCGGTGCGTGCAACGTTCGTGATTCTGGAGTCCGGGAAAGTCGCGGTGTAAAACGCTATTGCCGCTTCGAGCTGGTCGTTGAACATGAGGAAAGGCGTCACTTTGTTCATGGAAGTGTCTCCGTTGTATGACCGCTGGCCCTGGATGACTCCTCCAACTCTCCCCCAGAATACCTGATCACGCCACTTGATGACTCGACCCCGGACCGCGCTCCTTCAGGCCGCCTCGCACCAACCCGGTGTGGTCGATCGCCAGTGGCATCACAGTCGCCGCGGCGTGAGGTGGCGGTCGAGGAGGTGATCTCGGTCGAGCGGGTGCTGGTGCATTGAGCGCCCGGGGCGGCAGGCGAGGCCAGGCCTCTCCCCCTCACGGGGTCCGGGTCGGGATGTGGAAACGGAGCCGCTGCCGGTTGTTGTGGCTCTGGTCCCAGTACCCGTGCGAGAATTCCGGCGAGGTGCGGAAGCTGTAGCTCGGCCACATGAGGGTGTGGGCCGGGTTCCAGCAGAAGATGAACCAGAAGCGGCAGAACCAGTCGGCGTCGTCGTGCTCGCCGTTGTAGTTGTGGCCGAGTTCATGGGCCATGACCATCCAGTTCTGGAGCGCGATCGCGCCGGCAGCGGCGCTCCCCACACCGAAGGTGAAATCCTGAAAGGCCATGCCGCTGATGCCGGGCTGGAACGCCGTGCCCAGGATGAACCCGTCCGGCGACTTGCCGCTGGTGAGGAAGGCGGTGGACACGCCGCGAGCCACCCGGTTGGCCGGGACGGTCAGGTCGAGATTTGACGCCGCGTAGGCCGGCAGGAGCGCGTTCAGCAGGTCGCTGGCCTTCGCCGAGGTGAAGCGGGTGTTGAGCGGGTCGCCGATGACCACGGCGATCTGGAAGTTGGCGATTCCCTCACGGTGGTACATCCCGTCCACCATGTTGAGCACGGCAGCCTGGCGCTGGATGAACGCGGTGCCCAGCCGGGCCTGGGCGATGTATTCGCTGTCCGCGGCCATGGCGATGCCCAGCATGCGCGGCGGCGGCGGCGGGGGTGGGCTGCCGCCACCGGAGGCGGGCTTGTTGCAGGGCCGCTCGTACGGGTCGCAGCGATTGTCGTCATCTTCGCGCATCTCCTGCGCCGGGCCCCAGCCCTGGTGATCCGGCCCGTCGCGTTGCGACGCGGTGTCGCTGGCGCCCTCGAAGTCAATCCGTCCGCGCACGTCGCCGGTGCGGTAGGCGATGTGCCGGACCGTTCCCGCCGGCGACGGCGCCGAATCTGGGCGGGGCTCAATGATCCAGGTGACGTCCCTGGTGCGGACGCTCCCGAGCACCCCGTCGGCCATGAAGGTGAGGCGGACCTGGCTCCACTCGCTCCGGTTGGCGAGGCCGCCGCTCCAGGTGCCGAGGTCGGTGGGGCAGGGGGTGGTGACCGGTGGCTGGCGCAGCTCGGTGATGGTGCACCCCGGGCCGACCAGCTGCCGGGGCTGCAAGGCGATCCGGAGGGATTCCTCGCCCAGCGTGAGGGCGATGGTATCGCCCCGGCGCGCGGCGGAGTCCAGGGCCAGGGGGCGGAGCTGGAGCACCTCGAACCGCGCCGCGGTGAGCGGGCCGTCGCGGTCCTGCCCCCGGTCTCCGCTGCATGCCGCGATGAGCACCCCGGCCAGGAGCAGCCAGCGCCCAGATGACATCGGTCACTCCGGTTGGGGATGTCCCGAGGATGCAGTCGGGGCCGGGAGGGCGCAAGGTGCGATGGGATCTCACCACTACCGCACCCCGGAGGAATGCTATGCGTCGCTTACGTGATCGGCCGGAGCCGCACTACCGCGGCGAGCGCTGCACTTCACACCTGAATTCACATACCCCTGTCTACTGTCTTTGTGCAAACAC
Source organism: Gemmatimonadales bacterium (assembly GCA_039934355.1). Lineage (GTDB taxonomy): Bacteria > Gemmatimonadota > Gemmatimonadetes > Gemmatimonadales > GWC2-71-9 > JADJOM01. Next base: position 29,809 of record JBDTMI010000024.1, read on the forward strand.
ACTTTCGACCCAGTCGGTGACGTTGTCGACCTTCACGCCATCGCACCAGTCACAGCAGAGCGGAGTCCGCCGAGTTCGAACAGACCTGGAGAAGAGCAAGTCCACGAGCTGCACCGCCAGGCTCCTCCGCTGAGGCGAAAGGACTTCCCCGAAGTATTCATTGATGGCAACGCGAAAGCAGCTATCTCTTGCCGTCGCTGCTTTATGCATCACCTCGATGGCCCGGAGCTTTTCGGCGAGCACCCCTGGCTTGGATGCCACGTCCACCACTGCCGCGTTGACCGTCTTCTCGGCCATGAAGCTGAGCAGCCCCCCATCATTCTCCCCGGTAAAGAGGACCGCGATCGAGGGATTGCCGTCCCGCCCTGCGCGGCCGAACTCCTGCAGGTAGTCCTCGACCGACGCCGGATGCTGCCAGTGAACCACGAGCCGAACGTCCGGCACATCGAGTCCCATACCAAAGGCGTTGGTGCAGATGATGACCTTGGCGGGCGGGTCGAGCCGGCCCGTGAAACGGCCCAGCAGATTGTCGCGGTCGTTGGCGGTACCGAACTTGGAATGGAAGAAAGGCACCTCCATCCCAAGCGACTGCAGGCCATCCTGGAGCTTCCTACCGGTCTTGACCGTCGGCACGAACAGCATGGCGTGACCGGGTGGCATAATTGCGAGGAGATTCTTGATCAGGAGGAATCTCGCCGCGTCATCCACGCCGTTCAGACGCATGAGCTTGATGTTCGGGCGGTTCACCCCGGTCACGACGACGCGGGCTTCCGGGATCCCGAGCGACTCCAGAATCCGTTGCTGGCTCTCCCTTCCCGCTGTGGCGGTGAACGCCAGCAGCGGTGGGTTACCAAGCGCCCTGCGGACGGCGCCCAGCTTGCCGTAGTTCGGGCGAAAGTCCTTCCCCCACCGGTCGATGCAGTGGGCTTCGTCGATCACCAGGTAGGACGGCCGTACGCGGGCAATCTCCGATATTTCGGCCTCACGCACCATTCCAGGATCGAACCGTTCCGGGGTGCAATACAGGAACTTGATTGCGCTATCACGCAGGAGCTGGTAGCGAATGGTCTTTTCCTGCGGGCTGAGATCGCCGTTGATGAAGGTTCCCGGAACCTTCTTCGATTGGAGGGCGGCCACCTGCTGGCTCATGAGCGCCTTCAGCGGCGAGATCACCAGCCCGTAGCCGCGGCTCAACAGGATCGGCACTTGGAAGCAGAGCGACTTGCCGGAGCCGGTGGCACTCACGAGCAGGAGTGATTCTTTTCGGAGGGCAGCGAGAATCACTTCAAGTTGGGGAGTGCGCAGTCGGGACACACCGAACAACCGCATCGCGGCACCGAGCGACTCGTCGACATCTGCCAGTTCGTGCCGACTGTCCAGCCACCGGGCCAGCCGCAACCCCCAGCGCTCGATCATGCGACGAGCAAGCGTCCCCTGGAGGTTGGGATGGTGCGCGGCGTGGCAGCCATCGCACAGCGTGATCAGGTTAGCGGGGTCATCGACGCCACCCGCCGCACGGGGGATCAGATGATGGACGTCCGCCTCTCCCTGGGAACAGCTGTCACCGCAAGCTCGACACGCGTTCGAGTCGCGAGCGAGGACGATGCCTCGCATCGCGCGCCAATGCAGGACCTGGGCGTGATCAGACGGAAGCGGCATAGCGTCCTGCCAGGGCTTCACACTGCCAGAGGTGGGGGATCACGGTTGAAAGGTGATGTGGCGAGACAACGGGTGCCACCAATGAAGTCCTTACGGCGAGCGCAGTGCACCACCGATGGCCCCCCCGATCCTTGACGGCCGCTTGATCTCCCCGGCTCACCTTCTCGGTGCCGGTTGAGCCAGGACCGGCGGAATTCTCTGCCGCTGGCGACACTGGGAGGGTCTATGTCACACCGACGGCCACAACGGACCAGGTTCCGCGCCACGTTTTTCCTCCTCCTCTACCTCCCCGCCTGCACCAGCTGGCAGGTGGTGTCAGTCACCCCGGAGCAACTCATCGGGGACCAGCATCCGTGGACCATCCGGATCCAGCAGAATGATGGAAAAAAGCTGGTGTTTGACCACCCCGAGATCGCTGGAGACAGCATCGTTGGTTTGGTACCCATGCAAAGGGCTCTGTCTTCGACGGACACCCGGGTGCTCGGGAGAGCGGAACCCACCCGGTCGACCGACCAGGTGCCGCAAGCGGTCGCCCTGAGCGATGTGCATCAGGTGGCAACGCAACACGCTGATGCCGGGAAAAGCGTACTCGCCGGGCTCGGGTTCGCGACCGCACTCCTGGCCATCGTGGCGATCGCGGCGCTGGATACGTGGGACGGACCGCTCGGGGGTTTCGGCCAATAGAACGGACTCCCCGCAACTCTCGGCGGCGCCTCTGCCGTCGAGAGACAGCCACCCCCCGCCAAGTACGTCTTGACTCCCGCTTGAGCCCCTCCCGGTAGCGTTGCTGCCGTTCGATGTCGGCCCAACTCGTTCACCGCCGGAGCGTCCCATGCGTTCATCCCACCTGTTCCTGACAGTCCTGATTGCCAGCTGCGCCGCTACCGATCTCGACAACCCATCTCCCGGCTTGTCGGACCCATCCGTCAGCTCCCGCACTAGCCCGGGTGTCACCGGGATCACTACCCTCACCCGCAACATGTACGTCGGGGCTGACGTCGATGCCGTAATCGCGGCGCTGGTCTCGCCCGACCCGAACGATGACATCCCCGCACTGTTGCAGGCCATCCAGACCCTCGGCGCGACCGATTTCCCCACCCGCTCCCGCGCGATGGCGGAGGAGATCGCCCGGGCCCGGCCACATGCGGTGGGGCTGCAGGAGGTGTCGACGATCGACATCGACCTCTCCGCGCTGGGCCTGCCGGTCGTGATCCACCAGGATTTCCTGACCACACTGCTGGCCGATCTCGCTGCCCGCGGGCTCGACTACACCGTCGCCGCTCAGGTGACGAACGTGCAGGCGGCACCGCTGCCGGGAGTCAGCCTGGTGGACCGGGATGTCCTGTTGATTGATCGCCGGCGGGTTGAGATTCGCGGCACGCCGCTGGCCCGGAACTACAGCCAGAATATTGGCACGGTCGCGCCCGGGGTTTCGCTGGTTCGGGGTTTCGTTGCGGTCAACGCCGTCATCGCGGGACGCCCGGTCACCATCGCGAGCACCCATCTGGAGTCAGGCAGTGCCCCGGGGCTCGATCTGCTCCGCGCCGCTCAGGCCGCCGAACTGGCCTTGGTGCTCGCTCCCCGCGAGCACGCCCTGATCATGGGTGACCTCAATGACGTGCCGGGATCGCCGATGCATCAGGCGCTTTCCGCCGCCGGCTTTGTCGATGCGTGGGCCACCCTTCACCCCAATGGGGCGGGGCTTACCTGCTGTCACCTCGCCGATCTGAGTGACTCCGCGGCGACCTTCACCACACGGCTGGATTATGTGCTCGCCCGAGGCTTCAGTCTCCAGGGGGAAAAGGACGGAAGCATTGTCCTGATCGGCGACCAGCCCTCGGATCGGATCCCAGGACCGGCCTACCCGATCTGGCCGTCGGATCATGCCGGCCTGGTGGCCCGGCTGCGGTAGCGAGGCGGCGTGCTCCTCGAGGCGCCGCCGCGTGCCGTTCGCGGCCGCCTCTTACCGCATGCCGGGATTGCGGCATATTATCGGAGAATGGCGAACGGCAGCGGCTCTCTTCTCGAGCGACTCCGATTAGCCGTTGCCCCCGACTTCACGGTTGAACGTGAGCTCGCCAGCGGCGGCATGGGCACGGTCTTCCTCGGCCATGATGTCAAGCTCGACCGCCCCGTCGCCATCAAGATCCTCCGGCCCGATCTCGCCACCGCGACCGGGGCAGAGCGGTTCCTCCGGGAAGCGCGGGCCCTCGCCAGCCTGAGCCATCCCAAGATCGTTCCCATCTTTCGGGTGGATGAACGGGGCGGCCTCCTCTACTACGTGATGGAGTACATCCGGGGGGAGACCCTTGCCGCCCGCCTGACGCGGGGACCGCTGCCGCTGTCAGAGGTGCTCCGCCTGGGAGATGACCTGCTCCATGCGCTGGAGACGGCGCACCGCGTGCTGATCCATCGGGACATCAAGCCGTCGAACATCTTCCTCCGTGACGGCGACGCCATCCTGGCCGATTTCGGTATCGCCCGACCGAGTGGAGACTCCCCCTCCGGCCTCACCGAGCAGGGATCGCCGCTTGGCACACCGGGATACATGGCCGTCGAGCAGGCCGCGGGTGACGCCGTGACGCCGCAGACCGACCTCTACGCGGTGGGATTGGTCCTCTACGAGGCCAGTTCAGGAAGCCGCCTCCCCCCGCTCACCCCGGTGGACCAGGTCGACTGGTCAGGAGTGCCGCGACCGCTCCGGGCCGTGATCCGGCATGCGCTGCAGTGGGAGCCCGCCCGGCGCTGGTCCGACGCGACCACGTTTCGCAACGCGCTGGCACGAGTCCGCGAATGGCGGAGCCGGACCACTCCACTTCGTGTCGCCGCGATCGTCGTGATGCTCCCCCTGGTCGTGGCCACGGCGCAGGCGCTCTGGCGGCAGCTGTACCCAACCCAGCCCACCTGTCCCCCTCGCGCCGATCTCGCCCTGCCCCCTTTCGAAGTCAGCGGCGGGGTGACCTCGCTCGATGGCGAGGACTTCGCCCGCCTGGTCGGGGCCAGGCTCGACTGGTACGGCCGCCTGGTGCTGGCGCCGATCGAGTGCCGCGTGACGCGGGCGGAGGCAACCTCCTCAAACGCTGCAGGTGCGACGAGGGCGGCCTATGTCGCGGAAGGACGGCTGGTGCCGCGGGGTCCGATCACGGTCCTGAGCCTGACCCTGTATCACGGCGCCGAACGATTCGGAACCATCGATGTCCCGGGGGACGCCGCCCGGATCTTCGACTGGAGTCGGGAGACTGCGGACTCGCTCGTCGCTCGACTCTTCCCCACGCACTGGGACGAGTACCACGAACTCGTGGCTGGCTCCACTCCCAGGACCAGCCTCCAGGCTTGGCGTCACTACTTCGCGGGCGAGCGGGAATTCCAGCGCGATGCCTACCGCTTCGCGAAATCCCAGTATGACAGCGCACTCGCCCTCGATTCCAGCTTTGTGCAGGCCGCCTGGCGGCTGGGCGTCGTCAAGCGGTTTCTGCGGGAACCGTTCGAGGACGATCTCAAGCAGCTCCTGGTGCGCCATCCCGATCTGCCGGTGCGGTACCGGAATCTCATCGAGGCACTGCTCGAGTCCGACCTGAATCGTCGGTTCGTCCTCTACCAGCGGACGGTCAGTTCCTTCCCCCGTGACGGGTACGCTCGATTCGTCTACGCCGACGAGCTGTTCCACCGAGGGCCGCTCGTTGGTATCCCCCTCGACGTCGCCCTCGTCCAGTTTGACTCGACGGTAAAGGTGGACCCCTGGCTGGATCAGATGCCGGCGTACGATCACCTGCTCTACGGCTACCTCCGCCTGGGCTGGCGAGCTCAGGCGGACGCCACCCTCGGGCTCCGGGTGCGGATCCGACCCTCCGGCGAAGCGGAGGATGCACGGCGCAGGAAACTCCTCAAACTGGCCTATGATTTCCGGTTCAACCCGCCGCTCGCACGCGTGAAGGTCTGGGCCCTCACGTTCACCGCCGACTCCGCTCTGTTGGAAGGAGTGAACCGCTACCTCCGCCTGGCACCATCGTTTGATATTCCCGGAGCGCTGGATCCCATGGGCCATCTCCTGGTTCGGAACAGCACCCTGCCGTACGTGCAGGCGAACGGATACATGGGGATCGGGCTCGGAGACATGATGCTGGGTCGCCCGATGGCCGCGCTCCCCAGACTTGATTCAGCGGCCGCGCTGTACTCCACACTGGTGCCAGCGGGGCACTCAGTGCCACCCAGCTTCCGCCCGGTCGATAGTCTGCTGGAGCAGGCGGTGTGGCGAGTCATGCCCGGAGTGCTCGGGCTGCCGGGGATCAACGAGACCGAGGTGACCTGGGGACTCCGGACGCTCGAAACTCTCCTTCAGCGCAGCGGAAGTGCTCCCCGAGCCGCCTTCGCGCTGGCGGCGGCGGCGTACCAGCACGCCGACACCACCGCCGCCCTCCACTACTCCGGCATCGTCCGCAACCTGGCAGCTTCCGATTCCGGCATCGCGCGACTCTCCCTGCTGCTCACCGCCATGCAGGTCGCCGCCCGGGGTCTGCCGGATTCGGCGATCACGCTTTCGCAGCCACTGTTGAACTACACGCCCCGGGGTGAGTTGGTCGATCCGTTCAGCCGCTCGGTGCGCTACCTGCGGGAGGCCGAATGGCTGCGGGCAGCCCACCGGGATGAGGCTGCCGACCGGATGCTCCTCTGGTACCAGAATTCCGAGACTGGCATCGAGGGCTGGCCTCAGTGGCAGCTCGCGGCCGGCGATGTCGACAACATGCTCGGCGTCTACGCCCGCCTGCTCCAGGCCGAAGCCGCGCTCGTCCATGGCGATACAGCTACCGCCTGTCCGCTCCTCAGCCGTGTTCTTGAGCTCTGGGAGGACGCCGAGCCGGGAACGGCGCCACTCAAGCAGCGTGCGGTGAACGCGGCGAAGGGATGCCCCCGATGATTCTCTGCCGCAGCCTCGGGCCGGTGGAGGTGAGCGTGGACGGCTCGCCGGCGCCGGCCGAGCTGCTCTGGCGGAAGCACCTCGCGCTGCTGATCTACCTGCTCCGCTCCCCCAAGCGCACCCGGACCCGCGAGCATCTCATCGGGCTCCTCTGGGCTGACAAACCCGAGTCGGCCGCCCGCCACTCGCTTAACGAAGCGCTGCGCGTGCTCCGCCGCTCCGCCGGCGAGGAGGCGGTGGGTACCAGCGGTGGCCAGGTCCGGCTGGCCAGTGAGCTCGCCCGCATCGACCTGCAGGATTTCGAGACGCTTGCCACCGCGGAGAACTGGGCCGCCGCGGCGGAGCTGATCGCGGGGGAATTCATGGAGGGGTTCGCGGTGCCGGGAACCACCCTCTTCGAGGAGTGGCTCGCGGCGGAGCGGCACCTCTGGCGTGGACGATCGGTCGAGGTGCTGACCCACTGGTGCGAGGCGCTCCTCCAGCTCGGAGATGCGCCCCGGGCAGTGGATGCGGCGCTCCGCGCCCATCGGCTCGACCCGCTCTCCAACGCCGCCGCGCGCTCGGCGATCCGCAGCCTGGCGCTGGCGGGTGACCGGGCGGGCGCGCTCCAGCTCTCCGAGGAGTTCGTCGCGCGGCTCGCTTCAGAGCTTGGCCTCGATCCCGACACCGAGACGCGGGCCCTCGCGGAACGCGTTCGCCGGGAGCGCGCCTGGCACCTCCCGACGGCGACCGTGATGCCGCCAGCGGTGGAGCCGCGCCGGGCACCGTTGCTCGGCCGGGAGGAAGAGCTGGCACGGCTGCTGGAGATCTGGGCCCGGTGTCGCGAGGACCGCCGCGCCGCGGTCGTGGTCGTGGAAGGGGACCTCGGCACTGGCAAGACTCGCCTGACGGAAGAGCTGCTCGCCCGCACTCGGCTCGACGGCGCCGCGGTCGCATCGGTGCGGGCCGTCGAAGCCGATGCGGCGGAGCCGTGGAGCGGCGTCCTCGCGCTGGGACGAGGCGGGATTCTGGAGACGCCCGGCATCGCCGGCGCCTCCGCTGGCGCCCTCGACGCCTTCGCCAGCCAGCTGCCGGAGTGGGCCGATCGGTTCCGATCGGCGCTCGGCCCGACGCCTCTCCCCCTCGGGCGCGCGCTCAGCGAAGTCCTGCGTGCCGCAACGGGTGAGGTCCCGATGGTCCTGGCGGTCGAGGATGCCCAGTGGCTGGACCGGGAATCCTTTCTGGCCCTCATCGCCCTGACGCGGAACCTGGCCGAGGCGCCGCTGTTGATCCTCTTCACCGCCTGCCCGCATCCGGCCCGTCCGGAACTCGATGAGATACGCTCCCGCCTGGGACGCGACCTCCGCGGTACCACGCTCCGGCTCCGGCCGCTCTCGATGAGCGCGCTGCTGGGACTCGCCCGCTGGGCCCTCCCGAGCTACAGCGCGGTGGAGCTCGACCGGGTCGTGCGTCGGGTCGCCACCGACTCTGCCGGACTTCCCCTGCTCGCGGTTGAACTGCTTGCGGCCGTCGCGATGGGACTGGACCTCCAGGCCGGGGCTGGTGCCTGGCCCGAAGCGTCCCGCACCCTCGATCAGACCATGCCCGGCGACCTGCCCGACGCCGTGGTCGGGGCCATCCGGCTGAGCTTCCGCCGGCTCAGCCCCAACGCCCAGTGGGTGCTCGCGGCTGCATCGGTGCTGGCAGAACGGGTGGACGCGAAACGGCTAGGCCGTGCTGGTGACCTCGGGCAACCTGAGGTCGAGCGCGCTCTTGACGAACTCGAATGGCAACGCTGGCTGACCGCCGATCCGCGAGGCTACACCTTCGTCGCCCGCATTGTCCGCCAGGTCATCGCCCGGGACATGCTGACGCCGGGGCAGCGGGCCCGGATTGCGGACCGGATGGCGACCGTACCTTCGTGAATGGGTGCGAGGGTGCGGGACCGTCAGTTCACCAGATTGTGTCCAGCCTGAAGCCTCACTTGACTCTCCCTTGATCTCCCTCCGCGAGAGTGGACCCGCTTCTCGGGCCACACTACACCGTGAGGAGATCTCTCATGAATCCCATCCGCAGGCTCCGCCACTCGTACTCCCTCCATTTGTTGCTGCTTGCCACCTCGCTCTGGGGCTGTTCGTCCTGGAGCACTCAGGTCGCGTCTCCGGCCGAGGTTGTGGCTGTGAAGCAGCCACCGCGCCTCCGGATTGAACTCATGGACGGCCGCAGCATAATCCTTGTCCATCCCTATCTGTCTGGCGACACCCTGTTCGGCGGGCTCGAGAGTTCGGCCCGAACGGGAAAAGCGCTTTCGCCCGGCGCATTTCCCGTCTCCTCCGTCAAGGGGGTTGCCGTCCGGAAGACCGACCCGTTCAAGAGCGCCGGCCTGGTCGTGGGAATCACCGTCGTGCTGATCGCGGCGGCAGCGGCCGTGACAAGTGACGGCTCTTTCTCCGGCGGCGGTTTGGTTGGGGACGGCGGGAACGCCTCCTGCCCCATGATCTACAGCTGGGATGGGCACCAGTGGCGCCTCGATTCCGGCACCTTCGGTGGGGCCATCACGCGCGGTGCCGCACGAACCGATCTCGACAACCTCGACTACCTCGCGCCTGACGGTGAACAGCTCCGGCTCCGGGTCGCCAATGAATTGAATGAGACCGATCACCTCGACGGGCTCGCTATCCTCGCGGTAGATCACCCCATCGCCATGGGCGTGGCACCCGACGGGGCGGGCCGCATCCATACGATCGGGGCGACCGTGGCTCCGACCGAGGCCCGCGACTTCGCCGGTCGGGACGTGCTCGCCCGGATCGACTCCGCCGACGGCTGGGCCTGGGAATCCTCGCTCTCCGGGCGCGACCCGGAACGGGATTACCGGGATGGCGTGGAGCTCAGCTTCCCACGATCCACCGGTGACCGAGACGCCCGTCTCGTGCTTGATGCCCATAACACCCCGTGGGCCACCTACATGCTCGGCACGCTCATCGCCGCTCACGGCCGGGAGACGGCCTCCTGGTACGATTCACTCGACGCGAATCCGGGAATGCTGCGGCAACTCGGGGGCATGCTGGCGCGCGAGGGGTTCCTCTCGGTGGCGGTGCTCACGCGCGACGGCTGGGAGCCCCAGGGCTTCGTGTGGGAGGCGGGCCCGGAGGTGATGAAGCGCCAGGTCCATGTGCTCGACCTCTCCCGCGTCGAAGGCGACACCGTCCGCGTCCGGCTCGAGTCGGCGCCCGCGTTCTGGCGGCTCGATCGGGTCGCGATCGACTACTCCGCCGAAGATTCGATCGTGGTGCGGGAACTGGCCCCGAAGACGGCGCGCGATGAGAATGGGAGGGATCTTCGCGCGACGCTGACTGCCTTCGACGGCGACGAGTACACCATCGAGACCGGCGGCTCGGCCGAGGTCACCTTCGACTCGCCGCCGGTGCCGGAGGGCATGGCGCGAAGCTACATCCTCCGCTCGTCCGGCTGGTACCGGATTCACACCCCCGAGTACGGAGATCCCGATCGCGAACTCCTCACCGCCGTGCTGACTCAACCCCGGGGCGGTTCGAAGTTCGCGACGGAGCGATTGAATCGCGCGCTTGCTGCCCTGACCCCAAGCCGCGATGGAGCCGAACGATGACTGGCCGTGAGGTGTGGGTGACCGGCATCGGCGCCGTGAGCGCTGCGGGGCTAGGTGCCAGCGCCCTCGGCGGACTGCTCTCCAGGGCCGCGAGCGGGGTGCGTCGCCTGGGCGATCTCGGCGGACTTCCCGCGGCGCGGACCCCGACTCCCGCAGGCGGAAAACTGGGCAAGCGGCTCGACCGCAGCGCCCTGATGATGTTCGCCGCGGGGGAAGAGGCATGGCGGGACGCAGCACTCGATGAAGCCGGTCTCGACCCGCGGCGCTGCGCAATCATCGAAGGCTCCTCCCTTGGTCCCCTCGCCGCCATCCTGACCGAACAGGCCGACCGACTCGGCGGAGCACGGCACCCCGCACACCCTGCCTCGAGGATCGTGCGTTTCATGACCGGAGCGGGCGGCGCGGCACTCGCCCAGGCCCACGGTCTCCGCGGTCCCGTGTTCCACCTGTCCGCCGGCAGTGTCTCGGCCGCCTGCGCGATCGGGGAAGGGTTTCAGCGCGTCGCGGCGGGCCTCGCCGACGTGGTCATCGCGGGCGGCGCGGAATGTCCGCTGCATCCGGACATTCTCGACAGTTTCGCAGCGGCAGGGCTCCTGGCACCGCCTCACGAGGAGGGCTCCGACTGCCGCCCGTTCGATGCCCGCCGGAACGGCACCGTGCTCGGCGAGGGAGCCGGGGCCCTGATTCTGGAATCCGCGGATCACGCGAGGCGGCGGGGCGCCCTGCCCCGGGCACTGCTCTCGGGCTTCGGCTTGAGTTGTGAGGCGTACAGCATGACGGCCCCCGAGCCGGCGGGCGGCGGGATCGTGGACGCTGTCACGCAGGCGCTTGATGGCACGAACGGGGAAATCGGCTGGATCAAGGCACACGGCACCGGCACCCGCGTGAATGATGCCGCCGAGTGCCGCGGTCTCGCGACGCTGTTCGGGCCCGACTTGCCTGGGATGCCAATAACCTCACTGAAACCGGCGCTGGGCCATGCGCTGGGCGCGAGCGGGGCGGTGGAGATGGTCGGCGCCATTCTCGCCCTCGAAGGAGGCTTCATTCCGGCGACCTTCGGCACCGCGGAGATCGACCGCGAGCTTCCGTGCTGCACCGTCGTGACCAGTCCGCAATCCAGCGCGGCTCGGCGGATACTTGTCCTGGCCGAGAGCTTCGGCGGCCGCTGCGCCGCGCTGGTTCTCGATGCGGGACATCGATGACTGGAGTCTTGTTATGTCGTTTCCACTGGGTTGCCTGACTGGCTCGGGGCTCTGGAACCGGAAGCTGTGTCAGCTGCACTTGGTGGGTAGGCGTCATTCAGAGGATGACCTCGCGCAGGTCCGGACGCTGGAACTCCGGAATATTCCGGCCGGATTCTGGGGACATTTCCTGTCGATCCACGGCGGAGAAAAGGCGCTCAACCAACAACGCCGTGTATTGGACGGAATCCCGTGCGACGTAGGCGCGAAGGGCCTCGAGATCCTCAAGGGCTTGGGGAGTCCAGCGGACTGGGGTCATCCCAGAATGCGCCGCCGCGCCTCCTCATGGGAGACGGTATCACCGCGCGCGTCTTGCTCCACGCCGCGTTCGACTTTGGCCAGAAAGTACAGCTGTTCCATAGCCTGGCCGACCGTACGCCCGACCAGGCTTACTTCACCCCACAGCCGCTCGCGGCGGTCGCATGACCCCGCTCGCCGATCCACGGATCGCACCCCGTTTCACTGTACAGAAAAGCGGAGCACTTCTCCATCGGGGCACGGGCCTCTACGCCCAAGTCGGTCAGCCAGGACCGCCCCCCTTCCTCGAGGCCAGGCGGTCCACACCCAGGCTCTCCGCGACTCGGCTGACATCCTCCTGCCACAGGCGCCGAGCGCGAGGAGCCCCAGTGCCAGTCGACTGGCTTGCGACGCTCGTCGATGTCCGATCATGTCTCCCCTCCAGCAGGACCCCAGTGAAACCCCGGCTCCGCGGGACACTGGGCCTAGTCGAGTCGCCCGAAATCGATCGTGATGCCGAGGCGCGCGCTCATGGGGGGCTGGAAGAGCGTAGGCCGGTGATAGTTCGGGTTCGGGGTTGTGAGGTTTCCGAGGGAGTCCACCTCCTGGTAATGCACGTCGTCAAAGGCGGCCGGGGTGCGGCGGTTGCCGATATGGAATAGGTCCAGGGAGACCTTTGGTCGAATCGTCCCCGCGACGGGAAGGTCGTATGTCAGGCGAAGGCTCGCATCGAACAGGGCGGGTGCTCGGCCCACCGAGCCGCGCGGCCGGAGAAAAAAAGGCACGCTGATGAGATCGGTCTGGGCCTCTTCGTTGCGTGGAGTTCCGCTCATCCAGGCGATGGCAGTTCCGGCGGTGAGCCCGAAGTCGAACCGATAGGAGCCTGACAACTTCAGGACGTGCGTCCGGTCGTTTGACAGGAGGCCCGTGCTGTTGGGGAATTGGGCCGGGCTGTCGAACGCGCCTGATTCGTTCGGGAACGACTCCATCTGTTGATAGTCGTACAGGCCGTCGTAGTTACCGAAGGTGCGGGACAGAACGTACGAGACCAGAAAGGCGAGTCTGCGGCCGCTGGGCTTCTCAAAGGTCAGCACCAGGGCGGTGTACGTATGCCTGGCACGGGGGGCGAATGCGAACGCGCCGCGCCCCGGATTCCCGATGAGCGGCCCATCGCTGGCGGAGTCGAACACGTCCTCGATCGCCCAGCGGAGGGTGCGGTACATCCCGTGCACCCCGAGCCGGAACTCATGTCCGACGGCGCGGTCGTATCCCAGGGTGAAGGCGTCGAAGTACTGTCCCTTGAGGTAGGGCCGGTGCTGAGGGGTGGACCGGGAACTGTATGCCTTCAGGGTATCGCCGCCCGTGGGGTCGATCCGGGGGTCGTGGTTGAACTGCACTAGGGACCTGCTGGCGAAATCGCTGTAGTAGACCTCCTCGAACTGCTGGGGGATCTGTTCGAAGAAGCGCCCGTAGGATCCGGAGACCGTCTGGGTTCCCGGTTCGCCGAGCTGGTAGACGAACCCCAGCCGCGGCTGCCACTCGTCGGTGAAGTTCTGCACCACCTGGCCACCGGCATGGGAGAGGTACTGACCCTCCCAGCGCAGCCCGGCGTCGAGAGTCAGCCGGGTGCCCAGCCGCCAGGAATCCTGGGCGTACACGGTCGGGATTCGGTTGTGGAATTTGCCGCCATCCAGGCTGCGATCCCAAAACCAGGTCGTGTCGTCCCTACGATAGATGACGCCAAGCGGCGTGGCCGGGGGCCCACTAAAGTCGAACCTGGCGTTGAGCAGGTTGTCCTCGTACTCTACCCCGACCTTGGCGGTGTGCCGACCCAGCACGGCGGACAGGCTGCCTCGGAAACTGGTGCGTACGGCGTCTTCCCGCGCGCTTCCTTTATGCCCGCCTGAGGCGACGACCTCCCCAGTGTGGAAGTCAATGTACTTCGGCTCGCCCCTTCCCAGCGCCGTTTGGCCCATTTCGATGTAACCGCGGGTGACTCGTGCCACCCCCACTTCGGCCTGGGTAGCCCTTCCGAGCCGCTGGCGCAACAGGCCCGAGAGCACCAGTCCGCCCCCCCGAATCGCTGCGGTCACCGCGTCGGCGTTCACGACGCTGTCCTGGCCCAGGGCGTTAGTGCTCCGATGGACGTACGGATCGCCGTGGACGGTGATGAGGACGTCGGTGCTTGGGGCGGGCCGCCAGGTGAGCTTGGTGGCGAAGAGGTGGGTGACTTTCCGATCGTCAGGCAGCACGGGGCCGCGTGTCTGGACCCCTTCCCGGTGAATGGTCGGATCGTAGGCGGCGAAGAACCAGAGGTGATCCCGGACGATCGGCCCGCCGAGGCTCCCGCCGAAGTCGTAGTCGGAGAAGGCGGTCTGCGTGGCACCGGCCACGGCGAACTGCGGGGTACCCATGAGTCCATTGTTGGTGAAGAAGCCGAAGAGCTGGCCGCCGAACCGGTTGCCGCCGGAGTGGGTGATGACGTCCACGATGCCACCGGTGGCCCTGCCGTACTCGGCCTGATAGCCTCCGGCCTTGACCTGCAGCTCTCGCACGAAGTTGTACGGCAGGTCCACGCTGTTCTGGGCCGAAACGGGATTGGTGATGTTTACGCCATCCACGAAGTAGGCATTCTCGGCGCCACTGCTGCCCGCGACGTTCGCCTCGTCATTCGGGAAGAGGCTCTGGTTCGCTTGCGGTGCCAGGGTCACGATCGAGCGAAAGTTCCGGTCAGTGGGAAGGCTGGTAAACACTTCCGAGGGAATGTTGGTGACGACGGCGGGGCTGGAGACATCCACCAGCGGGTGGGTCGCATAGACCACCATCTCTCCCAGCTCCAGTGCCTGTGCAGTGAGCGACGTGAGGCCCAGCGAGGTGGTCCGGCCGAGCCGTACCGTGACGCTGTCGATCAGCATGGGGCGATAGCCGATCAGGGCGAGCCGCACCTGGTACAAGCCGACGGGCAGTGCGGTGATGCGAAAGTTTCCCCTGGGGTCGGTCTCCACGACCCGAGTGAGCTGCAGGCTCGGACCACTCGCGGTGACCCGGACCCCGGCGGCGGACGGCGCATCGGGTGTGACGATTCTTCCTTCGAGTTGTCCAGTGGCATCCTGGGCCGCGGCACTGCCGCTCCAGGTGAGGACCAGCGCAAGGACGGCTCCCGCGCCTGCGATCGTTGTACGCACGCCGACGAGGAGTCTGCCCCTCATCGCCTGGCTCCAGTCAGGCGCGTCGCTGCGCCGGTCAAGGCCGCCAGTGCCGCGCGGGCCTGGGTCACCATCGGCTGGAATGGGGCGTCCGGCGAATCGTAGCGCCGCAAGAACTGTTCGTAGTGCTCTCGGGCCAGCGTTGCCTGACCCTGGGCTTCTTCGATCCGCGCCAGCTGCAGATAGGCGAAGGGCGCGAATATCTGCGGAGGGATGTTTTCCCCATTCAACTCGGCCTCGTGCCAGACCAGGAGCTTCACCGCCTGGGCAGTATCACCGATAGTGAGGTACCCCGCCGCCTCCGTCAGGCGGTTGACGCTCAGGATCTGAGTCTCGATGCTGGTCAGCCTCTGATCCCATGCCGATCCTTCGTCCGCGGCGAGCAGGGAGTCGCCCAGCCTGGCGGTCGCCCCATCGAGCTTGAGCGAAAGGGCCCGGAGCGAGCGCTCCACGTATTGCGCCACCGCGGCGTGGCTCCGGTGCGCGGTGGCTTTCGCGGCATCGAGGCCCCGCCGGTCGTGACGGACCACGGCCAGCAGCCCGTCGAGCCAGGCGAGGGTGATGCGCTCCGCTTCGGCGTGTTCGTCTGCGGGGAGGCCGTTCACCGCCTGAGTAGCGGCTCGCCCCGCGGGCGCCACCCGTGCCGGAGCCACCGCACCAAGCCAGGCCGCGAACACGCCCATCCGGTAGCGATTCATGATGTCCCGTTCTCCCGGGACGGCGAGCACGACCTGATCAGCTGCGACGAGTGCGGAATCCCACGCCCCGCGCATGGCCCAGCCGGTGACAACACTCCGTTGGTACGCAGGGATGAACTTCTTCGCGACCCCCGCCGACAGGACCAGCCGATCCAGTTCCATCTGGGCTGCCGGGAAGCCGAAGCGGAGCAGGGCGTTGGCCGCAAGCAGGTGGCCCCATAGGGAATCGCTCGCTGCGATGGCCCGTGCCACACTGTCAATCAGCGGATGGGGTGCCGCACCACCGGCAATTGGGAGCTGGCTGGCCAGGCGATACCAGAGCGACACGTCATTGCCGGTGCTGGAAGATTGATCGCGCAGCGAACCGAGCGAGTCGAGTGCGTGCAGTGAGCGAGCGGTTGCGGTCGTATCCTTTCCCAGGCTCATCTTCATCAGATGATCCCAGCCGTCCACCAGCCCGGGCTTCAGGGCGACGGTGCGTTCCAGCGCCGCCCGCGCATCTGCGGCGGTGTAGCCGAGGACCGGGCCCGTATAGACCAGGTAGCCGGCGTAGAACATCCACCCGAACCAGTCGTCCGGGAACCGCTCCGTCACCTGCTTGGCGAGGCGAACGGCTCTGGGGAGGCTATCCGCCAGGCAGGTGCAGGCCTCGATCAGCAACCGCTCGCGGTCGGGCAGCTCGAAGCGATGGACCCGTGCCGCGATGAAAAGATTGGTGTCGACTTCCACCTCGGACCAGGTGCTCGCGAACCACAGGCGCCAGTAGGCGAGCCAGAAGGTTGAGTCCGCCGCGATCGCCTGGTTATATGCGCTCACGGCCTCGCCCCACTGACCGGTGGCTATCTCGGTCTCCCCGGTCAGGAACGCCTTCAGCGCCGGCACCGAGCGGGTCTTGACCGCGGCGTCCAGGCTCGGGGAGGGCGCCTGGCCTCGCTCCCAGATCTGTCGCAGCAGCGATCGGGTCGCCGTATCGGTGAAGGCCCGGATCGACTCCGCCGGTGCGGTGACGGAGGCCTGGGCGAGCAAGGTTCCCGTCGTACTGGACAGGAGGGCGACATCCCAGCGCACCTCTCGTCCGAGCCGCACCAGGGTGCCGCGCACCACGCCCCCCGCGCCGAGCCGACGTCCCAGCGCGAGGTCCTCTGCCCGCGAGCGGGTGGCGGCGTCCCCTCCAACCTGTGTCAGGGTGAGCTGCGGATCGACGCTGCGCAGCTCGCCGGCGCCGCCAAGATTGGCGGCCAGGGTGAAGACCAGGTCGCGTCCCAGCCGCGACATGGTGGAATCGGGGGCGCTCGTAGTGGCGGGGAGCACGGCGATCAGTGAGGCGGAGGGCGACGGCTCCGCGGGAAGGTGGTGGGTCACCACCCGGGTGAGTACGCCGATCAGCAGGGCCAGCGCCACGACGCCGAGCCCGATCGTGACGGCGCGGCGGGGGAATGGCCGCGCCACCACCGCCGGCGCGGAGGTCAGCGCACGAGCGAATATTGCTCCCGAGGCGAACCGATCGGCCGGCACCTTGGCCATGGATCGCTCGACGACCTGCGACAGGCCTTCCGAAATCGTGGAGCGCACCACCCGGAGGGGGGTCGGCCGCTCGGTGATCAACTTGGCGATGATCGCCTGCGCACTTCCGCCGAGCACCGGCGCCTCGCCCGCCAGCATTTCGTAGACCACCGCGCCCAGCGAGTAGATGTCGCTCCGGGAATCCAGCAGCCGGTCGCCGGTCGCCTGCTCGGGGCTCATGTACTGCGGCGTCCCGATCACCATCCCGGTCTCGGTGAGCCGTTCCCCGCCGGCCTCCCGCACAGCCAGGGCGATGCCGAAATCGGTCAGCTTCGGTATGCCATCCTGCAGCAGGATGTTCTCCGGCTTGATGTCGCGGTGGATGATGCCCAGCGCATGGGCATGATCGAGCGCCGCGGCGATCTGACAGCCGATCTGTACCGCCTCCTCGATCGGAAGGTGGCGCTCCTGATCGAGCCGCTGCCGGAGCGAGCCTCCGCGCACATAGGGCAGGACGTAATACAGGGCGCCGCCCGCCTCGCCGGAATCGAGCAGGGTGAGCAGATTCGGATGGTCAAGCTTGGCGGTCAGGCGGATCTCGGCCAGGAAGCGCTCCCGGCCGAGGATCGCTGTGAGTTCGGGGCGGAGGACCTTGAGGGCCACCTGGCGATCGTGCTTCAGGTCGGTGGCGAGGTAGACCGTGGCCATCCCACCGTGCCCAAGTTCTTTCTCCACGACGTACCGGTCGCGCAGTGCCTCGATCAGCGTTTCGGGGACAACGGCCATGGGGAATCCAGAGGGTGAGAGTCGCGAATCCGCCATGCTGAGCCACTGGCGGCGCCCGGGACAGGCGGTAGGTTCACCACTCTAGTCCGCAGGCGTTATCGCGCCGTGATTTCAGCGTGAGTGGCGGCACCGCCGCTCTGGATTGGCCTTGGGAGTCTCCGTGATCCATCTGAAAACCCTGGGACAGGCGGGTCTGGAGGATCCGCTGAATCCGGGGGCCTTGCAGCTGCTCGGCAAATCCAAGCCGTTCGCACTCCTCTGCTATCTCGCCCTCGCCAGCCGGCCGCGGTTCCATCGCCGCGATACCCTCATCGCCCTCTTCTGGCCCGACCTCGACCACGAGCACAGCCGCGCTTCGCTGCGGCAGACCCTCCGGGTGATCCGGGGCTGCCTGGGCGCCGACACGATCGTAAACCGCGGCGATGAAGAGATCGGTCTCGATGTAGACAGCGTTCACTGCGACGCGATTGACTTCGAGGGGTTGTGTGAAGCGGGGGAGGCGGAGCGGGCGATGCTACTCTATGCCGGCGATCTGCTCGAGGGGTTCCATGTGGTGGGGGCGGCGCCCGAATTGGCGCAGTGGCTGGACGATGAGCGGTTGCGCCTCCGGCGGCGCGCTGGTGAGATGGCGCGGCGTTGCGCGGGACATCATCTGGATCAGGGTGACATCCTCGACGCGACCCGGTGGGCCCGTCGCGCGCTCGACCTCAATCCGCTCGACGAGCCCGCCCTCCGGTACCTGGTGCAGCTGCTCGATCGTACCGGGGACCGGGCCGGCGCGATTCGGGAATACGAGATCTTCGCCGCCCGCCTGACGCAGGAGCTCGAGGTCGGCCCCGCCACGGAGACCAGGGCGCTGATCGCGGCGATTCGATCCCGTTCCGTGAGAGCCCGCACCCCCTCGGCCAGTCTCCCGGCGGCGGCGAATGAGGCGAAGCCGCCGGCCCCGCTCCTCCCCGCTGAAGCGCCGCCTGCCTTGCGGAACCGCCGCTGGCTGATCGCCGGGGGCATTGCTGTACTATCGGCCCTGATCGCGTTCGAGGCCTTCTCAAAGCCACCTGCCGCCGCGGCGGTTCAGCCGAATCTGGTCGCAGTCATGCCATGGCGGGTGAGCGGCGCGGATTCGGGACTGGCGTATCTGCGCGAGGGGATGCTCGATCTGCTCGACGCCACCCTGACGGGAGAGCGCGGGCTGCGCTCCGCGGACCCGAGAACCGTGCTCCGGGCGTGGCACGCCGTCGCGCCGGGAGTCGTGGCCGAGGTTCCGCTGGAGACTGCGCTGCAGGTGGCTCGGCGAATCGGCGCTGGGCGGGTGATCCAGGGCGCCGTGGTGGGGAATGCCGAGCATCTCACGCTCGCCGTGACGGAGTACCTGGTTGCTCGACCGGGGGCGCCGCTCGTCGTCAGCGTGACCGGCACGCTGGACAGTCTGCCCCGGATGATCGATCACCTCTCCGCCGAACTGCTGGCGCGTGAGGCGGGAGTTCCGGGTCAGCTCCAGGGCCTGACGACCTGGTCGCTGCCGGTGCTCCGGAGCTACCTCGAAGGCCGGGCCGCCTACCGGCGCGGGCTCTATGGTGAAGCGGCGCACGACTTCGATCAGGCGCTGAGTCTCGACTCCAACTTCACCCTCGCCGCCCTCGCGCTCGCAGCAGGTGGTCTCACACAATCCAACGGCGAACAGATCGAGCGGGGCCGGTTTGTGGCCTGGCGCGATTCCAGTCGCCTCAGTCCGCCGGATCGTGCGCTGCTCAGGGCAGTCGTGGGTCCGGCGTACCCTGGCGTTTCCGACGAGCGTGGCTATCTCGAGGCGCGGGAACAGGCGGTGGCGCTCGCGCCGGAGAGCCCCGAAGCGCAGTACTGGCGGGCGGACAGCTACTTCCACCACGGGCGGCTGCTCCAGCTGCCTGACTGGTCGGCCCGAGCGCTGAGGGGGTTCGAACGGGCGATCGAGTTGGATTCGAACTTCGCGGCGCCATACCAGCACCTCATCGAGCTCAGGCTGCAACTGGGTGACACCATCGGGGTCCGCAGTCTTGCCGCCGGCTACTTCGCGATGGACTCGACTGGCGAGTACGGCGATTTCCTGCGCTGGCGCGTGGCGGTCGGTCTCGGTGATTCCACCGGGCTGGCCGCGTTGCGGGCCAGGTTCGACCGGATCTCCATCGAGAGCCTCTATCGGATCGCCGGGCAGGCGCAAGTGGAGGGGATCGCGCTGGCTGACGCCGAGCGCGCGGTCGCCAGTCTCACCCGGCAACTCGTCGGCACTCCGAATGCATGGCAGGCCGCCGATGCGGAGGAGGCCCTTCGGTCCAACGAGGGGCGGCCCGCCGCCTCGCTGGAGGCGGCTGCCGCGATGATATCCGATACCCGCCGGCCGCTGGCGGACCGGTGGTTCCGGGTGACCGACGCCATCTACGGCGATGGGGACAGCGTCGCCGCGGCGCAGGCGGTGGCGCAGCTGCTGCTGCTGGCGGCGCCGCGCTCCCACATGGATGCGACTGTGGCCGATACCCAGGATGTCGCCGCCTGTGCAGTGGCACTCTGGCGTCTGCACCGACATGAAGTACAGAACGTTGCGGCCGCCATTCACCTGCTGCGCCATCGGTCGCCATCGTACGCCGGTGGAATCGGCGTCTGGATGAATGCCTGCGCGACCATCCTGGATGCCCAGTTCGCCGTGGAAACTGGCACCCCAGATTCGAACCGCACCAGGATCCGCCTCGATTCCCTGGTCAATGCCGGGTCGACCCTGCGCTCCCCGCTTCGGGTGGCCGCAACGCTGGTCCTCGCAGGGCTGGATGAGCGTCGAGGAAATCTCCGCGGTGCGCTCGCCGACGTGCAACGCCACGAGAACGAATACAGTCCCCGCTATCTCTCGTCGCAACTCCTCGAGGAAGGACGCCTGGCCGGCCTGCTTGGCGAGCGCCGCGTGGCGATCCATGCGTTGCAGCAGTATCTGGCCCTGCGCTTCGATCCAGAGCCGGCGCTGCGGCCGAAGGTCGATTCGGTCCGCGCGGTCCTCTCGGAATTGCTCCGGCAGCGGTGACCGCGGCCACGGCTCGAGAAGCTCCGGGCCCCCTGGCCCTACCCTGCGTCCACGGACGCCCTGCACATGCCGGGTGCCTTGGCAAAGACTCGTGCCAGCCAACGACAACGATCGCCACGCACGCCATACCGTGAAGCGGCCTTCCTCGGGACAAGCTGGGTCCTTGTGGCCGCGGAGTTCGGAGCGCGCGGCCGAGCAGGGCCGAGCCGTGAACGATCACCGTGCGGCCGTGCCGGCGTGCACCACCGATGGCCCAGCGCGGCCCCCCACATCATTTTTGTGAAGCCATTGTGGTGCGCCCAGCGGGGCGCGTGCTAACGACCGCGCATCACCTGCGTGGCGCGGCGCGGAACAAGGAACCGTCGGCC
>JBDTMI010000025.1:0-48621 GCA_039934355.1 Gemmatimonadales bacterium
CCGCATCCCCCGGACACGCGGCCCCGCAGCGGCTCGGCGCACCATGACGCATGCCCTCTTGCCAATCACCGCCGAGCGGGGAAAGACTATGGTCATGCCCGCCCTCCGTCCGGTGACCACGATCGACCTGCTCCAGGCGCTGCCGGACGACGGCCAGCGCCACGAGCTGCTCGACGGTGTGCACGCCGTGACACCGTCGCCCAGCTATGCGCATCAGGATCTGGTTGGCACACTGTTCTTCGCCCTTCGGAGGGCGGTGGAAGGGCGACCCGACCTCAAGGTGCTCGTCAGCCCCGCCGACGTCCGGCTCGGCCCCCGCACCCTGGTGCAGCCCGACCTGTTTGTGCTGCAGATCGATCCGGCGCAGCCACCGAGCGGCTGGCATGAGATCGGCATTCCACTGCTCGCCATCGAGGTGCTCTCCCCCAGCACCGCCGCCCGGGACCGTGGCGCCAAGCGGCGGATCTATCAGGGAGCTGGAGTCGGCGAGTACTGGCTGGTCGATCCCGACGCCCGCATTGTCGAACGCTGGACCCCCCTGGACCACCGCCCCGAGATCGTCGATGACAGGCTCACCTGGCAGCAGGACGGGAGCGTGATCGTCGAACTCCCACTTGTCACCCTCTTCGGTCCGGACCGCGCGGCTGCTGGCGACTGATTGATTGCACCGGTGGACCGGCAGAAATAGTCTCCCTTCTCCCTGCCCCCGCTCCCCCCGCAAACCCAAAGCGACAGCCCATCCATGCCCCCGGATGGACTGCCGCTCTTTGACAGCTGCATGCCGTGGTTAGCCAGCAACCCCGGAGTCCAGCTCTTCAAGATCCAGCAACCGGCGACCGTGACGCACAGTGAGGACCGCGACCCGCTTGGGCTCGACGCGATAGATGATGCGGTACACGCCGTGGTGTATCTCCCGGATGTCGGAGCGGCCCACCTCGGGGACAACATGCCCCGAACCCGGATGCCGGCTTAGCACGCCAGCGCGGGCAAACAGCTGGGTCACCCACCGCTCTGCTGCGAGAGGACGGTCCTCCGCGATGTGCGCCGCGATCTCAGCGGCTCGGGCGATGGCCAGCGGCGACCAGACAACTTTCACTTGCGCAAACGAGCGAGGACCTGCCGCTTTGCCTGGGCCGGGGTAACGCCCCGCCCCTGCGCCACCTGCCGCTCGGCTTTGTGCACGTCCTCCAGCAACTCCACCCGCTCCAGAAGATCCTCGTACGCTTCCACGTCCACGAGGACCGCGGCACTCCGCCCGTGCTGGGTCAAGACCATCGCGCGCCCGGTCTTGCGGACCCGCTGGACGAACGCGGCCACATTGGCGCGGAATTCGGAGAGCGGGCGGACATCATCGGTCAATCGGATGCGACGCATAGGGCTCTGTACGGAAAAGTGTACAGAGCAATGTGTGGGGAAATGGCGCTGCGGGCAAGCGAGGCCAGGGAGGACGGTCGCTTCCTGCTGGCAAACGACCACGCGTCAGCTGCGAAGCGCCGCCCTCCCGAGCCCCCATCCTCGCAGCACGTGCCGCGCTTTGTCAGCTGCATGCCGTGATTGCCCCGCCGCCGACCTCGCGCTCAGGCCCGGTCAGACCAATATCCAGGCCGGCGTCGATGGTGCGCGAACGCCAGCACGAACAACCGATCCGGGTCCGATCGGTAAATCAGGTGATAGGGGAAGCGCCGGAGAGACACGCGACGGCTCGAGTCGGGGAGCTGGCGGCCGACCCCCGGATACTGCACCACGAATTGAAGTGTGCGATCGGCTTCGGCCAGGAAGTCGGCGCCTAGCCCGCGCGCTTGCTCGTCATAGTAGACAGCGACAGCCGTCAGTTCCTGTTCGGCAAGCGGATGAAGATCAACGCGACTCATTCAAGCGTGCCCGGGCCCTGGCGAACGCCACCTCTGCAGGTACTGCCTCCACGGCGCCAGACTTGAGTTCTGCATACCGGCGCTGGACTTCTGTGGACCACGCGAGATCCAACTCCGAATCGGGCTCTTCAAGGCTCTCGAGGAGTGCCTGGGCCAATCGGGCGCGTACGGGGGCTGGGAGCTGCAAGAGCTCCGCCTGAAGCTGATCGGGAGTCAGGTTTACCACAGGTCCTCGGCGGTGAGCAGGTGCACGAAAGATACTCAGGCAATCCAGCCAGCCTCAAACGGCACCTCAAGGCAGGGGGCTAACCAACTATGCAATCGCACCGCACACCCCGCGCGCGATGCGTCCTAAAACGAAACCCCTGCGACGAGAACCCTCCGACTGCAGCCTCCCGCCTTCCCGCCCCTCCTACCCTGCGCAATCTGGCTACCGGGACACGATAGCACCACGCAAAACGAGCCTGGCCACCTTCCCGAAAGGTACGGGGCACGTCCAGCTGGCATCCCCCCGGGAACGGCCACCTCCCCCCCAAACCCAAACGGCAGCCCATCCATTCCTCCGGACAGACTGCCGCTCAGGTCAAGACCTCCCGAACCATGCTCACTTCAGTGGCTGCCCTCCCGTGGGGAGTTGAAGCGGCACCGGCTCCCGCGCCACCAACGGCAGCGGCACCGGCCAGGCCACGTTCCGCGCCGACTTCCACGCCGCCACCTTCTTGGAATCCTTCCCGGCACGGTACAGCACGATCCCGTCCAGCTGACGCACCAGCTGCATCAGCTCCCGGCCCAGCGTGTTCATCTTCCCGCGCGCGCCGGTGTGCAGCAGCAGTCCGGCATTGGCGTCGCGCGTCGCCTGCTCATACTCGCCCAGCATCCCCTTCAACTCCACCAGCGACTGCTCGACCATGCCCTTGGTCCGCAGCAGCTCCTGCTCCTGCTCCGCCGTCGCCACCATGTTCTTGACCGTCGCCAGAAACCGCTCCTGGCTCAGGCCATACCCACGGCGCACCAGCGACACGCTGACCTCGGCCTTCTCCGGCCCGAGGGACCGCCCGATGTGCGCGAGGTGCCGCATCGGCCCCGCCACCATCCGCTGCCGGATCTCCGCCTGCTTCGCATGCTGCGCCTGCCGTTCCCCTTCGCCCTGCTGCTGCTCCACCGCCAGGCCACGCAGCTGGCCCAGTGTGGCGGTGAACACCCCCACCAATTGAATGGTGGGTTCGTCGCCCGGCGGATCGGTGTGGAAGTACTCCTCCACCCGTCCGAACATGGCGGCTCGCACCTGCGCTTTCGCGTCCACGATTGCCTCCCTGCCCCAGGGGCAGTGGGTATCACCGGTTGAGTCGGCCCATACCCGTTGACCCGCATCAAAGGACCGCAGGTCCACTCAACAACACCGCGGCCGGAGGGGGGTCAGGGCATACGCCGTGCCAACAATAAAATCACGCGGATGCGCGGGCCAGTTCATCCGCGGAGAAATGCATAACGAAATCACAGAATGCATAAAGTTGTTCGCAGAAATCGTGGAGAAGTCGGCAGCAGAGAAATACGGGTGGCGCGAAGGAGTAGTGGGGTCGTCAGTCAGGCCGTTGGGCCTGGCGCAGCACTGTTGAGCCCGCATGACGCACTGTTTGGCCCCCGCGCAATGCCGGTGAAGTCATTGGCAGGACTGTATTTGTCTGCCGCAGGAGTGGACCGCTCCTGGTCAGGCAGTACCAGGCGCCAGCAATGCTGTTTGACCCCGCAGCAGAGCAGTTCTCCACAGCAGCAGGTCAGTTGCAGGCAGTGGCTATGCAGTTTGTGGAAAGAGAAATGGGTTAGAGGGCGCCTGACGCGCATTCATTCGCGCGCGCCATGTAAACGTTTACATGCATGCGCCTGACAGGCGCACCAGCCCCGCCGGAGGGCTCGGTGGCCTACGGAAGCACAGGGGAAAACGTCCTATTTGGGGGCATGAGTGTCCTCTTTTCGATGGAGCCGGATGGGAGGATGGAGCGGGAGAGAGAGGGGGAGGGGGATGGGAGCCTGCGGCTACACTCGACCCTCCGGGCTTCAGCCTCGGAGGGTCGTTTGCTGCGGACCAACGCGAGCAACCGCTAGAACACCAGCGTCGGCACCGGCACCGCCGCCGAACCCCCGTTGCCGACCTGGCCGTACCAGTTCATGCCCCAGCAGAACGCCGCCCCCGTGGCTTCGAGCGCGCAGCTGTGATCGTACCCCGCGGAGATCATTATAAAGGTACGGCCGCTCGCGACCAGCGTTGGTGTCGCCCGCGCGGTGAGAGTTCCGTCGCCAATCTGACCGAAATTGTTCGCACCCCAGCACCAGGCCTTGCCGTCGGTGGCAACACCGCAGGTCGCCCCGGACGCGCCGCCCGCCAGCGAGAGAAACCGAAGACTGGTGGGGAGCGGTGCCGGCACGAGGTCGGCAGTCCAGCAGGTCGCCAGCCCCGCCGCATCGAGTCCGCAGGCGCCGTACGCCTGCGTGGTCACTTTGACGAAACCGCTTCCCATGCTGACCGGTGGTGTGACGGGATTGGCCTCCGTCCAGCAGTCGATCTCTCCACTCCCCTGCAGGCCGCAGGACATCGCCTCACCAACCACCAGGCTGGTGAATCGGGTGCCGCCTGGCACCGCGGTGGGCACCGTCCGGTCGCCCCAGCAGAAGGCGCTACTGTCGGCGGCCAGCCCGCAACTCCGCTCCAACGAAGTGGCAATGTCCCGCCACCCCTCGCCACCAGGAACCAGCACCGGGTCGGCGTGATACCCGAGCGGCGGTCCGGCCCCCAGCTCGGCATCTCCCCAGCAGGCCGCCCCCGTGGCGAGCATCGCGCAGCTGTGGCTGTACCCGGCGGCGAGCGACCCCACTGTCTGCCCGCCGATCGCCGTTGTCGGCAGCGCTTCCGGACGCCCGCTGATCGTGACTCCGACTTCACCATGGAAATTGGCGCCCCAGCAGATCGGCACCTGGCTGGTGCTCTCGGCACAGGTATGATTGCCCCCGGCGGTGATCGACCGGAACGGCGTGGCGCTCACCACAGCACTCGGCGTGAGCTGCAGTCCGGTCGGGCCGAGTCCCGTCTGGCCGACGCGATTGTCACCCCAGCAGTAGAGCGACCCCGACGTGGTCCGGGCGCAGCTGGTCCGGTAGCCGAGGGAGACCGCACCAAAACCACCGGGACTCAATGCGACCGGCGAGAGATTGAAGTCGGGGGCACCGCCACCGATCGCTCCGTGGAGGTTGGCGCCCCAGCAGTAGAGCGTCCCGTCGAGCTCCACCGCGCAGCTATGCTCGCCGCCGGCGCTGATGGCTGAGAACCGATGGCCACCAGCAATCGGGACCAGCGGGGTCGCGACTGGCGCCGGGCCGCCGCCGAGTTTCCCGCCGCCGTTGGAACCCCAGCAGAAGCCCATGTGATCCAGGGCAATGGCACAGACATGCTCGCTGCCGGATTCGAGCGCGAGAAATACTCGCGAACTGACCAGCGTCGGCGTCGGCACATCAGCGGAGGCGGGCAGCAGCAGCTGACCCTGATCGTTGAGGCCCCAGCAGTAAACCATACCTTCTCGCGACAACCCGCAGGTGAACCCCTGACCCGGCGAGAGCCAGGCGAAACGGGCGGTACCGCCAACCCTGACAGGAACGGACGGTGCGGTCCCGATGGTACCGTCACCCAGTTGGCCGTGCTCGTTCCAGCCCCAGCACCAGCCAGCGCCGTCGGCGTCCACCCCACAGGAATGGTTGAATCCGGCCGCGATGGCCACGAATCGGTGATCGCCATCCACCAGCACCGGCGCCGTGCCACTGCTGGGAGCGGCGGCGCCGATCAGGCTCGGATCGCCCCAGCAGTAGGTCTGGTCGTCGGTGGCGATCACGCAGCTATGGTCGTTGCCGGCGGTGATGGAGCGCGCCGACAGACCGCCCCCCGCGTCTACCGGCAGGTATTCGACCTCGAACGATGGCGTGACTTCCCCGGCGCGGTTGACACCCCAGCAGCGCGCTGTCCCGACGGAAATCACCGCACAGCCATGCTCATCCCCCAGCGCGAAGTCGACCAGCGGCGCCGTGACGTACCGGCTGGTCGCGTGAAAGGTCACCGGAGGCAGCGTGTCCACGACGGCGCGGAGGAGGACGGGACCGGCACTGTCCCCGAGGTACCAGGTGGTGGAGCCCAGCCCAGCGGCGTCAGTCACGATTTGCGCCGGAAGCGGCACACCATGCCCGCGCGGAGCGGCAAACGTCACCGCCTCGCCGCGGATAGGATTGCCATACGCATCGAGCACCCGGACACCCACCAGGCTGTCGAGGCGCTGATTGAGGATCGTCGATTGACTGTCCCCTCGCACCATCACAACCTGGGTTGCGGGGCCCGCGGCTGCGTTCACCGTGAAAACAATGCTGTCGATCGCGGAAGCTCTGGCAACCGCCCGGAATGCCCCCGCCACTGTCGGTGCCTGCCACCGACCCGCCGCCCGGCCATCGGGTCCCGTGGTGACGGCATTCGGACTGACCGATCCACCCGCGCTGTCGACAGTGAAATTGATCAGCACCCCGCTCACCGGCGTGCCCCCGGCGTCGGTGATTTTCACGACGAGAGGGAGCGCGGCGGTCGTCCCCACCGTCACCTGCTGGCTGTCGCCCGCCACCTTGATCAGGCTGGACGGAATGCGCCCCGGGCCAGCCGGGTCATCCCCCACGCAGGCCACAAACAAGCTCAGCGCGAATGCGGCGCTGAGCCAGCGATGGAGCGGACCACCGACCGGTGGCGTCCTGCCAACCTGCATTGCCGTTACCGCAGGAAAGAGTAGAATAGGGCCAATCTGCCGTCCGGCCCCGCCTGCACAATACACTGCCGGACGCCCGCATCACCCACCCGATGGAGTGCCGCCGTGAAAGCCTATCAGATGTACATCGACGGGAAGTTCGTCCCTGCAACGTCGGGTAAGACGTTCAACGTCTTCGATCCCGCCACAGAGGGGGTCATCGCCACCTGCCCCGCCGGTGAGGCGAAGGATGTGGGCCGGGCCGTCGAGGCGGCAAAAAAGGCCTTTTACGGCGGCTGGAAGCAGACCAGCGCCCAGGACCGCGGCCGGATCCTCTTCCGGCTTGCCGAACGAATCCGGGCCCGCAAGGATGAGCTGGCCCTGATCGAGACCCTCAATTCCGGCAAGCCGATCGTCGAATCCGAGTACGACATGGACGACTCCGCCGTCTGCTTCGAGTACTACGGCGGTCTGGCGACCAAGATCAACGGTGAAGTGATTCCGGTCCCCACCAACGCGATGGTCATGGCGGTGAAGGAGCCGATGGGCGTCGCCGGCCAGATCATCCCGTGGAACTACCCGCTCGCGATGGCATCGTGGAAGCTGGGCCCGGCGATCGCCGCCGGCTGTACCGTCGTGATCAAGCCGGCCGAGCAGACGCCGCTGTCACTGCTGGCGCTGGCGGAGGACTTCGAGGCAGTCGGCCTGCCACCGGGCGTGATCAACATCGTCACCGGACTCGGCCCCGACGCCGGTGCGCCGCTGGTCGCCCATCCCGATGTGCGGAAGATCGCCTTCACCGGTTCCGCCGAGGTCGGCAAGCTCATCATGCGGAGCGCCGCCGATCAGCTCAAGCGGGTGAGCCTCGAGCTGGGCGGCAAATCACCCAACATCTTCTTTGCCGATGCCGACTTCGAGGCGGCGGTCGACGGCGCGCTGTTCGGCACTTTCATTAATCAGGGCGAAGTCTGCTCCGCCGGCAGCCGGGTGCTGGTGCAGCAGGACATCTACAAGAAGTTCGTGGACGCCTGTGCGGCCAAGGCGAAAACCATCCGGCTTGGCCCCGGAATTGACCGGGAGACCAAGATGGGGCCGCTGATCAGCGCCGAGCAGCGCGACCGGGTGCGGAAGTATCAGGAGATCGGGAAGAAGGAGGCGAAGACCGCGGCCGGTGGCGGCGTGCCGAAGTTCGACAAGGGCTGGTATGTCGAGCCGACGATCTTCTATGACGTCGACAACAACGCCCGCATCGCGCAGGAGGAGATCTTCGGCCCGGTCATGAGCATCATCCCGTTCAAGGATGAGGCGCAGGCGCTGGAGATCGCCAACGCCACACCCTACGGGCTGGCGGCGGCGGTCTGGACTCGCGACATCTTCAAGGCGTTTCGTGTCGTGAAGCAGCTGGAGGCGGGGATCGTCTGGGTCAATCACATGCAGCCGACGATGCTCGAGGCGCCGTGGGGTGGCTACAAGATGTCGGGCTTCGGGCGGGAGCTGGGCCACTGGGGCGTGGAGGAATACCTCGAGACCAAGCAGATCTACATCAATCTCGATGAGGCGCCGATAGGGTGGTATTGAGGGGTCAGCGTTGAGCGGTCAGCGTTGAGCGTTGAGCATTAAGCGTTGAGCGTTGAGAGTTGAGCGACGAAAAACAGGAGAATTCCTCCCAGAGGGTCTCCCAGGCTCGCCGCTGTATGCTGAATGCTGAATGCTGAACGCTGAACGCTAAAAGCTTCATGAATGCTCCGATTCCTTCCCCTTCCGCGTACCTCGGCGTACAATCCGGAAGCGATTGACCGAGCCCGACCAGCTCACTCAGGAGAAGGCAACTCATGCGACGTACAACGCTGGCCCTCGCCGCGGTGCTGAGCCTGGCGGGTTCCCGAGCGCTGATGGCCCAAGCCGATGTCCCGGATTCGGCGGCGGCGGCTCCGATGGATTCACTGACGGTCACCGAGCCGACCGACTCGACGATTGACACCCCCGATCGCGAACACCGCCAGCAGGCCCAGCGGGAGGAGCGGGCGCACCGGAAGAACCGCCTCAATCGCGGCGCGCGGGACGGCAACCGCCGCGGCGGTGGAGAGGTCAGGGCGCGGAGGCCCGAAAGCGGCGGGCGGATCCGTACCCGGCGGCCCGAGGGAGGTGGCGAGGTGCCGCGACTGCCCCACGGTGACAGCGACCGGCCAAAGCCGAACAGCTGATTCGCGCCGACCGCACCACGCCCCCGGGAGCTGCCTGCTCCCGGGGGCGTGGTGTTGCTGGGCCGGGCCTCACTCCGCGGATATACTTGTCCTCGTCCACAGCGCGGTCTGCTCCCGACGAGGGGTGAGGGAAACAATGTCGTCTTGGGGAAATCTCTGGCGAAACAGTCGGCGGGTACTCACCGCCGCGGTGAGTGCACCGGCGCTCGCGCTGACCGGCCGGGATCAGGTCCTCGTCGAGCGGCTGCCACCCTTTGAGTCTCGCGTGCTCGGCGAGTCGCGCACCATTGATGTATTCCTCCCCCGCGACTACGCCACGGCGACCAGCGCCAGCTATCCGGTGCTCTACGCCAATGACGGCCAGGACATGCAGGCCGTGGAGCTCGCGGCCACGCTCGATTCGCTGCAGCGCATCGGCGCAATGCGCCCCGTGCTGGTCGTCGCCATCCATGCCACCGCTCGACTGCAGGACTACGGCACCGCGGGCACCCCCAATGCGCAGGGGCTCGGCACCCGCGCGGCGCTGTACGAGCGATTTCTGCTCGAGGAACTGATGCCCGCCATCGAGGCGCACTATCGTGTCGCGCACGGCCCCACCCAGACAGCCGTGATGGGCTGGTCGCTGGGCGCGCTGTCCGCCATGGATCTGGCGTGGCGCCATCCCGACCGCGTCGGCAGCGTCGGTGCCTTCTCCGGGGCGTTCTGGTGGCGCACCAACGATACCGACGTCGCGGCCCGGCAGTCGTCGCGCATCATGCACCGGCTCATCCGCGAGACCGCTGGACATCCGCCGCTGCGCTTCTGGTTCGAGACCGGGCTGCAGGACGAGTCGGCCGACCGCGATGCCGACGGGGTCATCGATGCCATCCAGGACACCGAGGAACTGGTCCTCGAGCTGACCGCCCACGGCTACAAGCGCGGTCCTGACCTGGTCCACCTCACGGTGACGGGCCGGCACGATCTCCCCACCTGGCAGCGTATGCTCCCCGAATTCCTCCTCTGGGCGTTTCCCCGCTGAGCCATGCGCCGCCTCCTGCTGGTCGGCGGCGGTCACGCCCATTTCTTCGTCCTGGAGGCGGCGGCGCGGGGACAGTTCGCCGGCGCTGAGCTCACCGTCGTCTCGCCCGACGCGCGGCAGCTGTATTCCGGCATGGTGCCGGGCTTCGTTGGCGGTCGCTACACCCTCGACGACATCAGCTTCGATCTCGCGGCCATCACCCGGGCGGTGGGGGGAAGGTTTGTGCGCGGCCGGGTCCGCCACATCCACGCCTCCTCCCGAGTGATCACACTGGACGACGGGAGCGCGCTCTCCTACGATGTCGCCTCGGTGGCGATCGGGAGCGGGGCGACGGGCGCCGACTTGCCGGGTGTTGCGGCTCACGCCAGGCGCAGCAAGCCGATCGGCCAGGCAGTCAGCATTGTCGAGGCGCTCGAGGGGCTGGCCGCCGGCACCAGCCCTGAGTCGCTCAAGGTCGCCATCGTCGGTGGTGGTGCCGCGGGCATCGAACTCGCCCTGGCCACCCGGGCCCGACTCGACCACCTCGGTGCCGGACGCACGATCATCACGCTGCATGACGCCGCTCCAGCCCTGCTGGACGGTCGTGCACCACATGCCACGAGCGCCATCGAACAGGTGCTGGGGGAGCGGGAAATCACGATACGCTCCGCGTCCCGAATTGATGAGGTGGGAGAAAACTTCGTGCGGCTTTCGGGGGGTCGGGTGCTGCCCGCAGACCTGACGATCTGGGCGACCGGTCCGGCGGCGCCGACCATCTTTGCCGAGAGCGATCTGGCCACGGATGCGGCGGGGTACCTGCTGGTGGACGATCACCTGTCGGCGGTGGGTGCCAGCGGACTGTTCGGTGCGGGCGACGCCGTCACGCTGCGGTCCGCTCCCCGCACCCCGAAGGCCGGCGTCTTCGCCGTACGACAGGGGCCGGTGCTGGCCCACAATCTCGCTGTCGCGCTCCTGTCGAAAGGTGCACTGCGGGCCTACCGCCCCCAGGCCCGGTACCTCGCCCTGCTGAATGT
Organism: Gemmatimonadales bacterium; assembly: GCA_039934355.1. Lineage (GTDB taxonomy): Bacteria > Gemmatimonadota > Gemmatimonadetes > Gemmatimonadales > GWC2-71-9 > JADJOM01. The sequence continues at coordinate 10,873 of JBDTMI010000025.1, forward strand.
CGGCGACGGACGCGCAATCCTTATCTACGGCACGACGGTGCTGGTCAGCCGGTGGGCCATGGGGCTGAAGGACTGGATCGACCGGCGCTTCATGCGCCGGTTCCAGCGGCTGGGCGCAGAGCCGTCGGGGTGAGCCGATCGGGCGCACCAACCATGCGCCCCTGCAACCTCTGCATGAGTCGCGAGCGCCTCAGCGCAGCGGGCCCACTCGCCAGAACTCCACCCGATTCTCCATGAACAGCGGAATCGCCAGCAGCCGGCGCGCCGGATCGAGCCCGATGTCCGCGGGCGAGTTGACTCCGGATACCACCACATGCCGCACGCCACCGGAGAGCGCAAAGACGGTCGAATCAGCCCAGCTCGTGATGAGCGGGATACCGTCCAGGAATTCCACCCCATCCTGACTCCCCGGACCGGTCGCGATGCTGTCGCCGCTCGCCGCCCCGGGTGCCCACGTCCGCAGCGTCGAGCCGCCGAAGGGGACCAGGAAATACCGCTGGGCCCCGTTGTCCCACGCAATGCCATTGGGCCGCTGGAGCCAGTCCCCCTCGGCCGCGACCGAGACCGCACGTCCACGAATCGCGTAGATGCGATCGGGGCCGGGATGGCTCGCGGTGCCCTTCGCGTCAAACAGGATCCCGGTGTCGGTGACGTACAATGCACCGTCGGGGCCGGCGACAAGATCGTTGAGGAAATGCGCCTTCTTGCCGACCGCAACGCTCGCCACCGGTGCTCCGGTCAGTCGATTGAATCCCCGCACCGCATCGATGTCGGCCACCCAGAGAGTGTCACCCGAGATGGCGAGACCCTTCGGCCCATTCAGGGTGACACCGTTCGCTCCGCCCACGATGAAGTGCAGGCTGTCGATGGTGCCATCCGCTTTGAGGCGGCTGATGAAGCCGTTGCCATCGCGCGCGCTGGGGTTGCCATTGATGTTCGAGACGAACCACACCCCCTGCGCCGCATCCCAGAGCACCGATTCCGGAGTGCTGAAACCCTCCGTGGCCGAGACCTTTTTGGTGGCCGTGTCAGGCGCGGCGGCGGTAGTATCAGCCGAGGCCGGAGCGGCGTCCTTCTTCGGTGCGCAGGCAGCGAGCGCGGCGACAACAAGCAGCAGGGATGAACGCATAGGACTCACAGCTCCGGAAAGACCGCGAATAGAGGGGAAACGACCGGCAGAATCCTAACCATACGGCCCCTCCCCGTCACTCTGCAAACCGCCACTTCGCCAGGTAGTCCCGCGTCAGCGGCTGCTTCAACAGCAGCGCCCGCACCAGCTCGATCGGCATCTGGTTCTCCTTGAGCACGGTGTCATGGAACTGGCGCTCGGTCAGCTTCCCCTTCCCCACCACCTCGGCGCGCAATGCCCGCAGCTGCAGCGCTCCCAGCATGTAGCCCGCCTGATAGAGCGGCGGATAGCCGCCATTGAAGGAGCGACGCACTTCGGCGGTGGCATTGGCACGCTCGTGCCCGACGCGGTCCACCAGAAAATCAATCGCCTCCGGCGGCGTCATCTGGCCCAGATGGAACTTGAGCGAGAAGATGATCCGGGCGGCCCGGTGCATCCGCCAGAACAGCATGCCGATGCGATCCTCGGGGCTCCGGGGAAATCCCCGGTCGTACAGCATCATCTCCATGTAGACCGCCCAGCCCTCGGTCCAGAACGGGGTCGAGAAAATCTGACGATGCGGCTGGTAGCGCTGGTTGAAGAAGCCCTGCAGGTGATGGCCCGGGATCAGCTCGTGGTGCACTGTCGCGCGGGCGAAGTGGAGATTGTTGCCCCGGAGCGTCATGCGCTTGTCGTCATCCGCCATCGCTGCGGTGGGAAAGGCGACCTGGATATCGTCGCCGCCGAGAAAGAAGGGATTCACCTTCTGTTCCTCGGCGGAGAGCATGATGAGACGCCAGTCATCGCGCGCGAGCGGTGGCACCGTGACCATCGCATGGCGTTCGACAAAGTCCGCCGCCTCGTCCGCCAGCCGCTTGACCAGCACCGGCTGGTCGCCCGGCGCGGCATAATCCTGCTTCACCCGTTCCAGCGCGGTCTTCCAGTCGTCGCCCAGTCCCATCTCGCGGGAGGCCTTCTTCATTTCCTGTTCGCACCAGGCCAGTTCGCGCTCGCCGATCGCGAGCAATTCCTCCGGGGTGTAGTCGATCATCTCGAAGGCGATGTCCCGCACCAGCGCTTCGCGGCCGAGCGGGTCACCCACAATCGGCGCATCGGTCCCGGAGACGACACCGACGACTTTTTCCCGCAGCGCGCGGCCGTAGCTGGCCAGCGCGGAATCGGCGCGGTGCCACGGAGCATCGATCCACCAGGTCAGGCGCGGGTCGTAGCCGGCGTAATGATCGTGCCATTCGGCCAGCGTTGCGCGACTGGCTTCCAGCACCCGGGCCACGCGCTCGGCGAGAATGGGCAGCGGCCGGGCCCCGGTGGTGTCCGGCGTCGATATGACGGTTCGGAGGGAATCGGCCTGCTTCGCGATACGGCCCAGCGCCCGGGCTGCGTCCTCCGGCACAACGCTATCCACCCGCTCCCGCGACTCGGCAAGGCTCTGGATGGCGGGCACGAAGGGGATCAGCGGTGCCATGGCCTGCTGCCGCGCGGTTTCCAGACCGAGCAGATCCAGCCGGTGCTGCAGCGCCTGTCGCAGGAGGAGGTAGTCCACCCGCCCTTCCTGCCCGAGGCGGTCGAACGGCTGGGCCGCGAGTCGCCGCTGCCAGCCCAGGTAGAAGCTGGACAACACGACCTGTCTGGCCCGGGAACCCTCGATACGGTAGCGATGCGTCAGCGCACCTTCATCGAGGGTAAATCGCTCGATGAGCCCGCGAAGCTCGCTCGCGGGCGGGGCAGAATCCGCGGCCCCGACGATCGTGTAGGTGGCACCATCCCGCACCGGCCCCACCTCCTGCTGCGCCACGAGCGCGCCCGCGGTGGGCAGAAGGAACATCAGGATCGACAGGGTCCCACGATGGCAGCAACGGGGAGGGCGCATTTCAGGGTGTGACGCCGGGTGAGGGGGACGCTGCTGCCTGGATCGTCTGTTCCAACACCACCAGCAGCTCGTTGATCTCCCACGGCTTGGGCAGGAATGGTACGCCCTCGGGAAGCGACGCAGCCCCGCTGACGCCATGTCCGACGTAACCACTCATGAAGACGAATGGGGTGCGCACGCCGCGGCGCCGCAGCTCCGCATAGAGCGAGGTTCCGCTCCGGTTCGGCATGACGACGTCAGACAGGATGACACTGATGCGGTCAGCGTCGGCTTCCATGACGGTGAGCGCGTCCTCGCCGTCCACCGCGAGGAGCACCTCGTAGCCGTGGCGTTCGAGGAGGCGTTGCGCCGCGCGCCGGAGCGCTTCCTCATCCTCGACGATCAGCACCGTGCCGCGACCCCGCTTCGGGTCGGGGGGCGGCACCGGCACGGTCTCCGGCGGGAGGTCGGCCGCGGGGAAGGTGATGCAGACTCGGGTGCCTCGCCCCGGAGTGGACTCAATGGCGATGGTCCCGCCATGCTGCTGCACCAGGCTGTAGACCATCGTCATGCCGAGTCCGGTCCCTTCCCCCAGCGGCTTGGTGGTGAAGAAGGGTTCGAACAGCCGCTCCCGCGTCGCGCCATCCATTCCGGCCCCGTTGTCCCGCACTTCGAGGACGGTGCCCGCGCCGACGTGTGCGCCATCGCATTGCACCGGGCTGGTGCGAATTTCGAGGAGGCCGACCCCGGCCATCGCGTCACGAGCGTTGGTGGCCAGATTGAGGAGAATCTGTTCGATGGCCGCGGGGTCGGTGCGAATCACCGTGGCGGCGGGGTCAATCGTGACTCGGAGCTCGATCGATTCCGGGAGCACCCGACGCAGGACCCGGGCACTGGCCTCGATCAGCGGCCCCACGGCCATCGGGTGAAACTGAAGCTGCTGGGCCCGGCTGAATGCGAGAAGCGTGCGTACCATGTCGGCCCCGCGCAGCGCGGCCTGCTTGAGATCGGCAATGTCGCCACGAGCGCCGGTCGCCTCCGGGGGCAGCTCCTGCTCCACCAGACTCGCCATGGAAAGAATGACGGTGAGCAGGTTGTTGAAGTCATGCGCGATACCACCGGTGAGCTGGCCGACGGCCTCCATCTTCTGCGATTGGCGGAGCTGGGCTTCGACGGCGCGCTGGTGGGTGACGTCCTCCACGAAGGCCTCGACGGTGCCTTCGGAACCCGGCTGTGCCGGCACCAGGCGACCGTGCATCCGCACCTGGATGACCGCGCCGTCTTTGCGTCGCCAGGACACTTCCACCGTCCCCGGCGACTCCTGTTCGCCGAGGGAAGCATCGCGCCAGCGTCGAATCTGCTCCATCAGGTGCCGGCGCTGGCCGGCATCGACGTACACATCCTTTCCCAGGTTGACCGACTGGAGTTCCGCCTCGTTGGCATAGCCCAGCATGCGCACCAGCGCCGGGTTGGCGGCCAGCACCCGCCCTTCGAAACTGGAGCGGATGATCCCGAAGCGGGCCTCACGCACCAGCTCGTGCAGCTCCTCATCGCTCGCGCGGCGCAGGGCTTCGCTGGCCTTGAAGCGATGCAACCCGGTCCGCAGGTTCGCCGCGGCGAAGCCGAGCAGCAGGAGCGCGGCGATGACCAGTGCGGCGAAGAGTACCGGCGTCGCCCACCGCGCCCCGGCGCCCATCGCTTCGGAAAAGCCGGTCTCCCGCTGCGTCAGGCGGTGCGTCAGGCTGTCGATCGTCGTGAGCGCTGCCATGCGCCGGGCCTCGGTCAGGCGACCGGCGCGGACATCCCAATGGAGCTCCACGCCAACGGCCGCAAGATCGGCCATCAGCGAATCGGCAGCCTCCCACTCCTTGATCGCCGTCCGCAGGAAGAAGACCCCGTGGAACCGTCGCAGCAGGCTTGCCATGCCGACCAGGTCGTCCGGATGATTGCGGCCACGGAGGAAGCCCTGGCGCACCCGTTCCATGTCCGGATCCGGCGAGAGCAGCTCGACCCGCGCGTCCCGGTCGCCGAGGGAGACCTGCAGGTCTTCCTGGAAGGCGACGTACTCCACTGGATCCTGCCCGTAGGCATACCGGACCAGATGGTAGACGGCATCCTTCTGGGCCTTGGACCAGAGACTCTCGCCACCGACATAGGCGCGCGCGGCAGAGAGGGTGTCGAACGTCTCGGACACCAGCACCAGCAGCACCACCACGACGCCCAGCAGCAGCAGGCCGATGCGAATCGCCGGTCGCAGACCGGGGGACGGTGGCGGTACCACTTCGGGCGCGCTCATCTCTTGAGGTACAACTCCCCACCCCGGGCCACGAATTCCGCGGCCTTTTCCTGCATCGCCGCCTGACGCGCCGCCTCCTGCCGCACATCCTGGGTCAGTTGCATCGAACAAAACTTCGGCCCGCACATGGAGCAGAAGTGTGCGGTCTTGGCGCCGTCGGCCGGGAGTGTCTCATCGTGGTAGGCCCGCGCCGTCACCGGATCGAGCGCGAGATTGAACTGGTCCTCCCAGCGGAAATCGAATCGGGCCTTGCTGATGGCGTCATCCCAGGCGCGGGCGCGCGGATGTCCCTTGGCGAGATCGGCGGCATGCGCGGCGATCCGGTAGGCGATCACGCCGGCCTTCACGTCATCCCGGTTCGGCAGGCCGAGGTGCTCCTTCGGCGTGACGTAGCAGAGCATCGCGGTGCCGAACCAGCCGATCATCGCCGCACCGATCGCGCTGGTGATGTGGTCGTAGCCCGGCGCGATATCCGTGGTGAGCGGCCCGAGGGTGTAGAACGGCGCCTCGCCGCACCACTCGAGTTGCTTGTCCATGTTCTCCTTGATGAGGTGCATCGGGACGTGACCCGGCCCCTCGTTCATCACCTGGACATCGTGCTCCCACGCGATCCGGTTCAGCTCCCCCTGGGTCCGAAGCTCGGCGAACTGGGCCTGGTCGTTGGCATCGGCGATCGACCCCGGCCGCAGTCCGTCGCCCAGCGAGAACGAGACATCGTAGGCCTGCATGATTTCGCAGATCTCGCGGAAGCGGGTGTAGAGGAAGTTCTGCTGGTGGTGGGCGAGGCACCACTTGGCGATGATCGATCCGCCCCGCGACACGATGCCGGTCACGCGCTCCGCGGTCATCGGGATGTATTCGAGCAGCACGCCGGCGTGCACCGTGAAGTAGTCCACCCCCTGCTCCGCCTGCTCAATCAGGGTGTCGCGGTAGAGCTCCCAGGTGAGTTCCTCGGGCACGCCCCCCACCTTTTCCAGCGCCTGGTAGATCGGCACCGTGCCGATGGGCACCGCGCTGTTACGCAGGATCCACTCCCGGGTCTCATGGATGTTGCGGCCGGTCGAGAGGTCCATCACCGTGTCCGCGCCCCAGAGCGTCGCCCAACGCAGCTTGTCCACCTCCTCCTCGATGGAACTGGAGACGGCGGAGTTGCCGATGTTGGCGTTGATCTTCACCGCGAACCCGCGGCCGATGATCATCGGCTCGAGCTCCGGGTGATTGATGTTGGCCGGGATGATGGCGCGTCCCCGCGCCACCTCCGCCCGCACGAACTCCGCCGCCATGCCTTCCCGCAGCGCGACGAACTCCATCTCCGGTGTGATCTCACCCCGGCGGGCAAAGTGCAGCTGGGTAACCGGTCCGCGACCGCGGTAGGCTGGACGGCGAAGGCTGGAGGGAACCCGGGTACCCGGGCGATCGGACGATCGGGCGATCGGGCGATCAGCGGGTCCCTCGATCAGCTCCACCTCCCGTTCGAGAATCCAGTCGCTCCGCAACCCCGGCAGCCCCTGCTGGACATCGACCCCCTGCGGCCCGCTGGTGTCGTAGACCCGGACCGGCGGTTCCCCGCCGGACAGCGCGATTTCCCGCATCGGCACACGGACGCCCCGCGGCCCCTCGACCAGCACCTTGGTGGAATTGGGGAACGCGTCGCTGTACCCGAGTAGTGGCGAGGCGCTGGTGGGGGGAGTGGCGGGCATGGCAAGGCTCCTCAATGAGCGGCGCAGCGGAGCCTTGAACCGCGCTCCCTTCGCCGGTATCAGCCGGATCAGGTTCCAAGGGTCTTTCTCAATCGGAGCGGTTCCGATACCCCTGGCGGTGTCGGAGAATCGTAATCCCGGGGCAGGGGGGGTCAATGGCACGGGAGATGCCTTTAAGAAGCCTGGAATCGAGGAACCCGGGCGTCATGACCGGCGTTTCCATCGGTGACCCGGAGCACACCACCCCAAGCTCCGTGGCCCTGAGCCGATACGAGAACATAGAGGGCGCGCACGCGTTGCTCTGACAGACAGATCTTCGACCGAATACCCATGCGACTTCGAAGCACCACAAGCAATACGCAGGACAGGAATCGGTTCAAGCGCCGGGGGATTGGATGCACCCCGGAACGGACGCGGCACGGCTGACGGCACTCATCGCCGACCCCAACGCCCCCGCGTCCAGCTATCCAGGACGCGGGGGCGTGGTCGTTGTGGGATGCGGGCAACAGCTGGGGAACGCCGGAAACAAGGAGCAGGACGATGACACGGGTGCTGGGTGTCGTGATGGCGGGGGTGGGGGTGCTGCTGAGCGGGGCCAAGGACGAGCGCCCCGCGCCCGTCGCGGCGCCGCCGGTGGCGCAGATCGAGGATGTGACGCTGCGAGACGTGGCGGTCGCGGTCTACGATCCCGAGCATTCGGTGATCTACTACAACCCGGTGTTGCTCCGCCGCCTCGGCCCGGACCTGACCCAGTTCTTCATGGCGCATGAGCGGGCGCATATTGCGTTGCGGCACACCCGCTCCGGCGCACTGGGCACTGGTGTCGACCAGCGCAACCGCGCCTTGCAGCAGAAGGAGCTCGCCGCCGATTGCCTGGCCACGCGCACCCTCGGCGTCGCGCATCGGGGCGCCGCCGAGGCCGCCGTCCGGTTCTTCGCACGGATCGGAACGAGGCAGTTCGACCGCGAGCATCCCACCGGTGCTGCCCGCGCGGCCAACATCCTGAGCTGCCTGCCGTCGGCCACCGAGTAGCGCTTCGTCGGATCAGTTTCCGGCGGCCGCTGGCGCTGGTTCATCCAGCATCTGCCGCACCCGCGTCGCGAGTTGCGCCGAGGTGAACGGCTTCTGAATGAACGCCGAGCCACGCTCGAGGAGGATGCGCTGCTCGAGCGTGGTCGCCGCGTACCCCGACATGAAGATCCGCCGCAATCCTGGACGTTCCCCCGCCAGCTGTTCGGCCAGCTCAGGCCCGCTCATCCCCGGCATCACGACATCGGTCAGCAGCAGGTGAATTGGGTCCTGGCTGACTCGTGAGAGCGCCAGGGCCGCCTCCCCGGTCGGGGCGGAGAGCACCGCGTAGCCGTAATACTCCAGCACCCGCCGCGTCAGGTTCCGCACTGCCTCCTCATCCTCCACCAGGAGGACCGTCTCGGATCCGCCGCGCGCGCTTTCCACCGTGCGTGGGGGGACTGGCGTCACCGACTCCCCGACCGCCTGCGGCAGCTCGATCACAAAGGTGCTGCCCTGCCCCACCTCACTGGTGACGGTGATGGTCCCGCCGCTCTGCTGGACAATCCCGTACGCCATTGCGAGGCCAAGCCCGGTGCCCTTCCCCACCTCCTTGGTGGTGAAGAACGGTTCGAAGAGGTGGGCCCGCACCTCCTCGGTCATGCCCACGCCGGAGTCCACCACCCGAATGCGCACACCGGGCCCGGACTCGAGCGGGGTATTCTGGGTCTCGATCAGCAGGCGGCCACCACGCGGCATCGCATCGCGGGCGTTCACCGCCAGGTTGAGCAGCACCTGCTCCAGCTGCACCGGATCGGCCCGCACCGGCCCGAGATCCGACGCGAGGCGGGTGACCAACTCGATGTTCTCGCCGATGGTGCGGCGCAGCATCCTGGCGATGCCCGAGACGATCGTGTTGAGGTCCACCACGCGCGGTTCAAGCACCTGCTTGCGACTGAAGGCCAGGAGTTGCTGGGTGAGCGCGGCGGCCCGGGTGCCGGCGGCGCTGATCTCCATGAGATCGTCGAAGAGCGGGTCGGCCGGATGCACCCGGCACAGCGCGAGGTCGGCGTGTCCCAGCACGGAGGTGAGCAGGTTGTTGAAGTCGTGGGCGACCCCTCCCGCCAGTCGTCCCACGGCCTCGAGTTTCATGGCGTGGCGCAGGTGGTCCTCACTGCGGAGCAGCGCGGCCTGCACTTCGCGCAGTCCGGTGACATCCATCATCGCTCCGAACACGTGCACCGCCGTGCCCGCCGGATTCCGCTCGATCCGCGCCCGGCTGAGCACCCAGGCATAGATCCCATCCTTGCGGCGGACCCGGTATTCGTCGCGCCACATCAGGGTCGGGCCGGCGAGCGCCTCGTGGAAATGCTCACCGACTCGCTCCCGCTCGTCCGGATGCACCAGCTCCAGCCAAGCCGCTTCGCCCTGCGGAATGTCGTCGGGGAGGTAGCCCAGCACGCTCGCGAGGCTTTCACTCCACCAGTCGCGACGCTCCACGATGTCCCACTCCCAGATGATGTCGTTCGTGGTCGTGGCGAGACTGCGGAAACGCGCTTCGCTCACCCGCAGCGCCTCGAGCGCGCGGATGCGTTCGATCGCCATGGCGACCTGGCTTGAGACAAATTCCAGGATCGTCAGCTCGCCGGCCGAATAGCGATCGCCGGGGAGGTAACTCTGGACCACGATCACCCCGATCGTGCGCCCGGCGACGATGAGCGGCGCACCCATCCAGTCACTGGGGTCCGCGCCGCTCAGGGTCGCCTCGGACGGCGCCGGTTCCTCCCCGGGCCTGATCGCACTCTTCCGCAGGGAATGGCCGTAACGGATGAGCCATTCCGTGAAGTCGTGACGCAGTGACCCGGACTCGGGCGCGGCTTCGCGCTCATCGACGAAGTAGGGAAACGTGATCGCGGCATTCGCATCGTCGTGCAGGGCGATGTACAGATTGCGGGCGTGCATCAGTTCGCCCACGATCCCGTGAATGGCCCCGGAGAGCTGGGGCAGGTCGCCCGCGGTGAGCGCCGCCTGGGCGATGTGATGGGTGGCCTGCTCCAGCCGCTCGGCCCGCTTGCGGGCCGAGATGTCCTGCACCGCCCCGGCGGTCCCGCGCACCGTGCCTTCGGCGTCGAGCAGCGGCCACATGACGACTTCAACCTCGAGGCGTCGTCCCTTCCGGTCGACCCGTTCGGACTCCTGCCGCATCGGCGTCCGCACCTCGAGTACCGACTGCCGCATCGTCTCGAACTCGGCGCGCCGATCGGGAGGAATCGACGGCACCGGCGCACCCAGCACTTCGGGGACGGTCCAGCCGAACAGCCGCTCCGCCCCCTGATTCCACCCGGTGACCGTTCCCGTGAGATCGAGGGTGACGATCGCGAATGGGGAGGCCTCGCTGAGCGCGCGGTACGCCACATCCGCTTCCCGTTCCAGGCGCCGGGCCCGCCGCTGCTCCGCCGCGCTCGCGGCCAGCACGAGGCCGGTGACCGCCAGCGAAACGTGCAGTGCCCCGAGGAAGATGAGATTCGCCTGACCCGACCCGACAAATGCACCCTGCGCCGCCCAGACCGTCACGACCGACGTGGCGTAGGTCAGCAGCGAGGTGAGCGACGTGGCGCGCGGCCCCAGCCGCAGCGCGGCCCAGATCACCAGCGGATAGGCGGGCAGCGCATGGAGCGGCTGGGGCAGCCGTGCCAGCATCACGGACGCCGACAGCGCGAGACCAATCCCGAGCACATCGAGACGTCCGCCCACGGCGGGCAGACGAGGAGCTGGTGCGAGCCAGGTGATCAGGACGGGAGCGAGAATCGCCAGACCACCGACGTCGCCGATCCACCAGTTGAACCAGAGCCACGGCAACGTCCCGGCGGTGACGGATCGGCTGAGCTCCAGCGCGAGAACACCAATGGTGGCGCTGACCAGCGGTGCGGCCAGCGCCACGACGAATAGATACCGCAGCGTGCTGTCGAGGCGCTCGAAGGCGGGATCGAACCGCTGGCGGCGGCGGAGATACCAGGCCGGAACAACCAGCGCGGCGGTGCTGCCGAGTCCGTAGAGCACGCCCGGCAGGCCGGGGAGCCCATTCGCCTGACTGTTGTAGGCCGCGGCCAGCGCGACGGCGGGCCAATAGCGCGGGCCGGCCAGCACCAGGATGGCGAACCCGATCCCGGTCGGCGGCCAGATCGGGGAGGCGGCGCCATGGAACATGGCGACGGCATAGCCGAGACGCGCACCCAGCAGGCACGCCGCCGCCGCCAGGACCAGGCCGACGAGGTAGCGGAGCGCGCCGGCGAAGCTCACGCGGGTACGGTCTCGGTCTGCGGCATCGCCACGCGCTGATAGGTCCAGAGCCGCATCATGCTGATGAAGGGCTCCGCGAGGCCAGGATCGAAATCGACGCCACTCCGCTCTTCCATGTAATGCAGCGCGACTTCCGTCGCCCAGGCTTCACGATAGGGCCGCGCGGTACAGAGCGCATCAAAGACATCAACGACATGCACCAGCCGACTGGCGAAGTGGGTGTCGCGGGCGTAGCGGAAGCGGGGATAGCCATGCCCATTGAGCAGCACATGGTGCTCGTATGCCACCGTGGCTGCCAGATCGAGATTCTTCTCGCGCGCCAGGATGAGCCGGGCTCCATCGACTGGATGACGACGGAGCACGCCCAGCTCCTGCTCGGTCAGCGCCCCCTTCTTGACCAGGATCTCCTTGGGGACGCGGACCTTGCCCAGGTCATGCAGCAGCCCGGCCAGCCCGAACTCGCGCACGTCCTTCGGAGCGAGGCCGATGTACTCGGCCAGCGCCATGCTCAGTACCGAGACGTTGGTCGCGTGCGTGGTGGTGTACTGGTCGTAGCTCTTGAGCTGCAGCAGCGGCAGGAGCATCCGGCTCTGGCTGTGCATGGCGAGCGAGAGGGAGCGTACCACGGCGTTGGCTTCGGCCAGCGGCAGGGTTTCGGTGGTCTCGACCTCCGAATGGAGCCACGCCACCGTCTCGATCTCGTCGTCGAGCGTGTAGGGCACGCTGCTACTCTCCGCTACCTCGACGGACACGTCGCCGCTCGCCCCGCGGATGCTGATGGTGCCGAAGCGGATGCTCGGGCGCTGCAACTGGCGGATTTCGCTGGTATCGGGGTCGGGCGCGGCATTCGCCATCTGCTGGTGAATGTCGATGAGAAAGGTCGCGAGGTCCTCGCGGGTCGTGTCGCGGTCGAACTCGACCCGCTGCACCCCGGAGCGGGCCAGGCGGCGGGCCCAGTCCCAGGCCTTCACATCACGCAGCGCCTGCTGGCGATACAGGACCTCGTCCTCGAGGAACGAGAAATTGGGCGCGGGGTCGAGTCGCTGGAGCGCCTCCAGATGGTCCCACGCCTGGTCCAGCGTGCGCTCCCGCGCCGGATGCCCCTGACCGTAGAGGTTCGTGGCCGAGAGGGCCTGGCCGAGGGCGGTCAGGAACCGGATCGGATCGCTCATGCCTCCTCCACCGCGCCCGTGGCGGCACGCTGGATCAGGGGATCGTCGCTCTGCTGCGCGAGCTGAAGCACCAACTGGGCATTCGGATCCTGGCGGAAGCTGCGCGCGAGACAGCCGAGAATCGCCAGCAGCTCCAGGGAACGCGGCACCAGTCGACGGCGCCGGAACCAGCCCGGCTTCGTCAGGGCATGTTCCACCATCCAGTCACGGGTCGCCCGGGTCCGGATGGTTCCGAGCACGCGGATCGCGAGGACCCGCACCTCGACCTGCAGCCGGCGATCGTTCAGCAGGGTCCACACCCGGCCGGCACCGGCAGGGGGACAACCGTCGAGCGCGGCGGCCAGGCCGATCCGCACGTTGGCATCATCGTCGTCACCGAGCGAGGCGAGAATCGCCTCCTCGCGCAGCGCGGGAACCCGGAGCATCAGCTTCATCGCCTCGCGCCGGACCCGGGGATCGTCGGCCTCGACGAACATGGTGGGGCTGAACTCCACCGGCAGCTCGGGCAGCGAGCCCAGGAGGGCGAGCAGGTTGCGCTGCACAAACCATGGTGAGCCCGGAAGGCGTTCGACCAGCATCGGCCCGATGGCGGGACCGAGCTTGCCCAGGCGGGTGAGCAGCCGGCGCCGCAGGGTGCGGGAGTCGGCCACTTCGAGCGTCTCGAGCATCGGTTCGGCGGCCGCCATGCCCATGCGCTCGACCAGGCGCTCCACCACCTCAGTGTCGCGCGGCTCGTTGTTGAGCAGAATACGCATGTTCGACGTGGTCGCGAGGTGCAGCCAGATCTGCTCGACAATGTCCTCCGCCACCCGACCATCGTCCACCAGCGCGACGACCTGGGAGGCCTCCCCCTCGCGCACCAGCTCCTCCAGCGCGGTCCAGACAGTGTCCCCCACGGTATCAGTCTCCAGCGACATCTGGATCAAGCGGATCGCCTCGGTCGGATGCGTTTCCGTGCTGGTGACCTGCCCGAGAGGATTCCGGGCCAGCCGCTCGAGCATCCTGGTGTAGGGGACCGGGTTGGGATCGTCGAGCGTCCACCGGTCCACCATCTGGCGCACCGCCTCACGCAGGGCCAGGTCGGCCTCCTCGCGCACCGACTGATTCCCCTTGTCCGCCTGAAACGCCAGCTTGGTCAGCAACCGCAGCATCTGCTGCGGTATGGCCTGCTGATTGGCGTCCGAGACGGCCCGGAGCAGTGTCAGGGTCGCCCCGGCGGGAAGCACCATGGCCGCGTCCACCACGAGGCGGCGGCGCTGGGCCAGGTCGGCCCCGAGCGTTGCCAGCTCCTTGAGCGTGTCGCCGGTGAGGTGGTTGAGCAGGGTGCCCAGCTTCTCCTTGAGCGCGACCGCTTCCGCCCCATGCGCCATCCGCAGTTCCTTCGACAGCCCGAGCAGATAGCTGACCACTTGCCGGGCCTGCTCCGGATTCCGCAACTTCTCGTTGAGCGCCTGGGCAATCGCGCGGGGATCGGCGTGCAGTTCCGGCGCACCCTCACGGGCGATGGCGGCGGCGGCCAGCCCGACCCACAGCCGGCTGGCGGAGCTGTCCACCTGCGCCTGCTCGCCGAGGCGGGATTCGCCGTCCGGGTCGGTGCTCAGCTCCAGGCGGTCATAGGCCGGCGGCAGGAGGCGGATATGCTCGAAGGCGGTGTCGTACTCCTGCAGATGCAGGCCGGCCGCGTGGTGCCGGGCATCGGCGGCGAGGGCCTGGAAGAGTCCCTGCAACTCCTCCCGGCTTACGCCCGGCGTGAACTTGAGGGCACCGAGCTGGTGACGATGGAGCTTGGCGGCAAGTTCGCGGAGCACCGGATTGTTCGGATCGGTCGCAAAACCTTCGAGCAGCATCTGGTTGCGGGCCACGCCGAGGAGGAGGAACGGGCGGTTGACCAGGACCACGCTCAGATGCTGGGCCGCGGCCTCGACGGCGGAGCCGAGCAGGGGATGGCCTTCGGGATATGTCGTGATCTTGTGCAGGGCGATAGCGAACAGCGGAAGAAAGACCGCCACATCACGCGGCAGGACCGCGCGTTCCTGCTCACGGGGGGCGGTCGAGAGGGCGGGCACGCGGCTCGATGGGGGAGGGTAGGTCTAAGCTAAGGCGCTATGGTGGAGGCGGAAGGGGTCCGCTGGGTCGGGGAGGGCCCGGTGGGGAGAGGCGGAGCCGGGGCTCCACCCCACCAGGCTACGACGATGCTGCAGGCATCCTTCGCGGCGCCGGGGATGACCGCGCCGCAGGCGCGGTCATTTGGCGCGGTCGAGGTACTCTCCGGTGGTAGGATTGACCCGGACCTTCTCGCCGTTGTTGATGAACTCGGGGACGTTGATCGTGACGCCGTTGTCGAGCTTGGCCGGTTTGTAGGAAGAGGACTTGGTCGCGGTCTTCATCGCCGGGGTGGTGTCCACGACCTCCAGCACCAGCGCGTTAGGCAGCTGGATCCCGATCGGGCGCCCGTTGAAGAACTCGGCGATGATCTTCATCCCCGAGGCCATCCAGGGGGCGGCGTCGCCCAGGTCTTCCTTGTCCACCTCGAGCTGGTCGTAGTTCTCCGTGTTCATGAAGTGGTAGGTGTCCCCGCCGGCATACATGTACTCGAGCGTATGGGTCTCGAGATCGGCGACCTGCACCGTGTCGGTCGAGCGGAACCGATGCTCGAACTGGGTCCCGGTGCGGAGCTTCCGGAGCTTGGCCTGGACCATCGCCCGCAGATTGCCCGGCGTGTGGTGATGAAATTCCAGGACTCGGCACGGCTCTCCCTCGTACAGGAGGCACATGCCTTTGCGCATTTCGCTGGCGATGATATTCATGGGTCCGGATCCTTCGGGGGATAACAACGATAGGGCCAAGGCATGCCCTGGCCCTGCCCAAAGCCGGCACAACAATAGAGGAAGGGTTGGTCTGGCGGTAGGGGGCGAAGCGCCTACATTGCCTCCATCCTTTCCATTATGAGGCGTAGCATGACGAGTCGCCGGTCCTTCGTGGGTGCGCTGGCGGGAGCGACGGTGCTGCCGTCCCTCCGTCCGGATGGTTTCAGGCGGGTGCTGGACCTGGGGGCCACCCCGCTTCCGGCGGGCGCGGGCGCCGGGGCGCCTGATGACGAGGACTACTGGAGCGAGATCCAGCGGGCGTTCGACTGCGACCGCACCATGATCAACCTGAACAACGGCGGCTGCAGTCCGAGCCCGACTCACGTCCTCGACCAGATGATCCGCGATCTGCGGTTTTCCAACGAACTGCCGGTCATCCACATGTGGCAGACGCTGGAGCCACGAATCGAGAGTGTGCGCCGGGAGCTGGCCCGCAGCTTCGGCTGCGACGTCGAGGAGATGGCGATCGTCCGCAACGCCTCGGAGGCGAACGAGACGATGATCTTCGGCCTCGACCTGACGCGGGGCGACGAAGTGGTCGTCACTAACCAGAACTACGGCCGGATGCTCACCGCGTGGGACCAGCGGGTCCGGCGCGACGGCATCGTGCTCAAGCAGGTCTCGTTCAAGGTGCCTCCACCGTCGCCCACTCATGTGCTGCAGGCGTTTCAGGCGGCGGTCACGCCACGCACCCGGGTCATCGAGATCACCCACATCACCAACCTCACCGGGCAGATCCTCCCGGTGCGGGAGCTGGTGCAGTGGGCCCGGCCCCGCGGCATCGAGGTGTTCGTCGACGGCGCGCATGCCTACGCCCACTTTCCCTTCACTCGCGACGACCTCGACTGCGACTACTATGGCACCAGCCTGCACAAGTGGCTGCTGGCGCCGATCGGGACCGGCTTCCTCTACGTCCGCAAGAGCAAGCAGAAGAAGCTCTGGCCCCTGATGGCCGCGCCCGACACGATGGACGGGAACATCCGGAAGTACGAGGAGATCGGCACCCACCCCGCCGCCAATCACAACGCGATCAGTGTCGCGCTGGCGTTCCACAACGCCATCGGCGCGGAGCGGAAGGTGGCGCGCCTCCGCTGGCTGAGGAACCGCTGGGCCAAACGGCTGCAGACCGAGAGTGACCGGGTGAAGATCCTCACCCCGCTGGAGGGCACCACCAGCGCCGGCATAGCGCTCTTCCACGTCGAGGGCCTCGATCATGGCCAGCTCGGCGCCTGGCTCATGGACCACCACAAGATCGTGACGACCCCGATCACCCATGCCGAGTTCACCGGCATCCGGATCACGCCGAACGTGTATACCACGCCGGACGAGGTGGACATGTTTGCGGACAAGGTGTTGAGCGCGATCCGGACCGGCCTGACCTGATCGATCGAATGCCGACCTTCCGCTGGCGCGCGCTGCTCATTCCACTGGCCATTGCGCTGGCGCTGGTGGTGATGCTCCGCGCGGCGGGTCGCGGACTCCAGGAGGTGTTCACCTCGCCGGGCCGCACCACGATCACCCAGGGCGCGATCATCGAGCGGATCCAGTCGGTGGCAAAGCTGGTCACCACCGAGGCGGCGGTGCGCGACGTCATTACCTACGAACAGACCAGGCTCGGCTCCACCAAGCGGGCCCTGGTCGTGGTTACCGGCAAGGCGATGGTCGGTGTCGACCTGAGCGCGGAGGCCCGCGTCACCATCGATGCTTCCGCCCACAAGATTCATGTCATCCTGCCGCATGCCCGCCTCCTCGGCGTCGACATCTCCGAGCTGCGCACCTACGACGAACAGCGCGGCCTGTGGAATCCCTTTCACCCCGCCGATCGCGACACCATCTACATGCTCGCCCGGGCGCAACTGCAGCACGCCGCCCGCGATCTGGCCGTGCTGGATCACGCCGAGACCAGCGCACGACAACTGCTCACCGCGCTGCTGACCCAGGATGGCTACGCGGTCGAGGTCGAGTTCCAGCCGTTCCTCCATCAGCCGGCACAGTGAGCGGAGGAGGCGCGGGATGAGCCGTGGGTGGCTGAACCCGGCCGGCAGCGCACTAGGCGCGTTCGCACTCGTCGTCATGCCCTCGACCCCACTCGGGGCGCAGGTCGCCTGGCACACGACCACTGCGGGCTCGATCATCTTCCAGCTCGCGACAGCGGAATCGCTCTTTGTGGTGAGCACCGATTCGGCCCTGCTCGGGCTGGACGCGACCAGCGGGACCATCCGGTGGCAACGGCCGGACCTGCCGAACCGCCCAACGCTCGAGGACCTCGCCGCAGGCGGGCAGGTGATGGGAGGACGATCACAGATCGCGTCTGCCGCCATCGCCCGCCTCTCTCTCCAGCTGCTGGATCGTCCGCTCGGTCTGCTGACCCGTGACTCGGCCGATCTGCATGCATGGCTGGAAGTCCTCGATCTCGGAACCGGGGAGACCCGTTGGACCACGCGGGCGCTGCCACTGCGGGACACCCGCGGCGCGCTGCAGTTGCCGGGACGAGAGCTGCTGCTGGTCTACGGAGTGGCGTCCGACCGGCCGGGCACCGTCATGACGCTGCTGGGTGTGGGACTGCAGGATGGTGAAGCCCGATGGCGCCGGGACTTGCCGGGACCGAAGCGTGCTGCGGAATTCGGCATGCCCAGTGATGGGTTCGAGGTCAAGCGAGGCACCATCGCACTCAACCAGCCGCCGCTAGTGGACAGTGACACGACGGCGGTGCTGTTCATCGCGGAGAGCGGGCCGGAGCGTATTGACCTGCGGACCGGACAGCCCCTGTGGCATGCGGCACTGGAGGCCAGGGAACCGCCGGCGCCCATCCGGGGCTATGCCCAGATGCTGCTGGCAGACGGCTGGATCTACATCCCGCACGGCCGTCAGCTGCAGGCGATTTCCGTCGCCGATGGACACCCGCGCTGGGCGGTGCCGGTCAAGCTGCCGGCCCGGGCGGGACAGTTGGCCCTCACTCCGCACGGCCTGCTGGTGCGCGGCGAACACAACCGGGACCGGTCGGAGCGCGCGTCTGACTCGCCCGATCTCCGCCTGATCGACCCGGAGACAGGGGCCGACCGCTGGATCAGCCAGCGTCTGCATCAGCCGAGTCCATTTCTCCTGACGGGAGAGACCGTCTGGCTCGCGACGGACAGCAGGCTGCTCCAGTTCGACCTCACCGACGGCAAGGTTCGCGACGTCGCGCCGCTCACCTTCGGGGGTGAGGATTGGCCCACGACCCTGGAGCGCCGGGGACTGATGCTCTTCATCGGTTCCCGCCAGTCGCTCCGGCTGGTCACGTGGGAGGGAATCTCACAATATGAGGCAACATATCCGGCGCCCTCGTCGAGCTTCCTGTCCAAGCTGGCCGGGCTGGCGCTCCTCGGATTCCGCAGCGTCAACAATCCCGAGCTCGGGTTCTGGCACCGGTACCATGCGACCGGCCTCCTGGACGATGTCGTCCTGCTGGTGTCGAACTCGGAGCAGGATGGCCGGTCTGGCCCGGGCCTGCTGGTAGTCGACAAGGCAACGGGCAAGCCGGTGCAGCAGATCCTCGTGAATCAGAAATCGGTCGTTTACCAGCCCGAGCCTGTCACCGGGATGGTGTCGGTGCAGTTCAGCGATCACGAACTCCGCGGCTATCCCCTCATCAGGCCGTGAAAGGGCGTCGCATCCTTCCTCTCCTGGTCGCCCTCGGTGTTGCCGGCGCCGGTGCGCTCTTCCTGGCTCGACGACAGCCGAGTCACGGCCGCGCATGGAGCATCGATCAGTCGGTGCTGCCCACCGCCACTTTCACCGGCGACTCGGTGCGGGTGGAGGGCGTGCGCAACTTCCGCTGGACCAGCAGTACCGCCTTCACGCCCGCATGGGAAACCCGGACGTACGACTTGAGGCAGATCGCCACGGCGTGGTACGTCGTCGTCCCGTTCGGCACCATCTGGCGGGGACCGGCGCATGCGTTCGTGAGTTTCGGCTTCGATGACGGGCAGTATCTCGCCATCTCGATCGAGGCACGGCGCGAGACGAAGGAGGTCTACGGTGTCGTGGCGGGTGCGCTGCGGAACTACGAGCTGGTCTATGTCGTGGGCGATGAACAGGACATGATCGGTCGGCGGGCGGTGTTCGACGGGACCGAAGTCAACCTCTACCCCATCCGGGCGGAGCGGAGCCAGGTGCGGGAGATGTTCGTCTCCATGCTCCAGCGGGCCGACGCCATCCGCGCCAGACCCGAGTTCTACAATACCTTCACCAACAACTGCACCCTGAACCTGGTGCATCACGTCAATGCGCTGGTGCCGGGCCGGATTCCCTCGAGCTGGCGCATCGCCCTGCCCGGCTACAGCGACGCGATGGTCCACGACATCGGGTTGATGGATACGACGCTGACGGTCGCGGAGGCGCGGACGCGCTATCGGATCAACCAGCAGGCCCGGGCCGCACTGGGACAGCCGGATTTCTCGTCCCGGATTCGGCTGGCGCCGTAAGCAAAAGGGTCTTTGGCCGGTAGCCGGTAGCAGTTTGCTGAACGCTGAATGCTCAATGCTGCTCGCTGCTCGCTGCCATCTCAGACCCGGGCGTAGTCCGGCCGCCAGGTGCGGATCAGCTTCTTGATCGAGGCCTTATCGCGGATCTGCTCCGTCAACACCTGGCGCACCAACTCGGGCACTTCGGCATCCGAGGCAAACCGGATCGCCACCAGCTGACGGGTGCTCAGCTCCCCGATCCGCGAACGCAAGTCGGCGGGTAACAGCTCCGCGAGCCTCATCCGCTCCTCCAGCCGGATCACCCGGTCCTGGACCCTGACCGCAAAGACCCGGGTATGAAATGCCGTCAGAATCACCGCGGCGACGAAGCCCAGATTGATGACGCTGCCCGCCGCCGGGAGCCGAACGAGCTGCACCAAGGCCCAGATCAGGCTCAGCAGAAGCAGTCCATAGGTCCACCAGTGATACAGCGGTACGTACTTGCTGTGCTTCGCAGCGGTCTGTTCTTCCTTCGGCATGCGCCAGTCCTGGGATTCGGGGTGGGGAGAGGCTAGTCACCCACCGGACAACGAGCAAGATGCGGGCGGAGCGGGAGCTCCGTCCTTACCACGGGGAATGCATTAATGGAGACCCGCCGGGCAACGTTGGTCGACCTCGACACCATCGTCCCGCTGTTCGAGGCCTATCGGCTGTTCTACGAGGAGGCGCCGGACGCCGAGCGCTCGCGACGCTTTCTTGGCGCCCGATTGGCCGGGAACGATGCGGTGATCTTCGTGGCGCTGGAGGGGACCGCGTGCATCGGCTTCACTCAGCTCTACCCGCTTTTTTCCTCGACCCGATGCCAGCGAATGTGGCTGCTCAACGACCTGTTCGTCACGGGTCAGGCACGCGGCCGTGGAGTCGCGGCCGCACTCATGGCCCGCGCGGAACAATTCGCGGCGGAGGACGGCGCCTGCGGCCTGGAGCTCGCCACGGCACACACCAACCTGGCGGCGCAGCGGCTCTATGAATCACGGGGATGGAAGCTGGATGAGGTGTTTCGGAGATATGAGCTGGGGGTGGGGGGGAGGTGAGAGGGGGCGGGCGAACGGCCCTCCCCCTCAGCCCCCCAGCCTGAACAAATAGCTCCCCTTCAGGAAGAACCCGTCGGTCGTCCTGCGCAACTGCCGGAAGCGAAATGCTTCGGGATCACTCAGCGTGCTGCCGTATCCGGCAAAGAACACCGTTCCCGGGGTTGGGGTGAACGAAAGCAGCACGTCTCCACGAAAGCCATTGTCCTGGAATGGCGCGGTGCGCTGGTAGACGCCGCCCGATGGATTGAAAATCAGGATCGGCGCCTCGGTCCGCCCGTTGTCGCGCAGGCTGTCCTGCTCATACGAGTTGTATTCGGCGACCAACCGGAGGAACAGCGGCCGGGCGAGCTGGTACTCCAGCTTGAGCCGGGGAATCCGCTGCCGCCCCACCAGCGTGTTGTCGCTCCGTCGACCATACTGGTTCTGCCGGTAGCGGGCTTCGACCCGGAGCCGGTCGGTGGGACGCCAGTTGACGCCGAAATCCGAGAAGATGATGTCGGACGAGGCCCATTCCAGAAAGTTCTCGTCCTGGCCCCACAGATAGAAGGCGCTGGCAGAGAAGCCGCGAAACTCCGGTGTGGAGAACGACAGGGCCCAGTCCCGATTCGGAATGCGCTGGTTTCCGCCGGTGAACCCGACGGTGTCGAGACCGACGCCGCCCGGGCCGGGCACCTCCAGCGCGTAGTCGCCATAGATGCGCGGATCGTAACCGAAATACTCCAGCAGGAGCGAAGCGCCAACCTGCCAGCCTCCCTTGAGGGTGGCGTTCAGATTGAAGTGAATTTTCGGGTCCCGCACCCCCTTGCCATCGAAGAACCGATCGTAGGTCCAGACGCCGTTCAGCGAGATGTCGGGGGTGAAGCTCTCCACCAGGCTTCCCGGCTTCCCCTTGAGAGTCAGAATGTTGACCAGATTCAGATTGACGTCGCCGGGCCGATTGATGAAACCGCTCCTGGTCCGGAAATCGGGATCGATGCCGGAGAACGACCAGCGGACCCCGATCAGCTGGCCATTGTACACAAAGCGCCCGAACCAGATCGGAGCGGTGGTGGTGACGCCCGCCTCGTGGGTGCGACTCCCGCCCGCCTGCCAGGTGAAGTTGGTCTTGCCCAGCGAGAGCCGTCCATCCGCCGCCAGCACCCGGTTCGAGTTGTCGCCATCGATCCGGTCGGTGTACGCCATGCCGACCCGGGACCCACGGCCGATGTCACCCTGCAGCCGGACCACATTGAGGATCGGGTGATCGTCGGTGCTGCGGGAGGCCACCTTGTCGTCCACCGCCGAGATCAGGCCGATGTTGGTGCCGAACGCCTTGCCGGTGAGCTTGACCGCCGCCAGCGGCTGCACGATGCGGCGGGTGTAGATCAGGTTGAAGGGCGTCTGGAACAGCTCGAGGCCGTCGAGGAAGAAGGGCCGCTTCTCGGGGAAGAAGAGCGCGTCACGCGGATCGAACTGGATCTGGGATACGTCGGACTCCACCTGCGAGAAATCGGGATTGGCCGTCGCATTCAACCCGAGATTGTTGCTGATCCCCCAGCGCACCGTCCCGCCGAGTTCGGGCCCGGAGCGGTCGTAGTTCCAGCGACCGCTGGTGGCGCGCTGGCCCGCGAGGCGGCTGGTGATTTCCGGGGTGATATCGAGGGTGAGACCGCGCTGAAGCTGTGCGAGACCGGTGAGCTTGCCGGCCTGCTGCAGGAATGATGCACTCGCCCGCTGCGCCGGCACCCAGGAATCCTCGTAGCCTGAGCGCTGGATCTTCCGCAGCACGTGAAGCTGCCAGGTCTGGGGATCCTTTGACTGATAGCGCAGGCTCTTGAAGGGAATCTGTACTTCCACCTCGTAGCCGCCCTCCACCAGCCGCCCCTTCGAGAGGAAGACGTAGTCCGGACTCAAGTCCGCCGATTCTCTCGCCTGCGCCGAGCCGCTGTTGAATCCGCCGCCGCTGGTGATGCCGCGCTCCACCAGCGCACCGTCGGCCTGCACCCCGAGCGGATTGACGGCGAACATGAACGACTGACGGCCATCATCAAAGGTGCCGAGGAAGAACTGGATGTAGTCGTCGCTGAAGATGTGGTCCCGGTCGGCCAGCGTGGCGTGGACATCACCGACGCCGTCGCGGGCCCGCACGCCGAAATGGATGGCGGTCGCGGAGTACCAGACGCGGACCTCGGTCGAATCCTCCGCCGGCACGCCGTCGATGGGCTGGAAGTGCGAAAAGCCCCCGAGCACCGCCGCCTGGCTCCAGACCGGTTCGTCCAGCACGCCGTCGACCTGGATCGTCGCGTCCAGGCGGGGAATGGCGACGGTCAACCCGCCGGCGCGACCATCGTGGACCTGTGGGGTATCAAGCGGTACCGCCTGGAGCAGGGCCAGGAGTGGCAGCAGCATGTCAGCGATTCTCGGACGGGGGAATGGGCAGGCGTACGGCAGCCGGCACCGGTCGGTTTCGCGGCAGCTTCACCAGAATCCTGTTCGAACCTCATGTGCAGGTATAGGTTCCTCCCTCACTTCACGACCGTCGCACGGAGAAACGTCATGCTGCGTCGCATCACCGGTACCACCGTCCTGCTCCTCCTCCTCGCGACCAGTGCCGAGGCGCAACGCGCCAAGAAGGTAAAGGAGCCGGAGTTCGATGGCATCCCCCTTTCGGGCTGGATCGTCGACCTCAAGAGCGCTGCCGCGCCCTACTCCAGAAATGCCGCGGCGTATGCCATCAGCGGCATGGGTCCCGCCGCCAAAGCCGCCGTCCCCGCCCTGATCGAGGCGCTCAACGATCCCGAAGCGACGGTGCGCTTTCCCGTCTGCATCGCGCTGCGCGAGATCGGGCCCGATGCGAAGGACGCCGTGCCGGCGCTGACCAAGGCGCTCGACGACCGCAACGACGACGTGGCCGCGATGGCCCGCAAGGCGCTGATCAAGATCACCGGAGAGGACCCGCGACCGCCGGAGGAGGAGTGATCCTCGACCGACGCACCCCAGCCCGACTCGGCGGCAGCGCCATCCTCGCGCTGCTGACGCTGGCCGGCAGTTCCGCCACTCTCCCGGCGCAGACTCCCCACCCTGATCGTGCCCTGCAGCGGCAGCTCGACAGCCTGATCCAGGGCTTTCATGGCGACGTCGGCATCTACGTCCGCCACTTGTCCAGTGGCCGCACCGCGAGCATCAACGCCGACAGCATCTTCCCGACCGCCAGCATGATCAAGGTTCCGATCATGATCGGCATCTTCGACGCGCTGGAACGGGGCGAGCTCGATTTCCATCAGAAGCTGGTCTACACCGATTCGCTGCTCTATGAGGGCGACGACATCCTCGGCAGCTTCCGCGATTCGAGCCAGGTCGAGCTGAACAAGCTGACGCTGCTTTCCATTACCATGAGCGACAACACCGCCTCGCTCTGGCTGCAGGCACTCGCCGGCACTGGCACCCGGATCAACCAGTGGCTCGCTGATCACGGCTACACCGGCACCCGGATGAATTCGCGCACGCCCGGCCGGGAGGACGCTCGCGCCACGTATGGCTGGGGCCAGACGACACCGCGGGAGATGGCGACGCTGCTCGTCCTCATCCGCGACGGCAAGGCGGTGAGCCCCGCCGCGAGCGAGGAGATGTACCGTCACCTCACGCGCAGCTACTGGACCGGCCAGGCGCTGTCGCAGCTCCCGCCCTGGGTGCAGACCGCGTCCAAGGTCGGTGCCGTCGACCAGTCCCGCTCCGAGGTGGTGCTCGTCAATGCCCCGTCCGGCGATTACGTCTTCTGCATCATCACAAAGAATCAGGAGGACATGAGCTGGGAGGCGCCGAACGAAGGCTGGGATCTGATCCGCCACCTTTCCGCCCTGCTCTGGCGCCACTTCGAGCCGAAACGCCCGTGGCATCCGTCCGAGGGCGCCGCGCGCTTCAAGCCGTGAGTGGCGCCGCCGAGCGACACCTGACGCGCTACCGGTCGCTCGCCTTCCAGTGGGACAATCTCCTCCGCATTCCCGGCACTCCCATCCGCCTCGGCTGGGACGCACTCCTCGGTCTGATCCCCGTGCTGGGCGACGCCGCCGGTGGAGTGTTAGGCAGTTATGGCGTCTGGGTCGGCTGGCGGCAGGGCGCACCGTTCAGCGTGCTGGTGCGGATGCTGCTCAACGTCCTGACCGACATGGTGATTGGTGCCATCCCGATCGCCGGCGATCTGTTCGATGTCGGGTGGCGCAGCAACAGCCGGAACCTGGCGCTGCTCGATCGCTGGCTCGACCGGCCGGACCAGACCCGGCGGCGGAGCGCCTGGCTGCTGCTCGCCCTTGGGGGCATCCTCCTGCTGCTCCTGGCCGCCTCGATCTCCCTGGCGCTCTGGCTGCTGCACCAGCTGCTCGCCACCGTCCGGCTCGACTGGCGCTGATCCGCCCCGACTTGACGCCGGGCCAATTGCAGGATGATTTCCCCCATTGCCCGTCGTCCCTGCCCCGAAGCCGCGAGTCCGCGCATGACTGCTCCGCACCGCTCCGCGATCCTCCTGCTGGCGCTCACGCTGACCACCGCGAATGCCTGCCGCCGAGCGGAGACCGTCGGCCGTACCTTTCCCGGAACCATCGAGCTCGATGAGAGCGACGCGGCACCGCTGGTGGGCGGCCGGATTCTCACGGTGCGGGTGAACGAGGGCGACAGCGTGCGGGTGGGCGACACCCTTGCCGTGCTGACCCAGTCGCAGATTCCCGCCAATCTCGAGGACCGTCGTGCCCGACTCGCTGCCGCGGAGTCTCGACTGGCCGACCTGCGCCGCGGGTCGCGGCCGGCGGAGATCGCCCGGGCGGAGGCGGAACTCGCCGCCTTCGAGGCCGACGCCGATCGCACGGCCCGCGACCTGGCCCGTGCCACGCAACTCGCCCGCGACACCGTCATTCCCCGGCAGGAGCTCGACCGCGCCACCTCCGGGGCGGAGGCGGCGGCCCGCCGGCGCGACGCGGCGCGCGCCACGCTCGAGGTGTTGCGCGAGGGCAGCCGGGCCGACCAGGTGCGTACCGCGGAATCGGAAGTGGCCAGCGCCCGCGCTCAATTGAGTGGTGCCCGTGCCGATGTGGGCGAATTGGCGGTGCTCGCCGCGGTGGACGGCGTCATCCTCGGGCGTCACGCGGAGCCAGGAGAAGTCGTGAGCGCCGGCACGCCGCTCCTCACGATTGGCGTGGTGTCACGCCGATGGGTGCGGGTGTATCTCCCCGCCGCACTCATCGCGACGCTCCCGGCCGGGACGCCCGCCACCATCCGGCTCCCCGCCGCCGCCAACGATCAGCAGTGGACCGGCCGACTGGGGGCGATCAACCCGCGGGCGGAGTTCACCCCGCGTGCCGCGCTCACCGAGGAGGAACGCGCCGACCTGCTCTTCGCCACCAAGGTCGAGCTGAACGACAGCACCGGACTGCTCCGGCCGGGCCTGCCGGTGACCGTCCAGTTCTGATGCGCGACGCGATCATCACCAGCGGACTGCACAAGCGCTTCGGTGAGCTCATCGCCGTGGAGCGACTCGACCTGAGCATTCACTCCGGCGAGATCTTCGGCCTGCTGGGCGCGAACGGGTCCGGCAAGACGACCACGATCCGCATGCTCACCGGGCTCATGCCGCCGACCAGCGGCACCGCCGAGGTTGCCGGCATCGATGTGGTCGCCAATCCAGAAGCGGTGCGCCGGCGGCTGGGCTACATGTCGCAGCGCTTCGGATTGTACGACGATCTCACCGTCGAGGAAAACCTGCGGTTCTACGCCGGGCTCTACGGCTTGATCGGCCGCGAAGGGGCAGCGCGGGTGGAGGAGATGCTCACCGGGCTCGACTTCCTGCCGCGCCGTCGCCAGCTCGCCGGCACGCTCTCTGGCGGCTGGAAGCAGCGGCTCTCGCTCGCCTGCGCCACGGCGCACAAACCCGACGTGCTCTTCCTCGATGAGCCCACCGCCGGGGTCGATCCCGCCGCGCGGCGCCAGTTCTGGGTGCTGATCCACCAGCTCGCCGCCGGCGGGACCACGATCGTCGTCACCACCCACTACATGGATGAAGCGGAGCGCTGCGACCGGATTGCGATGCTGTGGCGCGGGCGACTGGTCGCCCTCGGCGCGCCAAAGGAGATCACCGCGCAGTTCGGCACGACCACCCTGGAGGACGCCTTCATCGCGCTGCAGGAGCGCGATCAGGTGGCGACCGCATGAGCGCCGTCGTTGTCCCAGCGAGCCGCTGGCAGCGGTTCCGGCGCTGGACCTTCTGGCCGATGCTGCAGAAGGAGTTCATCCAGATGCGGCGGGACCGCCTGACACTCGGCATGATGGTCGGCATCCCGGCGATCCAGCTCGCGCTGTTCGGCTTTGCCATCCGCACCGAGGTACGTCACCTGCCGACGCTGATCCTGGACGAAGCGCGCAGTCGCGAAAGCCGGGAGCTGATCGCCACCCTGGTGAACTCGACCTACTTCGACATCGTGGGCACGGTGCGCGGCCGCGACGAGGTGGCGGCATGGATCGGCCGAGGGGAGGCCGCCGCCGCCGTCATCATCCCCCACGATTTCACCCGTGACCTCAAGCGGCAGCGCGGGGCCCAGGCGCAGGTCATTGTCGATGCCGCCGATCCGCTCTCCTCGTCCTCGGCCTTGCAGGGTGCCGCGCAGGCGGGGCTCGCCTTCGGTTCCGCCCGGACCGCCAGACGCACCCCTGCCGTCGAACTCCGGGTGCGGCCCTGGTACAACCCGATGCTCACCAGCTCGACCTATATCGTGCCGGGCATCATCGGCGTCCTGCTCTCACTCACCATGGTGATCATCACCAGCATGGCGGTGGTGCGGGAACGGGAACGCGGCACACTCGAACAGCTCATCGTCACGCCGATCGACCGCACCAGTCTCATGCTGGGCAAAATTGTGCCCTTCCTGCTGGTGGGCTACGTGCAGGTCACGGTCATCCTCCTGCTGGGCCGGCTGCTGTTCGATGTGCCACTCCGCGGCAGCCTGCCACTCCTCTTTCTCATCGCCTTTCCGTTCATCGTCGCCAGCCTCGGCGTGGGATTGTTCTTCTCAACGCTGGTGCGGACCCAGGCGCAGGCGATGCAGGCCGGCTTCATGTTCATCCTGCCCAACATCCTCCTCTCCGGCTTCATGTTTCCGCGCGCCGCGATGCCGCTCGCCGCCCAATGGCTCGGCCTGGCGCTGCCGCTGACCTACTTCCTCGAAGTGTTGCGGGGGATCCTGCTGCGCGGCGTCGGCGCCAGCGCCCTGTGGCCGGAGCTGATCGCGCTGTGCGGGTTCGCGCTGCTCATCGTGACGATGAGTGTGAGGCGGTTTCACAAGACGCTGGATTGACCGTGCCGGATAGCGCGGGAGGATCCGATACGCCGCCACTCGATGCCGGGCGCTACGCCGGCGATCTGGCGCTGGCCATGGCCCTGGCGGAGCAGGCCGCCGCGGCCATCCGGCAGCTGTTCGAATCCGGGCCTCTTGCCGTCCAGGAGAAGGCCGATCACTCGCCCGTGACCGCGGCCGACCTGGCGGCGAACGAGATCATCGTGCAGGGGCTTCGCATCGCACGGCCCGAGGATGCCATTCTCACAGAAGAGGCGGTGGACGACGGCCGTCGTTTCGCGACCGACCGCGTCTGGCTGGTGGACCCCCTCGATGGGACTCGCGACTTTGTCGAGCGGAGCCCCGAGTTCGCGGTACACATCGCGCTGGTGGAGCGGGGCGAGCCGGTGGTCGGTGTCGTCGCGCTGCCGATGCTGGGCCAGGTGGCGGCCGCTGTCCGCGGCGCTGGAGCCGTGCTCATGAATGCGCATGGTGCCCACGTCCTCAGGGTGGCGCCGGAACGCGGGATCGGGATGCTCCGGACCGGTGTCTCGCGCTTCGCGATGAACCCGCCGCTCACCCGGTTTCTCCAACAGAACGGGCTCACCCAGCGCGCGGTGCCCTGCGGCGCCTCGGTCAAGCACGTGCGGCTGGCGGATGGACTGCTGGACCTCTGCCTGACACTGCACGGCAGGGAGTGCGAATGGGACAGCGCCGCACCGGGGCTGATCGTGACCGAGGCCGGTGGCCGGGTGACCGACGTGGACGGCGCACCACTGGTGTACAATCAGAAGAACGTACAGCACCGCCGCGGGCTGGTTCTGAGCAGCGGGCCGCACCACGCCGTCCTGGCGCGGCTGGCCGCAGAGTGCTTCCCGCCGTGAACCGGCTTGCCGTGGCGGTGGATGGGATCGACGGCAGCGGCAAGTCAACCTTTGCCGGCCGCCTGTTCGCCGGCGTAGAATCGGCTGGTGCGCAGGCGGCGCTCGTCCGGGTAGATGACTTTCGCCGGACACTCGACTGGAACGGAGCCGATGAGGCGACGCTCTACTACGAGCAGTATTACGCCCTCGATCGGCTGGGGGCCGTGGTCCAGGCGTTCGCGTCGGGCGCGACGATGCTGGAACTGCCCGGCTTCGATGGAATCGCCGGACAGCCGCTGCCGGCGCGACAAGTGTCGCTGAAGCCGGCGGCCGTGCTGATTCTCGAGGGAGTCTTCATCAGGCGCATTCCCTTCGGCACGGCGCCGGTCCACCACATCTATCTCCACACTCCCGCTGCAGTCGCTCGGCGGCAACTCGTGGCCCGGGACACGGCCCGCGGTCGCGCCACCGTGGAGATCGAGCGGCGGCTGGACCGGCGCTACGTCCCTGGTCAGGCGCGCTATCATGCCGAGTGCGACCCGCAGCAAAGGGCGGATCTCATCGTGGACAACAGCGACCCCACGGCACCGCTCCTGCGTTCCGGCAGCATGACCGCGCTGCCTCCGCTCCTTGCGAGTGTGCTGACGAAGCTCCTCTCCCGTGGACCTCAGGCAGGCGACCGATGAACCCACCCGATCCATCCACCTGGCGCGCCTTCAACTTCCTGCAACGCCTGCTGGGCTTCGGCGCCACGTTCGCCGGCACCGCAGTTGTGGTGACCGCAGGCTTCGGCTATCCGCCGATCGCCGGTCAGCCATCCACGCTCGACTGGTCCAGCCTCGCTTCCGGCGGCCTGGTCGCGCTGATCGGGCTCGGCTTCCTGATGAATTCTCCCTTCCGCCCCGACCTGGGCGATACCGGCATGCCGATCAATCCGCTCAGGCCGAGGGCGGGAAGGAGCTGGTGGACGGGGGATGAGAGGGTAGGCGGTTAGGCGGTTGGGGGGTTGGGCGATTGGGCGGTTGGGCGGTTGGGCGATTAGGCGATTGGGCGGTTGGGCGGTTGGGCGATTAGGCGATTGGGCGGTTGGGCGATTGGGCGGTTGGACGGTACACCCAACCGCCTACCGCCGCTATCCCAGCACCCTCGTCTCCCCATGCGACAGCAGCCACAGCCCTTCGGGATCGTAGCCGATCTTTTCCCACAGGGCACGAAAGCGTTTGGGCGGCTCATCCAGGGATTCGTCGGTGAGCTTGAAGGTGCCCCAGTGGATCGGCAGCACGACGGGGGGGCGGATCGAGCCGGTCGCGCCGGTCTCCAGCCGACGGGTCGCGGCGGCGCCGAGGAGCGCGGCGTAGGCTTCGAGCGCATCCTCGGGATTCATGTGCATCGACTGCATGAACCAGCGCGGGGCATAGGCACCGATCGGCAGCAGGACGACGTCGAAGGGGCCGAAGCGCTGGCCGATTTCGCCGAACAGCGGATGCAGGCCGGTGTCGCCGGCAAACAGCACCGCACGATTCCCCACCCGCACGCTCCACCCGCACCAGAGCGTCTGATTGCGATCGTGAAATCCGCGCGCACTGAAATGCTGGGCCGGCGTACAGCCCATCGTGGCGCCGGCGGCATGCAGCGTCGCCCACCAGTCGCACTCCTCCACAACTTTCACCCCGAACTGATGCAGCAGCGGGGCCAGGCCGAGCGGCACGCACCAGACCGCACGGGGGTGGAGGCGGGCGAGCTCGCGCACGGTACTGCGGTCGAGATGATCGTAGTGATTGTGGGACAGCAGCACGACGTCGATGGCCGGCACCGCGCTGAGCGGTACGGGGGGACGCATGAAGCGGCGCAGGCGCGGCACCGGCACAGGCGAGGCGTGATTGCTCCAGATGGGATCGGTCAGGACGTTGCAGCCGGGGAACTCGATCAGCGCCGACGAATGCCCGAACCAGGTCACCGCGAGCGCACCCTTGCGACCGGCCTGCCCGAAGCGCGGCGTTGCAGCGGGAAAGCTGCCGCGCGGCGGGTCGACGGCGGGACGGTGGGTCGTGTTGCGATCGACGACCCACTTGAGCAGGTCACGGAATTCCTTGACCTCAGCGCCAGGCCAGGGATTCCGGAAGCCACCGTTGGGGTCGTGATGATCCATGGAGAGAATGTAAGAGGGGGAAAGCAGAAAGGAGAGCGGAGAAAGGTGAAAAGGGAAAGGAGTGGGGAGGAAGTGCGCCTTTCCTCCTCACTCCTTACTCCCCACAGCCGTTCTACTGCCCTCCCCCTTGCCCCGCAGGCTGCACCTGCTGTCCTCCCGCCTTCCACGCTTCGATGCCGCCGCGATACCAGAGCACGTTCTTGAATCCCATGTTGATGGCGCGCAGCGAGGCGTTGTACGACATCCAGCAGTGACTCGACTGGCAGTAGAAAACCAGCGGCATCTGCTTGTTCCCCTGGGTCATCTGCTGCAGAAACTGTCCGAACTCCTGCTGGGTCCGGTCACTGAATGAACCCGCCGCTGATGCGGGGGCCGCAGCGAGCGCACCGGGAATCACTTCGGGGCCGCCGAGCACATCGAAGAGCAGGGCGCGGAGCTGCTGATTCGCGACCAGCGCCACCAGACCCTTGGTCGTGATGACCTGTCCGCCGGGTATGCTCGACGGTGTCGGTCCGTGCATGGCGCCGGTGTGCAGCTCCGCGGTCGGTTGCACGCCAAAGTCCTGTCGCTCCACCTGCATGAGCTGGTCGAGATCGGCCGCGCCGGCCGGAGCTGGTGCGGGGCGCGGGGCGGTGGACGGGGCGGGTTGCGAAGGGGCCGGCGCCGGGAGCGGCTGTCCGCCGTAACTGTCCTGGGCGTATGCCGCCCGACTGCCGAGGCCGAGCAGCAGCAGCACTGTCGGCGTCAGGCGCCGCACTCCCCTGGGCATCGTCATGCGTCGATCCTTTTTTATTGGGTGCGCTTGAGCCGCTGACCCGTCACGCCGAAATCCCGGCTGGGGTCGAAGTTGACGTCGTCGGTCAGGACGTAGCTGCCATCGTTGAGCTGCCAGGCGTGCTGGTACTGATTGGAGAGCTGCACCGATCCGCCGAAGTGGGGATCGTCATAGGTCTCAACCCCGCGGATGCTTTCGATCGATTCGCGCTGGGTCCGGTCGCTGCTCTCGTTCTGACTGCGCCAGGTGCCCATCTGAATGTCGTTGATCTCGCGTCCGGTCTGGGCGATGATCGCGGAACGATCTGCGGCGGCTCGTCGATTGGTCTCCGCCATCTGGCGGCCGCTCTCCATGGCGATCCGGTGCTGTTCGTTCTGCGCGCGATTAATACGTGCACTCCACTCCGCGCCGGGCTGCAGCGACTTCCGGAGCGCCTCCGCCATCTTGAAATCGAGGGCGCCTTCCGGGGCTCGCATCGAAAATCCGGGAGCGGTGCTGCCCTGCAGCGTCTCAATGGCCGGACCCGGGCCGACCTGCGGGAACCGGTTGCGGATGAAGAACCCAATGCTTCCGATGGTCTCCCGCACCGCCCGGCCACCGGCCTGGTAGGCGATCAGCAGCTCACCGGCATCGACCCAGCTCCGCAGTTCGGCGCCGCCACCGCTCTGATCGGTGCGGTTGAGTGCCTGGTACTTCTCGATCAGATCGGGCCGGGGCCGGTAGTCCATCACCCGCGCATTGGGCCGATTCCGCTTGACATACCATTCGAGGTACTGCCGGGTCGTGGTAATGGGGGCGGAGAGGCAGGTGTTCCCGGGGTCGGGATAGTTGCTGGTGAGCCATTTCTCTTCGGGGATGATCTGGACCCCGGTTGCGCCGTCGGGCGCTGTCGCCTTCCAATTGTAGCGATGCGCCGGCCCGCACCCGCCGGGGGCGGTCCACTCCACTCCGCCTTCGGTGCGCCAGCCCACCGGGATCAGCATCGTCGCAGCCACCAGCGGTTTCTCAAACCCCTGCCGGTCGATGATTTCGGTGCGCTGCACCCGGACCGCACCGTGGGGGAGCGGGCGCGCGGCGGCGGGCGATGGCGCGGGACGGGTGCCGGCCTGCAGCGCATGCGCGGCACGCGTGGCAGAGACAAGCGCGATGAGGGCGACGGCGCAGGTAATCGCAGGTCGAATCACGGCTGGGCTCCAAGGGGATCTGAAGGAGAATATGGTGGAACGGGGGATGGGCGGGAAGGAAGGAGAAAGGATTGAGGCGGGGCCCTGGGATTGCTTGCCGCTCGGACGCTCGGCTGCTTCATTATATCGCCTCTCCACAAGCGTGTGCCGGCTACCCGGCACGTGACGATTCCAACGTCAGGCGATGAGCCCCGGCATGCATGAGCACGTCACGCTTCAGCGCCCCGACGCGGGTGACCCGATCGGTCGGGGGACCTCGTCGGGATTCCCGACCGATCTCGTCAGCCAGTCTGCCGAGCGGCTCCGGATTCTCGCCCTCGTGTACGCGTTCGTCTTCTTCATGTCGGGCGTTCTGCCGACGCTGCTGTTCCCGAGCGAGCGGGCCCGATTCTTCGCGAGCTTCGGGCAGTGGGGTCCCAGCGTGCTCGGCATCGGGGCGGCACTGCTCGTCGCGGTGGTGATCCGCAGCGCGCGCCTGCCGCTATCCACGGCGATGGGTATCGGCGTGGCCTTCGAGATCGCCAGCAGCTACGCCATCGCGATGGCCGAGTTCGCCGATCCGGTCGCGCTCGAGATGCACCGGGGCCAGATCGGGCTCTCGTGGGTCGCCGTGTGGATCGTGCTGTTCACGGTCGTCGTGCCCACCTCGCCCCGCCGCGCGGTGCTGGCCGCCCTCGCATCGGTCAGCTCGGTCCCGGTCGTCATCGGGCTGGTGATGGCGTCCGGCACCACCTCACTCGAGCTCGACCCGGCACAATTCTTCTTCGGACTCGTGTTCCCCTACATCCTCGTGGTGGGCATGGCCTATGTGGGTGCCCGCGTGGTCTACAACCTGGGGACCGAAGTCAAGCGCGCCCGCGAGCTGGGCAGCTACCGGCTGGAGGAGAAGCTGGGGCAAGGCGGCATGGGAGAAGTCTGGCGCGCGCGACACCGGATGCTGGCCCGCCCCGCCGCGATCAAACTGATCCGGCGCTCTCCCACCGGGGACAGCCCTGCCGAGGCCCGACAGCGCTTCGAGCGGGAGGCGCAGGTCATCGCGAGCCTGCGGTCGCCGCACAGCGTGAATCTCTTCGATTTCGGAATCGCGGATGACGGGGCCTTCTATTATGCCATGGAGCTGCTCGACGGACTCGACGCCGACGCCCTGGTGCGGCGCTTCGGACCCGTCGTCCCCGAGCGGGCGGTCTACCTGCTGCGCCAGGTCTGCCACTCACTGGCCGAGGCCGAGTCGTACGGCCTGGTGCATCGGGACATCAAGCCGGCGAACATCTTCGTCTGTCACTACGGCACCGAGTACGATTTCGTGAAGGTCCTCGATTTCGGTCTGGTGAAGACGCTCGACGGCGCGTCGGCCGCTTTGGGCGCGAGGAGCGAGCCGGCGCTGACGCAGGAGAACGTCGTTGCGGGGACGCCGGCGTTCATGGCTCCCGAGCAGGTGCTGGGCGGGGGGCCGGTGGACGGGAGGGTGGACATCTACGCCACGGGGTGCGTCGCCTACTGGCTGCTGACAGGGCAGTTGGTCTTTACCGCCGAGACTTCGATGGGGTTGCTGATGCACCATGCCCGGACCCCGCCGACTCCTCCGTCGGCCAGGAGTGAGCTGCCGATCCCCGAGGCGCTGGACCGGTTGGTGCTCGCCTGCCTGGCGAAGGAGCCGAAGGATCGGCCGCAGACGGCGAAGGAACTTTCGCAGCGCCTGGCGGCGATTGAGGTTGTGAATCCGTGGACGGAGGAACGGGCGCGGGAGTGGTGGGAGCGGCACGGGGTTGGGCAGGGACCGGGGAGCGTTTAGCGGACGGCGGACAGCCACGTCTGACTGGCGGCTGAGTGTCCACTTTATGGGAAAGTCTCATTTTTTGAGGACACTCGGACCCGGACGCGTCTCTGATCCGGGCTGTCCTGCACCGTGTATTCCCGCGTCGCCGTTATGCATGTAAACGTTTTCATTTGGCGCGCCTGAATCCGGCTCAGCGGTGCCTGTGTCGGGACTGGACGCACCGTTGCTTCATAATTCCCGGCGTTGTCTGGCCCGGTCGGTCCCATGTCTGGCCAGTGCGAGGCTGTGTCTGACCCGATCTCTCGCATGTCCGTCCTCGGTACAAGCAATCCCTCCCTGGATCGTACCACTTCACCGCTGGGTCGCCTAACTCCAAGCCTGAAAGGCGTTTCGGCTCGACTTTGCGGTCGTGTGCCCACTCCGATCAGTCCTGTGTCTGGTCGGTGCACGGCCATGTCGGGTCCTGTGCGCGCTGGGTCCGCATTTGTGCGGACCGAATCCAGTTCGGAGCGGCGCATGCCCGTACTTGAGCGCAGCTGGTCCGGACTTGGACAGATACTTTATGCATTTGTCGGATGCGTTATACATTTTTTCGCCGCCTCACACAGCCTGGTGCGACGCAGGTTTTTTCTCTGGCACGTCCGATGCTTCTCCCACCCCCCTGACCGCCCTGTTGTTGAGTGAACAGCCGGTCCCCTGATGCAGGTCAGTGGGCATGCACCGCCTCAACCGGGTATGCCGTGGTATCCCCCGAGGAGGGGGCACGATATGGATGGCGCATTGCTGTTGGTTCTGATGATGCTGGGTCGCCTGGAGGATTTTCTCCGGGCCTATCCGCTGGGCGACGGACCGAGCGAGCAGGTGGTGGCGCGGTTCATCGAGAGACTGGGCCGGCTGCGGGCGCTGATGGCGCAGCAGCGGGATGGGACGGTGGCTCGCGAGGCGCAGAACAAGAAGCACCGGGAGCTGCGTCGGCAACTCACCGCTGGGCCGTTGCGTCACCTGGCCCGCATCGGGGGAGCGCTCGAGGGGGAATTCGCCGAAGTGGCGGCGGCGCTGCGGCAGCCGGTGCGCCGGCTGAGCATGGACGAGTTTCTCGGGACGGCGCAGAGTATCGCGGTCATGGCCGAGGCGCAGCACGACCTGCTGCGGGCGCGGGGGATGGGGCCGGAGGCGCTCGACGATCTCGGCGGGCAGCTCACGGAGTATGAGCAGGCGGTGCATGGCGCCAACGCGGGACGGCGGGCACACACCGGGGCACGCGCCGAGCTGCGGTCGCTGGGGCGGGAACTGATTCAGATGGCCCGTCAGCTTGATGGGATCGTGGAGTATCACTTCCGCGACAATCCCGAAGTGCTGGGCGCGTGGAAGAGCGTGCGCAATGTGGCGTGGCCGGTGGGTGAGGTGGTGAAGCCGGTGGTGCCGGCAACGATACCGGAGGGGCAGCCATCGCGATGACGTTGTTGGGAAGGTGTGATGGGCCAGGCGGCAGTCGATCCGGAGTATGGGTTGGCTGCCGTTCTGGTGTGCAGGAGGCAGGAGGCAGAAGTACAGACGATGTCGGGTAGGGGCGGAGCTCCAGCTCCGCCCGCGCTGCAGGTGGAGGGTCCGCGGGGGGGAGGTGTGCTCCGGGGAGGACGACCAGCGATCGGGGGGAGGGGCGGTCTGGTCCGTCGCCGCGGTGTGCATCGGGGGTGGGGAGGATGGCGGAACGGACCGATGGATAGTGCCTCATGCCGTGTGTGGTCGACGCGCCACCCCAGTATGCCGTATCGGAGTGCCGCAATTCCGTTGGGTCTCGCGTGTTTTTGTGAGCACCTCAGGGCCTCAGGCAGTTGACCTTGGAGGATGCCCCCGCTCCCGCCCCCCGCGGCCTCGCAGTCTAATCCGCGCCTATTGACCGTTCTGCGGCTCCAACTGCGGCTGGGGCACTATAGCCTGCGAACCGAGCAGGCGTACGTCGGCTGGGTGCGGCGGTTTGTGCGCTTCCATCACTGTCAGCATCCGCGGGAGCTGGGGGAGCGGGAGGTGGTGGCGTTCCTGCGGGTCCTGGTGGACGAGCGGCAGGTGTCGGCCTCGACCCAGGCGCAGGCGCTGGCGGCGTTGCTCTTTCTCTACCGCGAGGTGCTGGGTCGGCCGCTGCAGATGGCGGGGTTGGTGCCGAGGGGGCGGGGGGTGACCCGGATACCGGTGGTCCTGGATCGGGGGGAGGTGAGTCGGGTGCTGGCGCAGTTGACGGGGGTCTACCATCTGGCGGGGTTGTTGTTGTATGGCAGCGGGTTGCGGTTACTGGAGTGTCTCACGCTGCGGGTCAAGGATGTCGACCTGGTGCGGAATGAGATCCGGGTCCGGCGGGGGAAGGGGCAGAAGGACCGGGTGACCATGGTGCCGGAGGCGGCGCGGGGGCTGTTGCGGGACCATCTGGAGCGGGTGCGGGTGCGGCATGCGGCTGACCTGGCGGCGGGGGCGGGGGCGGTCGTGCTGCCGGCGGCGTTGGGGCGGAAGTATCCGGGGGCGAGTCGGAGCTGGGTGTGGCAGTGGGTCTTTCCGGCGACGCGGCCGTATGCTGATCGGGCGACGGGGGAGGTGCGGCGGCACCATCTGCACCCCTCGGCGGTGCAGCGGGCGATGACGGCCGCCGTACAGCGGGCGGGGCTGACCAAGCGGGCCAGCTGTCACACCTTGCGGCATTCGTTTGCGACCCACCTATTGGAGGCGGGATACGACATCCGGACGGTGCAGGAGCTGCTGGGGCATCGGGATGTGACGACGACGATGATCTACACCCATGTGCTGCTGCAGGGAGGCCGGGGCGTGCGCAGTCCCGCGGATCTGCTGCCGGGTGGGGG
>JBDTMI010000026.1:0-48543 GCA_039934355.1 Gemmatimonadales bacterium
CCTGCCACCTGCCACCTGCCACCTGCCAGCTACCGCCCACCCGCCGGCAAGTTCTTCGTCAGGTAGCTCGTCAGCAGCCCAAAGAGATGCAGCGTCGTTCCCTCGCCCTCGAAGATGCCGTGCGAACGGTTGGGATACGCCATCAGCTTGAACGGCTTGTTGGCGGCGACCAGGGCGTTGATCAGTCGCTCGGTCCCCTGATAGTGCACATTGTCGTCCCCGCTGCCGTGCACCACCAGCAGATTGCCCCGCAGACGGTCGGCGAATGTCACCGGCGAGCTCGCCACGTAATCCGCCTCGTTCTGCTGCGGCAGACCCATGTACCGTTCCTGGTAGATCGAGTCATAGAGGTGCACGTCGGGGACCGGTGCGACCGACATGCCGGTCTGATACACGCCGGCGGTGCGGAACATCAGGTTCAGTGTCATCGACCCGCCACCGCTCCAGCCCCAGATGCCGAATCGGGTGGAATCGACCCAGCTCCACCGCCCGATCGTACGCGCCGCACCGGCCTGATCCTCCGTCGCCAGCACGCCGATCTTCCGGTAGACCGACTTGCGCCACTCCCGCCCGCGCAGCGACGGGGTGCCGCGATTGTCGAGCGTGATTACCGCGTACCCCTGCTGGGTCAGCATCAGGTGCCAGGGATCGATCGTGTACCAGGTATCCACGGCGGTCTGCGCCGCCGGCTCGCCGTACACATTGAACAGCACCGGATAGCGCTTGGTCGAATCGAAGTCCGCCGGATACATCACCAGGCCATCGAGCGTCACACCGTTGCCCGCATCCACCCGCACGAACTTCGCCGGCCCGCGCCGGAGCAACCCGTAGCGCCGCCGCAGCTCGGCGTTGTCGCCCAGGGTGCGGACCACCTCGTGCGACGGCAGCCGAATGAGTTCGGTGATCGGTGGGGTGGTGATGCTGGAAAAGCTGTGGATGGCGAAGGCGCCACCCGGGGCGGCCTGATAGTTGTGGGTCCCCGCCTGATCCGCGGGCGTGAGCCGCTCGGCCGGTCCGCCGGTGAGCGGGACACGGTAGAGGTAGCGCTGGGTCGGATTGTCCGGCGAAGCACGGAAGTAGAGTGAGCCGCCGACCGAATCGATGGCGACGACGTCATCCAGGTCGTAGTCCCCCGGCGTCAGGAGACGGACGTCCTTGCCGTCGCGCGAAACGCTGTACGCATGCCGCCACCCATCCCGCTCGCTGATCCACAGGAAGCGGCTGCCGTGATCGAACCAGGCCCAGTCGCTCACCACATCCACCCAGGCGCTATCCCGATCGAGCAGGATCGGCGTCGTCTGTCCGGTCCGGGCGTCGCCCTGCAGGACCGTGAGGGTGTTCTGCAGCCGGTTCAGATGCTGCATCACGATCTGCTCGGAGTTGGCGGCCCACTCCATGCGTGCGAGATAGATGTTGCGCGGGTCGCCGGCGACTCGCATCCAGCGAGTCGGGCCGCCGGCGGCGTTCACCACCCCGATGCGCACGCTCGAGTTGGTGGTCCCCGCTTTCGGGTACTGCACTGCCTTCGTGAACGAATAGAGACTGTCGGTATCGTTGATCAGGAGAAAGTCGCGCACCCCGGATGCATCGAGCTGCCAATAGGCGATTCGCTTGCCGTCGGGACTCCAGCGGAACCCGTCGCGATCATCGAATTCCTCCTCGTACACCCAATCGAAGGTGCCGTTGATCGTGGTGCGGGAGCCGTCCCGAGTCAGCGCGGTGATCTTCCCGTCGCCCAGCCGCTCGACGTACAGATTGTTCTCCCGCACGTAGGCGACCCGGTCGCCCTGGGGCGAGAACTTCGCGAACATGAGCGTCTGCCGCTTCGCGGACGGGCCACCCAGCCGCCGCAGGGCGCCGGTGGCGAGTTCCAGCACCCAGTAGTCGCCGCGCGTGTTCTGTCGCCAGACCCGCGCGGTGTTGGTGAAGATCAGCAGCCGACGCCCATCAGAGGAGAAGCGATAGCTCGAAAGCCGGAGCGGGGTCGAATCGCCGGCGGGAATGAGCTGTTCGCTCCGAACCACGATCTGCTTCGCCAGCGTCACCGGGTCCACCTGGACCAGGTCCGACCCTTCACCCGACTCCCGCCGCTCGAAGGCGTAGTAGCTCTTCCCGTCCGCCGCCCACCGGGTGGGCGGGACGGATGCCGTGCTGAAGAAGTCGGTGGTGAAGATCTGATCGAGGGTGATCGTGGAACTGTCGGTCGATTGTGCCGCGAGCGGGGTGCGGAGCAGTGCGGCGAAGAGCAGAAGCAGCGGCAGCGGGCGACAGGACATGGGCGCGGGGGAAGGAGTAGGGAGTCAAGATAGGCGGATGGATGCCACAGGACGACGGGGCTGTACGGTGGAACGACGGGCGGAGTTCCGCCGCCACCAGTCCAATTTGTTGCCCAACCGCCCAATCGCCCAACCCCCTACCTCCCCTGCGCCGCCATCCACGCTCGCATGAACCGCGTGACTCCCCGTTCCAGCAGGGCCCGTATCGCGGCCACTGATTCGGTCGACGGTACCTCGCGGCTGGTTTCCTCGGCGTACCAGGTGACCATCAGCATCGGGGTGTCGGTGCGCGCCAGCACCGCGGTCTGTTCCACCTGGATGCGAACCACGAGGTCCTCGGTCCAGCGGCCTGCGGAACTCGAGGTGAGGGAGATCCGGAGCAGGCCCTCTGGACGGGACGAATCCGCCGCACTGGTGAGGAGCCGGAGCCCCGCCTGCCTGAGCCGCAGGTCCGCGTCATCACGCAGCGCCGCCACGCTGTCCGGCGACAGGTAGGCCACGGTCGAGGTGAACTGCCGGTCCAGCAGGCTGAGCCCCTTCAGGCTCACGTCCTGCGTCGCCGTGAACTGTGCTGCGGCGGGACCGACGAAACTGAAGGCGAGAAGCAGCGCGACGCTGCTGAGGGGTCGAGTGAGGGGCATGGACGCAATATGGCCTCTCGGGCGGCAACTCCCGGTGACTCACCTCACCGCGGAGGTGCAATAGCAAGCGAGGGACCTCCCAGCCAAACGGCTCGAAGCTCCCTCGCGGTTCTGCATGGCGCGGTTGTCCGGGTCACGGCAGGCCGCGACCCCGCCTGCCTAATACCGGTAGTGATCCGGCTTGTACGGGCCTTCCATCGGCACGCCCAGATACTCGGCCTGCTCCGGCGTCAGTTTGGTCAGCTTCACGCCGAGTTTGCCCAGGTGGAGGCGGGCGACCTTCTCGTCGAGATGCTTGGGCAGCGTGTACACCTTCTTTTCGTACTTGTTGTTGTTTTTGTGCAGCTCGATCTGCGCCATCACCTGGTTGGTGAAGCTGGCCGACATCACGAAGCTCGGATGGCCCGTCGCGCATCCCAGGTTGAGCAGGCGGCCCTCGGCGAGGATCAGCACGGAGTGGCCGTCGGGGAAGATCCACTCGTCGAACTGCGGCTTGATGTTGTTGCGCACGATGCCGGGAAAGGTCTTCAGGCCGGCCATGTCGATTTCGTTGTCGAAGTGGCCGATGTTCCCGACGATCGCCTTGTCCTTCATCATCGCCATGTGCTGCACGGTAATGATGTTCGCGTTGCCCGTCGCCGTGATGAAGATGTCGCCGGTCGCGACCACGTCGTCCAGCGTGGTGACCTGGTAGCCTTCCATTGCCGCCTGCAGCGCACAGATCGGATCGATCTCGGTGATGATCACCCGGGCCCCCTGGCCCTTCAGCGCCTGGGCGCAGCCCTTGCCCACGTCGCCGTAGCCGAAGATCACTGCGACCTTGCCGGCCAGCATGACGTCGGAGGCGCGCAGAATGCCGTCGGTCAGCGAGTGACGACACCCGTACAGGTTGTCAAATTTCGACTTGGTCACGGCGTCGTTCACGTTGATCGCCGGGAAGAGCAGCTTGCCCGCCTTCATCATTTCATACAGCCGGTGCACGCCGGTAGTTGTCTCTTCGGAGACGCCGCGGATGTCCGCCGCCATCTGAGTGAAACGCTTCGGGCTGTGCTTGATCTCGCGCTGGAGCAGCGCCAGGATGACGCCGTACTCCTCGCTGTCGGTGACAGGATTGAACGTCGGCACCTTGCCGGCCAGCTCGAACTCGCGGCCCTTGTGGACCAGCAGCGTCGCATCGCCGCCGTCATCCAGCAGCAGGTTCGGGCCCTTGCCGTCGGGCCACATCAGCGCCTGATCGGTGCACCACCAGTATTCATCAAGTGTCTCGCCCTTCCACGCATAGACCGGCACGCCACGCGGATTGGCAATCGTGCCCTCGCGCCCGACGGCCACCGCCGCGGCCGCATGATCCTGGGTTGAGAAGATGTTGCACGAGACCCAGCGCACATCGGCGCCGAGATCCACCAGTGTCTCGATCAGCACGGCGGTCTGCACGGTCATGTGGAGGGAGCCCATGATGCGGGCACCGGCCAGCGGATTCTTTCCGGCGTATTCCTTCCGCAAGGCCATCAGCCCTGGCATCTCGTACTCGGCCAGCCGGATCTCCTGGCGACCCCAGTCGGCCAGGGAAAGATCCTTCACCTTGAACGGTTCCCGGCCCGCCTCGCGCGTGACGTCAAAGGGGTGGGTCGTCATGACGGCAGTCGTCACTTGCAGCTCCTGATGTTGATGTCCATGCGTCCGGGAATGTGCCCGGTCACGTGATTCCACATTCGTGCGGTTGTCACAGCGCCGCGGACCTCAGCGTGCCTTCTGCCCAACGGAAGTGAAGAGCATCGGCCCCTTCGCGCCGGGCGCGAGCGGCAGCGACCGGTAGCGCCCCTCGTCCAGTCCCGCGTCCACAAACCAGTCGCGCACCTGCGCCGCACTCACACCCTGTCGCTGGTGTCCCATCGTCTGTTGATACTCCGCGCGCTCATGGGGCATCAAGTCGGTGACCAGCAGCCGCCCGCCGAGCTTGAGCGCCCGCGCCGCCTCCGCAACGACCGCTCCCGGCGCAGCCACGTAGGGGAGCACCAGCACCAGGAATGCGAGGTCGAGCGTCGCAGGCTCGATCGGCAGCGCTTCGAGATCGCCGCGCCGGATCTCCACATTGTCGAACTCGCCAATCCGGGCCTTGGCGGCACGCAACATCGCCGCCGACGCATCCACCGCGATCACCTGCCGCACGAACGGGGCGACGGCCTGGGTCAGCTGGCCCGTTCCACAGCCGAGGTCTGCCACCACCCACGAAGGGTCGAGCAGGCCGAGGAGCGGCAGCAGCTCGGTGCGTATGCCAAACAGCTCGGCGCGGACGTGATCCCACTGACCTGCCGTCGACGCAAAGAACGCCTCGGACTGCGCCCGCCGTTCGGTGAGGACATTTCGCAGTCGCTCGGCGTCCCGGAGCGCGGCCGGGGTGGACGACACCTGATCCCGGACCACCTGCCACAGCCGACGCGATGACGGATCCAGTTCGGCGCCGGGCATCCGGTAGTGTCGGCTCGCACCGTCCGCGCGTGAGACCACCCATCCGTCATCGGCCAGCACCTTGAGATGCCGGCTGGCGGTGGACTGCGGCAGTTGGAGCGCGGTGCACAACTCCGACACGGTCAGCTCCTGTCGTTCGAGGAGCAGAAGGAGCCGGTTGCGGGTCGCGTCGGCCAGGGCCTGCAGCCGGGAGACGATGGTGGT
Organism: Gemmatimonadales bacterium; assembly: GCA_039934355.1. Lineage (GTDB taxonomy): Bacteria > Gemmatimonadota > Gemmatimonadetes > Gemmatimonadales > GWC2-71-9 > JADJOM01. Next base: position 5,591 of record JBDTMI010000026.1, read on the forward strand.
GCCCAGAGAAGCTCCGTTGTCAATCCTTACATCCGGATAATAGAATGTTCGGTGCGGGGTGTCAAGCGGAGGTCGGGACGGCCCCAGCGAGCGCCATCGCCAGCTCGCGGACGCCGCGCCGGATTTCCGGGACATCCACGGCGGCGAACCCCAGGTGCACCCCCTCGCGCGTCGCGCGCCTGCGGGTGTACTGGCTCAACGGCGCCACCTCGACATCCCGTCGCGCCGCGGCTGTCGCCAGAGCGACGCCTGTCATGCCGCCGCCAAGCCAGCCGGCGGTTTGCAGCCCCGCCTCGATGCCGGATATCTCCAGCAGTCCCGCAAGCTGTTGCCGTACACACTCAACCAGCACCCGCGATCGTTCGGCGTAGATCTCCCGCATGCGCCGGAGGTGGCGGCCGAAATGGCCGTCGGTGATGAAGTCACACAGCACGGCCTGCGAAATCGTGGGGGCGTGGCGGACCGTGATCGACTGGATCGCCGAGACCTGATCGATCAGATCGGTCGGGACCACCAGGTATCCGAGGCGGAGCGACGGGAACAGCACCTTGCTGAAGCTCCCGGCGAAGAGGACGAGGCCATGACGATCCAGCCCCTGCAGTGCCGGCATCGGGCGCCCGGTATAGCGGTATTCGCTGTCGTAATCATCCTCGAAGATGACCGCACCGGCCTGCCGGGCCCACTCGAGCAGCGCCATCCGCCGGGGCAGACTCATGCTGATCCCGGTCGGGAACTGGTGACCGGGTGTCACGTACGCCAGGCGACTGCCCGCCTGTCGCGCACCCGGGACCATCATGCCCTCGTCATCCAGTGGCACCGGCAACACCTTCGCGCCCATCGCCTCGAAGACGAGGGCCGCTCCGGGGTAGCCGGGATCTTCCATGCACACCCGATCACCGGAATTCACGAAGAGTCGCGCGGCCAGGTCCAGTCCCTCCTGGACGCCGCTCACGATCGCCACCTGCTCGGCGCGGCACTGAACGCCACGCGAGGTGCTCAGGTGGTCGGCCAGCGCCTCCTGCAGTGGTCGGTAGCCCATCGGCCCGCAACCCAGGAGCAAGCTGGTCGTCGCCCGGCGGCAGCGACGGCTTTCGACCTGGGCCCAAAGCGTGGTGGGGAAGAGATCGAGGGCGGGGATGTTGGCCCGAAAGGCGCGCGTCGGTCGGGCTTCAAGTCCGGAAAATTCGCTGACGCGCGCGCCGAGGTCGGAGAGGTGACGCGACGGCGGACGACGGGGTGGTCCGGCGCGACGAATGGCGCGGGGCACCTCGAGCAGGTCGTCGGGGAGCACCCGGTTCACATAGGTGCCCGATCCGATGTTCCCGTCCACGTAGCCCTCTGCCTTGAGCTGATCGAAGGCGCTGACGATCGTCCCGCGCGACAGGCCGTAGGCACGGGCGAGCTGTCGCGTGGCCGGCACGCGCGCACCGGGGCGCAGCCGTCCGTCGAGGATCTCGGTCCGCAATGCGGCAGCGAGCCAACGGGTGGCGGATGGCTCCGCGCCGCGGGGTGGCAGGGCCAGCGCAGGAGTGACATTCTTCTTGGGCATAAGTGGTACAGTCAACATATCGTAAATGGCTCTATTTGATAGGCCGCATCCAAGCTATCGTATGCCCCACAGGAGGAAGTCACTATGCCGGAAGCACGGTGGATCATCCCAGGAACGGCGCTCTGCGGCGCCTTGCTTGCCAGTGGCCGGAGTGAGCAAAGATCCGTCACGCCGCCACGCGGTGAGGGCCCGGCGCACACCGTGGCCTCGCAGGCGCTGTCGCCTCTGGATGGCGACCACCTCAAGGTGACGTTGGTCGAGGTGACCTACGCCCCAGCTGAAGGGTCGCCCGCGCACCGGCATCCCTGCGCGGTGGTTGGCTACGTGATCGAAGGAACGCTTCGCACCCAGGTCTCGGGTGAGCGGGAGGCGGTCTACGCTGCAGGCGAGAGTTTCTATGAGGCGCCCAACAGCGCGCACCTCGTATCGGCCAATGCGAGCAAGAAGGTGCCGGTGCGCTTCCTGGCCTGGTTCACCTGTGATCAGGAAGGATCGCTCTCGGTCCCGGTGGAAGCCGGGCAGGCTCCGGGGGGCCACCGGCCATGACCCTGGAGAATTATCGTCGCGCTGCTGCTCGCGCTGGCATGCCATCCACGTCCCGCGAACGCCAGGAGGACTCGTGAAAACCCGTCTCAACTACGCCAGGACCAATCCCGGGCTGTACGAAGCTATGGATGCGCTCGATCAGTACCTCGCCGCCTGCGGGCTGGAAGCGACGCTGCTGCATCTGGTTCGGCTGCGTGCCTCGCAGCTCAACGGCTGCGCCTACTGCATTGACATGCACTGGAAGGACCTGCGCTCACTGAACGAAGGAGAGCTGCGGCTGTATTCGCTCGACGCCTGGCGGGAGGCGCCGTTCTACACCGCGCGCGAGCGCGCCGCGCTGGCGTGGACCGAGGTGATCACGGCGATCGCCGATGGTCACGCCTCCGACGCCGCCTATGACGCGGCGCGGGCAGAATTCGGCGAGAAGGAACTTGCGGACCTGACGCTGGCCGTGGCGACGATCAACGCCTGGAACCGGCTTTCGATCGCGGCGCGCCTGGTACCCGGGGAGTATCGACCTGCGGGCGCATCGGACGTCTCATGAATCTGCGCCAGGGCGTCGCGCTGATCTTCCTCGCCGCCGTGTGGGGTGCCTCGTTCCTGTTCATTCGGGTCGCGGCGCCGGTGCTCGGGCCGTTTCCCCTCATGGCGGGGCGGGTCGTGATCGCGTCTGGCGCGCTCTGGCTCTACGGGGCGATGGGGCGGACGCCGATTGCTCTTCGGCCATACTGGAGGCGTCTGCTAGTGCTGGGCCTGGTGCATGCTGCCGCTCCCTTTGCGTTGATCGCGACGGCAGAAGTCCACCTGAGCGCGTCGATGGCCGCAGTGCTGATCGCGACGCAGCCACTCTGTGTGGCGCTGATCAATGGGATCTGGCTGAACGAACGGATGTCGCTGCGGCAGGCGGCCGGATTGCTGTTGGGGCTGGGCGGGGTGGGAATACTGTTGGGCTGGAGTCCGGATGCGCTGAACCGTACCGGGCTCTGGGGGGTGGCAGCCTGCCTGATGGGCGCGGTCTGCTACGCCGCAGGCTCGCTGTACGCCAAGCGCCGACTCGCCGACGCGCCAGTGCTGACGATCGCGCTCGGCCAACAGCTCGGGGCGGCGGTCTGGCTTCTTGTCCCCGCCGCGTTGACCCTGCCCCGTGCCGCACCGAGCCTCGACGCCATCGCGGCGCTGCTGAGCCTGGCGTTGCTCTGTACCGCGGTCGCCTATCTCGTGTTCTTCAGACTTCTCGGTGAGATCGGCGTCGTGAGGACGTCAGTCGTGACCTATGTCATTCCCATCTTTGGCGTGGCCTGGGGCGTCATCTTTCTGGGCGAGCGGCCGACCACCGGAATCATCGCCGGACTCGCGTGCATCCTTGGCAGCCTGGTCCTGGTCAACCAGAAGCTGGTGCCGTCGGAGTCGATGGTTCGCCCTAGCCGCGCCGTTTGAAGAACTGCGCCTCACGCTCGAGCGTCGTCGAATACACGTGGAAGTGTCCATTGGGAAGTCTGCGGATCATGAGCGGGTCCCTGTATGCGTGCGTCCACCCGCCGTGTTCACCCCAGCACCGACCGCACCACCTCACCCAGCACAGACACCGCGTCCGTGAGCTGCCTGTCGGCCAGATAGGGCGCGGGCCCGAGGCGCAACACCTCTCCCCGTGCGTCGACCAGCACACCTCTGCCGTGGAGCGCGGTGGCAAGGCGGCCGGCGTGCGGTGAGTGGAGCGCCAGGAATCCCGCGAACTCGGAGAGCGGTGCGCTTCGGTCCCGGTCGATGATGGCAGGGTCCAGATCCAGCGCGTCGAAGCCGGTCGCGAGCAGTCCGATCTGGTGCTGGCTGACGTCGCGAAGCAGCGCAGGTGCCAGCTCGCGTTCACTGAAGAAGTCGAAGACGCGGGCAGCGCGGTAGTGACTCGCCGGGTCGTAGGTGGCGCCGGCGAACCGGTCTCCTCCTGTCCCGTAGGTGGTGTGCCCTTCCCGCTCCCGAGAGGTGAGCGCGGTGAATTCACTGAACCATCCGGTGATCACCGGGCGCAGGTCGCAGTCGGAGGGGATCCGCAGGAAGCAGTTGCCCTCGCCTGACTGACAATATTTGTATCCGCCCCCGACCACGAACGCGTCGCCCAGATCCTCTGCCGGAATCGAGAAGGGCACGACGTTCAGCGTGTGATAGGCGTCGACCAGCAACCTGGCCCCGTGCCGTCGGCACGCGACCCCGACCTGGCGCAATCCCCGCGCGATTCTTCCTGAGTCGAAGAACACCGCCGACACCAGCACCAGCGCCGTGCGATCATCCACCGCCTGGGCCAGTCGAGCCGCCACCGATTCAAGCGGCGACTCCGGTACACGCACCACCTCGAGGCCTTCCTCCGAGAGCCGATCCAGTTGCCGGCGGATGGTGTGGAACTCGCCGTCGGTCGTCACCAGCCGCGGCCTCTGTTGCAGGGGAAGCGCCGAGATCAGTCGCACCACCAGCTCGTGGGTGTTGCCGGCGAGGGCGATGGCCGCGTTCGGCTCGTCCAGCAGTCGGCCGAAGCCGGCGCGGACTCGTTCCGCCATCGTGAAGGCGCGTTCCCACTTGTCGTCCACATACTCCGCCGCATCGAGCCAGGCTTCGGCCTGCGCCTCGAAGCCTACGTCGGGCCACGCCTGATGGGAGTGGCCGGTGAGCAGCAGCCGCTCCGCGACTTTGAAGCGGGAATAGTCGCGCGCGAGCGCGTTGGGCGAGGCGTAGAGTGTGTTTGGGTCCATCGAGGATGCCCTAGAGTTCGGTGCGAATGGCCCACAGATCGGGGAAGAGCGGCTGATTGAGCGTGGTCACCAGATATTCGGCGCCAGCGCTGCCGCCGGTGCCGGGCCGAGTGCCGATGGTGCGCTGCACCATCTTCACGTGCCGGTAGCGCCACTCCATCAGTCCTTCGTCCAGATCCACCAGCCGTTCGCAGAGTCCCGCCAGCCCCGCGTTGTTGCGGTAGACGTCCACCAGTGCCCGGCGCACCTCTGGTGTGGACTCGACAGGCTGGGTCACATCCCGCTCCAGCTGGGCCCGGGGAATCGGAACACCGCTGTCGGCGAGGTGGTGGAGGAAGTTGTCCCAAAGCGAAGGCGCCGCCAGGCGCCGCTCGAGCTGCTCCCGAGCCTTGGTTCCCGGCTCGCAGCGGTCCAGGGCCTTTGGATTCTTCCGTCCGAGCCGGAATTCCAGCTCGCGAAACTGGGCCGACTGGAAGCCGCTCGCCGAGGCGAGACGATCGCGGAAGGAGAGGAACTCCAGCGGTGTCATCGTCTCGAGGATGTCGATCTGCGCCACCATCACCTTGAGGATGGTCAATACCCGCTTCATGGTATGCTGGGCCCGGGCGTCGTCCTTGTGCGCCAGGAGCTGCTCCATGTAGTCAAGTTCGTGCAGGACCTCTTTGAACCACAGCTCGTAGACCTGGTGGATCACGATGAACAGCATCTCATCGTGTTCGGGGCCATCCGAGAGCGGCCGCTGCAGCGAGAGCAGCTCGTCGATCTTGAGGTATTCCGTATAGGACGTCATGAATGCGTCTCGGGGTGCCGGGAGTCTATCGCGGTCTCGGGGTGTAGCGGTTCAACGTAGCGTACGGCGGCGGCCAGGGCAGGGCATGGCCCAGGTCAGCGGCGGCGTGCCGGGTCCAGTACGGGTCCCACAGGTGGGCCCGCGCCATCACAACCAGATCGGCTCGGCCGGCGGCAAGAATCGTGTTGACGTCTGCGGCCGACGAGATGTTCCCGACGGTCATGGTCGGCACGCGGGCCTCGTGGCGGACCCGGTCGCTGAACGGGGTCTGGAACTGGCGGCCGTAGACCGGACGGCCGTCGGGCACGGTCTGCCCCGCTGAGACATCCACGATGTCCGCGCCAGCGGCGACCACCAGCCGGGCCACCTCCACCGCATCCTGCGGTTGCATCCCTCCCGGCGCCCAGTCCACCGCCGAGATGCGGACCGACAGTGGTTTGGACTGGGGCCATTCGGCGCGCACCGCGGCGACAAGCTCGAGCGGGTAGCGCATCCGGTTGAGGAGCGATCCGCCGTACTCGTCGGTCCGTCTGTTGGTGAGTGGCGAGATGAACGAGGCCAACAGGTATCCGTGCGCCAGGTGCAACTCCACCAGGTCGAATCCCGCTGCGTGGGACATCCTGGTGGCGCGGACGAAATCGGCAGCCACCTGATCCATGTCAGCGCGGGTCATCTCGCGTGGCGTCTGGCTGTTCGAGAGGTAGGGAATCGGCGAGGCGGCGATAAGAGGCCAATTCCCCTCCTCCAGCGGTTGATCGCTCCCCTCCCAGAGCACGCAGGTCGAGCCCTTCCGGCCGGCGTGGGCCAGCTGGATTCCGATCCTGGCCTCGCTTTCCCGATGCACAAACTCGACGATCCGCTGCCATGCGGCGATGTGGGCGTCGAGGTACATCCCGGCACAACCGGGGGAGATCCGCCCCTCACGGCTCACATCGGTCATCTCGGTCATGACCAATCCCGCGCCGCCGATGGCCCTGCTGCCGAGGTGTACCAGGTGCCAGTCGCCCGGCAGGCCGTCCTCCGCCTTGTACTGACACATCGATGAAACCACGATCCGGTTCGTCAGGACCAGCTCGCGAAGCCGATAGGGCGTGAACAGCGGCGGAGGGCAGGGGTCGAGCGGGACCGGCCACCCGCTCTGCTTCTCGGACTCGGCGGCAAACCACCGGTCGACCTCGGCCACCAGCAGCGGGTCGCGGAGCCGGAGGTTGTCGTGGGTGATGCGAAGGCTGCGGGTGAGCAGGTTGAAGGTGAACTGCAGCGGCTCCATCTCGTGATAGCGTTCCACCGATTCGAACCACTCGAGACTGGCCTGCGCCGCACGCTGCAGGCTTTCCACGGCGGGCCGGCGTTCGGCTTCGTACGCGGCGAGCGCCTCGGGAATCGACCCAGCGGTCTTGAGGGCGGCCGCGAGCGCGATGGCATCTTCCATTGCCAGCTTGGTCCCCGAGCCCACCGAGAAGTGCGCGGTATGGGCCGCGTCGCCCAGCAGCACGACGTTGCCGGAATGCCAGAGTGCGTTCCTGACGGTGGGGAATCGCCGCCAGATGGATCGGTTGGCCACGAGCCGGTGTTCCTGCAACTCTTCCGCGAAAAGTTGTTCCAGATAGGCGACCGTCGCCGCTTCGTTATTCTCACTCAGGCCGCTCGCGGCCCACGTTTCCTCCCTCGCCTCCACGATGAACGTGGATCGCCCCGGGGCGTATTGATAGGCGTGCACCCGCCAGAGTCCCGCGGGTGACGACTTGAAGTAGAACGTGAACGCGGGAAAGGGGCGGGTGGTACCGAGCCAGACGAAACGGTTCTGCCGCCAGTCGAGCTGGGGATTGAACTGATCGGCGAGTCGGTCGCGGAGCGGGCTGGCGGCACCATCGGCGGCCACGATCAGGTCGGCTGGACCGCACTCTGCCGGATCGCGAATCTCCCGCTGCCAGTAGATCACGACACCAAGCGACTGCGCCCGTTGCGCGAGGAGTTCCAGGAGTGTCTTCCGTTCCACCCCGGCAAAACGATGCCCGGTCGAGCGGGTGACGGTCCCGTGGTAGTGGATTTCGATGTCGTCCCAGTGCGCCGCCGCGGCCGCCATCGCCCGGTTGGTCTCCGGATCGGCCTCGCCGACATTCTCCATGGTCTCATCGGAGAACACGACGCCAAAACCGAAGTTGTCTTCGGCGCGATTGCGCTCGTAGATCGTAACCTGGTGGCTGGGATCCTCGCGCTTGAGCAGGATCGCCAGGTAGAGTCCGGCCGGCCCGGCACCGACGATCGCGACCTTCACGACGCCGTCCCGTCCCACGCCGGTGCCACCAGCCGCCGCCGACCGTCGGCGGTGAGGGGCGTCCCGGGGCGGTCCAGCTCGAGGTGGTCCCACAGCTTGCAGGTCACCGGTTTGTGCACCTGATCGAGACCTTCGCAGTAATTGGTGAAGACACAGCGCCGCACCTGCGCGCCCTGCCCCAGCCGGAGCTTCCGGAACCAGTCGGGATCCGCCAGACTCTGCCGCGCGGAGGCGACGATATCGGCCACCCCGGTTCGGAGCAGCTCTTCCGCCTGCTGGAAGGTGGAGATGCCGCCTGACAATACCACTGGTGTCTGATGTCCCGCCTCGTGAATCGCCTGCCGCACCGCGTGGGTCGCCGAGCGGTTCCTGCCGAACGGACCCTGCGCATCCGAGCGCACCGTCGGCATGCACTCATAGCCGCTCGGGCCGGTATAGGGGTAGCGGGACCAGCCCACCCGGGGCTGCTTCGCGTCCTCGAACTTGCCGCCGCGGGAGAGCGAGAGGTAGTCCATGCCCGCCCCGGCGAACTCGGATCCGAACCACCCGGCATCCTCGACACTGCTTCCTCCCGGGATGCACTCCTCGCCCAGGAATCGGCACCCCACCACGAAGCGCCCGCTCACCGCACTGCGCACCGCCCGGTACACTTCGAGCGGCAGCCGCACCCGGTTTTCTCTCGCGCCGCCGTACCCGTCGTCCCGATCGTTGAGCCTCGAGAGGAACGAGGCCATGGTGTAGGCGTGAGCGTAGTGCAACTCGACGCCATCGAATCCCGCCAGATCCGCCCGTCGCGCGGCCTCGGCGAACAGCTGCGGCAGCACGCGCGGCAGTTCCCGAATGTGCGGGAGATGGAGATCCGTTACCCGTTCCCGCTCACCGTACTCGAGGTTCTCGAGCTCCCGCGCATTCAGGATGCTGGACCACTCCGCCTCCGGCAATCTGAGCAGCGCCTCACGAATGGCGTCGTCGCTGCCGGGCAGCAGGGCGCGGTGCCGATCCGTGAGCGTCAGGTACTCGCGGAAGTAGCGCTCCGGGTCGGGCCGCCGGCGGATCCGCAGGAAGTCGATGAGCTGAATGAATATCCGAGTCCGCCCATCGCTCGCCTCGCGCACCGTGCGCACCAGTTCCGTGAGACCGGGAATGAAGCGGTCGTGTCCGATGCGCAGCAGTGGCCCGCTGGGGATGTCGCGAATCCCGGTCGCCTCGACGACGAGGGCCCCGGGCTGCCCCCTGGCAAAGCGCTCGTACCACGCCAGGACGTCGGGCGTGACCAGACCGTCATCAGTCGCGCGCCAAGGCACCATCGCCGGGACCCAGGTGCGCTCCGTCAGCTCCGTCTGCCCGATCCGGATGGGGCTCAGCCAGCGCGAGCGCGCCGCCTCCGCCGCCGTGGGCCAGTGGGCCACCGGGATCGGATGCTTGGTGAAGGGTTCGGGATGCCACATGGTGGATAAGATAGCCGTCAGCCGTCAGCCGTCAGCCGTCAGCAATCAGCAGTCAGCTTTCAGTCATCAGCCGTCAGCCGTCAGCCCTCGATAATTCCTGTCATCCTGAGGAGCGCAGCGACGAAGGATCTACTTGGGTCGGAGACGGGCTCCGGGGGAAAGAGATCCTTCGCTTCGCTCAGGATGACAACAATTATCTTCGGCCCAATCGCCCAATCGCCCAATCGCCCAATCGCCCAATCATCTAACCGTCTAACCGCCCAACCGCCTATTTCAGCAACTCCCCCGCGATGATCAGCTGCTGGATCTCCGTCGTCCCTTCGTAGATGCGGAGCGCCCGCACCGCGCGGTAGAGCCGATCGACCGGATGATTCATCAGCACCCCACGCCCGCCGATGAGCTGAACTGCGTTGTCCACGGCGCGCTGGGCCATCTCGGTGGCGAAATACTTGGCCATCGCGGCTTCGGAGGTGATCCGCTCCTGACCCTGGTCCTTCTCGTACGCCGCGCGGTATACCAGGAGGCGCGCCGCGGTGAGTTCGGTGGCCATCACGGCGAGTTTCTGTTGCACCAGCTGAAACTCCGCCAGCGGTTTGCCGAACTGCTGCCGGGCCTTCACATGGGCCAGCGACTGTGCCAGCGCCTGGGACGTCATGCCGCAGGCGGCCGCGGCCACCGTCGGTCGCAGCCGATCCAGCGCCGCCAAACCGATGCCGAAACCGCGTCCTTCCTCGCCCAGCAGCGCCGCTGTCGGCACCCTGCAGTCTTCAAAGGCGAGCTCTCCCAATGGGTGCGGCGCACTCAGCACCTGCGGACCCACGAACCTGAACCCTGGAGCGTCGGCCGGCACCAGAAAGCAACTGATCCCCTTGTGCCCCCGGGCACGATCCGTCGAGGCGAAGACGGTATACAGATCGGCGATGCCGGCGTTGGAGATCAGGGTCTTGGTGCCGTTCAGCACGTAGCTCGATCCATCGCGACGGGCCGTCGTGCTGATGTTCGCCACATCTGATCCCGCCTCCAGCTCCGTCATCGCAAAGGCGGTCATCACATCCCCGGCAGCGATGGGCCCGAGCCAGCGCTCCTTCTGCGCGACCGATCCGCTCAGCAGCATCGGCGTTGTGCCCAGCGCCTGCAGCGCGAATACCGCGTCGGCGAGCGGCGAGGCTTCGGCCAGCGCCTCCCGCGTCAGGCAGCAGCCACGGAGGTCGAGGTCGAAGATCGGCTTGAGCCAGCCACCGGCGCCGAGCAGGCGGACCATGGCGCGCGCTTCCATCCGGGCGGCGGCATCGTCGGCCGGATCGATGCGGCTGGCCATCTCCCCCATCGCGAAGCTGCTGGTCCGCTCGGCAAGAGAGGCGTGGTGTGGTTCGAGGAAGGCGCGGATCAGCCTGGTGTCAGGCATCGGTTACTCGAACTTCGTTTCGCGCTTGTCGCGGAACGCCTCATAGGCTTCGCGGAAGTTGGGATTCTGCATGCAGGCGGCCTGAGCCCGGGCTTCCGCCTCCATGGCGGACACCAGGTCCATCGACGCCTCCTGATTGAGTGATTCCTTGGTGACACCCAGGGCGACGGACGGCCCCCGTGCCAGTCGTGCAGCGAAACCGGTGGCTTCCGCCATGAGCTGGTCTCCCGGTACCACCCGGTGGTACAGTCCGATCTCCGCCGCGCGCTGGGCGGTGACAAAGTCTCCCAGCATCAGCAGTTCAGTGGCGTGACCCAGACCCACAATCCTTGGCAGCAGCCAGGCCGCACCCATGTCAGCGCCGGCCAAGCCGACCTTGGTGAAGAGAAACGCGATCTTGGCGTTCTCCGCCGCAATCCGGAAATCGCTGGCCGCCGCGATCACCGCTCCCGCGCCTGCCACGGTGCCATTGAGGGCTGCCACGACTGGCCGTCGGCACTGCCGGATGGAGAGAATGAGATCGCAGGTGAGCCGGGTGAATTCCAGCAGACCGTCGTAGCTGTGGGCGAATAGCGCACCGATGATGTCCTGCACATCACCCCCGGTGCAGAACGCCCGGCCGCTGCCCGTGATGATGATCGCGCGGACTCCCGGTTCGGTGTCGAGGGCGCGAAAGGAATCTCGCAGCTCGGTGTAGACCTCGAAGGTGAGCGCGTTGAGCCGCTCGGGCCGGTTGAGCGTGATGGTCGCGACGGCCGTCGCGGCGTCATGGCTGTAGAGAAACGACTTGGGATTCAGGGCCATCGGTGTGCTCCGTATGCGTATGGGCGAGTGAGGAAATATGCGGGTAGGCGGTTGGGGCGGGCAGGCGGTTAGCTACAGCCGCCCTGCTGTTCTCCTTACCAACCGCCCAATCGCCTCGCCGCCTATCCCACCACCGCCGTCGCCTCGATCTCGACCAGTGCGGCATCATTCACCAGCGCGCGCACTTCCACCAGCGCCATGGCGGGGTAGTGGCTGCCCATCAGCCGACGGTACACCGCGCCGAGTGGCTTGAGGCTGGCACGATACTGGGCCACGTCGGTGACAAAGATTGTCAGCCGCCCGATGTCCGCCGGCACTCCGCCCGCTTCCCTGAGCACCGTCAACGCATTGCCGAGCGCCCGGTCAAACTGGTCTACGAAATCGCGTGCCAGCGCCGAGTTCTCGGCACCAACCGTCAAACCGCCTACCCGCCCAACTGCCTTGACCCCCGTCTGCCCCGCGATGAACAGCACCCGCCCTCCGGGACGAGCCAGCATCCCATTGCTCCAGCCCCGCGGCGCGCCCAGTTCTTCGGGGTTGATGATCGCAAAGCGGCTGGAAGGCGTCTCTCTGCCATCGAGCACGACAGCTTCCCCGTTCGGCGGATCCGCGGTATCGGCGCAGAGCGACACCACCGCCGTCGCCACTTCCTCCGCCGAAATCAGCCGGCTCTGACCCGCCGAGGCGAGTGCCGCTGCGAGCGCCTCGGCGCGGCTCCTGCCGGTCTTCGCGATGATGCGGTCCAGCGACTCAGTGGTCATCTCGGTGTCGACATAGCCGGGGCAGACGGCGTTCACCGTTACTCCGCTCCCTGCCACTTCCGCCGCCGCCGAGCGGGTGAGGCCCATCAACGCGTGCTTGGCTGCGGAGTAGGCGGCGATGTACTTGGCGCCACGCAGCCCTGCGGTGGAAGCCACATTCACGACTCGGCCCCACTTCCGCTCGATCATGCCGGGAAGCACCGCTCGGGTGCAGAGGAACGCCCCAGTGGCGTTGACGGCGATCAGCCGGTTCCACTCCTCGAGCGAGGTCTTGATGACCGACATCGAGGCCGCGGCACCGGCGTTGTTGACCAGCACGGCCACCGGTCCGAACTCGGCCGCTTCACGGAAGAGTGACAGCACGCTTGCTTCGCTTGTCACGTCACAGACGACCGGCTTGGATCGTAGACCCACCGCCACCAGTTCGGAGGAGACTCGCTCGATCTGATCCCGGCTCCGGGCTGAGACCACCACCGAGAACCCCGCGGCCGCAAACGCATGCGCGACGGCGGCCCCGATTCCCCGGCCGGCGCCCGTCACCACCGCGACCCGATCGGTCAACCGGCTCATCCACCACTCTCCCGCTTCGCGGCGAGCTCCGCCTGCACCGCGTCGTCGATGATGGCTCCGAGCGTCTCGATGGTCGACCGGCCTTCCTCGGCGGTGGCCTGGGAGGGAAATCCGAAATAGGCGCGGGCACCTCCCGCTTCCTCGAAACTCTGCTTGCCGTCCCGAATCGCGCGGGAGAGTGAGGCCGGGTTCGGCGGGAGCTCAGCTCTGATGGTGTCGCGCACCAGCTCCGGGCGCTCGGCGAGCAGCACCGACGTCTCGAACTGGCCGGCGTGACAGGCGCCGCTCTTGAATTCCTCGCTCAGCCGGGGTGCCCACGGTTTGGCGGCGAGATTGGGAAACGCGACCGCCAGCTTCGTGTCACGGCGAATCTGGATCACCGCCAGTTCCAGCGACGTCAGATGTCCGGGATCGAGATGCGCGTTGGCGATGACGAGCAGGCTGAATCCCTGCCGGGCAAGACTGCCCGCGATATCCACGATCGTCGCCGTGACGGTCTCCGGCCTGAGCGAGATCGTCCCGGGAAAGCCGCGGGCGAACGCCGCCGAGGTGTAGGCCAGTGGCGGAAGCGTGACGACCGTCAGTCCCCTCGCAGTGAGTCGAGCGGCGCCGGCGCGTGCCATCGCCTGCGCAATGATCCCATCGGTTTCCAGCGGCAGATGCGGGCCGTGGGCCTCGATGGCGCCCACCGGCAGGATGGCGACCGCGATCTTCCCGGCGGCATCCCGGGCCTCTTCCCAGGTCATTGCGGCGAGCGTGTGCACGGTTATTGTGTCCTCACCGCTCTTGACCCTCGGGGATGTCAGCCATGACGTTCGAACCTCCGGCGCAGTTGAACATCGCCGATTTCTTTCTTGATGCACGGGTGCGTGAGGGTCGGGGCGACCGGATCGCGCTGATCACCGACCGGAGACGGTGGAGTTACCGTGAGGTTCAGGCGCTGACCAATCGGTACGCCAATCTGCTCACGTCGGCGGGTGTCGCTCCCGAACAGCGGGTGATCATTGCCCTGCCGGATGGCCCCGACTTCGTCGCGGCGCTGTTTGGTACCCTGAAGATCGGGGCCGTCGTGGTCATGGTCAACCCGGAACTCAAAGCTGACGCCATCGAGTATTTCTTCGAGTACAGCCGGGCCGCCGTCGCGCTGGTTGCCGCGGAGCGGGCGGACGCCTTCCGTGCCGCGGCCGGACGGGCGGCACATCCCCCCCGGTTCCTGATGGTCGGTGGGGAGGAGTGGGATGAACGCCTGAAGGCGTCCCTACCGACCTTCCAGAACTTTCCCACGCACTGTGACGATGCCGCCATCTGGCTTTTCTCCGGTGGCACGACCGGGCGCCCCAAGGCCGCGGTGCAGCCGCATCGATCGTTCGTCAACACGACCCAGTGCTACGCCCGCCAGGTTCTCCGCTACACCGAAGACGATATCACGCTCTCGGTGCCCAAGCTGTATTTCGGCTATGCGACCGGCTCCAATCTGCTGTTCCCCTTCGCCGCTGGTGCGGCCACCGTGCTGTTCGATGAGCGCTGCACCGCCGACGTCATCTTCGCCCAGATCAAGCACCATCGGCCCACCATGCTGATCACCGTGCCGACGATGATCAACCAGATGGTCGACCATCCCCAGGCCAGTCTGCAGGATCTTTCTTCCCTCCGCCTGGCCACCTCGGCGGGCGAGGGGTTGCCCGAGGAGCTGCACCAGCGTTGGGACCGGTGCTTCGGCGTCCCGCTGCTCGACGGGCTGGGCACGGCGGAGATGTGGCACATCTTTCTTTCGAATCAGGTGGGTCGGATTCGCCGAGGAACGCTGGGAGAAGCCGTTCCCGGTTTTGAGGTGAAGGTGGCGGATGAGACGGGGCGCGCACTCCCTGATGGCGAGATGGGCCATCTCTGGGTGCGAGGCGGGTCGCGGGCCATCGGGTACTGGCAGCAACATGAGAAGAGCCAGACCGCGTTCCGGGGCGAATGGGTCGTGTCGGGAGACCTGATCCGGCGTGACGCGGACGGTTACTTCACCTACGGGGGCCGGGCCGACGAACTCCTGAAGGTCGGCGGCAAGTGGCTCTCGGCGACTGAGGTGGAAGGCTGCCTGTTGCTGCACCCGCTGGTGTCGCAGGTCGCGGTGGTCGGCGTGGCGGATGCCAATGGGCTGGTCAAGCCGCATGCGTACGTGGTCGCTCGCGAAGGTCGTGACGGGCTGGCGGAGGAGCTCAAGGCGTTTGTGCGGGAGCGGCTGGAGCCGTACAAGCATCCGAGGGAAGTGATCTTCATGGACGCGCTGCCGATGACGCATCTCGGGAAGGTGGATCGCGGGAAGCTCAGGGCGGAGCGGCGATCTGACGACTAGGCGATTAGGCGGTAGCGACAGTACCGCTGCCCGGCCCTACCTTGCCAACCACCCAATCGCCCAATCGCCCAATCGCCCAATCCTCCAATCGCCCAACCGCCCATGCCCCATATCGACTACCGAATCGACCGTGATGTCGCCGTCATCTCATTCAGCAATCCTCCCGTCAACGGGCTCTCGCACGCCGTTCGTTCGGAAATGGCGCTGGCGCTCGCACGCGCGGCGACCGATAGCGACGTGGGCGCCATCGTGCTGACTGGAACCGTCGGGCTCTTTTCGGGTGGCGCGGACATCCGCGAGTTCGGCACGCCCGCGGCGCTGGCTGAGCCCTCGCTTCGGCAGCTCATCGATCTGGTGGAGTCGAGTGGAAAGCCGATCGTCGTGGCGATTGCCGGTACCTGCCTGGGTGGCGGCCTCGAGCTGGCGCTGGCGGCACACTACCGGGTGGCGAGTGTGGATGCCAGGCTCGGCCTGCCCGAGGTGAAGCTCGGCTTGCTGCCTGGCGCCGGCGGCACCCAGCGGTTGCCGAGACTGATCGGGATCGCAGGCGCCATCGAGATGATCACGACCGGAGAGCCGGTGGCGGCAAAACTTCTCGCTCGGACCGCGCTGCTCGATCGCGTGGTCGACACCGATCCGGTGGTCGCAGCAGTGGATCTCGCCGCCTCCGACTCCGTTGGTTCGAAGCCACGATTTCGCACCCGCGACATTCCCCTGGTCGAGCCGAATCTGGTCGCGCTGTGCGCCTCGGCCCGCGCGCGCTTGATGGCGCTCCGGCCAAGTCTGCCGGCGCCACTCCGCGCCATCGACGCCATCGAAGCGGCGGGAAAGCCCTTCGACGAAGGACTCGCCCTCGAGCGTCGGCTCTTCCTCGAGCTGATGCAGTCGCCCGAGTCGAAGGCGCTCCGCCACGCCTTCTTCGCTGAACGCGGCGCCAGCAAAGTCGCCGGCGTATCGGCCGCGACGCCGGCCCGGCCGCTCGCGAGCGCCGCGGTCATCGGCGCCGGCACGATGGGCGCCGGCATCGCCATCTGCTTCCTCAACGCCGGCATTCCCCTCTGGCTCGTCGAAACCGATCAGACGGCGCTGGATCGCGGCGTGGGGCGCATCAGGGCGGTCTACGAGGGACTAGGGAAGAAGGGGAAGATCACGCCGGGCGAGCGCGATCGCCGCGTGGCGCTCCTCACCGCGACACTCTCCTACGACGCCATCAGCCAAGCCGACATCGTCATCGAAGCGGTCTTCGAATCGCTGGAGGTCAAGCGCCAGGTGTTCACGGCGCTCGACCGGGTCATGAAGCCGGGTGTCGTCCTCGCCACCAACACCTCGACCCTCGACGTCAACCAGATCGCCGGGTTCACCCATCGTCCGGAGGATGTCGTCGGCACCCACTTCTTCAGCCCGGCGAATGTGATGCGACTCCTCGAGATCGTGCGCGGCAGCGCCACGAGTCCCGAGGTGCTCGCGACGGCGGTGAAGCTGGGCAAGCAGCTCCGCAAGGTGGCGGTGGTTGCCGGTGTCTGCGACGGCTTCATCGGTAACCGAATGCTCGAGCCCTACGTGAAGCAGGCGGCCTACCTGCTCGAGGAGGGCGCCACACCGGAGCAGGTCGACCGCGCCATCGAGTCGTTCGGCATTGCAATGGGGCCGTTCCGGGTCGGTGATCTCGTCGGCAACGACATCAGCTGGTCCATCCGGAAGCGTCGGCGCGCCGAGCGTGTGGGCTACCGTTTTTCGACCCTGCCTGACCGGCTCTGTGAGCTGGGACGCTTCGGACAGAAGACCCTTGGTGGCTGGTACGACTATCCCGATGGTCCGCGCCATCCCACCCCATCACCGGTCGTCCAGGAACTCATCGTATCGCACCGGACGGAGAGCGGCATCACGCCGCGCCCGATCAGCGACACCGATATCGTGGATCGTCTGGTCTACGCGCTGGTGAATGAAGGGGCGAGGATTCTGGAGGAGGGGATTGCGGCGCGGGCGTCCGACATCGATGTCGTGTATCTCACCGGGTACGGCTTTCCGGCGTGGCGCGGTGGGCCGATGTTCCATGCCGACCAGGTCGGCCTGGAGCATGTCCGTCGGCGCATCCGGGAGTTTGCCCGCAACCCGCACGGCGATCCTACATTCTGGACGCCGGCACCGCTGCTAGACCAACTCGCCGATGCTTCAGGCACATTCAACAGCGACGGGTAGGGTTACGGCGCCCAGCACCATCACTCCCGCCACAACGCATCCCGCGGTTCCACTGCCACCGCACTTCGCGTCGGGAGCCATGTGGCGGCCAGCACGACGAGGGTGACCGCGGCTGATACCAGCACCGCCGTGGCGAACGACAGTACGAGCGAGATGGGAAAGAAGTGCGAGAAACCCACGCCCACCAGTACGGTGAGGGGCAATGCCGCGAACGCGCCCTCAGGCCAGAGGTGCCGCTCACGGCCAGCAGCACCGCTAAGCGGAAGCAGACGCCGAAGCGGCTCGCCATCGATCCCGGGAACTCCCCTGACGCGGGGAATCTCCTGCTGTCGTTCCTCGCGACCGTCGTGGTGTTCGCATGCGAAGACCCCCGATCTCCACTTGGAGACCGGGGGCATCGTTTCCGCTGACTGCCAGCTGTTAGCTGGCAGCTGCCAGGCTGCCGACTGCGCTCGCCAGCGTGTGTGCCTTGGGGGCATCCGCCGCGACAGCAGCGTCGGCGTGCAGCTGCGTCGCCAGCTTGGCAAGCGCGTCCTTGCGTGCCGGTCCAGAGAGCTTCTCCGCGCTGGCGAGTGCCGTCCGGGTCGCCGCGATCTTACCGGCTGCCAGCCCCTTGGAGCGCTCCAGCTGGTCCAGATAGGACCGTGCGACCGCGAAGCTCGCCGGCCAGACCAGCTTCTGCTGGTCCTGGGTGTTGAAGAAGTCGAAATGCACCAGCTTCGCGGCGTCGATCTCGTTCTGCGAGATGAATGCGCTGGGCGTCAGCTCGAAGATGTCCAGCCCGCGGGAGATCTCGGAGCTGACCATCACACCGTTGTACCAGTACACCGACCAGGTCCCGCCGCTGCCCATCTTGGTCGAATCCACCGGGCCGCGATCGAAGAACCCGATCTCCTTGGGATGGCTCGCATCGGTCCAGTCGAACACCGAGACGCCGCCCTGGTACCACGACTGCACCATGACATCGCGTCCGGGGATCGGGATCAGCGAGCCGTTGTGGGCCACGCAGTTCTCGAACGCCGTCTGCGGCGCCAGCATTTTGTAGTAGCTCTTGAACGTCATCTTGTTGTCGGCCAGCGTGAAAATCGCATCCGCGCCCCACTCCGGCTTGTCGGTCGCGCGGCACTTGGGCCCGCCGCCGCCGCCCCACTCATCCGAGAAGAGGATCTTGGTGCCGTCGTTGTTGAACGTCGCCGAATGCCAGTAGGAGAAATTCGAGTCGGAGACGGCGCCGATCCGCTTCGGGTTGGCCGGATCGCGAATATCGAGCAGCAGTCCGTACCCGCCACAGGCGCCGCCCGCCAGTCCGATCGCCGGATAGACGGTGATGTCGTGGCACTGGGTCGGCCCGGGGCGCGGCGCGTTCGGATCCGGTGCCGGGCCGACCATCGCGTCGACGATCCCCTGGGCGCCCGCCCGCAGTCCCGCGCTGTCCGCGGCGGTTGGTGCTCCGCTGCCTCCGCGCGCCTTCACCACGCTGTCCAGCATCGGCTTGACGAACTGCTCCGGCAGCACGATCTCATCGCCGCGCAGCTTGACGATGAATCCACCCTTCGCCCTGGCCTCGGCGACGGCCTTGGCGTTCTCGGCGATGTCCTCCTTCGCTTCGCCATGCACCGGCGGGGCGGCGAGGTCGTTGAAGATCCGCGGGGAGGTCACGATCCGCGCCTGCTCCGGGTGCGCCAGCGGCACCTTGATGACTTCGATGCGGAAGAGCGAGGAGTTCGGGTCCTTGTCCGGCGCGAGCCGGGAGCAGCCGGGCAGCTCGTTGGGCGAGCGCACGCCCGCCGAACCGGAGACGTAGACGTAGACATTCTCCGTGTCGTTCGGGTCGGTCACCACGGTGTGGGTGTGGGAGCCGCGGCAGGTCTGCACGTTGGTGAGGTATTTCGGCGCCGAGATGTCGGAGATATCGAAGATCCGGATACCGCGCAGCCGGTCGGTACTCACCGTGTCATGGACGCCCTGCACGCCGCAGTCGAGCCGGCCGGAATTTCCCTCGCCCGAGACAAAGAGCAGGTTCTTGAAGACCGAGACGTCGCTCTGTGATGCGGGACAGAGGTAGGCGGTCTTCAGCGCCGGCATCGAGGGGTTCGAGATATCCCACACCTGGAAACCGTTGTAGCTGCCCTGAATGGCGTACTTGCCGCTGAACGAGAGATCGGAATTGGTGATCCCGGCGAACTTCTCCGAGGGCGGCGTCTTCGAGAGCACCCGCATGTTCCAGACGGCTTCCTCCGCGTCCATCAGTCCGGCGCGGAGGCCGACCCGCGGATCGGTCTTGGGCGCCATCGCGGACATGCTGCCGCTGCCCGCCGAGGAGGAAGATGAGGCGCACCCCGCCAGCGAGAGCAGGCCGAGCGCGAGCGACAGTGGGCGGAACGCGGCGACGCGTGCCGCAGGAGTACAGCGGGCTGTGAGAGCCGATACCATGGCGGATTCCTGTGAGAAGACGGAGACGGGTAACAACGGGATCATCAGGGGCTGCGTCCTTCGGGAGGGAGTGCGGCGATCATCTTTCCCATCCGTTCAATCTCGGTGGTCTGGTCGGCGTAGACATCGGAGGCAAGGCGGTAGATTCGTTCTTCCTCTCCCGCACCCTGTGATCCGAAGAGCTTGTCCACCATGACGATGGCGCCCCGGTGGTGCTGAATCATGAAGGTAAGGAAGAGCCGGTCGAAGGCGGGTCCCCGCGCCTGGTCCAGCTGCACCAGTTGTTCCGGTGTCAGCATGCCGGGCATCTGGGGCATCTGGTCCATGTGCGCCATGCCGGGCATCATGTCGTGTGACGCGTCCCCATCCGGAACAGTTTCATTGTGGTCGCTGAGCCAGCGCTGCATCAGGACGATCTCGTCATGCTGGCCGACCACGATCCGCTCGCAGAGGGTGCGCAGGGAGGGGCTCGCACCGTGGGTCGGGGCCCAGCCGGCGATGAGCACCGCCTGCGCGTGGTGGGCGATCATCCCGGCCATGAACTCGACGTCTGCAGTGACATAGGAGTCATGGCTGGTGGGCGCCGACGACGGAGCAGCCTGGGCACTGGCACCCGGCGCGGCAGCCCCGGCGATGGTCAAAGAGAGGAGCAGGCACGTGGCCGCTCGCAGCGAATTGGCATGTGGCATGGAGTTCTCCCTGTCGGCACCGGTTATCAGGCCACCGATAGTATCAGACCGGTCTCGGGTTGGAAAGCGGCGGGCGACGGTGGTCGCATCCGGAAACGCCGCGGGCAGGCAACGCCCGGCGCTGACGTCGCTTCCTCCGTCCATACCCCACCCCCCACCATAGGTTCAGTGGCTGACCACGAAGAACCAGGCTGCGACGACCGGCCCCCGCGGTCCCCGACCCCCCGGCGGCGTCGGGGGGGCGCCGGGGGCCGGAGCCGGTGCGGGACCGTACTCGGGCTGAAAGAGGTAGGCGACGTGCCGGATCGGGTCGACGGTGATGGTCTTGGCCCGGCCCATGGTGGGGACGGTGGCGATCACGGTGTACCGGTCCGGGGCATCCTGGTGCGCGATGGTCACGTTGCTGTCGCGGCCGGCGGGAATGTATGCCAGTCCTTCCCCCGGATCCCAGCCGAAGGCATCCACCCCGTCTCCATTCGGGATGGTCGCGACGATCTTGCCGGTGGCCGGATCGATCACGACCGAAGTCGTGCCGCAGCCGGAAAGGATACGGCTGGTGCGCCGGTCGTAGGCGATACCGGTCGGACCTTCGCACGGCGCCAGCGGCCAGGAGGCCAGGACCTTCAGCGTGGTGACATCGAGCACCTGCATCGTGCTGGTGCCTTCGTTATTCACATAGAGCCGGCCCCTGCCATCGCTCGCAGCGCCTTCCGGCGCGTCGTCCTCCAGCTCGGCTGAGCCGACGATGTCCCCGGTGGCGGCGTCGAGCGCGACCACGGTCCCGATCGGTGAGCTGTGGTTGGTGAGGATGATCCGGTTGGAGAAGTCCTCGTACATGATCCCGTCGAGCCCGCCGGTGGAGACCCGAATCTTCCGGAGGACCGCGAGCGTGTTCAGGTCGAACATCGAGACGGTGGAGTCGCCGCCATTCGTGGTGAAGCCGTGATGCGCTCGCGGCGCGAGCGCGATCCCGTGCACCCGGGGAGTGTCGGGGATGTCGCCCACCACGCGTCCGCTCGGACCGTCCACCACCATTACATGGGTACCGCGGGAGACGAAGACTCGGCCGCTGCCCGGTTCGGCGAGCAGGTAGTCGGTGCCGCCGTCGCCCCCGAGGTTGTACTTGCGCACCGTGAACGTCTGGGCGGTCGCGATGCCGGGGTTCGTGAGCGCGGCGAGCAGCAGGAGCAGCGAAAAGCGGAAAGCGAGTGTCATCTTTTCCTCAGAAGGGCGTCAGCTTCGTCGTACCCCGATGGTCAGAGAATGTCGCGTCGCGATGGCGCCGCGGCATTCATACTGCCGCGAGTTGGTCGGCGTCTTTCTATACTGGTGTTGCCGACAGCGCGCGCGGCAGCGCCAAGCTCCGCTCTACCTCTCCCTGCGCCGCAATCAATCGCTCCACCCCGGCCGAGACTTCGGCCGCCAGCCCCAGATGGGTGGTGAGCCCCGCGACGGTTGCCGAACCGGCATGGAGTCGGAGCAGGTTGAGCCGAATCATCTCCAGCGCGCCCACCGCGTCGGCCAGCTTGGCATGGATGGCGTCGCGCGCGGCGCGCAGCTCGGAATAGCGCTCACTCGCACCGGCGTCGCCGACGTCAGCCAGCACTTCCTGCAGCTCCGCGTATCGCTTCCGCAGCAGTTGCGCGTCGCCCTGCAGCCGATGGAGCAGGACCGGGAGATCACCCAGCGCCTGGCGCGACTCCTTCGGCAGACTGTCGAAGAGCTGCTCCGCCGCCATGCCGAGGGAGAGCTCGGTCGCGCGGTGGGTCATCGCCTGTTCGGGCTTGCGGCTGCCCAGCAGCTTGCGGGCGATGGAGAACGCCAGTCGCCCGATGCGCCCCATCCACAACCGGGACCAGAACTCGGTGTCGACGTCCCGACGTCGCTGCAGCAGCGCGAGATACCCGATCGAGGTGAGGAGCGTCGCTCCGCCGGAGAAGGCACAGACGGCGATCAGGTTGTTCAACCAGCCGCCCAGCACGACGAAGGGCACGAGGGTGAGCGTGAGGCCGCTCAACGCCACGACCGTTCCCCCTGCCTTGCTGGCGAGTGCCAGGACGCGTTCCAGTGTCGTTGACTTCGCGCGATGCTCGACCGTCAGCTCCTCGCGCGCCTGCTCGATCTCCCCCTGGAAGGCGGGGCCGAGATCCTGATGGGAGAACCCGAGGAGTGTCAGCCGCCGGGCCGCACGTACCAGATAGGTCAGCGGGGCGACCGTCGCCCCAAGAAACAGCGTCGCGAAGCCCGCGCTTCCTCCGAGAAATGCTGACACAGCGATCGAGGCGGGAAGCAGCATGAACCCGGCGATCAGCGTGCCCCCGCCGTCCAACCGACCGTAGCGCTTGACGAACGCGCGCAGCGCGGCCGGCAGCTCCCGCCGCTGCTCCAACGCCAGCCCCAGCTGCTCGGCCATCACCTGCGCGCTCTCCGGACGCTGGCTTGGATCCTTGGCCAGGCAGCGATCCACCAGCGAGGCCAGCTTGCGCGGCACCGCCAGGCCGAGTGAGGCGAGCGGCGGGGGCGGCTCGGTGACCTGCTTGGCGAGGATCACGGTCGCGCTCGCGCCCTCGAAGGGGAGGCGGCCGGAGAAGAGGTAAAAGGCCGTGGCGCCCAGGCCGTAGAGATCGCTCCGGGCATCGATCTGGCCGCCGAGCGCCTGTTCCGGACTCATGAACTCCGGTGTCCCCGCGATCCCCTCGGGTCCGGTCTCACCCGCCGCCGCCGCGATCCCGAAATCCGCCACCATCACCCGGCCGGTGCCTGACTCAAGCAGAATGTTGTCGGGCTTCACGTCGCGGTGCACCAGCCCCTGAGCGTGGGCGTAGGCCAATGCCCACGCGACTTCCCGCAACACTCGGGTTCCTTCCGAACCGGGAAGCGGGCCGCGGGTGCGGACCCGTTCGGCCAGGGTTTCTCCATCCACGAACGCCATCACGTAGAAGACGAACCCGCTGGTGTCCTCGACGGCGTGGATAGGGATGATGTTGGGATGGGAGAGCTTGGCGGCGAGGCGCGCCTCGCGGAGGAAGCGTCCGCGAAGTGTCAGTTCCGCGGCGCGATCCGGGGGGAGCAGCTTGATGGCGACCAGCCGATCGAGGTGCACCTCGCGGGCGAGGTAGACCACCCCCATGCCGCCCCGTCCGAGCTCGCGATCGATGGAATACCGACCGGCCACCGCGAGCTGGAACGCCAGGAACAGCGGATCGATCAGGTTGTCCGGGTGAGACATGGCGAAGATATATCAGCCGGTCCGCCGGGCGGCAATTCGGCGGTTGAACAGTGAAGCGGGCCGGGTACACCCGGCGGGGCGGCAGCGCCCCGTCTCCTCCGCCGTCCCCCCCATCTCGGCTGGACGACGCGACATCTCGCGGATCGGCTCACGATCGTCTCCCGCGTGGCTGGCGCGCGCCCAGCACGAGCGCGCCAGCCCCAGCTCCGATCGCCAGCAGCCCGACCCAGGCGGGAATCGGCCGATACTCCTCGGGTGGCGCAGTCGCCTCGAGATTTCGGATGTTGCTCTCGACCGGGACACGGTACGTCGGCTGAAGCACCAGGACCATCAGCCCGCCGAGAACAAGGAAGAGGCCGACAGCCGTTGAGCCTCGCATCATTGCTCCGGAGGAAGGGTTGCTCGGCGGGGGCACCGCTGGGAGAATCGACGGTGTGGCGCGTCTGATGTCAACCGGCGGCCACTGGCGCCGAACAGGATGAGGTTCATTCAAGTATCAGCGGTGTGGTCTTCATCTGGAACGCCCCGGGAACACAAGAACGCCAACCTAGCGATAGGTCACAAAGCCTTCAATCGGTTTCCGATGAATTCTCGGCACCACCGCCTCAGCCGCCGGAAACCCCACCACCAGCAGCATGACGGGCCGCTCCGCCGGCGGCCGATCCAGCAGGTGATTCAGAAAGCCCATCGGATTCGGCGTATGTGTCAGCGTCGCGAGGCCGGCGTGGTGCAATGCGGTAATGAGAATGCCGGTCGCGATACCGACCGACTCCATGACGTAGTAGTGCGGCAGGCGGCTCCCGTCAGCCGCGGTGGTGTAGCGTTGGGCGAAAATGGCGATCAGGTACGGCGCCACCTCCAGATAGGGCTTCTCCGCGTCGGTCCCCAGCGGAGCCAGCGCCGCCAGCCAGGCGGGGGGCGCCGACTGGTAGAAGCGGAGTTCCTCCCTCTCCGCCGCCTGACGGATCTGGCGCTTGAGCGGGAGGCTCTCTACCACCACGAAATGCCATGGCTGCAGATTCGCGCCGCTCGGCGCGGTCCCCGCGGCCTCCAGGCAGTTGTCGAGGACGGCACGCGGCACCGGTCGATCGCTGAATTGGCGCACCGTGCGACGACGCTGCATCTCAGTCGCAAATCGTCGGCTGCGTTCGCGCATCTCGTCGGGCGGGTATTCCTCGTAGGTCGAGAGCGGATCGAACGGCGGTGGGCGACGGGTCATAGAGAGATCGCGTGCTGGGCGGCACGGGCCGCCGTGAGGGGACGCATTTACCGCGGCTTCCTCGGGAGAGGTTCCTTCGCCACCGTGTCGGCATCTGCCCGGGGGATGCGGTCCTTGAATCTCCTCCACAATACAATCACCGCCAGCAGCAGGGGAACTGCGGCGATCGCTTCCTTCGGAATCGGCAGGCCGGCCTTGGAACCGAGTCCCATGGCCGCTCCGATGAGGACAACGCCGAGCACGGTGCGGAGCGTACCCGCCGGGAGACGCACCGACATGTGACTGCCGATCCAGACGCCGGGGACTGATCCGATCAGAATGACGCCCGCGAGCTTGTAATCGACATTACCCGCCACGACATGGGCGATGGCCGCGGCCCAGAGCAGAATCGCCGCGTGGAAAATGTCGGTGCCGACCACGCGGTGCGGCGAGAGTCGGAAGATCAGGATCAGGCCGAGCGCGATGAGCGACCCACTCCCGGCGGAGGTGATGCCGAGGACAAACCCAACCGAAACGCCCAGTACCACGGCGGCGATCTTGTGCCTCATCTGCATCTTCACCGTGTCGCGCTCACGCTCGATCAGTTGCCGCAGGAAGATGGCGCGGATCAGGGTGACGACGCCGGTGAACGCGATCGCGCCGGCCAGGATGTAGAGCATGATCGTGTCGAACTGCGTCCCGCCCAGATTGTGCTCGAGGATCTCCACCACATAGACGCCGCCCACAGAGGCCGGCACCGAGCCAAGCGCCATCCAGCTTGAGAGGCCGAAGTCGATCGTCCCCTGGCGCCAGTGCTTGTATCCTCCGACCGTCTTGGTCACCGCGCCATACGCCAGATCGGTCCCGACCGCGGTCACCAGTGGCGTGCCCACAAACAGCACGAGCAGCGGCGTCATCAGCGCGCCTCCGCCGATACCGGTCATGCCGACCAGGATGCCGACGCCGAGCCCAAACGCGATGACCAGCACTGGGTCGAAATACATGGTGATCTCCCGATCGGATTAGTAGGGAATGTAACCGCGTTTGCTACTGGCAAGAGGCATGCCTACGAGGCTAGCGGGGCCGCTCCGCCACGTACCGTCCCGTGAAGCTGCCGGCGATCCCCGCCTCATCCGCAATGTCCACCGTGAGGCGCAGCCGGCCTCGGCCACTCCGGCGATACACGGCCTGGAAGCGGGCGATGATCGCCTCCTCGGGCGTAAGACAGGTCGCGGTGAAGTCGGTGGTGACCGGCCTCGTGTAGGTGATGCTGCTGTCCTGCAACACGACCTGGCCCGCCAGACGGTGAATATGGAGGAATCCGGTGAGCCACGACCAGCCGGCGAGGGTCGCGATGGCGTTGAGACTCCCCGCGAATGCGGTGCCCTTGTGGTTGCGGTTCGGCGTGAGCGGTGCGCCGAGGATGATGCGATCCTGACCCGCAGCGATGACCGTGAGTCCCAGATGCTTCGTGATGGGAAGCTCGGTATTCAGTAGCCGCTGGAGCGCATCAATCATCGGCTGATGCACCCCAAGTTGTCGACCGTCGCGCATCCCCGGCGCGGGAATGCCCGGCGGCCGCCCGGACGAACGTGGCGACCAGCGGAGGAAGTCCGGGGCGCAGCGCGGCCCGCTCCGGCTGGAACAGCGTCGCGACGAAAAATGGATGTCCATCCAGTTCGATCGCCCGGATCTCTCCGGTGTCATCCCAGGCCACCGCACCCAGCGGCCCCGCGGTCAGCTCCCGGGCGAATTCGGGATTGAGTCCGTAGCGGCAGTGGTAGCCCTCGCTGACGGTCACTGCTCCGTAGGCGCGGGCCACCCGTGAGTTCGGGGCGAGTCGAATCGTGTTGCTCACCTCGACCAGCGAACAGGCCAGAGGGGCGATCACCAGGCGCGCGCCTTCTGGCGCGGTCTCGCCATGATCCGCGTCAGCCCACCCGAGCACGTTGCGCGCGTATTCGACGACCGCGTGCTGGAATCCGCCGCAGGTGCCGAGGAAGGGAATCGGGGTTTCCCGGGCGAAACGAATGGCCGTCAGGGCCCCGGCCATGCTCCGATACGGACTCGCCGGGACGCACCAGATACCGTCGAAAGGGGCGAGACAGAGGGCGTCGTCGATCGCATCGGTGGGAACCCACTTCGGCTGAACCGGTCGACCAAGCGCCTCCGCGGCGAGCGCGAGCGCCTGAGGAATCGCCTGGTGGGCGGTGACCCCAGGATCATGGTCGCCGACAAGGGCAATCTGGAGCGGATAGGGCATCAGCCAAGATAGGGGAGCATGGTCCAATCGGTCGGCTCCGCAGAAAACTGAGTCATCGAGGCGAAACCTAGTCCACGATGAACAGGCGGGCGCCAGTCGGCGTACTGGACCGGTGCGGCGCGACGCCATCCGCCACCAGGTAGCTCATGCCGGCGGTCAGCTCGAAAATGCGGCCGTCGGAAAGCTCGGTGCGCAGCGCGCCATCGAGACACATGAGAAACGTGACGCGTTGATGCACCCGGGCGCGGAGTCTGGATCGAAGCAGGCCGCGAAGTGGCGCGTCAGGGTGTGCTGCAGGACCCGAGACGCGACGGCCCATACCTTGACGCCGTGCGAGGAGTCCGCCCGCGGCAGGACATTACTATCGTGGTGCGCGGCGCAATGACGCGAGGCGCGACAGGAACTGCTCCCGATCCGCTGACGCCGGGAAGAGCCGTACCACGCTGTCGTAGCTGTCGACGGCAGTCGTGAGATCGCAGTCGTGCGCCCCGAGCCACTGCATGGCGAAGAGGTATGTCTCGATCGCCGAGCCCTCGATTTCATACCGGGCCGTCAGCGGAGCCTTGGCGCGAAACGACTCGGCGTGTGCCACCAGGAACTCGCGCGTGGTGGCGCACAGTGCTGAGGTCGCCTTGAGGTCGAGGTTCCGCAACTCATACATCAGCATGGCGAGGTCAGGACCCGTCAGCGCTTCCGCCTCGGCCTGACGTCGCGGCAGGGTGCGGATGCCCGCCAGCGTGCGCTCGCGCAGGTCGTTCCCAGCGGTCGCGAAGACCAGCCATTCTCGCAGCGGCGTCCCGGCGCTCAGCGACTGGAATTGCGCTTCCAGCGCCTGCTCTGCGCTGTCCGCACCCGCGCGTCCGGCTGCCTCGTAGGCGATCTGCAGTGCGGCAACTCGGCGATTCTTCTCTCGCAGCAGCGGCCACGGCAGGAGGGAAAGCACGAGGATCGCTCCCCACACGGCTCGGCTCATCAGCTCCTCGGGGAACGCCGCGCGCAGCGTCGGTACCGTCGCCCATACCACGAAACTCACGATCAGCAGTGGCACTGCGGCGGGGACCACGATCGGCCAACCACTTACGTCGGCACCACGCCGATAGAGGAGGTTGATCGTCGCCATGCCTGCCGCGAGTGAGAGGGGCAGGAGGAGCAGCGCAGCGATGTTCACCCACCCCGGCATCTCACCCTTCTTCGCGGCAATCAGCATGAGCACCGCGAGCAGGCACCAGAGCACGATCGCCATGATCATTCCGAAACTGTACGACATGCCGTTGCCGGCGGCATCGCTCGCGTTGATCTGGGCGATCGTGACCACGAGGCCGAGCCAGAGCAGCACGGTAACAAGGAGGAGGATCCAGGAGAGGATTGGCATCGACCGCGTCATCTGGCGAGTGGGGGTTGGCGCGCCTCTCGACTCCGTTCGTGCGTCAACGTCATGAAATAGTTCCGTGACGGGTGGATCGAGGGTGGGGCTGGCCCGGGGCTCTCCTGGTACCTCTCAGTGTCGAACTCCAGGTGTGCTCACTGCCATCCACTCCCGATGCAGCTCAGGGTCGGGGTTCCGCTGCCATCGGTGAACACGGCCACCATTGCATTTCCGGTGGTAACGGTATCGAGTGGGTCCGGAATGATCGAGGCCGTGGTGGTGCAGGTCACACTGCCGGTCTTGGTCCCGATGGTGCTGCTCATGATGAACGGGACCCCGACTTCCACCTGCATGCTGTCTGAGACGATCACACTGGCGCCAATGGGGCCCAGCGTCTGGGTGCCGTCATACGGCGTCAGCAGGCCGACACTCACACCACCACCAAGCGTGCCATTGTACGCCCGGATCTCGGCTTTCGGGTGCACCCCGGCAGAAAGGTCGAAGTGCGCGCTCACGGCAAACGATGTGTCGTGGCCCGCCGCAAAGGTCAGGGTGCACACGGTGCCGACCGAAGAACTGCATCCGGTCCAGCCGCCAAAGGTGCTGCCGACGTCCGGCGTGGCTTCAAGCGGAAAGACGCCGCCGCCACCGGCGTCGGAGAAGGTGTCGTCGCAGGCAAGCGGGTTGGAGACGCCGGCGGTGAACTGGCAGTCGATCGCGACACTCGGGTCGGGGGCAACGACCTGACCACTCCCGCCACCGCTACCGACGACCGTTACGTCAATTTGCTCGAACAGGTCCTCCGGACTGCTGCTGCTGCAGGCACCGATGAGAGCGAATGTGAGGGCACAAAGGGTCCAGGGAACGATACCGGCACGCATGACCACTCTCCGGATGGATGTCGCATCGCCGCCGGAATTGACGGCTTCTCCAGAGATACGCAGGCACCGTTCCGGGATTCCCGCGCTACTGGCGTCCGGCCACGAAGGAGCCGCCGCTGCGCGGCCCGGTAAAGGCGACCCATTCCCACTCGCCGGCATATCCCTCCGCCGTCCGCACCGCCCGGAGACCAACATTGTTGTCGGCCATGTTGGGATTGAGTTGCAGGCGAAGCGTGTCGCCGCTCCGGCTGCCAGTCAGGATTCCAGCGCCAACCTGCGGCCCCACCTCCATCGTGGTGTCGGCGCCGGGCACCCAGGCAATCGTCCAGGTACCGGTCACCGTGGAGTCATCGGGAAAGGCAAGCTGGAGGCGTCCGGTCAGGAGCGACTGTCCCGCCGCACTTCGGGCCGTGTACTGAAAACCGTCGCCGCGTGCGGCGGCGATGCCGGCCGGCGCGCTGGAACAGGCGGCGAGCAGGAGGGTGGCGAAGAGTGAAAGGCGGGTCATGACGGTGCTCCGGGGAAGTGAACTCAGGCCTTCGGGGCGGGTGCCCTGGTGGCGAAGTCTTCCGGTGGCGGGCGCGGGCCGAACTGTTCGACATACGCCCGCGTGAACTCGGCGCCTAGCAGGATGATCTGCGAGGAGTAGTAGACCCAGACCAGGATCACGATCACCGAACCAGCGGCGCCGTACGTGGAAGCCAGGCTGCTGGTGCCGAGGTACAAGCCGACCAGGAACTTGCCAACGGTAAACAACCCCGCCGTTGCCAGCGACCCCACCCAGACATCGCCCCACTTCAGCTTCACATCCGGCAGTACTTTGTAGATCATCGCGAAGAGCAGGGTGATGACGCCGAGGGAGACGACCACATCAGCAAACTTCCAGAGCAACGCGCCCCCAGGAAAGACGTTGCCCACGTAGGTGTGCGCGGCGGCGAGGGCGGCGCTCACCACCAGCGAGGTGAGCAGAAGGAAGGCGAGTCCCACCACGAGACCGAATGAGATTACGCGCTGTATCAGCAGGACGCGCAGGAAATGCCCCCGCGACCGGGGTTTGACGCGCCAGATCGTGTCCAGGTCAGTCTGCAGCTCCAGGAACGCGCCGGTGGCACCCACGAAGAAAGTGAAGACGCCGAGAATCGTCACCAGGATGCTCGAGGAGGAATGGGCGGCACCTTCGAGCATGGCTTGGACTGCCTGCGCTCCCTCGCGTCCCACCAGGCTCTGGATCTGACCGACGATCTGCCCCTGTACCGCTTCGGGGCCGAACACCATCCCCCCCACGGCGATGGCCACGATAAGCATCGGCGCCAGGGCGACCAGCGTATAGTAGGCCAGCGCCGCACCCATGCGCGGAACATCGTCGTTCCACCACCCCGCAAGGGCATCCTTGAGCACCGCCCACAGGCGGGTGAGTATCATCCGGGCACGCTGCGGGAGATTCCCTCGGTTTGAGGGGTGTTTGGGTGCCATGACGTCCACCTGACCCGAATATGGGAGCCAGCGCTCAGACTGACGCCGGTGTGCTGACGCGCTGCTGTAGCCAAATGTCGTGCCTATTTTGCCAAGGGCGGCCCGGCCGGGCACCCCCGGCCCGACGCCGCCCGTCGGTTGTCTGCAACATTTCAACCCGGCGACAGAGAGCTGTCAGGGAGATGATTCATGCCTGATGCGCGACGCGAAGTGATACCCGAAGGGATGGCCCGGCCAGGGGGCCACTACAGTCACGCCGCCGTCGGCGCCGGACTGGTATTCGTCTCCGGTCAGCTGGCGACCACGCCTGCCGGTATCCGCCTCAACGATCAGCCCTTCGACACCCAGGTCAATCAGACGCTCGCCAATGTCGCCGCCGCCCTTGCGGGTGCCGGCAGCAGCATCGAGAAGCTGCTCAGTGTCCGGGTCTACCTGGCCGACATCGAGGACTGGGCCGCGTTCAATGTACTGTACGCCGCCTGGGCCGGGAACGCGCGGCCGGCCCGGGCGGTCGTGCCCGTGCCGGCGTTGCACTACGGCTTCAGGATCGAGATCGAGGCCGTTGCGTTAGCCTGACCCTTAATCCTCCGGTCCCGTGATCGAGCTCCGCAGGTTCGACACCCGATAGTTCAGGTTGTAGGCCGGGAGGAACCCGCTGTAGCTCCCGTCGGACCGCAGGTTCTGGGTCGGGGCATTCAGTCCGCGGGTCGTGAACGCCGGCAGGTAGATGTAGTTCGGAAGACCCAGATCCGATCCGCCGTTGCTGGTCCATACTCCCGGAATCGGCACATTGGGCGCCAGCACCTCGAGGGCGACGAGATCATTGGCCACAATGGTGGGATCGGTCGGTGCCGGCACATGGTCTTCGGTCATCCGGAAGTTGAGTGGCACCGTGGTGATGGCGTTCGCCTGAGGCGTGAAGGTGGGGCCGTATTCCTGCACCGAGCAGCAGGCCTGGCCGGTAGCACTCTGATACAGGATCCGCGCGTTGACAAAGCGCATCGGGCCGGTCACCGGACCAATCCGGATATTGGCCGAGACCACCGTGCCGTCGGAGCCGGTATACGCACCCGGGAAGAAAGTGATCAGGAGGCAGGAAGGCGCACCCTGCGATGTGAACGGCTGGGGAAAGGTCGCATTGATCTGCACCGGGTATCCATCCTGACAGGTCACGGTGCTGGTGGGGTCGAAGTCGAGGTTGTTGCCGACCTGGATGAGCGGCCCGCCGCCGCCGGCCCCGCCGCCACACGCTGCCAGCGCGGCCACGCCGACGAAACTCATCAACTTCCGGGGAATCACCATCGGTACTTCTCCCGCGCGAATGTGAACAGAGGAGGCCACAACAACTAAGGGGCCCTGTTCAGTACGCGCAGCAGCCGACCAAACCGGCTCAGCCCCAGCTCCTCCCGCCGGCTTTTGGCGCCCAGTGAGCCTCCGCAGCCCGGTCTTGCGCGCGTAAGGGGGGAGGGACACTATGCCTGCACCCTCCTCGAAACTCCTGTGGACTCAGCACAGTCTGACGTCACCCGGCTGCTGGTCGACCTGTCGAGCGGCCATTCCGGCGCGATCGAGCGGCTCATGCCGCTCATCTATGACGAACTCAAAGCCCTCGCCGCCAGCCAACTCCGACGAGAGCGGGGCGAACACACTCTTGGACCGACGGCTCTGGTCCACGAGGCCTATTTCCGACTGGTCGATCAGCGCAGCGTCACCTGGCAGGGGAAATCGCACTTCTTCGGGGTCGCGGCGCAGGCGATGCGTCGGATTCTGGTGGACCACGCCAGGCGCCGGACCGCCGGCAAGCGGGGCCGGCAGCACCAGGTGACGCTCGAGTCCGACGCGGGGCTGACCAGCGAAGCGGCGTCGGAGGAAGTGCTCGCGGTGGATGAGGCGCTGGAACGGCTGGCCGTACTGGATGCTCGGCAGGCACAACTGGTGGAGCTGCGGTACTTCGCCGGCTTTTCGCTGGAAGAGGCCGCCGAGTTGATGCAGCTCTCCCTCGCCACCGTGAAACGCGACTGGGCCTTTGCCCGCGCCTGGCTGCAGCGGGAGCTGGGGTAGCTGGCGGCCGACTGCAAGAAGCCGAACGCTGAACGTTCACGCCCATTGGCCGATGGCGCATGCCT
Organism: Gemmatimonadales bacterium; assembly: GCA_039934355.1. Classification (GTDB taxonomy): domain Bacteria; phylum Gemmatimonadota; class Gemmatimonadetes; order Gemmatimonadales; family GWC2-71-9; genus JADJOM01. Next base: position 38,684 of record JBDTMI010000026.1, read on the forward strand.
CTCGACACCACTCTGTGGGACCTCGTCAAAACCGCCTTCGCGGAGCTGAGCGCGCTCGATGGCACCGCGCGGCGCGAACAGCTCGCGCGTCTGGCCGTCACCGATCCGCTGGTGCACCGTGAACTGATCGAGCTGCTCGCCGCGTCGGCGAGTGTCGGCGAGCGCTTCGAGCAGGGTGCGGCCCTCGCCAGCGGATTGGAATCAGCCCCGACGGGACTCACGGGCCAGACCGTCGGTCCGTGGCGGATTGTGCGCGAGATCGGTCAGGGCGGGATGGGCGCGGTCTACGAAGCCCACCGCATCGACGACCAGTACACCAAGCGTGTCGCACTCAAGACCATCGCCGGCGGCCGGGACTCCGAGACGCTGCTCCGTCGATTCCGGCACGAGCGCCAGATCCTCGCGCGGCTGGAGCATCCTAACATCGCCACCCTCCTCGATGGCGGTCTCACCAGGGATGGTCAGCCCTACTTCGTCATGGAGTATGTGGAGGGTGAGCCGATCGATCAGTGGTGCCGTCAGCATCATGCGAACGTGAGGGAACGGGTCGGGCTGTTCCGTCAGGTCTGTGCCGCGGTGCAGTACGCTCACGAGCACTTGATCGTGCATCGCGATCTCAAGCCGCGCAACATCCTGGTGACCGCAGACGGCACGGTGAAGCTGCTCGACTTCGGCATCGCCAAGCTGCTCGACCCGACCCAGTCGGAGGATGCCCTGCTCACGCAGACCGGTGCCCTTCCCATGACCGCGGCCTACGCCAGCCCGGAACAGCGCCAGGGTCGTCCCGTCGCCACCGCGAGCGACATTTACTCACTCGGCGTGGTGCTCTACGAACTGCTGGCCGGGCACCGCCCGTTCACCATCGAGGCGCTCCGGCCCGGCGCTCCGGATCAGTCGCCCACCGCGCCCAGTCGGGCTGTCACCGATGCGCCGCGCCTGCGCCGCGCGCTGACCGGCGAGCTCGACAGTATCGTCCTCAAGGCGCTGCGGCCCGAGCCCGACCACAGGTATCGCTCGGCTCAACTCCTGGCCGATGATCTCGGACGGTATCTCGACGGCGCACCGGTGCTGGCCCAGTCGGATGCCTTCAGCTACAAGGCCACCAAGTTCATTCGTCGTCATGCCGCGGCCGTCGCCGGGGCACTGGTTGCGGTCGCCGCGCTGGTCGGTGGGACGGTCGTGAGTCTGGGACAGGCGCGCGTGGCGCGAGTCGAACGTGACCACGCCCTGCGGGAGGCGCGGCGAACCGGACAGGTCACGGCATTCCTGCAGAATGTGTTTGCGTCCGCGAAGCCGCAGCGGGAGGGTCGCACGGTCACCGTGGTGCAGGCGATCGACTCGGCGATTGCGCGGATCGATTCCGCCTTTTCCTCCGATTCCGATCTCCGGGCGGCGATCAAGCTCACCCTCGGCGCGACGCTCAACGACATGTACCTCTACGACCGCGCCCGGCCACTGCTCGAAGATGCCTATCGGGTACGCCGGGCCCTGGATGGCGAGGCACCGTCGAAAGATCAGGCCGACGCCCTCTACGATCTGGCCGACATCGAAGCCCAGATCGGCAGCGCGGCAAAGGCGGAATCGCTCTATCGCAAGTCACTCGACATGCTCGGCCGGCTTCCGGTGCCTGACTCGGCTGACATCTACCAGGGCCTGAGCAATGTCGCCGAGGCGCTGCTCAATCAGGGCAGGCTCGCGGACGCGGCGGCACTGTACGACACCGTCGCACATGCACTCGACCGGCTCCGGCCCGGCGACGTGGAATTGCGCGGCGTCACCCGCGCCAACCGGGGAACCGCGCTGGCCCAGCTCGGTCGCTCGGCAGAGGCCGAGCCGGTGCTGCGCGAGGCGGTGAAGCTCTTCGAGCAATCGCGCGGCACCAGTGACGCGCGGGTCGCCTCCGCGCTCCAGCCGCTGGCGGGCACACTGGTCCTCAACGGGAAGTACGCCGAAGCGGAGTCGGTGGCGCAGCGAGCCATGACGATCAATGGGGAGGTGTTTGGCCCCACCAATCCCGCGACACTTTCGGCGCTGCGCATGCTGACCTCCGCAATGGTGGAAGGCGGTCGCTACGTTGACGCCCTTCCGCACCTTCGATGGATGTTGTCCCTGCGAGGTAAGGCGCTGTCGGAAACCGACCCGACGCTCGGTGTGGTGCTGCTGCAGCTGGGGCAATGCCAGGGACAGGTGGGAAGCCTCGCCGCCGCGGAAGCGACCCTGCGCGATGCGCTCGCGGTGCGCCGGATGACGTTCGGACCGACGCACTGGGCCGTGGCGCAGGTGCAGAGCGTCCTCGGCGAGCTGCTCGGGCGCCGGAGGCGTGCGGCAGAAGCTGCACAACTGCTGCGCGAGGGGTACGAGGGGATGCTGCGTGAACTGGGACCGGATCATCGCCGGACGAAGGAGGCAAAGGCGAGGCTGCAGGCGTTCGAGACGACACGGGAGAAGTGATGAAGCGGCCGACTCAAGTTGGGGCCGGCATGTGACGATACTGTCGGCATGACCACAATCCTCCAGTTGATCTACGCCAGCTCGGCGACCGAGCCGGTTGCCCCCCGCGACCTGCTCGGCCTGCTCCACACTTGCCGTCAGAACAATGTCCGCGTCGAGGTCACCGGTTTCCTGGGCCACAATGACGGAACTTTTCTCCAGATGCTCGAAGGTCCGGAGGAAAACGTACGCGCCTTGTTCACCAAGATTCTGCGTGACCCGCGGCATGCGGATGCCACGGTGCTGGTCGCCCGTACCGCCGACTCACGATTCTTCCCTGAATGGAGCATGGGGTTTCAGGAGATCGACCAGGTCATCCCCGGCCCGGGATTGAGTCAGTTCCTGCCGCCTGCCGGCGCCGTCGCCATGTGGGCGGAGCATCCTGAAGCGGTGCTTGCGTTCTTCGAGTTGTGCCGGGAGCCAGCTGTGGTGACTGCATCGTCGTCAGACTGACGTCCGGCTAACGGCTACGCAGCCCGCCGCCTGCCATCTAACCGCGGTCCGTCGGCCGCGAAGTCCTCGCGCCCGTTCCCGCAAGAATGCCCAGCCCGATTCCCCCCAGCACCAGCACGCTCGCCAGCAGAAGCCGAAGACTGACGCGCTCTCCGAGGAACACGATCCCTCCCGCGGCCGCGAGGATCGGGACAGCGAGCTGCACGATCGAGGCACTCACTTTCGACAGTCCCGCCAGCGCCTGATACCAGAGGACATAGCCAAGCCCGGAGGCCAGCGCCCCGGACAGCACGGCGAGAAGCAGCCCGCGGGGCTGGAGATGGATGCTCCGGTGTGCGAAGAGGCTGACGATCAGGATCATGGGGACGGCCCGCGCAAAATTGCTGGCCGTCTGCCCCAGGGGGTCCCCGACCCCTCGGCCACGCAGCGTGTAGAGGCCCCAGGCGACTCCGGCCAGGAGCATGAGGCCGGCCCCTGCCGGCGCGGGCGCGGTGACGCCCGGCAGCACCAGATAGATGAGGCCGCCAAACGCACTGATCAGACCAAGCCATTGGGCGGGACGGGGATGCTCACTGGTACGGAGCGCGGCGAGAATCATCGTCGCCTGGACCGCGCCGAAGAGCAGCAGCGCACCGGTTCCGGCACTGAGACTGGTGTACGCGAACGAGAACGGCAGGGCGTAAAGGAAGAGCAGGGCGGCCGACGTCCACGAGGGAGCAACGGGAATCGGCGCCTCCCGCCTGACACGAACCAGCACGGCGAGCGTTGTCGCCCCGGCAATGAGCCGGATGGCGGAGAAGCCGGTCGGGTCGACGACTCCGCGGCTCAGCGCCAGCCGGCAGAGGAGGGAGTTGGCGGCAAAGGCGACAAGAGCCAGCGCCGTGGAGAGCGGGGTACGGGACACGAGGCGAGTCAGGCTCTCCTACATGGCTGGCTGTGATCGCTCCGCGCGAAGCCGTCCGAAGAGATAGACATGGCTTGCGATAATCAGCGGCACAAGAAAAGTCGGCAACAGGCTGAGGGGCAGCCGGAGCAGCGACTGCATCGATGACGGATCGGCAAAGGCAAGACGGGCGGCGGTCGCCACGACGTAGAGGATGTCAAAGAGGCCGAACAGATTCCACGCAAGCAGCCATGGTCGGCGGCGGAGCAGATCGGGGACCAGCAGCACCAGGATGAGTGCGCCGGTGGCGACGAGAATATCGCCCCAGCCTCCCGGGACCGCGAACGCGTACGGGAGTTCGCCGCGACCGTACAGGACGAGAAAGTAGATCCCGACAAAGCGGGTAATGTGCAGCGCGACGATCTGGCGCAGGTTGAGTCCCGCGAGCCAGACCCGGAAGCCGGGGACGGTGGCGCCAGCGGCAACCAATGCAATCGTGAGGCCGAGCACGACGAGTTGCGGGACCGGGGGCCGCAACTGCTCGAGCTGCCCGGAAGCGGCAAGTCCGATAGCGCCAAGCAGCCAGCAGAGGCCGACGACCAGATAGAGTCGCGAGTGGATCGGCGTGCGCACCGTGACACCTCCGCTCAAGAAAGAGTCTATCGCCCAATCAGAATGAAGGCGCCCGCGGCGACGGCGAGAATGGCCATCAGCGTGCCTATCCCGGAGAAGCTGAGGCTCAGCAGCGGGATCAGCCCCTGGAAGACCAGCCAGATGCCCAGCAGGAGCATGCCGATATTCTTGGTCAGTTTCGGTTCCATAGAGACAAACTCCTTGACGAGATGGGTGGAATGCGGCGGGTTACGCTCGTGGCAGGCTGCCGCCACCAGGTGCCCGCAATTGTCAGGCAACTACCGGGGAGTGGAACGTCGTGGGCGCTGCCTGGCAGAGACAGACTTGACGATAGTGCGTCCACGACCGGTCGTTGGCAAGGGCGTGCGTGCCTGAGGGGCGAGTGGCCTTGGTCGGCATAAGGACATCGCTGATGACGGTGATGGTGGGGCAGCCGTCTGCCGTGTAGAAGATTCACGACTCAACCGCCGCTCGGCGCTCGCTCAACGTGTCGAGATACCCCAGGCCCCAGCCGATCGCCCACGCGGTGCCTTCGTACATCAGGATCATGAACAGCAGCGCAATGGCGACGGCGACGAGGTAGCCGTCGCTGTGCGTTGCGCTCGCCTTCAGCGCCTTCCGGTAGGTCGGGTAGGCCGCGGCATAGGACGCCTCCGACAGCCGGTTCAACTTTGCTTTCGCTTCTGTGCGGTCGGAGAAAACGCTCAATCCGAGCAGGATGGCGACTCCGAGTGCGGTGATCAGCCGGCCCAGCCCGATATGGACCGGGCTCCGGCCAGTCTGGTATGTGAGCAGGGGATGGGTACCCACAGGTGAGTGTCCGGGGTCAGGGTGGGTCGGGAGAACGGGGGCGGAAAGATGGGGCACATCAGTGCTGCGCCGCTTCTGCAGGCACTTGCCAGGCAGCCACAGGTGCTACACATGGCTCACCGTGACGCCAGATACTCGCGCCAGGGGTCCAGATAGCGCATCGGCCAATTCGCCTGGAGGGTGGCGCATAGGCGCTCGGGGACATTGACCTGGGCGAGGTCGAGGCGCGTACCGCCGGCATCGGGCCAGAAACTCAAGACCAGGAGAGAGTCGAGATCGTCAGGGGCCCATTCGAAACTCCGCCACGTCTGCACGATCTGGCGACCAGGGGTCAGGTGGACAATCACGCCATGAATCCGACCGCCAAAAGCTTCGAAGACTGCTCCGGAAGCAGCGGCGATGGTGACGGGCCCTCCGGTGAACGCCGCATGCTGGGCCGGATCGAGATACATCGCATACAGTGCGGCCGGGGTACCCGGTAGAATCACGGAGTGCTGGACGATAGTCTCCATCGGGTCCTCAAGGGGAGCGCACGGTGTTGGGTCATGGCGGGATTGCGGCCAAACGGCCGACTGCCCTGGTCATTGGCCGGCAGGCGGCTGCCAAAGTTCGACCTTGTTTCCTTCCGGATCGATGACATGGGCAAACTTGCCGTACTCGGAATCGTGGATCTGCTCGAGAACGTTGCAGCTTTCTTCGCGCAGGACTTTGACCAGCGCGTGGAGATCCTCCACCCGGTAGTTGACCATGAAAGGTGCAGTGCTGGGCGCAAACTGGTCACTCTGCGCCGTATTGATGCACCAGGCGGTTGTTCCGGCAACCGGCTTGCCGTCATCGTCGGTCCAGGTGAACGCCGCGCCACCCCAATCCTGGACATCGATGCCGAGGTGCCGCTTGTACCACGCCCGGAGTGCCGGAGCGTCTTTGGCTTTGAAGAAGATGCCGCCAATGCCAGTGACTCGCTTCATGGAACCTCCGAGGTCGGGTGGTGGTGAGGGAGAATATTCTGTTCGACGGCGGACTTGATGTCGTTGAGGTCCTGCAGGAGGGCCTTTTTCGCCACGCCCTTGAACAGTAACCCCATGGGGATCGACATTATTCTGGCAACGATACTTTGAGGCTGGGAATCATGAACGCTCGTCAGCGTCATGCCACCACTGCTCTCTGCAATACTCATGGTGGACAAGAATATGAATCCATCACTTTCAGCCCTGGTCTTGTAGTACTCGTTCTCAGCCGCATCCGTGATCCACTTGTCCGCGGTGGCTGGCTTGCCGAAGAGCATCCGGGTCTCTCGCCACTTGAGTCCGACGAGCCCATGTGCCGGTTTCTCGAGCACCTCGATCTTGTCGATTCCGCGGATGGTTGTCGCGGCGTGCTCGATGTCGGTGATGGCGGCCCAGATCTCCGCCTTGGGTCCGTTGATGGTGACCTGTACTTCGACGAGCATGGTGTCCCACCTGAGGTTCGAGTGATGGTCCATGGCCCATGGGGCAACCTGTAGCGGCTAGCTGCCAGCCAGCACCCACATCTCCTTGAAGGGCAGGGTGAGGTGCCATCGCGTGACTGCCCCCTTCGGGAGTGAGGCCATGTCGCCTGGCTTCAGGTCAAGAGTAGGTCCACTCTCAATCTCGATACGGACGGCTCCCTCAAGTACGAGGAGGACCTCGTCTTGCGGCAGCACCCACGACACTGGGTCTGGGCTGCCACTCCCGTTGAAGCGCGTGAGTCCTGCCCGCATGGTGCCGGTGTCAGAGAGCACATGCTCCTCTGCTCCGCTCCCGACCTCAGGATCGCTGCGCCAGGCGTCGGTCGAAATGCTGGAGACGAAGACGCGGGGGTGAACCTCCATTGAGACTCCTGGCCCGAGGTAGAGAACTGAGGGGTACGCGATGGTGGCGTTGGGCCGTCCAACGCCTCCGCAAAAGCTGCGGGGCCGCGGCGCGCTCGGCAAGGCTGGGCCGAACCGCCGAGGCTGTGGGCCCCGCCCGCAGCAGGCACGGGGTAGACGGCTGGTCGCGACATCTCCTCGGGTCAGGCTAGGAGGGCTGCCACGGACGAATACCGCGCCAATTGACCGGTGGTGACGGCGATGCCGAAGCGACGACGCGCAAAGTCGATCACGACGACGTTCGAGTCTGTGAACTTCGCATTTCCGATCAGCCCTCTGCTCACCTCGGGATGTCGCGCAAAGCAGTCGGGTGCGTCAGGCACTTCGCGCTGATGAAACACGAGCGTCCGCGCGACGCGAACCGAACCCACCTCCACACTGCCCGCGACAGGTGCCCCGATATCCTCTACCTGCTTTCCCCACGCCGAGACGGACATCCGGATGTTCTCGGGTTCGTTCCCGGTGCGGCCGGTAAGCGCGCGCCAAGTCGAAGCCGTCGTGACCAGTGCGAAACGGCTCGCTCCGGTGTCGAAAGAGAAATCAGCGACCGCTCGGTCTGCAACGCGGAATGGGACGAAGAGATAGCCGCGCTCGTATCGGGCGATGCCGTACGTGATGCCGCTCGGCATCCCGGGCGGCATCGCTTCGTTGGGCCCAACGATCGCAAACCGCTGATGGGGAAAGTCGAGCACGAGCACGCGATTGCGGAAGAACCGAAGCCCCATCGACACGTTTCCCGCGCGACCGCGGACGACCATTTCATCTGGTGCCGTCTCGCCGGCGCGGTTACCGAGTACCCGCGGCAACACTTGGCGAAGGGGGACCTCGTACAATCTTGGCCATCCTGCGCCGGTGTCGAGTTGGAGATTGTACGTGCCGTCGGCATTCTCGAGATCAATCGGGACGTAGACCGCGCTGTGCGGCTCCCATCGTCCGCCAAGGGTGTCCCCTTGCCAGCGAAACGGCCCCCACGCCGCAGGGTGAGCGCGGGACGCGTGCTGTGCGTGGGCCAGCGCGGCCGAGAGCGCGAAGATGGCGACGAACGCCGCTGGCAGGCGCGTCCTCATGAATGCCCGCCGTTGCAGAGTACACAATAGACGTTGTTGACCGGCGGCAGCGCCACCGGCCGGGCCGCGCCTGCCACCTTCATGTGGGTGTCAGCGAGCACTAATCCACGGTGATCTGGCGAATCATTCCCAGCTCCGCGTGCGGCTTGCGGGAGGTCCGCTCCGGCACCAGGCAAAAGAAGACGTAGATGCCTGGAGTCAGGGAGACCTCCCACGTCTCCGCCTGGCCCGGAGAGATCCGCGTGGCGCCCCCGAGGCCCTGCGACACGCCCGCCGTATCGGTCGAGGCCACCCAATCCGCAAGGCTCTTCCCTGGCCGAAGGCGTTCGACGACCAGGTGATGGTCTTGGGTTCCGGCATTGACCAGGACGAGGCGATGGGGACCCGGCGTCAAGGTCTCCGCCACTCCAACGGCGAAGTCGACCAACGTGACCGAATCGGTGGGCGTCACGGACGAATCCGGAACAGCATCGGGTCCGGCAACGACCTCCAGCCAACGCATCTCGCCGGTGAGCAAATGCCGGTGGTGATCGGCGTGGGTCAGCACACAGCCGAGGAGGTACCGGCCGGGGGTCAGATGCAGCAGCATCGCCGACGTATCCGCCTCCGGTGGCGGCATCTCGGGACCTCCGAGTGCCACGGCGCCGGCGATGGTCGCGGCAGCCGTATCCATCGCACGGGCAAAGGCCGTAGCGGTCATCTCCGGCGGTAGCCGAAAGACCACCACGTTGTGGTTGTGGGGTCGCCGGGGTACGAGTTGCACTCGGGTCCAGCCAGCGACAATGGTATCCGGCGCCGTAATCCCGGAATCCGAGACACCCACCACGATGTTGGTGATCACCGGTGAACGAGCACGGGGCGAGGCAGGATGGCAGGCCAGAACGAGTGCACCAAGGCTGATCAGAAGGCTGATACGGACCATGGCATCCTCGTGAGTGGAAAGCGCACTCCTCCACAGCCTGTCTGGGAAGCGCATCTGCGTCCGGGGCCTGATCAAACGATATAAAGAAACTCCGGAGATCCGGATCACCAGTCGGGACCAGATCACCGAGTTGCCCGATTCAGCCCTGGTCTTTGCTCTTCAACTGGGCATCGTTCTCGACCAGGAAGGCCCGGATCTGGTCTTCCATGTCGAGCAGCTTGGTCCACTGTTCTTTGTAGAGGGTCACCGGGAAGCGGCCGAGTCCGTAGACCGACAGCCCGCCCTTCTCGCTCACCTTGAGCGAGGTGCCCTTCGCGGCGCCCTTCTTGAGAGAAGCGTTCTCCAGCCGCAATTGATCCAGTTCCGCCTTCATTGCTTCGTCTGACACTGGTAAGCCTCATTGTGTGGTCGTTCGTCATCGGTGAAACATTGTCGCAAGGGTGGCTTGATTCGCCTCTCGCCTCTCGCCTTTTCCGCCTCCCGTCTTCCGCTACCAGGTCACTCCCTTCAGCAGATCCTCCGTCGGCACTTCCTGGAAATTGGGATCGGCCCGCATCAGGGAGTTGGCGTATGCGTTGCTCACCGTGCCCTGCGCGCCGGTGCGGGTGTCGGTGATCGCGGTCTGGTCGAGCAGGTAGTTGTCGAACGCCTGATTCCGCTTGCCCTGTGAATCGCCGGCAGCGGCCCGGTCCGCGCTGGCCTGGTCCAGCG